>CAYFLT010000032.1:45403-48598 GCA_964344055.1 uncultured Candidatus Nemicrothrix sp.
TGCCGGGCATGGAAGCGGCGTTCGTCGACATCGCGACGCCGAAGAACGCAGTCCTCTACCGCGGCGACGTCCAGTACGACCCCGACGACGTCGAGACCAAGGCCGAACAGCCGCGGATCGAGGAACTGCTCAAGGCCAAGCAGGCGATCCTGTGTCAGGTCACCAAGAACCCGATCGCGCACAAGGGTGCTCGCCTCACCCAAGAGGTCTCGCTCCCGGGTCGTTTCGTGGTCCTGGTCCCCAACAGCACCACCTACGGCATCTCCAAGCGTCTGCCCGACGGTGAGCGGAAGCGACTGCGGAACATCCTCGACAAGGCGAAGCCGAAGCAGCACGGCGTGATCGTCCGAACAGCGGCCGAGAACGTCACGTCCGAGGAAATCGAACGCGACGTCAGCCGCTTGGTCGCCCAGTGGAACGACATCGAGAAGCTGTCGAAGCAGACCAAGGCGCCGGCCCTGCTCTACCGGGAGCCGGAGGCGGCGGTCCGGATCATCCGCGAGGAGTTCACCAAGGACTTCCGCGGCGTGATCATCGACGATCGCCAGCTGTACGAGGAGGTTCGCTCCTACGTCGAGTCGATCACTCCGGCGCTGGCGGACCGGGTCGAGTACTACGACGCCGAGGCCGAAGGGCTCCCGCTGTTCGAGCGTCAACACATCGACGAGCAGCTTCGCAAGGCGCTCGACAAGAAGGTGTGGCTGCCCTCCGGCGGTTCCCTGATCATCGAGCACACCGAGGCGCTCACCGTGATCGACGTCAACACCGGCAAGAACGTCGGCAAGTCGAGCCTCGAAGAGACGGTCTTCCGCAACAATCTCGAAGCAGCCGAAGAGGTCGCGCACCAGCTCCGCCTGCGCGACATCGGCGGCATCATCGTGATCGACTTCGTCGACATGGAGGTGGCGAAGAACCGCGACGAGGTGATCAAGACGTTCCGTTCGTCGCTGGCGCGTGACAAGACCCGCACCCAGGTGTTCGACATCTCCGAGCTGGGTCTGGTCGAGATGACCCGCAAGCGGATCGGCGAGGGTCTCCTGGAGTCGGTGTCGGACACGTGTGAGACCTGCGAAGGCAGGGGTCACACCCTCCTCGATCACCTGCTCGCATGACCCGCTCAGCGGTGCCGCTTTCGGCCCCAGCCCGCTAGGCTTGAACCCCTATGTACGCAGTAGTCAAGACCGGCGGTAAGCAGTACCGCGTCGAGGAGGGGCAGACCCTCGAGGTCGAGCGCGTCGGCGAGCCCGGCACGGACCTCTCGCTCGATCCGGTGCTCGTCGTCGACGGCGACACCGTTCTCGCCACCCCTGATCAGCTGGCCAAGGCGAGCGTCACCGCTCGGGTCGTCGAGGAGACCAAGGGTCCGAAGATCAACGGGTTCCTCTACAAGAACAAGTCGAACAACCGGAAGCGGTGGGGCCACCGCCAGACGCTGGCCCGCATCGAGATCACCGGCATCAAGAAGGGCTGAATCTCATGTCGAAGACGAAGGGCGGCGGGTCAACCCGCAACGGTCGCGATTCGAACGCCAAGCGCCTCGGCGTGAAGGTCTACGACGGGGGCAAGGTCCTCGCCGGCACCATCATCGTCCGCCAGCGTGGCACCAAGTTCCACCCCGGCGAGAACGTCGGCAAGGGCGGCGACGACACCCTTTTCGCCAAGGCCGACGGCGTGGTGAAGTTCGGCAGCCGCAAGGGCCGCAAGCTGGTCGACGTCCTGCCCGACTGACCGCGGCGCCAATTGAACGATGAAGAGCCCCCGCCTCGGCGGGGGTTCTTCGCGTCCCGATCGACCAGCAATCGGAGCCCTGGCCGAAGGTGACCCGGTGATCAGTCCAGGTCGATGCCGCGGGGGAGTGCGTCGTGTTCGATGCCCAGCCACTCTTGGGCGGCATGCATCGCGTACCGGTCGGTCATACCGGCCACCCAGGCGACTGCGGCGTGTCGGACTCCGGCCTCGGAGTCATCGGTGATGAGCCGCGGAGGCAGCCGGCCAGGATCGGCGGCGAGATGTTCGACCAGCGCCTGCAGGACCGTGATGACCCGACTCGCCTGCTCACGCGAGGCCGGCCGGAGATAGATCGTCTCGTAGTTGAAGGAACGGAATGCGGCGAGGGCCTGAGCGCCCGATGGGGTCATTCCGATCCGGCCGGTGGATTCGGTTGCGTCGATCATCGACCCGATGAACCCGGCGAGCTGGGTGCGGCGAGTGGTACCGCAGTAGTCACGGACCTCGAGCGGGAGATCGGCACCCCGAACGACACCCGCAGTGGCCGCGTCCTCGAAGTCGTGACACACATAGGCCACCCGATCCGCCCAGCTGACGACCTCCGCCTCGGGGGTGATGGGTGCCGGTCGTGACCACGAGTGGTTTCGGATCCCGTCGAGTGTCTCGACACACAGGTTGAGGGGAGTGAGTGTGACGTCGGCACCCCACACGGCGTGATCGAAGCCACCCTCGATGTAGGGCGTGAGGGCATCCTCGCTCGCGTGACCACCCGGCCCGTGGCCACAGTCATGACCGAGCGCGATCGCCTCGGTCAGGGGGACGTTCAATCCCAACGCGCGACTCACCGAGCGGGCAACCTGTGCCACCTCGAGGGCGTGGGTGAGCCTCGTTCGTTGATGATCGTCGGGGAACACGAACACCTGGGTCTTCCCGGCCAGCCGCCGGAAGGCGGTGGCATGGAGGATGCGGTCACGATCTCGCTCGAAGCAGGTACGATTGGAATCGGGTGACTCCGGGAGCGCTCGCGTGCCGGCGCCGACCGCCAGGGTCGCACCTTCCCGCAAGGTGGCGGCCTCGAGCTCCTCGCGCCGAACCCGATCGAGGCTCGATCCGGGAGCGACCTGGGCCGAGCTGTCGGCGTGGGCCAGCTCCACACCGTCCCGGATGTGACCACGCATCGTGGCGCCCCAACCCACTTCGCGGTCGGTGAGTTCCTCGCTGACGCGCATCCCCGCACTCTAGGACCCGGCGGCGCTGGGCCGGTCGACCCAAGGCCGTGGGCCATACGGCCCAGCCGCTCCGGTAGCGAGCACGGTACCAATTCGAGGCCAACGGGGCTCAACTACGCACCGTGAACTGCCGAAAGGGGTGGAGAGCTCAACCCGGTGGGAACAGAGGGATCGATGCAGACAACACATCGCCGTGCGCGGGGAGACCGGGGAGCGACCCTGTGACGCCGCTCGCTGG
>CAYFLT010000033.1:0-257 GCA_964344055.1 uncultured Candidatus Nemicrothrix sp.
TGCCCCGATGGCCCGACTCGATGTCGAACCGGGCGCCATCGTGCGCTGCGTCAACGGACACGTGGTGGCGGTCGACGTGGACGACGATGTGGTCGCGGCCGGGGTACACGTCGGAAAACTCACGGAGTCGGCCCACGCAAGGGAGCGGCTCGGGGCGGTCAGTGATGGCGCCGGCGACTACTTCACCCTCCTGAACGACGCCTTCTCCGAAGAGCCGATCCTCGTCGACGTCCCCGACGGCGTCACCCTGGATCGAC
>CAYFLT010000033.1:351-3721 GCA_964344055.1 uncultured Candidatus Nemicrothrix sp.
CTCGTTGTGCGGATCGGTGAGAACGCGCAGGCCGACGTCCTCGACCAGCACACCTCCAACGAAGACGAGTCGATCCTCATGTGCCCGCTGGTGGAACTCGACGTGGCCCCGGCCGGCCGGCTCAACTACCTGAAGGTCCAGGAGCAGGGCGGCGCCACCTGGCAGTTCGGCAGCGTTGTCTCCCGAGTCGAACGGGACGCCACCCTCTCGGCGGCCACAGCGGCCTTCGGCGGGGCCTACGCCCGCACCCGCGCCGACACCAGACTCGTCGGCCGGGGAGCGCACGGCGACCTCATGGCGGTCTACTTCGGCGAGGGTTCCCAGACCCTCGACTTCCGCACGTATCAGGACCATGTGGCCCCCGACACCACATCGAACCTGCTGTACAAGGGCGTCGTCGCGGGGAAGTCGCGTTCGGTCTACACGGGCCTCATCCGCGTCCGTCCCGACGCCCGTGGCACGAACGCCTTCCAGACCAACCGCAACCTGAAGCTCAGCGACGAAGCCTGGGCGGAGTCGGTGCCGAACCTCGAGATCGAGAACAACGAGGTCCGCTGCAGCCATGCGTCGACGGTCAGCCCGGTCGACGAGGAGCAGCGCTTCTACCTCGAGAGCCGGGGTGTGCCCACCGCTGAGGCCGAGCGATTGATCGTCGCAGGCTTCCTGGACGAGGTACTCCAGGCCGTGCCGCTGCAGGCGGCCACACCGGCCCTACGCACGGCGATCGCGTCGAAGCTGGCCCGACAGCGTGATGACGACTCCGAGGCGTGCGAGTCATGAGCGCCCACAGCCTCTTTCCGCTCACTGAGATCGAGCCCGGCACGGCCCGCAAGGTCGACGTCGATGGCCGCTCGATCGCGGTGGTCCGGATCGACGACGACGTGTACGCCCTGGGCGACACGTGCAGCCACGACGACGTCTCGCTCTCGGAGGGCTACGTCGAGACCGATGATTGCGCCATCGAGTGCTGGCGTCATGGCGCCCAGTTCGACCTCCGGACCGGCGAGCCACTGACGCTCCCGGCAGTTCGGCCGGTGCCTGTCTATTCCGTCCAGGTCGTCGACGGGCAGGTGGAACTCACCATCGACGAGGAGGAGCAATGAGCGAACTCGTGGTCGAAGGTCTTCGGGCCGCAGTCGGGGGTCAGGAGATCCTCAAGGGGGTCGATCTGGTCGTGGGCTCCGGGGAAGTCCATGCGGTCATGGGTCCCAACGGGTCCGGCAAGTCGACCCTCTCACACGTCATCGCCGGCCGTCCTGGCTACGAAGTGCTCGCCGGCTCGGTCCGGATCGACGACGTCGAGCTCCTCACGCTTCCCGCGTGGCGTCGGGCGGAGGCCGGCCTCTTCCTGGCGATGCAGTACCCGACCGAGGTTCCCGGAGTCGCGCTTCGCGATCTCCTCGGTGCCTCAGCTCGCACACCCGGGGATCCCGCCCAGATCGAGGATCGGATGCAGGTCGAGGCGGCCCGCATCGGATTCGACGCCAAGTTCCTGGAGCGGCCCCTGAACGTCGATCTGTCGGGCGGCGAGAAGAAGCGCAACGAGACCCTGCAGATGGCGGTGCTGAGGCCGGCGTTCGCGATCCTCGACGAACTCGACTCGGGTCTCGACGTGGATGCCCTCCGAATGGTCAGTAAGCGGGTCGAAGAGGCGACGACGGAAGAGGGCCTCGGGGTCCTCGCCATCACCCACTACAGCCGGCTCTTCGAGGAGCTCGAGCCCGACACCGTGCACGTGTTCGCGGACGGGCGCATCCAGGAGACGGGCGGTCCGGAGTTGGCGACCGAACTCGAGGACACCGGCTACGAGCGCTGGGTCGCGGGCGGGGACGAGCAAGTGGCTGCGCCGGATCCGTTGGGCGACCCGTTCGCGGACCCGCTCGCCTGAGCCAGGCCGCTTCAGGTTCCGCGTAGTTCGTCGTCCACGGGCGCATCCAGGTTCGAGTAGATCACTGCGTACCCGGCCTCGCTGACCACCATCTGGAAGGCCTGGACCATCGCGGTGAACAGGAGATAGCCGACGAGGCTGACGGCGAGTATTCCACTGCCGATGGTCCCGATCGGGATGCCGAGCAGGAAGCCGAGGAGGATCAACAGCACGAGGCGTCCCGCGACGAACCCCCAGCGGCCTCGTACGACCGAGATGGTGATCTCGATGATTCCGGCGGTCGGTGGTGCAACCGCGATCGCGAGTCCTGCAACGGTGAGGTAGGGAACCGACCAGATCACGACGGCAGCCATCGCGGGCAGGGCGAGGAGCAGGAGGACCGGGGCGATCAGGCCGATCATCAACAGAATGGCCCCGGCCACAACGGCAATCCCGGCGAGAGCCAGCGTGAACAGGACCATCCTCGGCACTCGACCGATGGCGGCGCCCAGCGCATCGCCGGCACGAAGCGATGTGCCGTGTGCGTGCGCGATGAACAGCCGGCTCAGTCCGATCGTGCTCCACATGGCCGCCAACCACATCGCCACGACGCCAGCAGCAGCGCAGAGGACGACCGCGCCGGCCAGTGGATCGACGGCCCGGGCACGCCGGTGACGTCCGCCTCGATGGAATCGATGAACGCCTTGTCGTCCCCCTCGGTCCAGTCGAAGCCCGGGGTGGTGACTCGCTCGAAGAACTCGCCGGGATCGACGTTGAGAGCGAGATCGAAGGCGGTGTAGACGAGCGCGGCACCGATGATCGTCCCGACCGCCAAGGGAAGCGCGACGATGACCGCCTCCCGCCAAGTCGCCGAGAGGCTGGCGAACAGCTTCCCGAATATGTCGAATGCGGACTCGCCGCGGCGTCGTGGCGGTGGTGGCACGGCCTTGGGGCTCCGGTGCTCGGACCACCGCTCCCCATCCCAGTATCGGTACGACGAGGGGTTCTCGGGGTCGTCGTACCAGCCGGCGGGAGGCATCGTCACGTTCGGGACCGTAGCCGGTCGCCGGGAGCCCTACGATCACCCCGTGAGCATCCCACCGACGGAGTTCGAGGAGTTCGTGGACCCAGTCGATGGCACCCGGTGGCTCGTCGACATCGGGTTCCTCGGCTCCCGGTGGCGCTGTATCTGGGGAGAGGGGTGCGAAGGCATCCTCGACCACCCGGCGGCGGAGCTGCAGCAGGGGTGCTGTTCGGTGGGCGCGGAGCTGCTCGACGAGGACGAGGCCATGCGGCTGGCCGCGCTCGCCGCCACCCTCCCTCCCGAGCTCTTCCAGTTCAAGGCGGATGCCGAGGAGCGCGGCATCTTCGGCGACGACTCCAATCGCCGGACTGCAATCGTCTCGGGTGCGTGCATCTTCCTGAATCGACCGGGGTTTCCGGGCGGTGCCGGATGTGCCCTTCACCTCGGTGCCGAGGCCGACGACGAGGCACCGATGGAAT
>CAYFLT010000033.1:3756-10877 GCA_964344055.1 uncultured Candidatus Nemicrothrix sp.
GCGGAGCGGCGATGGCCTGGTGCTGCACCGAGGAAGCGGTGACCTACGACGGCACGCTGGCGGTGGCCAGATCACTCGGGGCCGAGCTCTGCGGGCTGGTCGGACCGGATGTGGCGGTGGCGATCCAGGAGCGGGTCAGCCGACGTTGAGCCGCATCGGGTAGCTCGTGTTGGCGTAGGCGAGCCAGATGTCTCCCCCGGAGTTCATCGTCGGGGCCACGACGACCCGGAGCGCTCGATTCGACCCGATGACGGTGTCGATCGCTCCCAGGCTGACGATCACCTTTCCGAAGTCGGACCCGAAGGAGGCCTGGGAGAACGACGCCGCACCTCCCGCGAGCATCTGGCAATCGGTCTTGTTGGCCTTGCAGTCGTAGAGGCCCACTTCCAGATGTCCTGAGGCCGCCGTGTCGAAGTCCTTCACCGCAGCCCACAGTTCGACCGTTGTCCAGCCGCGCACCTCGGACGATCCGCTGAGCTGGCCGAACCAGCGCTGCATTCTCGTCGCGTCGGTCTCGGTGACTCCCGTGCCTCGCTGGAGGAGGAGGCCGGCGTCGCTGTCGCGATCGGTGTCGTAGTTCGGCAGCGCTCCAGCACCCAGCGTTCCGTCGAGTGGTAAGTAATCCTGCGACGTGGTCGACCCCCCTCCGCCCATCGTGAGGTTCAGCGGGATGGGTGCCAGGGTGGTGGTGGTGCTGGTCGTCGTCGGGGCCGTGGTGGTAGTCGTCGACCCGGTCGTGGTCGGAGGGACAGGGGTGCTCGAAGGGGTGCTGGTCGTGGTGGTCGATGCGGTCGGGCCCGGGCCCGCTGACGTTGTCGTCGACGGGAGGCCCGCGGTGGCGGCCGTCACGGGGATGGCCGCGGTCGTCGTCGGTCCGCCACTCGGTGTCGAGGTCGGGGTGCTGCTGGATGGCTCGTCAGGTGTCGAGGTCGTGGTAGTTGACTCGTCGGTTGCCAGTGGGACGACCACTGCATCACTCGGGGATGCAGGGTCCGGGGGTTCCGTCGCGGGAACCGTGTCCTCGGTCGGTGCTGCGCTGATCGTTCGCTCTACCGGGGCGACGATCTCGATGGGCTCCGGTGGTTCCGCCATCACGCCGGTGGCGGTGCCCAGGGTGACCGCAGCAGTCGCGACGACGGTACTTCCCGACGACGCGATCGTGGTCAGCGGAGTCCGGATGACGTCGGGAAAGTGCGCCAGCCAGCCGAGCGGTCCCACCACCCAGCGCGTCCGGCCGACCGAGATCTGCAGGAAGCTGCGTACCAGGTTCGGATCGAACTGGCTGCCGGCATTGCGGCGGAGTTCGGCACGCGCCTGGGCGGCCGGCAGGGCCTTCTTGTACGACCGGGTCGCGGTCATCACGTCGAATGCGTCCGCGATGGCCACGATGCGGCCGGCCCGGCTGATGTGGACGCCGGCGAGCCCGTTGGGGTAGCCGGTGCCGTCGAATCGTTCGTGGTGCTGGGTGGCGGCCTCGACCCATTCGCCGAGCCACTCCCGGAGCGGTTCGACGTAGCCGGCCGCAGCCGCGGGGTGGGTGCGGAGGACCTCCCACTCGGCGTCGGTCGGTCGGCCCGCCTTTGCGAGAATGGCGCCGTCGACCTCCAACTTCCCGATGTCGTGAATCAGGGCCGCCCAGTTGAGTTTCTCCAACTCCTCCGGGCTGAGTCCGATCTCCTCCCCGAGCATGACCGCATAGGCACGCACTCGCTCGCTGTGACCACGAGTGAGCCGGTCGTGGGCGTTGAGCCGAGCGAGCAGCGCCACCAACTCCTCGGCGGCGGCCTGCTGGTCGGACGGAGCCTGACCGCTCGCCAGGTCCCGCTCCAACGAGCGGGCGGATCCGGCCCGTAGTGCGGTCCGGAAGCGTGACGGTGCTTCGTCGGGGAAGACGAGCGACATCGTGAGCAGCGCACCGAGCGGGGCGAGCTTTCGGGTGAGCCGATGCACGCCGGTTGCGACAGTTGTCGAAAGCGCGACGAGACCCGTCATCCAGAGCCAGAATCCGGCCGTGCCGTCGGGTCGTTCGACGATCGATCCTGCGAGCCGGACGGCGACGACACCAGCGATGATCGGGACGATCAGGATTGCGGCGCGGATGGCTCGGCTCACCCACGGGTGGGGAGCCCAGGCGCGCTGATCGAGGCTCGTCGCCTGGGAAGAGGCCGAGCCGCCGTTCGCTGAAGTTGTGTCAACCCGCTGACGCACGGGCTTCCCATCGGTCACGAGACCGTGGAGATCAACGCTGCGGACGGAGGTTCACTGAACCACGTTCAGGTGGGAGAGACCTCGTCGAGGGCCTGGGCGAGCGTGTTCCAGCTCAAGGTGGCGCACTTGATCCGAACCGGGAACTTCACCACACCCTTGAGGGCCTCGAGGTCGCCGAGAGCGATCGGCTCGTTGCCGTCCGCGTCGATCTCGATGCCGAGCGCCGCCTCGGTGCCGTCGCCACCGATCTCACCCTCGTGGATCGTCATCAGCCCCTTGAAGGCGCCGATCAGGCGTCGTGCATCACCAACCGACTTGCCCTTGACCGCCGCCGACATCATCGACGCGGAGGACTGGCTGATCGAGCACCCCTGGCCGCCGATGGCGATGTCGGTGACCGTGCCGTCGTCGGCCACGTCGATGTAGACGATGATCTCGTCACCGCAGAGAGGATTGAATCCCTCGGCGCGGACCGCCGGCGGGCTCTCCAGCTCGCCCCGGTTCCGAGGCGACCGATAGTGATCGAGGATGATTTCGCGGTAGAGGTCTTCGAGGCCGGGCATGAGGGCTCCTGGTCCTAGAACGAGAAGATGTCGCTGGCCGCGTCGAGCGACTCGGCGAGGCAATCGATGTCGGATTCGTCGTTGTAGATGTACAGCGAGGCTCGTGTGGTGGCGGGCACACCGAGCGTCTGCAACAGCGGTTTGGCGCAGTGATGGCCGGCCCTCACGCACACCCCGGACTGATCCAGCACCTGGGCCACGTCGTGAGGATGCACGTCGGCGTAGACGAAGGAGAGCACCCCTCCGCGCTCGGCTGGTTCGGCCGGTCCGTGGATGGTGAGCCTGTCGCCG
The DNA here is from genome assembly GCA_964344055.1 of uncultured Candidatus Nemicrothrix sp. Lineage (GTDB taxonomy): Bacteria > Actinomycetota > Acidimicrobiia > Acidimicrobiales > Aldehydirespiratoraceae > OFTM10. The sequence continues at coordinate 6,819 of CAYFLT010000033.1, forward strand.
TGGCGCTCGGTGAGCGTGCGAAGGGCGTAGGCGGTGAGCTCGACCTCGTGGCGACGGACCTCGTCCATTCCGATGGAGTCGAGGTAGTCGACGGCGGCCGCCAGCCCGACCGCTTCGGCGACCATCGGGGTGCCGGCCTCGAACTTCCACGGGATCTCGTTCGTCGTGAAGCCCTGCTTGGTGACATGGAGGATCATCTCGCCGCCGCCCAGGAATGGGGGCATGGCCTCGAGCAGGTCGGAACGGGCCCACAGGGCACCGATCCCCATCGGACCGAGCATCTTGTGGCCGGTGAAGACCAAGAAGTCACAGCCCATCGCCTCGATGTCGGTGGCCAGATGAGGCACGTCGGAGAGGCGACGGATCGGGTTGAGGGTGCCCAACACGTTGGACATCGCGGTGACGCTGAGCAGCTTGGCGCCATCCAGCAACTGATGGAGGTTTGCGAGGTCGAGGTGGCCGTCTTCGGTGACCGGGATCCAGCGGAGCTCGAACCCCTTCTCGGCGGCGAGCATGTGCCACGGCACGATGTTGGCGTGATGCTCCATCTCGGTGATCACCACGGCATCGCCCGGGCCGAGGTTGGCGCCGCCCCAGGAACGGGCGAGCAGGTTCATCGCCTCGGTGGCGTTCTTGGTGAAGACGACCTCGCGTGGGTCCGCAGCGTTGAGGAACCGGGCAACGGTGGCGCGCGCGCCCTCGAGTGCATCGGTGGCCCTCACGGCGAGCTCGTATGAACCCCGGTGCACGTTGGCGTTGATGGTCTCGTAATAGCCGGTCATCGCATCGATGACCGCCTGCGGCTTCTGCGAGGTGTTGCCCGAGTCGAGATACACGATCGGGCGACCGTGGACCGTCTCGCCCAGCAGCGGGAAGTCGCGTTTGACCGCCGCCCAGTCGGTCATCGGTTCGCGCCGAATCGCTCGTAGCCCTCGCGCTCCAGGCGATCGGCCAGCTCCGGACCTCCGCTCTCGACGATCCGTCCGTCGATGATGACGTGGACATGATCGGGCTGGAGTTCGGTCAGCAGCCGCTGGTAGTGGGTGATCGCGAGGACGCCGAGCTCCGGGCGATCTCGGCGGACCTCCTGGACCCCGGTGGCAACCACCCGCAGGGCATCGATGTCGAGTCCGGAATCGGTCTCGTCGAGGATGGCGATCTCGGGTTCGAGGATGGCCATCTGGAGGATCTCGTTGCGCTTCTTCTCGCCGCCCGAGAAGCCCTCGTTGAGATAGCGGTCGGCGAAACCGGGATCCATCTCGAGGCGCTCCATCCATTCCATGATGGCCAGGCGCAGCTCGAGGACCGACAGATCGATTCCCTTGCGGGCGGAGAGTGCCTGGCGAAGGAAATTGATCACCGAGACGCCGGGGATCTCCTGGGGGTACTGGAAGGCCAGGAACATGCCGGCCTTGCCGCGCACGTCGGCCGGCCACTCGGTGACGTCTTCTCCCCGGAATCGGATGGTCCCGGCAGCTACGTCGTACTCCGGACTGCCGAGCAGCACGTTGGCCAGCGTCGATTTCCCACTGCCGTTCGGGCCCATCAGGGCGTGAACCTCGCCCGCTCCCACCGTGAGATCGATGCCTCGAAGGATCTCGACACCGTCGTCGGCTGTGGATGCGTGGAGGCCGTCGATCTCGAAGAGCGGCGCATCGGACATGGTGGTGATTCTAGGAGCCCGTCGAGGGTTTGTACTACGCCGGTAGTGGTAATTCCCACGGGCGATGGCGCTCCCACGTGAGCGCCAGATCGAGGAGGAGGTCCTCGCGGTGATGGACAGCGAGAACCTGCAACCCCACGGGCAGGCCGTCGCTGGCCAGCCCCGCCGGAAGCGAGACCGCCGGGTTGCCGAAGATGTTGGAGGGCGCGGTGAGCGCGCCGTTGTTCGCAGGGGTGGACTCGCGGCCCTCGAATTCGGATGGGAGGTGACCGTCGGCGCCGAACGCCGTGGCCGGATTGGTCGCCGCCAGGACCACGTCGACGTCCGCGAACATCGCCCCCATCGCCCGGTCGAGCTCGACCCGGCGGGACTCCGCCATGACCATCGCATCGAGGCTGATGTGCTCCTCGGCCGAGCGGACGCCTGCCCGCATCGCCCCGGTGAGCTCGGGTGCGCACTCGGGCCAGCGGTCACCGAGGGCCATCCGGGTGCCGATCGAACCGGTCAGCCCCCAGGCACCCATGACGTTCGGGAGACGGATGTCGAGGTCCACTCGTTTCATACCGGCGGCCTGGATCAGCTCCTCGGCCGCGGCGTGTACCAACTCCTCGGTCTCAGGGCCGACGACCGCCCCTCCGAGGTCGGGCACGATCGCGGCGCGGAGGCCGCGGATCTCCTCCCGGTGGGTTCCGAGTGCGGCTTCGTATCCGTCCACCCGAGGGAGTGACTTGGGGTCCCGTCGGTCGAAGCCGTTGGTGACATCGAGATACCGGGCGGTGTCTCGCACACTGCGGCTCACGGTGCCCTCGACCGAGGTTGCGTTGCCGAGGTTGATCCCCGGGCCGCGAGGGATCCGCCCGTAGGTCGACTTCAGGCCGACGAGCCCGCAGAATCCGGCGGGGATGCGGATCGACCCGCCGCCATCGCTGGCGGTGGCGAGCGCGAAGAGGCCACCGGCCACTCCAGCCGCGGAGCCGCCCGAGCTACCACCAGGAGTCCGGGCGGGGTTCCAGGGGTTGCGGGTGGCGCCGTGCAACTTCGTGAAGGTCTGGTTCACGCCGCCGAACTCGCTGGATGTCGTCTGGACCGCGGCAATCGCTCCCGCCAGCTTCAGCCGCTCGACGGACACGCTGTCCTCGTCGAACACCCTGTCGGCGAGCGGTACCGATGCCTGACTTGCCGGCCACTCGGCCACGGCGAGCAATTCCTTCACTGCCAGCGGCACCCCGCCGTAGGGCAACGAGACGTCGGCGGTGCGGGCGCCGTCCATCGCCGCGTCTGCATCGATGTGACACACCGCGTTCAGGTCGCTGGCCTCGACGGCCGCGAGGGTGGCCTCGAGTTCCTCCGTCGGGTGCCGGTCACCGGCGCGGAAGGCTTGCACCAGGCCGACGACGTCACCGGTCCACGGGGGCTCAGACCTCATCGCTCACCCACTCCGGCCTCCCCGCGCTGAATCGGTCGATCAGGCCGGCGATGTCCGCCCGGATCTGCTCGCGTTCGGCCTCATCGAGCAGCTGGGGCTCGATCTTCGGAAACAGCGAGAGGATGCCATTGGGCACGCCGAGTTGGAGCTCGATCGCCGCGCCGAGGTAGCGGGGTGCCTTCGCCTCGGGGTTCTCGCTCCACCGTGTGATCCTCAACTCGGTGGTCCTGCGTTTGACGTTCATCGCGGGACCACCGCCGCCGACGTTCGAGGTGGCCGTGCGGGAGGCCAGCTCCACCTCCACCGAGTCCGCCCACTCGAGGTCGAGCTCCAGTGGACCACCGAAGGCGGTTGCGCCGGCGGCACGAAAGATGCCCTGTTCGTCGACCCAGAGCCGGGTACGACCTCCCCACCGGCGGTACCAGAGCCAGGGTCCACCCAGGATGGCCGCCATGAACACCGGCAGGAAGCTGGCGCTCAGTACTCGCTGGCCGATCCCGACATCGCTCGGCTGAAAGACGGCCACGAGCACGAAGAGCACTGCTCCGTATATCGCGATCCATTTCCACGCCTGCCCGAACTTGTCCTTCGCGGTTCCGCCGAGGTCGGGCCGCCATTCCCATACATCACCCATGGGGTGTGAAGGTACCGCGCACGGCGTCACGTGTCGCTGCTTGGATTGTCGATGGGCTGGGGTTTGCGCTCGCTCAGGGCGAGACGGGGGTGACGACTTCGAAGGCGAGAGCGACCGCCGCCGGGATCTGGCGGGCGTCGAGCGTGGCGAACCGCAGTGGCCGGGGCAGGCGGTCGATGGCGGCGAGATGCACGGCGTCGGCAGTGCGGAGTCCGTAGAGGGTGCCGAGCTCGATGGATCGGCCCAGGCATCGGTCGTCGATCGGGACCACCACCATGGCGTCGATGTCGGCGCGGGCTGCTGCGGTGAGATCGGCGGCGGTGCGTGGGTCGGGGG
>CAYFLT010000033.1:10887-46398 GCA_964344055.1 uncultured Candidatus Nemicrothrix sp.
GATCCTGTGCAGTGCCATCAGCAGTTCCGCCCGGGCGAGGTCGGAGAGCGCCCACGTGTCGACGTCGGCCATGGACTGATTGACCTCGGCCGAGTGCGGCCCGCCGGTGTAGCGCTGGATCAGGGCGCTCGGATCGAGGGCGAGGATCAACGGAGGTCCCCACGGCGGCGGGGTGGGTCACCTCGCAGGTCGGCCAGCACCGCATCGGGGGTGATGTCGATCGGCAGCATCGGGAGATCGCCGGGCGGCCCCGGGCGGTCGTCTCGTAGCGGGAGTCGGATCAGGCCGGCCGCGGCGAGATCATCGAGGTCCGGCGCCCCGCTCGGGCTGATGGGCGCGAGCTGAGCCGCCGGTCGGCCGTCCACAGTGACGATGAGGCGCTCCCCGGTGCTCGCCCTCCGGACGTGGGTTGCGAGGTCCGCACGGAGGTCGCGCACACCCAGATGGGTCGCCCCCGGTGACTCACTGTCATCCGCCATAGGTCGCATCCTGGAAGTGTACACCGGTGTACCTCGCTGGACTTGTCGAGGGCGGACAGCATGGGTACGGTCCGGCCCATGAACTTTGCCTTCACCGAAGAACAGGACCAGCTGCGCGAGTTCGTGCGCTCCTTCCTCGAGGACAAGTCCTCGGAAGCCGCGGTCCGCGAGCAGATGGACACCGAGCAGGGCTATGACGAAGCCGTCTGGAACCAGATGGCCGAGCAGATGGGCCTGCAGGCCCTCGCCATCCCCGAGGAGTACGGCGGCCAGGGATTCGGTGCGGTCGAACAGACGGTCGTGCTCGAGGAGATGGGTCGTGCCCTGCTCTGCGCTCCCTACTTCTCGTCCTGCGTGCTCGCCGCGAACGCCCTGCTGCACAGCGGTGACGAGGACGCCAAGAACGCTCATCTTCCCGGTATCGCCGCGGGTGAGACCCGCGCCGCATTGGCATTCACCGAGGAGAACGGTCGCTGGGACGAGGCTGGCATCACCGCTCAGGCCAGCCAGGACGGCGACGGCTGGTCGATCAGCGGCACCAAGATGTACGTGCTCGACGGTCACACCGCGAACCTGTTGATCGTCGCGGCCCGCACCGATGCCGGTGTGTCGCTGTTCGCAGTCGACCCGTCTTCGGGCGGCGTCACCTGCACGGCTCTGTCCACCATGGACCAGACCCGCAAGCAGTCGAAGGTGGAGCTCGACGGTGCGTCCGGCTCGCTCATCGGTACCGATGGTGGCGGCTGGGGCACGCTCGAAACCGTGCTGGATCTCGCGGCGGTCGCGTTGGCGGCCGAGCAGGTCGGCGGCGCCCAGATGTGTCTCGACATGTCGGTCGAGTACGCCAAGGTACGCGTGCAGTTCGGCCGTCCGATCGGCTCGTTCCAGGCGATCAAGCACAAGTGTGCCGACATGCTGCTCGAGGTCGAGTCGGCCAAGTCCGCCGCCTACTACGCAGGCTGGTGTGTATCGGAGATGAACGACGAGCTGCCGCAGGTGGCCTCGCTGGCGAAGAGCTACTGCTCTGAGGCCTACTTCCACGCCGCGGCCGAGAACATCCAGATCCACGGCGGCATCGGCTTCACCTGGGAGCACCCGGCCCACCTCTACTTCAAGCGGGCCAAGAGCTCCGAGCTCCTGTTCGGCGATCCGACCTACCACCGCGAACTCCTCGCCCAGCGGATCGGTATCTGAGCCGGAGGCTCAGATACCGACAGCCGGCGGAGCCGGCGCAGAAAGGTGACGAGCGAGGGTGTTTCGGGTGCCTGGCACCAGCGAAACATCTCGTAGCCTTGGCGTATGGTCTGGCTGTTCTTCGTTTTGGGCGCGGCGATCGTGGTGATCATCGCCTTCGTTGCGCTCGGCCAGGTGGTGGGCCAGCTCGAACAGGAGCACCCTCCCGCGGTGTTCGATGTGGGCGCCGCGGTCGATTGGATCGCGGATCGCTTGCCTGACGAGGTGACCGCTCGGCTCAGTTACGAAGACGTCGGCCGGATCGTGGGATGGCATCTCGACTGGTTCGGTGAAGTCGGCGTGTCCTCCCCCCACGGAGAGGAGTTGGCCGGTCAGGATGTCGCCCGAGAGGGCGCGGTGGCGGTCGAGGAGGCGGCGGTCGACGCAGTGGTCGCCCGATCCCTCGCCGAGGCCGAACGGAACCCGGAGCTCGCGGTGGACGCGGTCGACGTCGTCTGTGTACTCGATCTCCAGATGCGGTATCTGGCCGCGATCGGCGCGGTCGGCGACGCGGTCTCCGACCCCGAGTGACGCCGACGCGAGAAACCGCTCCCACTGGCCCGACCGATGTGCTTCACTGGTTGGACCAAGAGAGAGGAGGTGGTCCAGCTGATAGCCAATAATTCCGTGACCTTGGAGGTGGCTGGCCGCTAGCGCAGGCCTGCTGGACTATCTGGCGAATTCAAGCCACTCACCCTCGCGAATCCGGCGGTCGGGCGTCGTCACACCCGGCATCTCAACGCCCTCGCGGGTCTCCAGCAACCCGAGTGAACGGCCCCGGCGCATCTGTGCCGGGGTCGTTCCGCGCTCGGGAACGAAACCAGTAGCCTCACCGACATGGAACGACCGAGCCGCTATGAACACTTCCGCTACCTCGGCGACAAACGCATCCAGGTCGTCTACGACCTCGATGAAGTCACCGACGCAGAGGTGATCGAGGAGTTGGCGTCGAGCCCCCACGGGCAGACGTTCGGCCCCGACACGCTCGCCGAGGCCCGCAACCGCGGCTACCGACTCCGGGAGATCTGACCCGGGTGGACCGCCGTTTCACGGTCGACGGCATCGAGCTCACGGCCCATCTCTCCCGTCCGGTTCAGCTGCATCCTCAGGCGCAGCCCGGCGTCGTCATCGCCCACGGGTTCCCTGCCGAAGCCGGCGGTGGGATCAATTCCACCGCGAGCTTCCCGGAGTTCGCGGACCGGATCGCGACGGAACTCGGATGGGCCGCCCTCGCGTACTCGAGTCGCGGCATCGCCGCGAGCGGAGGCGACTTCTCGCTGCCCGGATGGCTTCGCGACCTCCAGGGCGCAGTGGCGCACCTCAAGGAGTCCGTGCCGGTCGACGGCATCTGGTTGATCGGTTTCGGGACCGGCGGTTCGCTCGCGGTCGAAGCCGCGGCATCGAGCCCGGAGATCAGAGGCGTGGCGGCCGTGGCATCACCGGCCGACTTCGAGGACTGGGCCCGCAACCCCCGCAAGCTCCTGCTTCTGGCTCGCGAAATGGGATTGATCCGTGATCCGGAGTACCCGACGTCCTTCGACACCTGGTCGGCCGGATTGCGGACGGTACGCGCCGCGGACGCAGCAGCCCGGCTCGCCCCACGCGATCTCCTGGTCATCCATGGCAGCGACGACGAGAACGTGCCGGTCTTCGATGCGCGAGCCGTCGCCGACGCTCATGGCGCCGCCGATCTCCGAATCGTGCATGGTGCCGGACACCACCTCCGGCATGACCCGCGTGCCATCTCGATCCTCCTCGGATGGCTCGAGCGCCAGCGCACGCGACTCCTCCGCGAAGCCAGCGCCGCAACCTGAACACTTCGCGTGCCCGGTGGAGGCTCAGTCGGCCTTTGACTTGCCCTTGGCCTTCTGCTGCTTCTTCCAGGCGCGGACCGTGGCGAGCGAATCCTCGTCGTGGATGTCAGCCACGCTTCGGGGAGTGTCGTCGGCGAACGGGCCCGCCGCTTCCTCCCAGCCCTCGGGGCGGTAGCCGAAGCGCTTCGCCAGGATCGCCACGAAGATGCGGGCCTTTTCGTCGCCGTAGCCCGGGAGGGCACGGAGCCGGTCGAGGAGATGGGCCCCGTCATCGGCGTCGCGCCACACGGGCTCAGCGTCACCGCCGTAATGGTCGACCAAAGTCTGACACAGCTGCTGGATCCGTCCGGCCATCGATCCGGGGAACCGATGCAGCGCCGGCTTTCGACGAACCAGCTCGCCGAAATCGTCGGGATCCATCGCCGCGATGTCGGCGGCATCGAGATCCGCGCCGAGGCGCTCCCGGAGACGGGCCGGCCCGTTGAACGCCCACTCCATCGGGACCTGCTGGTCCAGGAGCATCCCGATCAGCAGGGCGAGAGGGTCGGTGTTGAGGAGCTGGTCGGCTTCGGCATCACCGGTGATGTAGAGGGTGCCGGCCTCCATACGGCTCACGAACCGGTATCGGGGTGGGCCGGGTCGGGCCGGTTCGGATCGATGCCATAGCGTTCGATCGCGGCCTGGACCTCCTCGGTCGTCGCCGCCCCCTCTTCGGCCAGAGCCGAGAGGATCGCGACCACGAGGTGGGCGGCATCGACCTCGAAGAAACGTCGCAGCGCCTCTCGCGTGTCCGAGCGGCCGAACCCGTCGGTGCCGAGGACGTGGAGCGGGCGCGGCGTCCACCGGGCCACCTGATCGGGGACCAGGGTCATCCAGTCGGACACCGCGACGATCGGTCCGTCGCTGTCTGCCAGCTTGCGGGTGACGAGCGGGACGAGCGGCTCACTTGCCGGGTTGAGCCGGTTGCGCCGCTCACAGTCGAGCGCGTCAGAACGGAGCCGCTTGTACGACGTGGCGCTCCAGAGCTCCGCAGCCACGTCGTGGTGCTCCGCCAGGAGCCTCTGGGCCTCCAGTGCCGCGTTCACGGCGGGGCCGGAGAACAGCACCGTCGCCTTGCGACCGAGCGTGTCGGCGTTGGCCGGACCGTCGTCGTACTTGTAGAGACCGGAGGTGATGTCGGTCGTGTCCACATGGTCGGGCCGGGCCGGCTGTTCGTAGTTCTCGTTGTAGATGCTGATGTAGTAGAAGACGTCCTCGCCGTCGGCAGCCCGGTCGGGGTACATGCGCTCGAGACCGTCCTCGATGATGGCCCCGAGTTCGTAGGCGAAGGCCGGGTCGTAGGCCTCACAGGCGGGGACGGTGGAAGCCAGGATCTGGCTGTGTCCGTCCTGGTGCTGCAGGCCTTCACCCATGAGAGTCGTACGACCCGCCGTGGCGCCGAGGAGGAAGCCTCTCGCCCGTGCGTCGGCCGCAGCCCACAGTGAGTCGCCGACCCGCTGGAACCCGAACATCGAATAGAACGTGTAGAAGGGCACCATCGGCACGCCGGTGTTCGCGTACGACGTTCCCGCTGCGATCCATGACGCAGTCGACCCGCATTCGGTGATCCCCTCCTCGAGGATCTGGCCGTCGCTGCTCTCGGTGTACGACAACAGGAGGTCGTGGTCCACCGGCTCGTACAGCTGACCTCGGGGCGCGTAGATCTTGAACTCGCGGAACAGCGAATCCATGCCGAACGTGCGCGCTTCGTCCGGCACGATCGGGACGACCCGCTCGCCGAACATCTGGTCGCGGAGCAGATCCCGCAGCAGGGCGGTGAACGCCATCGTCGTCGAGACTTCGCGGCCGGCCGATCCCTTCTGGAGGTCGAGGAACGGCGTGGCCGCGGGAGCCTTGATCGGCCGTCGGTCGCGGATGACCCGGGTGGGCACGGCGCCGTCGAGGGCCCGACGGCGATCCATCATGTACTGGTACAGCTCGGAGTCCGGTGCGGGGCGGTAGTAGGGGGGAATCCCGTCCTCGAGCGATTCCTCCGGGATCTCTTCCTCCATGTGCAGCCGTTGGCGCAGCTCCACGAGCTGCGGCTTGGTCATCTTCTTGATCTGGTGGGTGGCGTTGCGGCCCTCGAAGCCTTCTCCGAGTGTCCAGCCCTTGACCGTCTTGGCCAGGATCACCGTCGGCTGGTCCTTGACCTCGCTGGCGGCCTTGAAGGCTGCGTAGACCTTCTGGTAGTCGTGCCCGCCTCGGGGCAGTTCCTCGATCTCCTCGTCGGTCAGGTGTTCGACGAGTTTGCGCAGTCGAGGGTCGGGGCCGAAGAAATGCTCCCGGATGTAGCCCCCGTCCTCGGTGGCGTATCGCTGGTACTCGCCGTCGACGGTCTGGCCCATCTTGTTGACGAGGACGCCGTCGAGATCACGGTGGAGCAGCTCGTCCCAGCGGGTGCCCCAGATGACCTTGATCACGTTCCAGCCCGCCCCGCGGAAGACACCCTCGAGCTCCTGGATGATCTTCCCGTTGCCTCGAACCGGTCCGTCGAGACGCTGGAGATTGCAGTTGATCACCCACTTGAGGTTGTCCAGGTCGGACCGGCCGGCCAACGAGATGGCGCCGAGCGTCTCCGGCTCGTCGCACTCACCGTCTCCGAGGAACGACCAGATGTTGCTCTGGGAGGTGTCTTCGATGTGACGTTGGTGAAGGTACTTGTTGAAGCGGGCGTGGTAGATCGAGTTGATCGGTCCCAACCCCATCGACACGGTGGGGAACTCCCAGAAGTCCGGCATCAGGCGGGGATGGGGGTAGCTGGACAGGCCCCGACCGCCGATCTCCATCCGGAAGTTGTCGAGGTGATCCTGGGTGAGGCGGCCCTCCAGGAACGCCCGGGCGTAGACCCCAGGCGCAGCGTGTCCCTGGAAGTAGACGTGGTCGCCGGCCAGGCCGGCCTCCTTGCCTCGGAAGAAGTGGTTGAAGCCCACCTCGTAGAGCGACGCGCTCGACGCGAACGTCGACAGGTGGCCGCCGATCCCGTCCGCCACCTTGTTGGCGCGGATGACCATCGCGGCTGCGTTCCAGCGGATGTAGGCGCGGATCCGGCGTTCGATGTCCTCGTTGCCGGGGAAGAACGGCTGCTCCTCGGCGGGGATCGTGTTGATGTACGGCGTGGACGTCGTCGGGGGCACGCCGACATTGAGTTCGTTGGACCGTTCCAGCAGCTTCGCCACGATGTAGTGGGCTCGAGCCCCGCCCTGAGCTGCGACGACCGCATCGAGCGAATCGATCCACTCCTTGGTCTCAGTGGGATCGATGTCGGGGAGCTGCCGCGAGAAATGGTCGATCATGTCGGCCATCTTTTCAGGAAAACCAGAAGATTCGGCGTTTTCGCGCGACGGGCGTCCCCTTCTCGGGACCTGACCGAGCTCGGAAGGGCCGACTCGGACTCCGTTCGGGGGCGGAATCGGAGGCGGTAGGGTCACGCGGTGGGGCAGGATCCGACGGTCGTCTACACCGATGGCGCATGCAGTGGAAACCCGGGGCCGGGCGGCTGGGGGTGGATCGTCCCGGGCGGCCGGTGGGCGAGCGGGGCCGACCCCGACACGACCAACCAGCGGATGGAACTGATGGCCGTTCTCGACGCTCTCCGCTCCATCGACGGTGTGGTCGAAATCGTCTCTGACTCCACCTATGTCGTCAACTGCTTTCGGGACGGTTGGTGGGAGGGCTGGCTCGCCCGGGGCTGGAGGAACTCGAAGAAGGAACCGGTGGCGAATCGGGACCTCTGGGAACCCCTCATCGAGATCTATCGATCGCGAGCGGACGACCTCACCTTCACGTGGGTGAAGGGACACGCCGGCGACGAATGGAACGACCTCGCGGATCGCCTCGCGGTGGACGCGGCACGCTCTCAGGCCAGTCGGGAGGGGGTCGGGATCCCCACTGATCTCGGTGAACCCGACGACCATGGCCCGGTCGGCAACGGCGGCACCGTCACCCCGCCGCGAAAGGCCTCACCGGGCCCGGACGGCATCTACAGCTCCGCTTGGCGGCCGGAGGGCCCGGCGGTTCTGATCAGCGGCATGCAGCCCCCCGGGCTCGGCGGCTACGAGGACAACCCGACCCGTCGTGAGGTGCTGCGTCGGGTGGAGGAGATCCTGCGGGCCAAGGCAGCCATCGCCCCCGGCCTGGTCGTCCTGACCGGCCTCAGGCTGGGAGCCGAGACCATCGCGGCGGAAGCCGCGGCGTCCGCGTCGGTTCCCTACGTGGCGGTTCTGCCGTACCCCGACCCCGATGCCAAGTGGCCCGCTGCGGCGCGGCGGCGGTTCGAGGAGTTGCTGGAGGGCGCGGACGCGGTGGTCCGCCTCGAGAAGAAGGAGCCCGATTCGCCGCGGGCAGCCGGGCAGGCGTTGGATCGCCGCAACGGGTGGCTGCGAAAGGTCGCCGATGAGGCGGTGGTGGTCTGGGACGGAGACGACCAACGGGTGGGCAAGCTCGTGTCCGCGCTCGAGCGTGATCTGCCCGACGACGTCTGGATCGTCGACGTCTGAGGTCCGTCGGCCGGCCGTCAGGGGCGGCCGAGAACCGCTCGCAGCGCGCCCTCCAATGACGGGTGCTGGAACTCGTACCCGGCGCCGAGGAGAGCCGCCGGTGACACATGCGCGCTCGACTCCATCAGGGTCGTCGTGAGCTCACGCCCGAACCGCAGCCACAGGAGTGGGCGGGGTGTCGGGAGGACGGCGGGTCGGCGCAGCACCCGTCCCAAGGTCTTGGCGAACTCGCGGTTGGTCACCGGGTTGGGCGCGGTGAGGTTGACCGGTCCGGTCACCCCGGCGTCGAGGACCCACAGGATCGCCCGGGTGGCGTCGTCGATCGAGATCCAGCTGAGCCACTGGCGCCCCGAGCCGATCGGGCCGCCCAGGCCGAGCTTGAACGGGAGGAGCTGTGGGGCGAGCACACCGCCAGAAGTCGACAACACGACACCCGTGCGGGCATGAACGACACGGGTGGGGGAGTCTTGCAGCGGATCGGTTGCTGCTTCCCACGCCGTGGCGACACCGGAGACGAAGTCGTCGCCGGGACTGCTCTGCTCGGTGAGCCGTTCCTCGCCGCGATCGCCGTAGAAGCCGATCGCCGACCCGGACACGAACACCTCCGGTGGTCGATCCATCGCGGCGACGGTTTCGGCAAGCAGCGTTGTGCCGCGCACCCGGGAGTCCAGGATGCGCGCCTTCTGCGCCTCGGTCCATCGTCGGGTGGCGATGCCCTCGCCGGCGAGATGGACCACTGCATCGATGCCGTCCAGCTCAGATCGGCCGATCTCGCCCGCGTCGGGATCCCAGTTGACCGAGTCCCGATGATCCGGTGGGTCGGATCGGACGAGGCGGACCGGCTGATGCCCGGCAGCCTCGAGCGTATGGATCAGGGCAGTACCGATGAGGCCCGTCGAACCGCTGATGAGAACTCGCACCACACCAGCCTGTCACGATCGGCCGAGGACCGGACAGCGTCGAGGGGTTACCATCCGGGCGACGGTAGGTACGAACACCGGCAGGGGGACTCCCATGAGCGACGAGGAACTGATCGAGGAATCGGGAGGTCGCGGACCGAGTCCCGTCAAGCTGGTGTTCGTCGCGGTCGTCGCCGTCGGGATGGCCGCCTTCATCGTCCAGAACACCGATGACGCTCCGGTGTCGTGGTTGATGTTCGACGGGTCGGCCCCGGTGTGGATGGTGATCGTGATCTCCGCCGTCGCCGGCGCCGTTCTCAGCGAGGCGCTCGGATGGGCGATCCGCCGGAGCCGCCGGCGCCGCTGACGATCAGCCGGTCTCGAGTACCAGGGCTTCCTCGCGGCGGCGCCTGGCGATCATCACCAACATCACGCCGGCCCCGAACAGGGTGACGCCGACCTGGGCGATCTGTTCGACGAAGGTGGCACCGGTGACCGCGAGTCCGCCGCTGCCTCCACCCGATGTGCCTCCGCCCGAGGTGCCTCCGCCCCCGGCCGGCACCGTGGTGGTGGCTCCCCCCGGCGTCGTCGTGGTCGTGGTCGGCCCGGGCCCGCCCACGATTCCTCCGCTCCCATCCTCACAGGACCCGTCGACGGGGTCATCGCCACTCGGACACACGAGGGTGATCATGGCCGTGGCGGTCTGGGCGTCACAGGTCGCTCTGACGTCGTGATCGGTCCCGGCCGAGAGGCCGTCCGGGAGCGGGAGATCCTGGATGGAGAAGAACCCTCCGGCGGTCGCCGTCGTGGTGCCGATCGTGCCGGGCACCCCATCGATGGAGATCACCACCGTCGAACCGGGCGCGCAGTCCCGCCCGAACACGTCGAATGTCTGATCGATCGGCACGCGGACGGGATCGACGAACACCTGGATTCCACCGCCGTACTGTGCCCCGGCGGGACCTGCGCCCAGAATCACCATCGCAAGGGCGAGAGGAGCGCACGCGACGAGCGCGCGCCAAGCGCTCGAGGTCCGTCGAAGCGACGGTCGGAACCGGAGTCGGAGGATGGTGCGCATGACGAGGGAGCGGACGCAAGGGTCCACCATCTGGATCGGCACCGAGACCGACGCTTTGAGTGAACTCCAACCCGACGGAGGTCAGGACTGTCCCGGCGTCGCCTCAGCCGGTGTCGACGACGATGTCCTCCACGAGTCGGTGCTCCCTCAGTAGCTCATGGCGCTTGCCATCGATCGTCACCACGACGCTCACCGTGTCGTCGTCGACGAGCGGCTGGTTCGGGAGTGCGAGCCGGTAGCCGGGCCGGCCATCGGTGGGGAGGGTGCCGACGAGCTCGACATCGATCACGACCGTTTCTCCGGATCCGATCTCGACCTCGAAGGTGGCGGCTTCGTTGCCGAACGCGGCGGCGCGCCTGATGGGCACCGGCTCGCCGTCGACCCGCACCTGCACGACGTCGAGTGCGGTATGGACCGAGACGAGCGCCGCGTTGGTCCCGGGAGGGAGCCCCTGGTCGTTGCTCCCTATGACGGTCAGGGGCAGCCCGGACTCCGGTGCTCGATTGAAGAGCTCGATGCGGGCATGGGCATCCGCTCGGCCACCGTCGACCTCGATCTCATAGGAGATCGATCGCTCCAGGTAGACGTCGATCTTGTTCTGGCCACTGTTCTGGTGGACCAGCGCGAAGAGGTCGTCGGAATCCGAGCCCGGGAACGCGCCGTCGAGCCCGGCGCTGTCGATGAGCCGAGCGGGATCCCCTCCCGCCGCCCACCACACGCCGAGACGGTCGGCGTCGATCACCGGGCCGATGGTGGCGGCGAGCCCCCGGGGACCAGGAAGGTCGCCGCCGGTGAAGACGTCGAAGGTCGCGGCCACCAGAGCGCTCAGCGCAGCCACCCGGCCGAGCTCGTCGTCTTCGTACTCGGTGTACTGACCGACGAGCAGGAAGTCCACGACTGAATCGGAGGTGAGTCGGGTGTCGCCCACCTGCACCGGACCTGCGATGTCGAGCAGCGCGGCGACCGCGAACGGGTCGAGAGTGATGACGCCGTCGACTGCGCTGGCGGTGGCCTGTTCATACAGATCGGCGGCCACCGCTGCAACCGAGGGGAGATCCGGCGCGAGCGTGACATCCTGAAAGAAGACCTCCGGCGTGTAGGTGCCCCAACGGTCGATGTACTGCTGCGGGCCGCGCAGCTCCGCTTCGACGTCGCGTAGCACCCGGTTCAGGTCCTCATTGCGACCGGCGTCGGCGATCTCGAGCCGCCCGTCATCGGCTCGGACGAGGACCCAGTTGCCGACGAGGCCTCCGAGGCCCCGAGCCTCTGCGGGTGTGGTCATCAACACGAGCCAGTCCACCGGTCCGCCGGCGCCGAGCATGCCTGGCACTTCCGCGGCCGCGAGCGCCGCGGTCTCCGCTGCGGGGGCGGCGGCGTCGAGTTCGGCCATCAGCTCATCGAGTCGGGAGGCCACCGCATCGATCAGCCAGGGATCTTCGACCTCACCGATCCGTTCCCTGGCGCGGTCGATGGCCAGTTCGGCCCGCGCCAAGACGGGCGCGAGTTCGTCGATGAAGTCCAGGTCCAGACCACCACCCACCAGTCGTGCCGCGTCAGGGTCGACGGCGCGGGTGGTCTCGGCAGCCGTGTCGGCGAGGCTCACCCCCTCGCTCGCCACGACCTGCACGGCCCGGACGTGCTGGCCGACCACCGGCACCAGCCGCGCCGGGAGGGTCCAGAATCCACCGATCTTGTCGCGGGCCTGGTCGAACGCCGCGCCGGAGGCTTCGAACTCGTCGGCCGCGAGATCCTCGTTGCCCTGCGAAGCCTCGTCGAAGGCCGCCTGTGCGTGCTCGATGCCGTTGGACACGTCGCCGGTCGCCAGCAGCCCGGCCAGACCGAAGACCATCGTGGCCAGGATCGCCATGGCTCCCGCGGTCGAGACCACGGCGCCGACGACCCGCAGCCGTCCGGTCGGAAGCCGCACCGCGGCACTCACCACCATCGGAAGGGCGGCAAGGGCCGCGTACACGGTCGTGGCGCCGTGGAACGGTCCGGCTCCGAGGTCACCGAGGACCCAGGCGAGCAGGGCGCCGATCAGAGCCCCAGCCCACCGGCGGCGGATGGTCAGGGCGCCCCAGATCGCAATCCCGAGCGCGGCGATCGCGACCAACCTGCCGGCGGTCTGTGGTGTCATCCAGAGCGCGATCAGCCCGCTGGCGAGCCACGACAACCGGCGGGCCCGACCGCCGGCGAGACCGAGCATGCTGCCCACGGTTGCGACGTAGATCCAATCCACTGGCGCGACCGCGGTCGGTGAAGCGCCACCGAAGGTGGCTGCGGTTCCGCCGGCGACCGCGATGAGTACGACGGCATGGCGCTCGTCGCGGCCGGTTCGACGAGCGCGCGAACGGATGGGGGCGGTCGTCTCGATGGCTCACAACCGTACAAAACATGCCGATAGCGGCGGTGGAGGCCGACCAAAGGAGCGCTGGCCGATGCGACTGCTGAGCGAGAAACCGATCTGGGGGAGGGAGCGTCGGCTCCGGATCCCGGGTGCGGTGCTCCTCGGGATCGATGCGCTGGCCTGGGCACTCGGAGTGCTCGCCGCGATGGCGCTGCGCTTCGACTTCGACCTCTCTGAGTGGTCCGCCTGGCGACCCACCCCCGCCATGGCGGTCGCGGTCGCCGCGATGATCGTCGTCGGCTCCCGACTCGGTCTCTATGCCGGCCGCTGGTATCGGGGCAGCCTCGACGAGGGGCTGGCCCTCAGCCAGGCGGTAGCGATCACCTGCGTGGTGCTGGTCATCGCGAACGAGTCGTTCGGCGCTCCCCGCCTCGTCCCCGCGAGTGTGGCGGTGGCGGCGGCTCCCATCGCGTTCTGCGGGGCCGGCGCGGCCCGATTCGCGGAACGGGTCCTTCTCCTACGCCACATGCGAAGGTCGAAGCAGGAGGGCACGCCGGTCCTCGTCTTCGGCGCCGGTGACGGTGGCCGCCAGGTCGTCAGCTCGATGCAGACGGATCCCGCCGGGCGATTCGACCCGCTGGGGTTCGTCGACGACGATCCGGACAAGCGCAACCTCCGCGTCCGCGGAGTCCCCGTCCTGGGCAACCGCGATCAGATCGTGTCCGCAGCCCGCAAGGTCGGGGCGGAGATGCTCGTCGTCGCGGCGCCCTCGATCTCGAGTGAGTCGTTGCGCGAGCTGTCCGCTCGAGCCCTCGAAGCGGACATCCCCATCCGGATCGTCCCGCCGGTCGCCGAGCTGATCGACGGACACGTGGGGGCCGACGACGTCCGGCCCCTCACCGAGGCCGACCTCCTCGGCCGTCACCAGATCGACACCGACATCGAGGCGATCTCGGACTACATCACCGGTCGGCGGGTGCTCGTCACCAGTGCCGGCGGATCGATCGGGTCCGAACTCTGCCGCCAGCTCCACCGGTTCGGCCCCGAGGCCCTCATCATGGTCGACCGGGACGAATCGGCCCTGCACGCCGTTCAGATGGCCATCGAAGGCCGCGCCCTTCTCGACTCGGAGTACCTCGTCGTCGCCGACATACGCGATCGCAAACGCATGCAGGAGGTGTTCACGCGGCACCGCCCCCACGTGGTGTTCCACACCGCGGCGCTCAAGCACCTCCCTCTGCTCGAACTCCATCCCGCCGAGGCCGTCAAGACCAACGTCCACGGAACCCTCAACGTGCTCGAAGCTTCGGCTTCGGCCGGTGTCGATCGGTTCGTCAACATCTCTACCGACAAGGCGGCCGACCCGACCAGCGTGCTCGGCTACACCAAGCGCATCGCCGAACAGCTCACGTCCTGGTTTGCTGCCCGTGAACCCGGCGCCTATCTGAGCGTTCGCTTCGGAAACGGCCTTCGAACGCCAGATCGCCGATGGTGGCCCCGTGACCGTCACCCACCCGGACGTCACCCGATACTTCATGACGGTCACCGAAGCAGTCCAGCTGGTGATCCAGGCGGGAGCGGTCGGGCTCGACGGCGAAGCGCTGGTCCTCGACATGGGCGAACCGGTGCGGATCATCGACGTCGCCGAGCGGCTGGTCACCCAGTCCGATCGGCCGATCGACATCGTCTTCACCGGTCTCCGTCCCGGCGAGAAGCTGCACGAGGCCCTGCTCGGGCAGGCGGAGCTCGACGAACGACACGCCCACCCGCTCATCTCCCACTGCAAGGTGCCGCCCCAGTCGCCGCTCGGGCTGGAGGGACTTGGGGTCGAGGACCCCGATGACCTGAAAGCGATGCTCGTCAGCCTCTGCAAGAGCGCGAGCCCGGCCCGAGGGCCGCTTCACGTCTGACCCCGATGCGATGAACTCCCTTGCGGCCCTGATCCCGGATGGCCCCCTCCATCCGAGCGACGCCGCATGGGGAGTGGTCGTCGGACTGGCCCTCGGTCTCTCTCTCCGCTCGGCACCCCGCTTCTGGGCTTCCGCCGTGGTGGCAGCCGGATTCACCCTGTTCCAGATCAGGCATCCCGGACGGTTGACGGGTGCGCTCGATAGGCCCTCGCCCGGCTGGATCGGGTTGATCCTCCTGGTGAGTGGAGCTGCGGTGTGGCTCGGCCTCCGCCGCGTGGATCTCAGCACCCGGGAGCTTGCGGTCATGGCCGTGGGTTGCCTCGCCACGGTGTGGGCGACCGCTCCCGACACCGAATCGGCGCTCATCTTCGGGGCGGTGGTTGCGGGTTCGGCCGTGCTGATCCGATCCGAGATCGTCGGACCCCCCGCCGCCGTCCTTGTGGCTCTTCCGGTCATGGCGGCCGCGGCCGGTACGGTCGGCCGACCGGGCCGACTTCCCCTGGTGCTCGGTCTGGCGGCTGCGGGTGTCTGCTGTGGAGCTCTGGCGGTGCTGGCGAGCCGTCAGGTCTTCGGTCGCGCCGGTGTCCCGACGACGGTCGTCCCCGAGGCGACGTCGTCGACCACCACGGCGCCGGCTCCCACGACTGCGCCCTGACCGATCGTCCGACCGGGCAACACGATTGCGCCGGTCCCGAGGAAGGCTCCGGCCCCGACCGTCACGGCGCCGTTCAGTCGTACGCCGGGGGAGAGGCTGACGAACTCCTCGATCTCACAGTCGTGCGACACGACGACACCGCAGTTGAGGTGGCTGTGCGCACCGATCCGGACGTTGGTCGTGCAGACGCTGGCGGCGTAGAGCATCACGCCGGGGCCGAGACGGACATCGTTCCCGACGACCGCGGAAGGGTCGCGAAGGACGACGGGGCGGGCCCGCTCCCCGATACGTTCCGCAAGCCGGCGACGGATCTCCGGGTCACCCACGGCGATGACGTGGTCGAGTCCGGCCGCGATCAGGTCGTCGACGCAACCCGTGACCTCCAGCCCCGAGCGGGCCAGGCGGTCACGGTTGTGAGGCTCGACCGCGTCGTCGAACACCAGGCATTCACCCTCGAATTGACCGGCCTCGCGGGCGCGATGCGCGGTGGTGAGAGCCTCCCGGCCATGGCCACCGGCTCCGACGATCGCCAGGTCGCGGGTCACGAGAGAACGACCCCGGTGTTGGGCTCGACCGAGGCGATCGGATCGTCGGCTGCGGTTCCCCCGGCTCCGTCACCTCGCAACATCACCGACAGCGTACGAGCGATGATCTGCAGGTCGAAGCGCAGGGACTGGCGCTCGACGTAGTCGAGATCGAGCTCGATCCGGCGCGGCCAGCTGAGGTCGTTCCGGCCGTTCACCTGAGCCCACCCGGTGAGCCCGGGGGCGACCAGTAGGCGTCGTCGCTGTTCCGGGGTCCAACGCTCGACCTGGTAGGCGAGGGTCGGGCGGGGCCCGACGATGCTCATCTCCCCGCGGGCGACGTTCAAGAGCTGTGGGAGCTCGTCGAGTGACAGCCGCCGCAGGACCCGTCCGGTCCGGGTGATCCGATCGTCGGAAGGAATGATGGGGTTGTCGCCGTCGAGCATCGTGCGGAACTTCAAGACGACGAATGGCTCGCCGTCTCGCCCGACCCGCTCCTGGCGGAAGAGGACCGGACCGCGAGACGTCAGGCGGACGGCGAGCGCCGCGGCCAGGCCGATCACGACGGCGATCGGGGTCGCGATCGCGAGTACCGCGAGGTCCAGCGTCCGCTTTCCCCGGTAGGGGCGACCAGGAGGGTGCATCACCGGCTGTCCACGGTCAGATGACCGTCCGCATCCAGTCGACGGTGGCCTTCAGCCCGATGTCGAGAGCCACTGGCTGGATGCCGGGGAAGAGGGCTCGAACCTGGCTGTCGTCGGCTTGGCTGTGGGGCACGTCACCGGCCCGGGGCGGACCGTGCTGGACCTCGATATCGCCGTCGATCAGGCCACGGAGGAGGTCGATGACACCGAGGAGATCGGTGCGTGATCCGTAGGCGAGGTTGACGGGGTCGTCGCAGGTGACCTGGCGGTCGATGGCGTCGGTGATCACCCCGGTCACGGTGTCGACGAAGGTGAAGTCACGGCTCTGGGTCCCGTCGCCCTGGACGGGAAGCGGTCGGCCACGGAGCGCGGCATCGACGAAGGCCGGAACCACCGCTGCGTAGGCGTGGCCGGCGGCCTGCAACGGGCCGAAGACGTTGAAGAACCGAAACGACAGTGTCGGCAGTCCGTAGGAGTGGCCGTATGCCAGCGTGTAGGCCTCGGCGGCGAGCTTGCTGGCCGCATACGGGCTCACCGGCCGGGTCGCCAACCCGGTGTGTTTCGGCAGGATCGGGTTCGCTCCGTATACCGACGAGGAACCAGCGGTGATGACATGGCGGGAGCCATCGCGGCGCGCTGCCTCCAGTACGTTCACCGTTCCTGTGGCGTTCGAGAGATGGCTCGCCACCGGGTCGGTGATCGAGCGGGGGACCGATGGCCGTGCCGCCAGGTGGACGATGGCGTCAGCTTGTTCGGACGCGGCCGCCAGCTCGTCGGGGTCCAGGATGCTCCCCACGATCAGCTCCGCCGCCGTGCCGTCCAGATTCTTCTCGAAACCGGTCGAGAGATCGTCGAACGCGGTGACCGTGTGGCCCACCCGTTCCAGGCTGTGGCACAGGTTTGCGCCGATGAAACCGGCGCCACCGGTGACAAGTACGTGCATGGGTCCTCCGAACTGCGTTCACTCCCGTACCAGATCGGCAGAACCGGCCCCCGACTGAGGGAGGCCGACGGGTCAGAAGAGCTCGACGTCGCCCAGGGCCAGTTGGAGGCTGTCCGCGGCGGGAGGCTCGTGCGTGAGCGCACGGAGCGTGAGGTTGGGCCCGAGTCCAGGGATCGGCAGCATGCGCGGCGTGGGGTGGGGCGCCCCTCCGAGGGCGAGGACGTAGTCCACATCCGGGAGCTTCCGAATCGTCCTCAGCAGGCGACGAGCCGAGTGTCGGTCCGGGGCGAACAGCTCGGCGAGCACGGCCTCGGTCGCCCGTCCGCGGCGCCGGAGCCGTATGACGGCTGCCGCCTCGTCGTCTCTCAGCACCCGGTAGTGCAACGCGTCCAACCCGTACCGCCACAGCAGGTGGTCGCGTGATCGGATGCTGGAGAATGCACGGGTGGGCGGCGAGGGTACGAGGCTCGTGAGGTCGTCGATCACCGACTCGATCGGCGCGCCCGCCCCGATCGGAAGGCTCCACTTCTCTGCCGCGGTTCGGGCGCCGAGCAGTCGCGGGGACGCAGCAGGTGAGCCGAGCGAGAGGCGAGCCGGCAGCTTTCCGGCGGAGGTCCAGCCCATGGTGAGGTAGCCGGGTTGGCTGGTGTCATTGGGTGTGTTGAAGACGAAATCGATGCCCTCGGCGGTCAACTCGTCGACGGCGAGCATGGTCAGGGAGCGGAAGATCCCACGCCGATGGTGACTCGGGTGGGTCGCGGTGTCGACGGCCCGCACGGCCGTGAGCTCCTGGTGGCCACTCCGGAAGCGCCACCGCAGCATCGACCGGAAGCCGACGATCTCGCCCCGATCGACCGCCACCCACATCGGCGATACCCCGGCAGGGTTCTCGAAGTGCTTCCAGCGGAAGAAGACCTCGTTGGGGGCCTTGGGATCCCAGCCCAACGCTGCGGTTGCGACAGCGAGGATTCCGGGAAGGTCGCCGGGCTCGGCGCGTCGGATCTCCGGTCTCGAGTCGATCACGTTGGCAGGCTAGAAAACACCGTTGCCCGGGCCGGGGATGCGGTCCACGGCTCAGCAGCGTCGCCGTGGTGCCGATGGACTAGCCATGCAGATGATGCCGACGGCGCTCAAGGTCGCCGCCTCCGCCTTCGACGTGGTGCGGCGGCCCGTCGACGGTCTCGTCGTGCTCATCTATCACCGCATCGGTGGCCGAACTCCCGTCCGTGTGGATCTCCCCACCCCCACCTTCGATGCCCAGATGGAGCTGCTCGCCGAGTCCGGCGGCGTGCTCTCGATCGACGAGGCCATTCGTCGTCTCTCGCAGGGAGAGGATCTGGGTGGCCGCGTCGTCGTGACCTTCGACGACGGGACTGCGGACTTCGTCGACCAGGCCATGCCGGTTCTCGTCCGCCACCGCATACCCGCCACCCTCTACCTGGCCACCCGACACATCGAGAAGGCCGAGCCCTTCCCGGATGACGGCCGGCCGGCCTCCTGGTTGGGGCTCTCGGCCGCTTTGGCCACCGGGCTGGTGACCATCGGCAGCCACACGCACTCCCACGCCCTGCTCGATCGGCTACCCCGCGCCGAAGTCGCCGATGAACTCGATCGGTCCATCGGACTGATCCACGACCGGCTCGGTGTCGCGGCCGACCACTTTGCGTACCCAAAGGCACTCGCCCCGACGCCGATCGCCGACCGGGCGGTTCGCGAGCGGTTCCTCTCCGCGGCCTTGGCAGGAACCCGTGCGAACCCGCCGGGTGCCGACCTGCACCGGCTTGCTCGCAGCCCGGTTCAGACCACCGACGGGGACCGCTGGTTCCGGCGGAAGCTCGAGGGTGGGCTGGGCCTCGAGGACGACCTTCGTCGGCTGGTCAATCGTCGGCGCTACGCGGAGGCGACGGCATGAGCCGGCCCCGCGTCGTTCACCTGACCACGACCGACATGAGCCTCGATTGGCTCCTCAAGCCCCAGTTGCTCGCGTTCCGAGCTGCGGGCTTCGACGTCGTCGGCATGTCGGCCGCTGGTGCACACGTCGGGGAGCTGACCGCCGCGGGGATCCCGCATGTCGAGATCCCCGCACTCAGCCGCGCCGTCTCTCCGTGGCGCGACCTCCGGGCATTGATGCAGCTGGTACGGGCGTTTCGCCGGCTACGACCCGACATCGTGCACACCCACAACCCCAAGCCCGGGCTTCTCGGCCGGGTGGCCGCCCGACTCGCCGGTGTGCCGGTGGTGGTCAACACCGTCCATGGGCTCTACGCGCTTCCCGACGACCGGCTGGCCAAGCGGATGGTCGTGTACGGATGTGAGCGGGTCGCGGCCACGTGTTCGGATCTGGAACTGCTGCAGAACCCCGAGGATCTCCCGACGCTGCACCGGCTCGGCATCCCTCACGACCGACTGACCGTGCTCGGCAATGGGGTCGACCTCCGGAGGTTCGACCCGAGCCGAGTGGATCAGGAGACCCGGCGTCGGGTCCGGGCGGAGCTCGGGATCGGTGAGGATGTGGTCGTCGTCGGCGCAGTGGGGCGGCTCGTGTGGGAGAAGGGGTATCGGGAGCTCTTCGACGCCGCGCGTGCGCTCACGAGCGACGAGGTCGCGTTCGTCGTCGTGGGACCCGATGACCCCGACAAGGCTGGGGCACTGTGCGGCGAGGCCATCGCGGAGGCCGAAGCCGACGGCGTGGTGTTCGCCGGCGTGCGCGACGACATGACCGAGATCTACGCCGCGCTCGACCTCTATGTGTTGGCGTCGTATCGCGAGGGATACCCGCGTTCGGCGATGGAGGCCTCGGCCATGGGGCTGCCGGTGGTGGCGACCGACATCCGCGGTTGCCGGCAAGTGGTGGCCGATGGGGAGACCGGGGCACTCGTGCCGGCTGGGGATTCTCTCGCGCTCACCGACGCCATTCGCCGCCTCGTGGTCGATCCCGGACTACGGAAGACACAAGGGGCTGCCGCCCGCCAGCGGGCGCTGCGACACTTCGACGACCGCGCGGTGATCGCCACCACGCTGCGGGCCTACGACCGCCTGCTCCACGGGGCACGATGTCAGACCGCGGTGGCGGCGTAGACCGCCTCCAACTCCGCCAACGCTCGCCGGATCGAGAACCGGTTCGCCTCGTCGTCGGCCGCCCGGGCAAGCCGTTGTCGTAGGTCTGGGTCCGACGCGATTGCCACGTGGTTCCGGGCGAGAGCGTCGGGGTCGTCCACGGGCGAGAGAAGGCCGGCGGATCCGACTGCGACTGCGGTGCCACCGGCTCTCGTTGCGACCACCGGAACGCCCAACGCCAGCGCTTCCATGATCGCCACGGGCAGACCTTCGTGACGCGAGCTCAACGTCAGGAAGTCGGCGCCGCTGACCACGAACGGCACGTCGTCGCGATAGCCGATCACCCGGAAGCGGTCTCCCAGCGCGGCGGCGTCGACCCACTGGCGGATGTCCGTTTCGAGCGGACCCTGTCCCACGAGAAGGTAGAGAAGCCGGGGTTCTTCCTTCACCGCGAGGGCGGCCGCCTCGACCAGGACTTCCAGCGCCTTCTCGCGCCGGAAATTCGCGACACACACGGCGACGACGTCGTCGTCGGTGATGCCGAGGGCGTCTCGCGCCGCGCGCCGATCGGCCAGCGTCCTGACGTGGTCGAGATCGATCCCGTGCAGGATGGTCCGGACCTGACCGTCCCGTGTCCCTCTCACGGTCCGGGCCACATCGTCGCTCACGGCGATCGTCGCCTGCTCGAACCGGATCGTGAGCCGATTGGCCAGACGGGTCACGGGATGGTGCCGGGGCCAGCGGTTGTGTTCGGTTCCGACGACCACCGGTCGCGAAGCGGCGGGCAGGGTGCGGGCCACCAATCGGGTGACGGCGGCCACTGCGGGGGAGTGTACGTGCACGATGTCGACCGGATCCGAGCGGAGGAGGCGCCGGAGCCGGAGCACCCACCCGAGCCTCGTTCCCCGTCTCGAATCGAGACAGCTGACCGGAACGCTCGCCGCCTCGAGTTCGGGAACGAGATGGTTCTTGTGAGCGAGGAGATGGACGACATCGTGATCGGCGTCGGAGCCGGCCGCGGTGGCGATCGAGACCACCAGACGTTCGGCTCCGCCGGGTCCCAGCCCCTTCACCACATGGCGAACCCGCATGGTCACGCCGAGAGCTGCGGTGATCACCCGATCGACGTCGGCGTCGGTCATGGATGAACCCGATGGCAGGCAGACCCCCCGCTCGAAGGCGTCCGCGGCCACCTCTCCTCCGTAGGTCCTCGCAGCCGAGTACAGCGGCTGGAGGTGCATGGGCTTCCAGGCCGGTCGAGCCTCGGCATCCACCGCCGCCAGCGCCTGGATCAGATCGGCCGGTGAAGCGGTGGCCGCGTCGCCGAGGACGGCCACAGTGAGCCAGTGGTTGGGGACCCCTCGGGGGTCGATCGGGTTGAACTCCACGCCGGGCAGACCGCCGAGTTCGGCCTCGTACCGGCGGCGGATTCCCGCTCGGCGCTCCATCATGTGGTCGAGTCGGCGCACCTGACCCCGGCCGACCGCGGCGAGGAGATTGCTCATGCGGTAGTTGAACCCGAGCTCGGTGTGTTCGTAGTGCAGCACCGGTTCACGGGCCTGGGTGGAAAGGTGCCGTGCTCGGGCGACGAGTTCCTCGGTTTCGGACACGAGCATGCCGCCACCGCCCGTGGTCATGATCTTGTTCCCGTTGAACGAGAACACTCCCATGTCGCCGAAGCTGCCCGCCGGCCGGCCCTCCCAGGTGGCTCCGACCGCCTCTGCCGCGTCCTCGATCAGCGGTATTCCGTGCCGGTCGCAGATCTCGCGGATGGGTTGGTGGTCGGCGCACTGGCCATAGAGGTCCACGGTGACCACGGCACCGACGCGCTGACCGGCAGCGAGCGAGTCGGTGACGGCCGCGGCGAGGAGCTCAGGGTCCACGTTCCATGTGGATCGAACACCGGCTCGGCGTCGCAGTAGCGAACGGCGTTGGCCGTAGCCGCGAAGGTGAAGGTCGGGACGATCACCCGATCGCCCGGTGTGACGCCGGCGATGAGCAATGCCAGATGGAGACCCGCGGTTCCGCTACTGAGGGCGACGGCATGATCGACGCCGACGCGCTCGGCGAACTCCCGCTCGAACGCCGCGAGGTCGGGTCCGGCCGGAGCAACCCAGTTCGCGTCGAACGCGGAGAGCAGCAATTCGCGCTCGGCGGTGCTCATGTCGGGTGGTGACAAGTAGATCCGGCCCATTGGGTCCTTCGACTCATTCCCTCGGCGTTTGTGCCGATTGACAAGCGTCGCACAAGCACACGCTCGTCTGGCGTCTTCGGAGGGAGATGGTGGACGGGCCCGGAGGGGTGGGCGAACACCACTGATGGAACCCCAGCATCTGATCCGAACCCTGAGGCGCCGGTGGCGACCCATCGTGATCCTCGCCTTGACGGGTGCGGGCCTCGGCGCGGCGAGCGCTGCGGTTGCGGAGGACGCCGCGCCGCCGCCTGTTCCCACCGTGTATTACGACGCATGCCACACCCTGTTGGTCGACAGTGCGGTCCCCACCGATGTCGCGGTGTGGGACGTACGGAACCTCGCCCAGCTGGCCGAACGGGTGACCCAAGGAGCGATTCCCGACGCGGTTGCTGCCTCCAGTGGCGCCGACAGCACGGCGCTCGCCACACAGGTACGTGTCGGTGTGCGCAACGACATCCAGAGCCTCGCCATCTGTTCGGTCGGTGAGACACCGTCCGAAGCGGAGCAGCTGGCCGACGATTTCGCCCTCGCGCTCCTCGCCGCCCTGGAGGACGACGCGAGCCAGTACCACGCCGACAGCCTGACGAGTGCCCGAGCTCGGATCCAGGACGCAGAGATGTGTCGCGACGCTGCCGAAGCGAGCATCCGCGCCGCGCTCGCAGGTGATGAGGAGGCCGATGTCAGCGGCTTCGAACAACAGGCGAACCTCTGTGAGCTCCAGCTCATCCAGGCGCGGACGAACGAGATCACCCTCGAGTCGAGCGGTGTACCGGTCGTGCCGCTCGAGACACTCGAAGAGGCGGAGGCCGTCGAGATCTCCGACCGTGTGTTCGACAGCCGAATCCGCGAGGGAGCAGCGGGAGCGAACGTCGTCGTCGGGATCGGGGAGAAGATCGGGACGACGTCGGCCACCCCACCGGCGACCACTTCCAGCACTCGCGTCCCCAACGGCCCGCTGGCCCGCGGCCTGATCGGTCTTGTCGTCGGCGCCGGCTTGGGGTTCGGCTGGGTGCAGTTCACCGAACGGCTGGACTCCCGGTTGCGGAGGAAGGACGACGTCGAGAGCACCCTGGATCTTCCGGTGCTGACCGAGATCCCTCCGCTCACCCGGCGCGACCGCAAGACCACCCGACTGATCAGCGTGGAAGAGCCACGGTCCCGGTCGGCCGAGAGCTTCAGAGCACTCCGGTCGGCACTGGACTACGCCCGCATGGTCGACGAGGAGCACGGGCGAGCGAGGCCGGGTGCCCAGGTGGTCCTCGTGACCTCGGGTGGGCCGAGCGAAGGCAAGACCACGACGTTGGCCAATCTGGCGGCGGTGATGGCCGAAGGCGATCGTCGGGTGCTCGCGGTCAACTGCGACTTCCGGCGCCCCCGACTGCATCGATATCTGGGCGGTCCGACCGAGCCCCAACGGCTCAACGTGACCGACGTCCCAGGAGTCCAGCTGGTCACGCAGGTGACGCCGAGCGACGGTGACGCCACGCCCAGCGACGTGGTTGCGGCCCAACGAAGGCTGGTCACGCGTGCTCGCGACCGGTTCGACGTCATCCTCCTCGACACGGCTCCGGTGCTCACCACCAACGACGCCGCCGAACTCCTGACCGTCGCCGATCAGGTGATCCTCGTGGTCAGCGCCGGCCACACGAAGGCCGATTCGGCGGCCCGGGCCACCGAACTCCTCGAGCGGCGGGGGCGGCCGCCACTCGGCGTGGCTCTGATCGGGACCCGAGACGTCCCGAACTCGTCGGAGTACTACTACAGCGACGACGACCCGTACCTGGTCCCCAGCTCGCGGCGCAGGAAGCTCCGGCGCAAGTCGGATTCCGGGAAGACCGATGCGCTCGAGGTCCCGGCCGGAGGGTGAGGGTCGTGACTGCCCCTCACCAAGCGCCGATCTCCGGCCCTACCGAGCCGATTTTCACCCGCCCGAGCGTTCGGGATTCTGCTCCTGACCGGGTTCGCTCGGCGTGGGCGTCCTGGGTGGGATGGATCGTGTGCGTCGCGGGGGCGATCAGTTTCGGCGTCGGCGCGCTGATCGGTCCGGCGTCGCTCTTCGGGATGCTCGTCGCGCTCTTCGCCGTGGTCGCCTGGTCGCCGTGGTTCCGGCGCGTTGCCCGACTCACTCCATCCATCGAGTTGGCCGGCCTACTGCGGCTCGCTCTCGGGGTGAAGTTCCTCGCCACGCTGCCGCGATTCATGGGTCGCGAGGACAGCGCCGACTACCACCGGGTCGGGGAGTTCCTGGCCGACAGTTTCCGATCGTTCGACTTCTCGGTGTCACCTTCCGGCCCTGTGCCCGGGACGGGTTCGGTCCAGTACATGACCGGGTTGGTCCAACTGGTCACCCTCGAGGACGAGTTCGCCACCTTCGTGGTCTTCTCACTGCTCGGCTTCGCCGGGCTGGTCCTCTTCATCCAGGCCTTCATCACGGCACTGCCCGGCCTGGATCCCTACCGCTACATCGTGTTGCTGCTCTTCTGGCCGACGCTCATCTACTGGCCGTCCAGCATCGGCAAGGACTCGGTGATGGTCTTCGCGCTGGCTGCTGCGGCCCTCGGGGTGGCGAAGCTCCTCCAGGGCCAGATGGGCGGCATCATCTGGCTGGCGGTCGGCCTCGGTCTCAGCGCACTCGTACGGCCCCACGTGGCGCTCATTGCGGTGATGGCGGCGATCGTCGCGCTCATTCTCCGCTCCGGTTCCGGCAGTACGTCAGGCCTCGTCCTACGGATCGGCGCGATCGCTGCCCTCGTGTTCGGCGGAGCCATCGCCTCGAACGCGGTCGAAGCCGTCTTCGACATCGATGGCCTGAATCCAACCGGGATCTCGGCGGCGCTGGACATGGCCAACCTGCGATCGGCTCAGGGCGGGTCGTCGTTCGTGGCGGCCCGGATCGACGGGCCTCTGGAGTTCCCCTGGGGGTTCATCACCGTCCTGTTCCGACCGTTCCCTCATGAGGCCACGACGGTTCCCATGGTCCTGACGTCGATCGAGGGTCTGACGCTCGCGGCACTCCTCCTCGGAGCGCTCCCGCGGATGACTGCAGCCATCCGGCATCTCCGCGCGGAGGCGTACGTCGGCTACGCGGTCTCGTTCACGCTGGTCTTCGTCTATCTGTTCTCGGCCCTGGGCAACTTCGGCATCCTCGCTCGGCAGCGCTCCATGACCCTGCCCCTCGTACTGCTCGTCGTCGCCCTCCCGACGGCACGCGAACGTGTTCGTCGAGCCCGAATGGCGAGGACCGGATGAGGTTCGCACCACCGGTCGTGGCACCCCGTCCCCACCCCGAGGTCTTCGAGAGCGAGGTCGGAGGTCAGCGGGTCCTGTTCAACAACGCGGACCGTCGACTGCACGTCCTCAACAGCTCCGCTGGCGCGATCTGGGACGTGCTTCGTGATGCCTCGACCGTCGGTGAGGTGGCGATCGCGGTATCGGACCGGTTCGGCGTCGACCCGAGGTCGGTCCGCCGTGACATCGAGCGAACGATCGATCAGTTCCGGGCCGATGGTCTGGTGACGGTCAATGATCACTCGCCGCGGCCACCCCGCCCCACGCCTCGGCGGGGCTCTCCGGTCGATTCCGGGCGGCGCACCTCGCCTGCCATCCGGGTCGTGGCGCTCGATGCGGTCGTGGAGGTGGCGTCGTCTGATGGCGACATCCGCGACGCGCTGGCTCGCCTGCTCGAACCTCTACGTGGCGGTGGTGCTCTGACCACCTCGATCGAGGTCGTCGAAGAGACCGAGGGCCGCTGGTCGGTCTGCCGGTCCGGGGAAGAGCCGGCCATCGTCGGTTCACGCCTGGCCGCCGTGCTGCGTGCGGTCGCCGAGGTGAACAACGCCGCAGTCCTCTCGGCCGCGCAGGACCTGGTGTTCCATGCCGGTGCGGTCAGTGATGGAGGCGGTGTGGTCCTGCTTCCGGCCGCGTCCAACCACGGCAAATCCACCCTGACCACTGCACTCGTTGCCTCGGGTTTCCACTACCTCACCGACGAAGCGGCGGCGATCGGTCGCGGCCGCATCTGTCGCCCCTTCCCGAAGTCGATCGCGTTGGACCCGGGCTCGTTCCCCCTGTTTCCGGAGCTCGCCCCACCAGAGGCCTCCGGTCTGCTCGGCTCGCTGAGGGGCCGGGAGTGGCACGTCCCCCCTTCCCGCGTCGGCACCGTCGGGGATGCCGGTCCCGTTCGAGCGGTGATCTGCCCCCACTGGCGGGCCGGAGCGGCCACCCGCCTCAACCGGTGCCCTCCCACCGAGGCGCTGCACCTTCTGATCACCGAGGCCTTCGACTTCTCCAGTGGTGGGCAGGCCGTCTTCGAGCGGCTCGCCGATCTGGTCGACGCCGTCCCGGTCTACCGCCTCGGCTACGGGGATCTCGACGAGGCCGTGAGGATGGTCCGCGAGGTGATCGGGGCAGTCGACACCGCATCCGACGCGGTGGCCTGATCAGTGCTCGCGGCGGGCCCGGCGGCGATCGCCGTCGGCAGGGAGTTCGTCGAGCGCCGGCAATCCCTTCCGCCTTCGTTTCTGCTCGTACTGAGCCTCGTCAGCGGCGCGTAGTAGCTGCCCGGGTGTCGTGATCTCCGTCGATGCGTGTGCGACCCCACACGAGAGGCTGCGGTCGACTCCTGAGCTGGCGAACAGCCGCAACGCCATGTCGCTGACAGGGTGGGCGGACAGCATCCCGCCGCCGTCGAGGATGATGCAGAACTCGTCGCCCCCGATCCGGCAGGTGGTGCTGTCCGGAACCGTGCCGGCCGCGGCACTCAGGGCCTGGGCGGCCTCGACGAGCAGGTCGTCGCCGGCCGCGTGACCGTCGTTGTCGTTGACCAGCTTGAGCCCGTCGACGTCGCACATGATCAGTGCCACGTCCTGTCGTTCGACCGGTGGCCGGTCGAAGATCTCGGCCAGCTTCTCCTCCAGCACACGGCGGTTGGCGAGGCCGGTGAGCGGGTCCCGGAGCGCCAGCTCCTCGAACTCCGCGATCCGCTGCGCCTGGGTGACGGCGGCTGCGACGTGGGTGGCGACGAGGCGCAGCGTCGCCAGATGGTCGTGGTCGAGGAGGGTGGCTCCCGCGCGGGTGGCTGCCCAGACGACGCCCCAGATGCTGTCGCCGATGATGATCGGCCAGGCGGCCTCGGATCGGAGGCCGCGCTGATGCAGTGAAATGGTGCCCTCGTCGTCGGCGCGCGCCTCGTCCACCGAACGCACGAAACCCTGCCCGCCGAAGATCTGGTCGAGACCGGGTCGATCCTCGCGGTCGTGACGCTCGCTCGCGGGAAACCGCTCCATCCCGTCATAGGCGCCGGCGTTGACCAAGGTTTCGAAGCCGGCGGTCTCGTGGTCGAGGCGGCCGATCGTGACGGTGTCGGCGTGGAGCGCCCGCTTCGCCTGTTCGGCGATCACCAACAAGACGTCGGGCATCCGGTCGGCGGCCCGCACGGCGGCGCCGATGGAGACCAGGGCCTCGACCGGTGAGTCGCGCTCGGGTGGGACGAACCGCTCCAGGCCCTCCAGTACGTCGGTCAGTTCGAGTTCGCTGGAGACGAGGTCGCCGTTGTCGAGTTCGGTGGCGGCGACCGCCCCGAGATCGGGGTCGAGCGCGGTACCGAGGAGTTCCTCGACCCGCCGGCGGCGGGCCGTCCAGTTCGGTGCTGCACCGGGATGAGGATGTCCTACGAGGGTGGCTGCGAGGGCGAGAAGGCGAGCGCCGAGTGGGATGGCCGGACCCCGCAAACCGTGGGGTCCGCCGCTGCCGTCCCAACGCTCGAACTGGTGCCGGACGGCCATCGCGGTGCCGCCGAGCCCGGGCAGGCGGTCCAGCATGGTGGCGGAGAGGACGGCCGAGGGTGGGTCGGGGACGACGTCCACGGTGCCGGCCGGCCGGACGTGGGTGAGGACGATCCCGATCTCTGCGAGCAGGGATCCGGTGATGGCGTCCACCCGGTCCTGGACCGGCGCCCCCGCCGCGTGTCCGATCCGGTCCACGAGGCGGGCTCGCAGGGCGGCTCGTCGGGACGCGGCGATGTCGAACACCTCGAGGGTGCGGGCCAGGGCGACGATGGCGGCCAGAGCCGTCCGGTCGAGCGGGCGGCTCGCAGCGTCGGCCGGACGCTCGGGCGCGTCAGCAAAGAAGCTCTCCACGCTCGACCGCACCTCCTTGCCTCACCGCGCTTCGCCCCCAGTTGTACCAGAGGGACCCTGTCACACATAGTGTAGGAGTTCACCACCCAGGGTGACCCTCGTCAGGCGGCGATCAGGGCCTCGATCTGCTCGGTGAGTCCTTCGACCCCGAGTGCACCGATGTGGACGGTGAACGTGCCGTCGTCGTTCACGAAGGCGAACGACGGCTGGCTCTGAACGCCGAACTCGGCCCAGACCTCGGCATTGAGGTCAGCGAGGTGGAGGAAGTCGGTGACTCCCGTGTTGGAGATGAACTCGGTCATCGCGTCGACTTCATCGCGGCTGGCGACACCCACGATGTCGACGTTTCCGGCGTATTCCCTCTGCACCGATGCGACCGCACCGGATTCTCGAACGCACGTCGGTCACCACGGTGCCCAGAACCACAGCACGAGGTCCTGGCCCGCGTAGTCGCCGGCGTCGAATTGTCCGCCCCTGACCTGGTCGACCACGAAGGTGAGCGGCCAGTCGGCTCCGGAGGCGTCGCCCGACCCCTCCGATGATCCCGCCACGGCGTCGTCATCGGGATCGCTGAGGCCCCCGCTGTCGTCGTCTCCGGACTCGGTGTGGTCGGAATCGGTCTCGGAGTCGTCCGACGTCGGCTGATCAGTGCCTGCCCCGGCGTTCGTGCCGGAGTCGGATTCGTCGCCTCCACTGCTGCACGCGGCGCCGAGGACTGCCAGCGAGGTGAGGATCAGGAGGATTCGACGCACAGGCGTCCAGGATAGGCGTCTGCTGGCCATACTTGGGTGCGGCCGGTCAGCCGCCATGGTCGGATTCCGGACACTCATGAGCACACGCAAGCTGATCCTCACCGCCCTCCTCTGTGGCCTCGCGATCCTCGTCGCGTCCGCGGTCCAGCTCTACGACATCATCACCTGAATCACCGAGGGCGACGGCCCGCGCGGGACCGTCTGCGGTCGGGCGAGGCCGAGTAGAGTCGTCGGGCACGACCGAGGAGGTGAGTGCGACGGACGCACAACACGACGTCATCGTCATCGGCGGGGGACCCGGCGGCTATGCCGCAGCGCTGTACGGCGCCGGGATCGGGCTCGACGTGGGGCTGGTCGAGAACAACGTCATCGGGGGCACGTGCCTGAACGTGGGGTGTATCCCGGCCAAGGAGCTCCTCGAGACCGCACATGTGTTCCGAACCGTCAGTCATGCCGCCGACTTCGGGGTGAACACCTCGGCGCCGGGTATCGACTGGTCGGTCACGATGTCGCGCAAGCAGGCGATCATCGACCAGCTGGTGGGCGGCCTCACCGGCCTGCTGAAGGCCAAGAAGGTCACGGTCTACAACGGCACCGGTTCGCTCGGTGCAAACCGGCAGGTCAGCGTGACCGGTGGCGAGTCGGGAGACGTCACCATCACGGCTGGCTCGGTGATCCTCGCCGCGGGTTCCCGACCCCGGACCATCCCCGGCTTCGACATCGATGGACGCATCGTCGTCACGTCCGACGAGATCCTGTCGATCGAACAGCTGCCGTCTTCGGCCGCAGTGATCGGTGGGGGGGCCATCGGATGTGAGTTCGCGTCGATGATGGGCGACCTCGGTGTTCAGGTCACCGTTCTCGAAGCACTGCCGCAGATCCTGACCGGCTGCGATCCCGATGCCACGCGCGCGGTCGAGCGCTCATTCAAGAAGCGGGGCATCACCACTCGCACGGGCGTGATGGTCAACGGCCACACCCCGAACCCGTCCGGGAGCGGCACCACGGTGTCGTTCGGAGACGGTGAATCCCTCGAAGTGGACGTCGTGGTCGTCTCGCCTTCTCGGTGGCCGCCGTCTCATTCAAAAAAAAACTCGGTCTCGACGGAACGTTGGTCCAGGTGGACGAGCGCGGCTTCATCGTGGCGGACGAACGGTGCCGCACCGGTGAACCTGGCGTCTGGGCGGTCGGCGACATCATCAACACCCCCCAGCTCGCCCACGTGGCGTTCGCGGAGGGCATGTTGGCGATCAAGGACATCCTCGGCGAGGAGCCCACCCCGCTCGATCACCACGGCACGCCGTGGTGCATCTACTGCCACCCCGAGGTGGCGTTCGCGGGGCACACCGAGGAGTCGGCCAAGGCGGCCGGCTTCGACGTGGTCACCTCGAAGCACAACTTCATCGGCAACGGCCGGGCCAAGATCGTCGGCGACACCGACGGCATCGTGAAGGTCATCGCCGAGCGCCAGGCGGACGGCACTGGCGGCCGGATCCTCGGCGTCCACATGGTGGGCCCGTGGGTCACCGAGCAGCTCGGACAGGGCTATCTCGCAGTGAACTGGGAAGCCACCGTCGACGACGTGGCCGCATTCATCCAACCCCATCCGACAATGAGCGAGCTGTTCGGCGAGACGGTCCTGTCGCTCACCGGCCGTTCGCTCCACGGTTGATGACGAGCCGACGCGACCGAAGCGTGAACGGGATCAACCAACCAACCGCACAACCGACGACCCCCTACTCCGACGACGAGGACGTACGAGATGGCTGACGTGACGATGCCCCAGCTGGGCGAAACGGTCACCGAAGGAACGATCACCCGCTGGTTCAAGAACGTCGGCGACGACGTGGCGATGGACGAGATCCTCTTCGAGGTCTCCACCGACAAGGTGGACTCCGAGGTCCCGTCGCCGGTGGCCGGCACCCTGACCGAGATCCTCGCCGCCGAAGGCGACGTGGTCGAGGTCGGCCAGGTGTTGTGCCGCATCGGCGAGGCCGGGGCCGCGCCCGCGGCCGAAGCCCCCGCCGCGGCCGCTCCCGAGCCTGCGCCGGTCGCCGAGGCTGCGCCCGAGCCGGCACCCGCGCCTCCGCCGGCTCCTGAGCCCGCACCTGCGCCCGAGCCGGCACCTGCGCCTCCGCCGGCTCCTGAGCCTGCGCCGGTCGCCGAGGCTGCGCCCGAGCCGGCACCCGCCGCGGAGCCCACGGCCGGGCGAATCCTCTCGCCGGTCGTACGTCGGCTCATCAGCGACAACCAGCTCGACGTCGACTCCATCGAGGGCACCGGACTGGGTGGCCGGATCACCCGCGCCGACGTCGAGGCTGTGATCCATGCTCGCGCCGCGGGAGCCGCACCGGCTCCATCGCCGGCTCCCGAGCAACCAGCGCCAACGCCGCCTCCGGCCGCCCCGCCGGCACCGGCGCCGTCCGCGCCGGCCCCTGCGGTCGCTGCGCCCGCGCCCGCCGCGGGTGCGCGCGACGAGGTCGTGGCCCTCAACAACATCCGCAAGCGCACCGCCGAACACATGGTGATGTCGAAGGCCGCCTCGCCCCACGTCCTCACCGCCATGGAGATCGACTACGAGCGAGTCGAGCAGATCCGCAACAAGGTGAAGGCGGCCTGGAAGGCAGAGGAGGGATTCAGCCTCACTTACCTTCCGTTCATCACCCGTGCCGTGGTCGACGCCCTGCGCGACTTCCCGCACCTGAACGCCAGTTTCGGCGGCGACCATCTCGTCGTGCACAGCGACATCAATGTCGCAGTCGCCGTCGACATCGACTTCGACGGTCTCCTCGCACCGGTGGTGAAGGGAGCCGACGGCAAGCGGCTGCGGCAGATCGCCCGCGACATCGTCGACGTCGCGTCGAGGGCTCGCACCAAGCAGCTCACGCCCGACGACCTCACCGGCGGCACGTTCACGCTCACGAACCCCGGGTCCTACGGAACGATGATGCAGTTCCCGATCATCAACCAGCCCCAGGTCGCCATCCTCTCCACCGACGGTGTGAAGCGGAAGCCCGTCGTGGTCACCGACGAGTTCGGCAACGAGTCGATCGCCATCCACTCGGTCGGGGTACTCGCGCTCGCGTGGGACCACCGGGCGTTCGACGGCGCGTATGCCGCGGCCTTCCTGCACCGGGTTCAGGAGATCATCGAGACCCGCGACTGGGAGGCGGAGGTCAGCTGACCGCGGTCGAAGCCACCGAACCCTCCTTCCGGGTCCGCTGGCTCGGTCGGGTCGACTATCTCGACGCGCTGGCACTCCAGCGTCGTCTCTTCACGTCGTCCTCCGACGACCATCTCCTCCTGCTCGAGCATCCCCATGTCGTCACGGTCAGCCGCCGTACCCCGGCCGAACACGTCCTCGTCGACGTCGAGGCCCTCGGCGCGACAGTGGTGCAGACGGACCGGGGTGGCGACGTCACCTACCACGGGCCCGGGCAACTGGTCGGATATCCGATCCTGACGGTGCCGGGAAAGCGGGGCGGCGGGATGGCGGACACCGCCGCCTACGTCCATTCGGTGGAGCAGGTGTTGATCGACGCACTGTCCGTGCTGGGCCTGGCTCCCGAGCGTCTCCCCGGTTCCACCGGCGTTTGGCTCGATGTGGGCGGAGTGCGACCCCGCAAGATCGCCGCCATCGGTGTGCGGCTCTCCCGGGCGCGGACCATGCACGGGTTCGCCCTCAACGTGAGCCCCGAACTCGGCTGGTTCGACCGCATCGTGCCGTGCGGGATCAGCGACGCGGGAGTCACCTCGCTCGCGGCCGAGGGCATCGACGTCTCGATGCGCGACGTGGCCGACCTGGTCGCGGAGACCGCCGCCGCCCACTGGGCTCCGCATCTTCGGGTCGACCGCGCCGACGTGGCCTGGAAGGTGCCGACGACGGACCTCGCGCCGTTCTCCCGTGGCGAGGGGGCCGGTACGCCTGTCGGTCGCGGGGGCGTCGGCCACGGTGAGGAGAACCCGGCTCTGGCGTTCGCGGCGCAGGCCGACGGCACGTCGATCCGGCTGCTGGGTCGCTTGGCCGAGGCAGGAGTCGCCAACGATCCGGTTCGACTTCGGGCCCGGAAACCGGAATGGATGAGGGTGAAGCTCGACACCGGCCCGACCTTCCGGGAGATCCGCCGCACCATCCGGGATCTGGACCTGGTCACCGTGTGCGAGGAGGCCGGCTGCCCGAACATCAGCGAGTGCTGGAACGACGGAACGGCCACCTTCATGATCCTCGGTGAGCGGTGTACTCGGGCCTGTGGATTCTGCCTCGTCGACACCCGCCGGCCGGGTCCACCCGATGGGGAGGAGCCGGCCCGGGTGGCGGAGGCGGTCGAGCGGATGGCGCTACGCCATGCGGTGGTGACGATGGTCGCCAGGGACGATCTCGACGACGGTGGAGCCTCGGCGGTCGCCGCCACCGTCGCCGCGATCCGGAGCCGTACGCCGGGCTGCCGGGTGGAGACACTCGTCTCCGACTTCCAGGGCGACGATGCGTCGCTCGGCACGGTGTTCGAGGCTCGGCCGGACGTGTTCAACCACAACATCGAGACGGTGGCACGGCTCCAGCGGGCGGTGCGGCCCTCGGCAGGCTATGCCAGGAGCCTGTCGGTCCTGGCCCGGGCGAAGTCCGCCGGCCTGGTCACCAAGTCCTCGATCATCGTCGGCATGGGCGAGACGGGCGAGGAGGTCGTGCAGACCCTCGCGGATCTCCGGTCGGTCGGTGTCGACATCGTCACCATCGGTCAGTACCTGCGGCCCACGTCGCATCATCTGCCCGTGGTCCGCTGGTGGGAGCCCGAGCAGTTCGACGAGTGGAAGCGAGCCGGAGAGGCGATGGGTACCGACCACGTCGAGGCGTCTCCGCTGACCCGGTCGAGCTACCACGCCACGGCGGCTGCCGACGCCGCCGAGGTCGGAGTCGATCTGCTCAGCGACGGCGGGCGCTGATCACTCCAGTGTCGAAGCCGGCGAGATGCAGACCTCCGTTGAATCGGGCGTGTTCGATCTTGAGGCACCGATCCATCACGACACCGAGGCCTGCCTCGAGCGAAACCCGAGCGGCGTCGTCGGACCACAGGCCGAGTTGAGCCCAGAAGACGGACGCGCCGACGTCGACCGACTCCTCGGCGATCTCAGGGAGGTCCTCGCTGCGCCGGAAGACGTCCACGATGTCGGGCACCACCGGTAGGTCGTCCAGGCTCGCGTACACCGGCTGGCCGAGGATCTCGTCCTCGCGAGGGTTGACCAGGTACACGTCGTAGTCCGCGGACGAACTCAGCAGGTAGGTGATCACGAAGTTCGAGGCGCGTGCCGGATTCGACGACGCCCCGACGATCGCGATCGACCGATGCCGTTCCAGCATCGCCCGACGCTCACCGGCCGACGGCGGCACCCAGTCACTCATGTCCCGCACCGTTGCATGTGGGCTCTGACCCCCGGTTGCTTCTCGCCGGTGCGGCCCCCGTTCGACCTCACGATGCACCGTCCGAACCCTGCGACTTGGAGAGCGCCTGATCGAGGTCGTAGATGATGTCGTCGAGATCCTCGAGGCCGACGGACAGCCGAATCATGTCCGGGCCGACACCGGCGGCGTCGAGTTGATCGTCCGACAGCTGGGAATGGGTCGTCGACGCCGGGTGGAGAACCAGCGTCTTCGCGTCACCGACGTTGGCGAGATGGCTGATCATCTCCAACCCTTCGATGAAACGAGCGCCACGCTCCCGATCGCCGCCCAGTCCGAAGGTGAAGATGGCGCCCGGCCCGGCCGGTAGGTACTTCGTCGCCAGGTCGTGGTGGGGCGAGTCCGCAAGGCCCGCGTAGTTGACCCA
This sequence comes from uncultured Candidatus Nemicrothrix sp., assembly GCA_964344055.1. Taxonomy (GTDB): domain Bacteria; phylum Actinomycetota; class Acidimicrobiia; order Acidimicrobiales; family Aldehydirespiratoraceae; genus OFTM10. Next base: position 45,914 of record CAYFLT010000033.1, read on the forward strand.
GGCCACCCGGGGGTCCGCGTGCAGCCATTCGGCCACCGCCTGGGCATTGGCAACGTGGCCGGCCATCCGGTAGTCGAGGGTCTCGAGCCCCTGCATGAACAAGAAGGCGTTCAGCGGGGCCATGGCCGCACCCACGTCGCGGAGTTGTTCGGTCCGCAGCTTCGTGCAGTAGGCGTACTCTCCGAAGTTGTCCCACCAACGCAGGCCGTTGTAGGTCGGCACGGGTTCGGTCATGTTCGGGAAACGGCCATTGCCCCAGTCGAACGTGCCGGCTTCCACCACGACCCCACCGAGCGAGGTGCCGTGCCCGCCGATGAATTTGGTGGCCGAGTGGACGACGATGTCCGCGCCCCATTCGAACGGTCGACAGAGTGCGGGTGTTGCGAACGTGGAGTCGATGACCAAGGGCACACCGACGGAATGGGCCGCGTCGGCGAGGGCCTCGATGTCGGCGATCGCCCCCGACGGGTTCCCGATGGTCTCGG
>CAYFLT010000033.1:46408-46959 GCA_964344055.1 uncultured Candidatus Nemicrothrix sp.
CGTCCGGTTGGTGACGGCGGCCGCGAAGGCGTCGGGATCGGTGGGATCCACGAAGGTGGTCTCGATCCCGAGGTTGGCCATGGTGTGGGAGAACATCGTGACGGTGCCGCCGTAGAGGTGGCTGCTCGACACGATGTGGTCACCGGAGCCGGCCAGCGCCGTCACCGCCATGAACTCCGCGGAGTGACCCGACGCGGCGGCGACCGCGCCGATTCCGCCCTCGAGACTCGCCATTCGCTCCTCGAAGGCGGAGACGGTGGGGTTCCCCATCCGGGTGTAGATCATCCCGTATTTCTGGAGGGCGAAGAGGTCCGCGGCGTCCTCGGTGTCTTCGAAGACATAGTGGTCTGGAAGATCGGCGTGGCCCGTGCGCCGGTGGTGGGGTCGGGGCGAGCCCCGGCATGGAGCGCGCGTGTACGGAATCCCCACTCCCGGTCCGGTCCCACGGCATCCCCCATGCCGCGACTCTAGGGGGCGGTCCGCCGAGGCCCTAACCTCAGTGCCATGTTCACGACACGTCTGGATCGTGCCCGCTCGCTCATGAACGAGCG
>CAYFLT010000034.1:0-15820 GCA_964344055.1 uncultured Candidatus Nemicrothrix sp.
CTACGGGGCAGCCAGGGCGATCCTCAACGACACCGACGGTTGGTCCTCGCGGGTGGTGCGCCGCAACGAGGCGCAGGGCCGAGCCGTCGCGCCAGGAGCCACGATGCTCAACAGCGACCCACCCGCGCACTCCCGGCTCCGCGGGGTGGTCGGCCGTGTGATGGGGCGCCAGGCGATGCAGGATCTCGAGCCGGCAGTTCGCCGCATCGTCCGCGATTGTCTCCCCTGCCCCGAGGACGGCCCGTTCGACGTCGTCGGTGAGGTGGCCGAGCAGGTCCCGGCTCTGGTGACGACCCGGCTGGTCGGGCTCCCGGATGCCGACGCACCCGCCCTGAAGCGATGGACCGACCAGGTGACGGTACAAGAAGAGCTCCACCCGGGAATGGGCGTGGATCGGGAACTGGCCGGACGATCGCTGGCCGAGTACCTGGCCGGTGTCGTGCGAAAACGAACCCTCGAGCCGGGCGACGACGCGGTGAGTCGGATGCTCGTCGAGGCCGATCGGCTCGAGGTGACCGAAAACGAGCTCGTGGCCACGCTGATGCTGCTGCTGGTGGCCGGCTTCGACACCACGACCAACCTGATCGGGAATGCGGTCCTCGCCTTCGGGAGCCATTCCGATCAACGCGAGATCGTGCTCCGAGATCGCTCGTCCCTCTCGGTCGCCGTCGAGGAGGTCCTCCGCTACGACGCACCCACCCAGGCGACCCAGCGCTCCTCGAAGCGGGCGATCACCATCGAAGGAGTCGACATTCCGGAGGGCAGCCCGGTTCTGGTCGTCGTTGCCGCGGCCAATCGTGATCCGGCGTTCTTCGACCATCCCGAGCGCTTCGACATCAACCGGCCGAACGCCGCATCCCACCTCGGCTTCGGTTTCGGCATCCACCACTGCATCGGCGCGCCGCTCGCTCGCCTCGAGGCCAGTGTCGTCCTCGACGAACTCCTCGAGTCGAGGCCCCGGTTCCGACTCCTCGACCAGGAGCTCGAGTACCGCCCTTCGTACTTCCTCAGGGGACTGAGTCGCCTGCTGATCGACTGAACCCCGGAGTGCCTACTTGCGATCGGGATTCATGGCGTGGATCGCAGAATCGAACGAGACGTCGTAGAACACGTCGAAGAAGCTTTGCGCCGTGGGCGTGAGGGACTTCTTGGCGTCTCCCTTGAGACCGTCGTAGATGAACCCCTCGACCTCGGCTCCTTCAGCCTTGGCCCGTTCGAGGACCGCATCGAGGATCGCCCGTTCGGGCTCGGCGAGGTGGAGGCCGTCGACCTTGTCGGCCAGGCCCTGGAGATCTTCGGTGGTTGGTTTGGTCATTCAGCTCTCCTGTGCTGACTGGGGGAGTTCCTCATGGCAACCGGTCGGGCTTGCGGAGGCTGACGACCAGGCCGACCACGGGTTCCCCGGCCTCGTGACGGATCACCGCGTCGGCCATTCGGATCACCTCGAACCCGGCGCCGGTCGCCACCCGGTCCAGGTAGCTCCGCGAGTGGACGAAACGGCCGTGCTGCTCGAGGGCGAAGCCGAAGAGCGCGGTGACATCAGCGGTGGACTCCACGCTGAAGACGAAGTTACCCGAAGGTCGAAGCGCTCGATGAGCCGCCGCTATCAGGTCCTCGAGGGCCCCGAAGTAGGTCAGCACGTCGGCCGAACCGATCAGGTCGTATGTCTCCGGGTGATCATCGAGATGCGCCGTGAGCTCGGCCTCGATCAGTTCGTCGTAGGTCTCGTGCTCGGCTGCTCTCTCCAGCATCCCGGGCGAAACGTCGACGCCGACGAGCCTCCGGGCAAGCGGGGCCAGGAGCGGGCCGGCCAACCCGGTCCCGCACCCTGCGTCGAGGACGACGAGGTCGCGGGCAGAGTCCTCCGCGACGTCGAGGATTGCGCTCGCCACCAACTGATGCCCTTGGTAGTCGAGCCGCGCCAGCACCTCGTCGAAAGTGTTCGAGAAGCTGTCGAAGGTCTCCCGGAGGTAGTCGTCCGATGCTCGGTCCGGCGGGTCGCCGATCCCTGCCGCGGCAAGCATGTGGAGCCCGGTCGGATTGTCCGGGTCGTAGGTCAACCAGTGCTCGAGCAGTTCGGTCGCCTCTGCACTTCGACCCCGGCTGTGGAGTACCCGGACCAGGAGGTCCGAGATCTGTCGCGGGAACTGACGTAGGCGAGCGACATCGGTGTAGGTGGCCAGGGCCTCGCCCTCCCGGCCCTGCTCCACCAGCAGGTTGCCGAGGCTCAGGTGGGCGTCGGGATTGTCGGGGCTCGCCTTCACCGCGTCCCGGTACACCGACTCGGCGTCGAGCGCTCGGCCGGATTCGCGGAGCACGTGGCCGCCGGCGGTGAGAAGCAGGCTGCGACGACGGTCGCTCTCACCTGAAGCGAGGGACTCTGCGGTCATCGGCGGCGCGGCGCTCCGGGCCGTGGTCCTAGCCGTCCTGACCCGAGCTCCCGATCTGCTGGACTCCGAGCGACTCGGCGAGGCGCTCCGGTCGGAACTGCCCATTGATCTCCACCTTGAAGCTGAAGGAGCCGGGCATCTGCCAGATGTATCCCGCCACCTCGTCGTCGGCGTCGGCCGCCCGGGAGAGGATGCCGTCGAGGATGGCGCCTTCGGCGTCGGTCAAGTCGAGTTGATCGAGCTTGAGGGCGAGGCTGTCGAGGTCACTGGGGTTGAGTTCGGTCATTGGAATCTCCTCCGTTTCGGTCCGTCCTCAAGACGGGGCCTGCGGGTCTCGGTTACACCTGTCGAAGTCGACTGACGCGACCTCGCTGGCACGGCTGTCGATCAGTCCACCCAATAGATGATGTCGAAGAACTTCTGGGCAGTGGGATTCTTCGGCTGGAATTGCGCCGGTTCACCGTCGATGTGTTCGAACTTGATGTAGTAGCCGGCGACCTCCGGCTCGCCCGCCTCGGCCGCTCGGTCGAGCACCGAGTCGAGAATCGCCTGCTCGGCTTCGGTGAGGTCGAGGCCTTCGAGTTTGGAGGCCAAGCTGTTGATCTGGTCGGGCGTGACGTCCATGGGTTGCTCCTTCATGTCTGGGTCGAGCACCAAGACGTCGCCGCCCGTGCCCGGTTACACGATCCGGCATCGGCGGGGATCTCATCCCGATCACCGGTCTCCGCTCAGATCACATGCCAGACTGAATCTCCCCGGGTCTGGTGGAGGCAGTGGCCCCTCGCGAAGTCATGGGTGCGGGGATCGGTCCTCACGGTCTGTCTGCTCGGTGCGCGGAGCGCGTCATCCGACACGACCTCCACGTCCGCCGAAACCGAGTTCGCGGACCGGCCGTTGGAGTCCACTGAACACGTCGACGTCGAGTGGGGACGAACCGATCGGCGTTGCGGGCGTCCTCACCGAACCGAGCCAGCCCCTCAGCTACTCCTGACCGCGACGACGCCGGACCCCTACCAGCGGCCGTCCTTCGCCGACATGTGAGCGGCACCCAGCCGGATGTCGAACGCGGAGCGGATCCGAGCATCGGTGGCCGAAACGATGTGGGCCGGGTAGTGATCGCGGAGGACTCCCGAGACCCTTCGCCGGGCCCGTACCGCGAGATCCTGCTCGTCGGCCAACATCCACTCCTCGATGCTTCGGCGATCGGCTACCTCGGGGTACACGTAGTCGCGCTCCATGAGTTCGAGCGTGCGAGAGTCGGCCAGGAAATGGCCGGAACCGTGAACCACCGCTCTGATGGCTTCCGCGGAAATGGCGTCGTCGGACACCTCGAATCCCCGAACGGCCCGCTGAACCTCGCCGAGCATGTCTGCATCCAGCAGGAACGAGTCGAGCGAGCACGCGGTCGCTTCGGCGACAGCTGGGAGCTCGAAGCCAGCTCCTCATCGCTGACCGGGCTGTCGATCAAGGAGATCCTCGACCACTACACCCGGGCCGAGTTGCTGGCCGACTGGGAGAAGGCTCGGGCCAAAAAGGGCGATTCCGCCACCGCGGCCGATCTCTCCCGAACTGCCGCCCAGCGGGCATCCGATGCCGTCTGGCAGATCTTCCAGGATGCCGCCGCCAAGCCCGAGTCGGCGGTGCCGGTCGGGTTCGTGCACAACATCGTCTGGCAGGCCGAGATCCTCGAGGAGCTGATCCGGCGGTTCGCCGGCGCTCCGGCCCAGGCGATCGATGTCGAGAGCTTCCGTTGCTCGAACATCGACGGTGTCCCGGCCAGCCCCAGCGAGGCGCTGGCCGGAGTGTTCGTCGACGGTCTCCGCCACGTGGTCATGAACGCCAGGAGCACGGTCATCGACCAGGGATGCTGGGTAACGGCCTCCCAATGCCAGATCGATCACGTGCATCCTCACGCCAGTGGGGGTAGAACCAACCCCGGAAACGGGGCACCCAGATGCGGGCGGCACAACCGGTTCAAGGAGAAGGGCTTCACCGTCTGGCGAGACCCCGCGGGCCAGTGGCACACCTACCGGCCCGACGGCACCGAGATCGAATGAGCGAAGCGGCTCGTCGTGGCGGCCGTCCCTCTCCGCCACCGCGTACCCCGCTCGTCATAGCCTTCGAGGGTGTCTTCCGAACCGAACTGTCGTGAAAACCATCGATGATGGACAACGAGCCCGATCTACCCGACGCTCACGGCCACCTTCACGAGCATGGTCTCGCGGGTGGCTGGTCGGTGTGGCTGAGTGATCGCACGCTTCGGGTTGTGCTTGCCGGCGTGGTGACGGCGGCCATCGCAACGATCGTCGGCGTGGTCGCTCTTTGGCCCACCGGTGAGGGCGAACGCACAGCGATCGCCAATGCGGCCGAAATCGGTCTGGCCACGGATCGACTGGAGGCGACCGTCGAGGAGGTGCTGGACCGTCGCTGCAGCTACTCGACGAGAGACGATCCTCAGGAGTGCCGGGAGGTGACCCTCGCGGTGCATGAGGGGCCGGAAGCCGGGGCAATAGTGACCCTGCCCGAGGTGAACCTCACCTACGACCAGTCGTTTCCCGAACTGTCGGTAGGCGACCGGGTGATCCTCGGCTACAGCGAGTCCACCAACTACTACTTCTATGTCGATCGGGACCGGCGTACCCCGATCTTGTGGCTGGCAGGGCTGTTCGCGGTCGTGGTGATCGCGCTCGGCCGGTCCCGAGGCGTGCTTGCGCTGCTGGCGATGGCGATCACTCTGCTGGTCCTGGTCGCCTTCGTCGCCCCGTCGGTGCTGGACGGCAACGATCCGGTCCTCGTAGCGGTGGTGGCCGCGTCCGCGATCGCATTCGTCAGCTTGTACCTGACCCACGGCTTCTCCCCGACCACCACCGTCGCTCTCGCCGGCACCCTCGCGGCACTCGGGATCACCCTGGGCCTGTGTTGGTTCTTCTTCGACCTGGCCCAGTTCAGCGGCTTCGCCACCGAAGAAGGACTGGTGTTGCCGTTCATCTCCGAGGAACTCGACGTCGGAGGCCTGCTGCTGGGCGGAGCGATCATCGGTGCGCTCGGCGCGCTCGACGATGTGACGGTCACACAGGTGGCAACGGTGGCAGAACTCCGACACCGCAGCCCCGCCCTACCCACGACCGAGCTGGTTCGCTCAGGAATCAGAGTCGGCCGCGACCACATCGCGTCCACAGTCAACACCCTGCTGTTGGCCTACGCGGGGGCGAGCATGCCGCTGCTCTTGCTGTTCGCGGCCACAGACCAGTCGCTCGACATCGTCGCCAACTCCGAGATCATCGCCGTCGAGATCGTTCGAACGCTGTGTGGGTCGATCGGGCTCGTGGGAGCGGTCCCGGTCACCACCGCGCTCGCCGCCGCGGTTCTGGGCCCCGAAGCGGGCCCCGAAAGATCGGGGCCCGCTGATCCCGACCGGCTCGGAGACGCCAGCGGCCGTGCCGGCCGACCCCACGACGAAGCGACAATGAAGCCCCGGTGGGAGGATTTTGCCCCCGTCACCGACTGAGCCGAACCCGGCGCACAGACCCGGAGCCCCGGTTCGATGAACCCCGGGGCGTGAGGCCGTGCCGTGGCCTGATCGCCAGCACCAGGAGGAAGATGGCGACGCTGGTGAGCGCCATGGTCGCACCGGTCGCGGTGTCGTGGTGGTAGCTGACCAGCACGCCGACGACGACGGCGACGGCACCGAGGCCGGCCGAGGTGACCATGATGAGCGGCACGCGATGGACGAGGAGCGTGGCGGTTGCCGGAGGCGCGATGAGAAAGGCGAACACAAGCAGGTTCCCGACCGCCTCGAACGAGGCCACGATCGAGATCGCCAGGAGCCCGAGCAGCACGGCCTGCGTCAGCCTGGGCCGCATTCCCACCAGTTCGGCCTGGGCCCGGTCAAAGGTCATCACAAGAAAGGCCCGGTGGAAGAACACAACGCCCGCGAGGGTGACGAGCGCGGCGACCAGTTGGCGGATGAGGTCGGTGTCGTCGACGCCGGTGATCGATGCGAACAGGAACCGGTTGAGGTTCCCGGTGTAGGAGCCGGAGTGACTCGACATGATCACCACCGCGAGGGCCAGGAACCCGACGAAGAGGATGCCAATGGAGGTGTCATCCGGCAGCGGCGAGTGCGTCCGGATCAGACTGATCCCGGCCACCATCGCCGACGCTGCGACGAGGGCGCCCAGCGAGGTGTCGATGCCCATCACGAAGGCGATGGCGATTCCCGGAAGCACCCCATGAGCCAGTGCGTCACCGAGGAAGCTCATTCCCCGCAGAACCACCCATGTACCAACCACCGAGGTGGTGAGCACGGCGAGCAGACCGGCCCACAGCGCGCTGCGCATGAAGCCGTTGGAGCTGAACGGTTCGATCCACCAGCCAATCGGGTCGGCCAAGGCCTCCATCAGCGGAGCGCCTCGGTGATCAACTCGGCGTTGACGCGGAGCAGCCCGAGGTAGGTGGCGGCCTCCCCGCGGTCCTCGAGGGTGCCAGTGAGAAGTGTCACGACCTCGACCTCGCCGACGCGAGCAGCGACGGCGCGGGCGTCGCCGTCGGAGTGCTGGGTGTCGACGAAGATCGCCGGGACGTCGGTGGCCTCGATCAACACGGCGAGTTCCTCGAGCCCGGCTGGGTTGGTAGCGGCCATCCCGGACGGCACCGGGATCACGGTGCCGACCACCTCGAAGCCATAGCGGTCAGCGAAGTAGCCGAGCGCATCGTGGCCGGTGACGAGCCGGCGACGCTCGTCGGCCACCGCCGACACCATCTCCGCGATCTCGGCGTCGACCCTCTCGAGCGCCGCCCGGTAGTCGTCGATACACGCGTCGACGGTCCCAACATCGAGTCCTGCGTGGAGAACGAGTTGATCCCCGAGCTCGGCCAGCACCGCCGAAACCCGGGTCGGGTCGAACCAGACATGAGGATCGTGGCCGTCGTGCCCGTGGCCGTCGTGCTCATCTGCATGATCCCCGTCGTCGTGCTCGCCGTCATGCTCCTCATCGCCCTGCTCCTCGTCGTGGCGGTCTGCCAGGGAGCGGTAGCCGATGGTGTCGACGTGCTGCCCGATGCGGAACACTGGAGTCCCCGCATCCTCGACAGCCTGCAAGGTGTCTTCTAGGCCCTCTTCGAGAAGCAGACCGTTGGCCACTACGACCGCGGCACTTTCCATACGTTGGCGGTCTGCCAGAGAGGGTTCGAAGCCGTGCGGATCACCTCCCGCGGGGATGACGGTGTACACATCGATGCCGCCTTCGCATGCCACGTTGGCGACGACGTCGGTCCAAATGCTGGTGGTGACCACGATCGTCGGTGGTCCGGCCTCGGCGGCGTCCGCGTCGGTGCCATCACCACATGCGGTGGAGCCAGCCAGCACCAGCGCTGCGAGTGCAGTCGCCATCCACCCCCTGAGGCTGTGACCTCGACGCGAGCAGGGTTGCTGTTCCACAAACGATCCTTCATCATTGAGAATGAGTCCTATTCGCACAATATTGGGAACGATTCCCATTTCGCAATCGGAGAGTGAAGATTTGTTCGACCTGATCGATCTCACCGTGCGCCTCGGCCGGCGGCCGGCGCTCGAGGTCGAGCGGTTGTCGCTCGCCGGCGGCCAGACCGTCGGTCTCATCGGCCCCAATGGGGCCGGCAAGACCACCATGCTCCGGCTTCTCGCCGGCCTGCTCGCGCCGACCACCGGCACCATCGACCGCCATGGGACCCATGTCGCCTACGTCGGCCAGCTGCACGATCAACATTCGTGGATGCCACTCACCGTCGACGAGGTTCTCCGCATCGGCCGATACCGCAAGCGAGGACTCATCGGCCGCTTCGGCCCGGCTGACCACCACGCCATCAGCGCCGCCGCGGAACGCATGGAGGTAGCGAACCTGGGCCAGCGCGGGTTCGGTGAGCTGTCCGGCGGGCAGCAGCAACGGGTCCTGATCGCCCGTGCCCTGGCCTCCGAAGCACCGTGCCTCCTGCTCGACGAACCGCTCAGCGGACTTGACGTATCGAGCCAGCAGACCATCACCGAGGTCATCGCCGACGAGCGTGACCGTGGCCGGCTGGTGGTCCTGTCCACGCACCAACTACAGGAAGCCTCCGAGTGCGACCGGGTCCTGGTGCTGGCCACCCGCCTCATCGCCGACGGTGTGCCCGACGAGGTCCTGAGCGTCGCAACCCTCGCCGCGGCATTCGGAGGCCGCATCCTGCAAGCGCCGACCGGCCCGTCCGGTAAGGCGCTAACGCTGGTCGACGACCGCGGCCACCCGCGCCCCGTCACCACGCCGGGCCGGTCCTGATGCCGGACCGGAACCCCACACATCCGGAACGAACGGCGGATCTGCACGAACAGATCGTTCGGCGCCTCTCGCAGAACGAGCAGCGTTACACCAGCGGGCGGCGCCGACTGGTCGAGGTCCTGGCAGCAGCGATCCACCCGCTCACACTCCCGGAGATCGTGAGCCTCGAACCCGACCTCACTCAGAGTTCGACCTACCGCAACCTCGAGATCCTCGAGCGAAGTGGAATCGTTCGCCGTCTCATCGCACATACAGACCATGCCCACTTCGAACTCGCCGAGCCGCTCCTCGGGCACCACCACCACCTGATATGCGACGGCTGTGGCACGATCATCGACATCCACCTCGATGACGATCTCGAAGCGCTCGTCGAGGCAGGATTGTCAGATGCCGCGGCCATGGCCGGCTTCACTCCGGCCCACCACGTTCTCGACCTCCACGGCCGGTGCAGAGACTGCGACGGTCCTTGATCTTCGAGCGACCCCCGCTCGGCTTGGGGAAGAACCCGAGCGAACCTCCTCGGAGCGGAGAAGGGTGGAACGATCAACGACGCGATCGCTGAGGCTCGAAGGACGAGAAGGAATCGTGGCGAGGATCGCCGAACCCCCCCTACGCCGAACAGACGCCGTCCCTAGCCTCGCGGTGCCGGAGTCGTGCTTTGGCACCTCACGACCCGCGAGAGGAGGAAGACCGGCGACAAGTGACAGGTACCGTGAATCGCATGAATTGGATCGCCGCGGTGGCCACCAAGCGATCACTGACCGACGGCGACACCTCGTGGTCCGACTACTGGCGTGATCGTCCGATCGAGGAGCGACTCGCGATGGCGAGCGAGCTCAGCATGGAGTGCGGCGATGCGACTCTTGACACCCGACTTCGTCGAGTTCATCGAAAGCTGCACCAGGCGTGATGTCAGGTCCTGATCGTTGGCGGCTATGCGGTGGCCGCCCACCGGCATCCACGTGCCACCAAGGACCTCGACGTCTGGATCCTGGCGGATCCGGCCAATGCCGATCGACTCATCGAGGCACTGGAAGACTTCGGGATGGGATCGGTCGGACTCACCCGCAACGACTTCCTCGAACCCAACGTCGTCATCCAACTCGGCTACCCACCGGTGCGCATCGACCTGCTCACCTCCGCCTCGGGCGTGTCGTTCGACCAATGCTGGGACAACCGCGTCGCAGTCGACATCGGCGACGTCAACGCAGGGTTGTTCTCCGCCGCAGATCTCATCGCGAACAAGCGAGCCGCCGGACGGCCCCAGGACCTCGTCGATGCCGACATCCTCGAAGAGCTACTCGAGGATCGCTGAGGGGAGATCCATAGCTGGGGACATCCCGAGTACTGGGCCGTACTGGACTCGAACCCGTGTTCGCGCGATGACAAGGCGTCGATCACGATCGTTGTCCTCTGTTGGGCCGAGCTAGGCGCCCGCCGGTGCTCCGAGGACCTCGCTCCTCAGGGCGACCTTGTCGATCTTGCCGATCGGGAGCATCGGCAGCATGTCGTGGACGACGATCTGCTTCGGCACCTTGAAGTTGACGAGATGAGTGCGGCAGAACGCGAGAAGCTCGGCGGGGTCGGGATCGTGGCCCGGCTGCCGGATGACGTGGGCATGACCGACCTCGGAGTAGATCTCGTCCGGCGCTCCGAAGACCGCCGCCATGGCCACCCCGGGGTGCTCCTCGAGCACGGTCTCGACCTCCCTCGGGTAGACGTTCTCCCCGCCCGACTTGTACATCTCCGACAATCGGCCCCGAATCGAGTACTGGCCGTCGTCGCGAAGCAAGGCGATGTCGGCGGTGTGGAACCAACCGTCGGCGTCGATCGCGTCGGCCGTCGCCTCGGGCCGCTGCCAGTAGCCGAGCATCACATGGCGACCACGGACCTGAATCTCGCCCTCGTCGCCTGGCTGGACAGGTGATCCGTCCGCACCGGCCAGGCGGACCTCGAATCTCGGATCGGGTGCACCGACCGTGTCCGCCAGTTCGCTCAGATCCGCGTCGGGCCTCGTGTAGGTGACCGAGCCGGTCGTCTCGGTCATGCCGAAACTGGTGGCCAACCGGGCACCGGACTCGGCCAGCACTTCCAGGAGGTCGGCCGGAGCGCTCGCGCCACCCCAAACGATGAGCTCGAGACTCGAGAGGTCGGCGGTCCGGAACTCCGGCTGAGCGACCGTGAGCTGGAACATCGTCGGGACCTGCCCCCAAGCCGTGAGCCGCTCACGTGCGATGAGATCGAGGATTCCCACCGGGTCGAACTGCTCCATGAAGAAGGACGTGCCTCCGGCCACGAGCACGAACGAACACATGTCGCCCATGAAGCCGATGTGGTTCACCGGGAGGTTCACGAGGAGGCGCACCTCCGAGGTCGCCCAGTGATCGGCCTGGACCTCCGAGCACACGACCAGGCCCTCGTTCGGGAGGACCGCCCCCTTCGGTTGGCCGGTGCTGCCGGAGGTGTAGACGATCAGGACCGGATCACCAGGCTCGACCGCATCGAACGCCTTCACGACTTGCTCAGCCGCCACGCCATCACCCTCGGCAAGGAAGTCGGACCAGCCGCCGGCCGCCTCCGGCCGCTTCGCATCGACCGAGACGACCCGTTCGATGCTCGGGGACAACTCGCCGATCTCGGCTGCGATTCCGTGGAGCGGGTCGTCGGCGTCCCCGACGGCCACCAGGAGACGCGGCTCGGCGTCGTCGACGAAGTAGCGCAACTCCCGAAGCGGGAACTTGGGGTTGAGGCCCATCGTGATCGCACCGATCCGCGACGCCGCCAGCATGACCGTGAAGCACTCCGGCCGGGGCTCCCCCATCACGGCAACCCGATCCCCACGGGCCACGCCGTTGGCCAGCATCGCCTGCGCCAACCGGGAGACCTGCGGGGCGAGATCGGCGTAGGTCCACCGGATCGGGTCGAGGACCAGCGCTTCGCTATCGGGCGACGCGTCCGCCCACCAGTCGACCCAGTCGCTGATGCGGGATGGTCCTGCGAGTCGACTCATGCGATGCCTCCGTGACCGGGCCGCGTCGGTGCACGCGACTGTCCATCACCATGCGAGATCGGGGTCGGGCCGGGCATTGGCCGTCCGACCGAATCGCGCCCCGCGTCCTTGTCCGACCGACCGACCCGCAGCCCCGGCCCCGCCGTCACACTCGACCGCACGGCCATCGCCTCGCGGGCGTCGGCCCGACCACCAGAGATCGACGAGGACCCCGATGCCTGATCAGATCGCCGTGCATGAGCTGAAGCAGCTGGTCGGAACCGAGATCGGGGTGAGCGACTGGCACGCGGTGCGGCAGGCCGACATCACGGCCCATGCTGCGACGACCGGCGACGACGACTGGCTGCACAGCGACATCGAGCGATGTGCCAGAGAGAGTCCGTTCGACGGCAAGACGATCGCCCAGGGCAGCTATCTGGTGTCGCTGTTGGCGATCCTCCAGGAGGAGGCAACGCCGCCACTGTCGGCGCTGCGGTACTCGCTGAACTACGGGTTCGACCGCATCCGCTTCGTCCGGCCGGTCACCGCCGGGGCGAGGGTGAGGGGTCGATTCCGCCTGCGCGATGTCCGCGACCGGGACGCGAGCACGAAGGTCGTGCTGCTGGATGCCACCATCGAGCTCGAGGGCGAGGATCAGCCGGCGCTGGTCGCGGAATGGCTGGGCCTTGTCGCCGCCGAGACGCTGGTCGATTGACGCCCGGCTGTCACCGATTCCAGGCGCCGTGCTCCATCATCGTCACCTCCACCGCGGCCCACGCCACGGCCACGGCATCATCGGCCGTCTCACGGACGATCCGGACCGTGAAGTCGCCAACCCGCTCGACGTCGGTGTAGCGAGCCGCCCGCTCGGCGAGGGACGACTTGCTGAGGTCGACCTCGGCCACGACCGGTGATCCGTGCCTGAGGGGACGACGGTTGTCGGCGTCGGTCACCGCCGACCGGGCTGCGGTTCTGAGCTCCGGAAGTGTCTCTGACGGGGGGCGGCAGATCGCCGACGCGTAGCCGATCGCTGTCTTGGTGGTGACCGTCGTGATCCCGGGTAGGAGCTCTTCCGCCTCGCGAACGACGGCATCGTCGCCGCTCACCAGCACCACCGGCACGCCGTGGTGGCCCGCCACGGCCGCGTTGATCCCGGTCTCCCCCACCCGCCGACCGTCGAGGCGGATCTCCCGAACGACCGCGCCGGCCCAGGTGTGGGCGAGCACTGCGGGTGTCGAGCCCTCCATGGCGTGGTAGCCGACGAAGAGGGCCGCGTCGAAGCTGGAATCGACTCCCTCGGCCTGACAGAGCCGCCGGCTGGAGGCCGGGCCCCGCAGTAGGTGGACACCGGCGGGGAGCTCCGAGAGTTCGATGTTGCGCATTCCGCCGTGGCCATCGGTGACGACGACCAGCTCTGCACCCGCATCCAGTGCCCCCTCGGCAGCCGCCACCACATCGGCGGTCATCCGACGACAGGCCTCGCCGTAGGCGTGACCCTCAGGACTGAGAGCGTCGTGGTGGACCACACCAGTCGCCCCCTCGATGTCGGCGGAGATCCAGATCTTCACCCGTCCACCTTCCCGGAGCGCTCGATGGCGACGGTCTTGTTGCCGAGATACGAGTCGACGACGACCGGATCGTTGCGGACGTCGTCGGGCAGGCCTTCGCTGATGACCGATCCCGTGTCCATCGCAACCAGACGATCCGAGATGGAGGTGACCAGCGGGATGTCGTGCTCGATGACGAACAGGGTCATCCCGAGCGTGTCCCGAAAGCCGGTCAGCACTCCCGCCAGTGCCTCGGTTTCGCGCTGGGCGATCCCCGAGGAGGGCTCATCGAGCAGGAGCAGGGTGGGTTCGAGCGCGACCATGCAGGCCAACTCGGCGATACGCCTCGTACCGGTGGAGAGCTCACCCACCTGCGCATCCCGCCACGGATCGAGCCCCATGAGCGACACGATCTCCACGGCCCGTTCGGTGCGCCGCCGTTCCGCACCTCGTGCTCCCACCAACGCCGGCCCGAGCCGAGTCGGGGTGGTTCGCTCGAGCGACAGCCGCACCGTCTCGAGGACCGTGAGTGTCGGGAAGAGGGCGGCGTCCTGGAAGGAGCGCACCAGCCCGGCCCGGGCCCGATTCTCAGGAGCCGTGTGGGTGACGTCCCGGCCGTCGAACACGATCCGACCCCGATCCGCCGTGGCGAATCCGCCGATGAGCTCGAACAGGGTGGTCTTGCCGGCACCGTTCGCACCGATCAGGCCGACGATCTCGCCCGCCTCCACAGTGAGGGCGACTCCCGCCACAGCCTCGATCCCGCCGTACTCCTTCCGCACGTCTTCGAGAACGAGCAGCGGCAGGGAACGTTCCGGCGACGGCCGACGCTCGACCACCAGGCTCTCCAACGACATCGCCGCCCCCGACTCTCCGCCCTCCACTCCCTCGCCCGCGGTCGAAGGCCGGAGCCCGGATCGGGCCACCAGCAGGTCGAGAAGCCGACCCCTGACCGGGGCGACGATCTGGGCAACTCCCCCCGGGGCGTACATGATCAGCAACAGCCAGCCCATCGAGGTCGCGGCCAGGCCGGCATTGTCGAGCGGGAGATAGCCGGGGACACCGATCGTATAGAAGGCGCCCACCAACGGGCCGGCGAGCACCCCGATCCCGCCGATCACGGTGAGGGCCACGGCGTCGATCGACGCATCCACGGGGAATGTGTCCGCGTTGATTCGCGGGAGGGAGTGGCCGTAGACCGCACCGCCGAGCCCGGCCACCGCCCCCGCGAGAATGAAGCCCTGGAGCTTCACGGCCGTCGCGGAGATCGCGAAAGCTCGCGCGTTGTCCTCGTTGTCGCGGACCGCCACCAGACGGCGCCCCAGGCCGGCGCGCCAGATGTTCGCAGTCACCCAGGTGCTGAGCGCGAGCACGGCCAGGGCGAAGAAGAAGTACTGCTTTCCGTCGTCGAGCGCGATGGAGCCGACGATCGGGCGACCGGGGTCCACACCGTCCCCGAGGGCCCACGACTGGCGCAGCAGCCAGGCCTGACAGGCCAGGGCGAACGCCAGCGTGGTGACCGCGAGCATCAGACCGCGGATGCGCAGCGCGGGCAGGCCGACGATCACCGCCGCCGCGGCCGCTCCGAGCGCGGCCAGGAGCAGCCCCAGGAGGAAGTTCCCGGTCCGCTGGGTGACCTGATACGAGATCGTGGCACCGATGCCGGCGAAGGCGAACATCCCGAGTGACAGCTGGCCGCCGAGTCCGGCGAGGAGACCCACCGCGAGGCCCACCACGGCGAAAGCCATGATCCCCACCAGCGTGTACGCCGCGCGGTTGGTCAGGAACGGGAGCACGATCAAGGCGACGATCAGCGCGGTGACCGCACCGACCCGTCCGAGGTTGCGCACCAGCCAGACCTGCCGTTGCTCCTCGGTGAGGGGTGGCCAGGGGCGGACGGAGGTCCAGTCGTCGCCATCGGCCTCCCTGCTCCCGCGGCGGCGGGCCAGCAGCAACCCGGCGAGGATGACCACGAACAGGACCAGGTCCAAGAGTCCGCTCCCGGGCCAGTTCCAGAGCACCTGTTGTTCGAGTACACCGATCGCGATGCCGGCGGCGAGCGCGATCGGGAGGCTGGTCATGCGAGCGACGACCGCCGCGGCGAGTGCCCGGAGAAGGAGGCTCGGACCGAACGATGCCGCGGCAACGAACCCGCGGGTCGGGATGACGAGGATGGCGGTGAGCGCCGACAGCCCTCCGGCGAGTCCCCACGCGAGCGACGACATCCTCCCCGCGTAGACGCCGGAGAGTCGGGCCGCCTCGGGGTTGCCCGCGGCGGCCCGCATCGCCCGACCGAACCGGCCCCGGCGAAGGAACAGGGCGAGTGCGGTCACCACGATCGGCGCGAGGAAGAGCATGGCCGAGTACGACCTCGTGACCCTCAGCGCGCCCACGTCGAACTCCGGGAACCACGGAGGCTGGGGGAACGACGACGCCGCACCGGTCTCACGATTGAGCACCACCGCGAAGAGCAACAGGAACTCCCCGACGCCGAGGGTGGCCACGACGCTCATCAGTCGGGGAGCCGACCGGAGCCGCCGGACCACGGCCACCTCGGCCGTAGACCCCACGAGCGCACCGAGACCCAGGCCGATCGGCAGC
>CAYFLT010000034.1:15830-20862 GCA_964344055.1 uncultured Candidatus Nemicrothrix sp.
GTTGACGACCCGATTGGCGCGGTAGACGAGCACCAGCCCGACGGCCAACAGCCCGTAGGTGAGGCCGAGCAGTACCCCGAGGACGGTGACCGGCAGGGTCACTTCCGCGGCCAGCAGCCCCGCGGTCACTGCGCCCCGTCTCCGTGTCCGGAGCTGCCCTCGAGGAACACCGAACGCAGCAGGTCGGTTCGGCCGAGCAGATCGCGGGCGGGACCGTCGAACCGGATCTCGCCGCGCTCCATGAAGTAGGCGTGATCGACGAGAGAGAGCGCCACGTTGACCGACTGCTCGACCAGCACGACCGAGGTGCCCCGGTGGTTGATCTCTCGCACCATGTCCAGCAAGGAGCCGACCGCCTTCGGGGCGAGCCCGAGCGAGAGCTCGTCGATCAACAGCAGTTCGGGCGGGACGATGAGAGCCTTGGAGAGCGCCACCATCTGCTGCTCGCCGCCCGAGAGGGTCGATGCCAGGCTCGACCGGCGCTCGGCCAGCCTCGGAAACGCGTCGAACGCCTCCTCGATTCCCCGCTCGACCACCGCCCGCTTTCGTCCGAGGACGTGGCCGTACACCCTGAGGTTCTCGACCACCGTCATGTCGCCGAACACGGCCTTCCCGCCGGGTACCTGCATCACCCCGAGCCCGGCTCGCCGCTCGGCTTCGATCCAGGTGATCTCCCGGCCTCGCAGCCGTACGGAGCCGCGATCGGGCAGTCCGAGTCCGGAGATGACCCGCAAAAGGGTCGACTTCCCGGCCCCGTTGGTGCCCAGGAGGGCGACCATCTCGCCCTCGGCGAGCGAGAAGTCGACGCCGAACAGCACCTGGACCCGACCGTAGGAGAAGTCGATTCCACGGCAGGCGAGGATCGGGAGCTCGGCCCCCTCCGCCCGCAGGGTCTGCACCTCCTCCTCTTCGACGATCTCGTCGAGCATGGCGTCCAGGTCGGCGTCGACCGTGTCCGCTGCGCTTCGCAGGATCGCAGCACCGACCACCCCCGGTACGGCGATCGACACGAGCGCGCCGCCGGTACCGAACCGCCGGTCGACGCTGCTCAGGAGCAGCGCTCCGGCGAAGCCACCGACCCCCGCGAGGTAGATGCCGGCCAGCGCGGCGAGATGGGGACGCATCCGGGCCGGGACGATCGCCATCATGGCGGTGACCACCGCGGGGCTGACCATGGCGTTCATGGCCGCGGCTGCGGCGAAGAACAGAACCATGGGCACGAACCAGGGCACCAGTGCCCCGGCGACGATGACGATGAGGGAGGCGCCGAGCATCAGGGAGGCCAGCCGGATCACCCCCGGCGGGTCGCGGCGAAACAGGTCCTCTCCCCTCGACCCGTATGCACCCACTGCCACCACGCTGACCGCCGACAGACCGGCGAAGAAGAGCGCCCGCGCGCCGGGGCCCAGACCCCACTCCTCATCGAGGAAGAAGAGCAGGAAGGTGGTGTACGGCACGATCAACACCCCGAGCACGGCCTGCGCCACGAGGGCCCGCCTGACCGTCGGGATCCGCTGGAGACGCCGGATGACGTCGAAGAACCGGAGGGGCACCTCTGCCGACTCGACCGGACCCTCGGCGGTTGCCGGGTTCGCCATGCTCGGCGGAGGGCCCGCCTCTTCGTGGACCAGGGCACGGACCCGATCGGTGTCCCAGCGACCGAACCCGGGGTCTCGGAGCCGAACGGCGAGCACCGCCGCGGCGAACGACACGATGCCCATCGCAAGGAAGACCCCTCGCCAGGTCAGATCGAAGGTGGTGGTGAGCAGCCCGACGAAGAGCGGCGAGATCACACTGCCGAGGACGAGGGCTCCCGTGTACCACGACATCGTGCGGTACCGGGCTTCCGGCGGGTAGTAGTCGAGGAGGAGAGGTTGGTGGACGGCCCGCACGCTGCCGCTGGTGGCACCGTCGAGCAGGACGACGATGAGGAGCCCGGCCGGGCCCACCACGAAGGCGGCGAGCACGGTGGCGGCGCTCCAGCCGAACGCTGCGCCGATGCTCAATGCAGCGCGACGGGGTCGTTCCTGCACATAGGCGGCCATCGGCAGCATGGCGATGGACACCGCCAGGAGCTTGGCGCTGATGATCGCGGCGAGCATCGCCTTGCTGATCCCGAGCGTGTTGGTGATCTCGGGACCCAGAACGGCGAGCCCGAACCCGAAGAACTCGTCGACCACGACGAGCAGGCCGATTGCGAGGAGTGGGTACCAACCGACTCCGGACCCGCGAACCACCTCACGGAGGGGAGGTGCGGCGTTGTCCTCGGTGATCCCGAGCGTCTCGCGGGCGCGGCCTCGAAGTCGTGCCGCCGTGCCTTCGACGCGATCGAGGGCGGATCCTTCAGCCATCGATGCTGACCTCGATGTCGATCGACGCCGCCTCTTCGCCCCGCCGCTTTCCCTCACCGTCGAGCACGACCACGACGATCGAGTGGAGCCCACCACGATCCCGGCCACTCCTCACCCGCGGCAGGACCTCGAGGACGATCTCGGTGTCGGCGGTGATGTAGACACCGCGGCGGGCGAGGTAGCCGGCATCCGGGCAACCGTCGTCGGCGTCACAGGCCTCGTCGTCGCGGGCGAACCAGGCAGGAGACTCACCCGGGGGTTGGGGCGAGCGATCGACGACCACCACGTAGGTGCCGCCGTCAGGTCCAGCGTCCTCCCACTCGACGGTCACCGGGAGCCGGATCTCGCTGCCATCCGCCGGGTGGGTGATCTGAAGCCGGTCATCGTGCACGAAGGAGATGCCGTCGGTGGCGAACTGTGAGCAGCCCGCCGCGAGGAGGGCCACGACGATCAGCGTCACGCCACGAACCACTCGACCTCCCCGGGGTACGTGAGTTCGCTGCGATGATCCCATGGAGGGTCGGGCGGGCAGTTTGTCCGACCCGCCAAAGCCTGGCGGGGTGGCCCGTGCTAGTCGACGAACCGAGCGTCCTCGGCCAGGAAGGCGAGCAGCTGGAGTTGGGTGCCGGCCCGCTCCTCCCAGTTGTCGAGGTCGAGGCCGGAGATCTCCTGCAGCCGCCGAAGGCGATAGCGGAAGGTGTTGGGGTGGACGTGGATCGCGGCCGCGGCCGCTCCTACGTCGCCGAAGTGCTCCAAGTAGGCCCGAAGGGTCCCGATGTAGTCGGAGCCCTGGTCACGGTCGTGCTCGGCGAGGCCCGCCAGCTTGGGCGAGTGCAGATCGGCATTGCCCTTCAGCCAGCCGACGGTCTGTCTCAGCGCGACCTCGGCCCGCACCGAGTCGATGTCGATCACCGGGCGGGATCGTTGCGCGTCCCTCGCCACCTGCAACGCACGATCAGCATCGATCCGGGATTGGTGGGCCCGGGCCGCATCCGACACCGATGAACCGACCCCGGCGCGGACGCTCACGCCCAAGGTCCGCTCGATGTCGTCCACCACATCACCGGCCAGACTGGCGAGCTTGGCCCGCTCGCCGGGTCCGACCGCGGGGACGAGCACGTAGACCCGGCGATCGACGACCGCGCAGGCGATCTTGTGGTAGTAGGACTCGAGGCGGAGCGAGGCGAGCCCGAGGGCCCGGCCCAGGGCGACTTCAAGCCGAGCGTCGTCGTCGGCATCGAGCTCGAAGGCCACCAGTGTGGCTCCGGCGAGGACGTCGTCGAGCACGGGCCGACCCGGGTCCCTCCCCTGGATCAGCGCTCGGAGGACCTCACCCCGTCGCTGCCGCTCGAGGTCGTCGCCGGCCCGATGCCGGATCAGGTGGAGTGCCGCGATGTCGGCCGCGTCCCGCAGGGCCTGCTCGGCGTCGGCCCGCAGTGGTCGTTCACCTTCGGCGACCCAGATCGACCCGAGCACATCGCCACCCGCGCGTACCGCGATGGCAAGCCGGGGTTGGGTGAAGCCGAGCATGGCATCGGCCTCGTCGAAGCGGACCGGCCCGTCGGCGCGCCAGAGCCGATCGAAGACTCCCGCCGCCCGGATGCGCGGCAGCCAGTCCTCGGGCACACGGCGGTCGAGGATGGTCTGGAGGCGCCCCCCGTCGATGGGTTGCTCGTTGGTCGAGTACGCCAGGATCGTCGACTGGGGATCGTCGATGGTGACCGAGCCGCCGACCGACGCCGCAATCGCATCAGCCAGTGCGAAGAGATCGCCGAGCGGCAGGTCTCCGGCCCGGGTCTCCGACAGGCGCCCCGCCTCGGCCACCGCGCCTCGCACCAGCGTGTGGAGCTGCCCCCACGACAGTGAGGGCCTGGCCAACAGCACCGCCAGCCCGGCGGCGCGAGCCTCCTCCTGGATCGGGATCGGCACGGCGATGTCGGATCGAATGACGACACCGGTGGCACCGGCGGCCGCCATGTGACGCACCGCGGAGCGCAGCTCTGGAGTGTCGCCGGCCAGCCCGACTGCCAGCAGGAGGTCGCCCGGCGCGAGATCGGGCGGTGCGAGCGGATCGTGGATGACGGGTCGGATGACGGGCGCGTCCGGGCGGCCCGGCTCGACAACCCGCAGCGCGGATTCGCCGAGAAGCTCGACGAGCCCCGAGATGGTCACCTCGGACGGGGGCGGCCCGACGTCGGACGTGGGGTCCTTCGCCATCGCCCGAGAGTAGCTCCGGCCGGTGATCGCCTCCCAGGGCACCACATCGGTCAACCACCCCGGACCGGCAGATCGAGCCGGGATGGGTGTGTCCCGCCCCGATGGAGGGTCAGCCCGACATCACCGTCCGCCGGTATGCGTTGGAAGTTGTCCGCGTCGTGACCGGCGAGCGCCAGCCGGATCCGGTGTCCCGCGACGAACACCACCGACGTGGGGATGAGCGCGATCTTCACCTCGTCGACCTCCCCCGGGATCAGCGCAGCGGCATCCGCTGCGGTGAAGGAGTGGAACGGTTCCGCCGGATCGAGTCCATCGGTTCGGCTGCCATGCACGAGTCGGAGCTGTCCCTCGGTGACCAGGGTGACCCTTCCGTCCGGGGCGACGTCCTCCAGATAGGCGTAGAGCGAGCCGTCGGTTTGGTCCGAGTCGAGGAAAGCGGTGAGGACGGGCGTGCCGGTGACCTC
>CAYFLT010000034.1:20872-22451 GCA_964344055.1 uncultured Candidatus Nemicrothrix sp.
GGGCACGCGCCGTAGAACCGGGCCGGCCGCACCGTGCCGGTGACCTCCACCTCGTTCGTGAGAGGAGGCGTCGTGTAGGTGAGGAGCCGTTCGTCCTCGTGGGCGCGGTCGGGGTATACCACCTCGGTACCGCCGAGCGACGTCACCCACCTGGAGCGTTTCCCTGTCGTGGCCTCGAAGTCGACCGGGTGGACGTCGGTACCTGCGCTCGCCGGCTCCGTGGTCAGCGTCCCCTCCGGGCCGAGGAACCAGGAGACGGTGCCGGTTCCGGGCGGTGGCCATTCGGTCGTCTCTCGCCAGCCGCCGTCCGACCCGTTCCCCAAACAGAAGTAGCGGATTCGCCGAGCCGACGCCTCACGGTCGAGGTGATCGTGCAGGAAGCGGATCATCTCGTGGTGCTGGTCTTCCCACGACGGTTGGACGGCTGCACCGGCCTCTGCGAACGGATCGCCGGGCGCGATGGCACCGTGCGCCCAGGGTCCGAGGTAGAGCTCCATCGGATTCGGAAGGGCGGCGAAGGCGTCGAGAGCACCGGCCGCGGTGGCCGAGTCCTGCCAGCCGGCCCAGATGAACAACGCCGCTCCCGACGCCGCGATGGTCTGCTGCCAGGCGACGGGACTCAGGGAGTAGAGCGAGTCCCCATCGGGGGTGCAGACATCCTCTCGATAGTTCCGCGGGTTGACGCTCGGCGGACGAGCTGTGCTCCGCTCTTCGATGGCCGCCGCCAGCATGGTGCCGTCGTCGCCGTCCACGGGCTTCACCGCGGCCACCATGCCCTCGCGGGGGCGACCCGCGTCCTGCTCTTCGTTGTCCTCGGTCCAGCCGGAGAGGAACACCCGGTTGAGGATTCCCCCCGGGGACGTGATCTGGGCGTAGGGGTCCCAGTCGTGGAACCGCGCCACCGCCGCCCGCACGGCCGGCCGACCCGTGGTGGTGAGCATCAGGGCCGTGTTGGCGTCGTAGGAGATGCCGTGAGCCCCGACGCGGCCGTTGGACCACGGTTGGGCCACCGTCCAGTCCACCAGCTCGCCGAGGTCCTCGATCTCGCGACGGGTCCAGGGGAACTCGGTGACCCCGAACGATGCGCCGGTGCCGCGCACGTCGACCAGCATGAGCGCGAACCCCGCGCCGGTGAACCACTCCCGCTCCAGGGCGGCTGCGCCCGCCACCGGCTCCGGCACGTCGATGCTCGCCCGCCAATAGCGGGTGGCCCGCATGACCGTGGAGACCGGCGATGATTCGCTCGCCCCGTCCGGCAAGCAGACGTCGACTGCGAGGCGAACCCCGTCCGAGACCGGGATGTGAAACGCCCATTCCCGCCACCTGCCACCGTTCGGCCCGGTGGCCGTCGTCCCGTGGCCCGGGAGCGCCATCACGGTGCGGCCTCGTCAGCGAGCCGGAAGTGATGCGAGAACCAGTGGGTGATCCGCGCGGCGGCGTCGATCCGGGCCGGGAACCGACGCACGCCGTGTCCCTCTTCCGGATAGACCACGCAGACCGACTCCACGCCGACGGCCTGGAGTGCCCCGTGGAACTCCGTGGCCTGGCCCGGTGGTGTGATTCGGTCACGGCCACCGGC
>CAYFLT010000034.1:22461-32553 GCA_964344055.1 uncultured Candidatus Nemicrothrix sp.
GCGAGTAGCAGCGTCGGTGTCGACACGGTGACGGCGTTCCGCACCGGGCTTCTGGTCGTGTACTGGCTCCGGGGGTCCTCGGGATCGCCGGTGAGGAAGCGACGGCAGAACTCGGGGTCGTTGCTGGTGAGGTGGAACGTGCGCCAGTCGGTCACGGGCGAGTAGGCGACCGCCGCCGCGAACCGGTCGTCGATCCCGATCAGCCAACTGGCCATGAATCCACCATGGCTCCCGCCGATCACACCCAGACGGTCGGGGTCGGCCAGGGACTTCGCGACCAATGCGTCGACGCCCGAGAGCACGTCGCCGGACTCTGCACCACCGAGGTCACCAAGCACCGCGGCTCGGAACTCCTCGCCACGGCCGCTGCTCCCCCTCGGGTTCGGGTGGAGGACGGCGATTCCAGCGGTCGTGAGGATTGGGGTGAAGTCGTATCCCATCGTCCAGCGATTGCGCCACGCCCACACCGGGCCGCCATGGACGTAGACCACGAGGGGGTAGGGAGGCGTTCCAAGTTCGGGGATGGCGAGAATCCCCTCCACCTCCACGCCGTCGGGCGCGGTCCACGAAATCGACTCGGTGCGGCCGGCTCGCCGGACCAGCGACCGGTGTCCGTCATGGGCGAGCACGGTCAGCACCCGGGGTTCCTGGTCGTCGGGCGCGAGAAGGGCGACCTCGGGTGGCGATTCATATCCCTCGCGAACGAGGGCGAGGGTCGAGCCGGCCAGTGGCCCCAGCCCGGGATAGCGACGACCACAGGTGTTCTCGGACTCCCACCGGATGCACGAGCCGCCAGGGCCGGCCTCTCCGATGACGGTCCGCAATCCCCGCTGTCCCGCGTAGATCAGCACGTCTTCATCGAGCCAGCCGCACCAGGTGACGTCGGTTCCCTCCGTGTCGATTGTGCGAGTGGACTCGTGGCCGGAATCGAGGACGACGAGATCGCCGGCGACGACCGTTCGGTCGCTGCACGAACCGACCACGACCGCGATCCACCGGCCCGACGGGCTGGCACAGGGCAGACCCAACTCGGGCGTGGGCTCGAGCAGGGTCCGGACCGCACCCGACGCTAGATCGATTCTCACCAGGCGGGATTCGAACCAGGCCGCCTCCTCCGGTCGGTCCGATGCAACCGCGACCAGCGAGCCGGTGCCCGCCCAGGCGATCTCCCAGACGTTGAGGTCGCCGGGGCTCGCCTCGCGCGGCGCCGCGTCCAGTGGCACGATCCACGCCCGTCGCGGAAACCGGCTCCGCGCCCCGCCGTCAACCTCGGGCATCCAGCCGGGAAGCTCCTCGTCACCGCCGACGGTCCCGGAGCCCTGAGCGCCGGCTGCGTCCGCCCCCAAGGGTGCCGCGAGGACAACGACCGCATCCCCAGCGGGCGACCACGCCAGCGACTCCAAGGTCCCGGGAATCTCGGCAAGCGGCGCCGGAGGGCCGAAACCTCCATCCGACGCACGCTCGATGATCTCGAGCTGGAACCGCCCCTTGGTCGTGCGATCAGCGAGGAACGCCAAGTGGTCGCCAGTTGGCGACCATCGGGGCATCCGCTGCTGGCCACCCGGCCCGGTCAACCTGTGTGTGCCGCCGGTTTCCAGGTCGACGACGGCGATGCAGGTGTGGGCCTCGTCCTCCAGCCGATGCAAGGTGTGTCCCGTGAAGGCCACCTGATCGCCCCGCGGCGAAAGGGCCGGATCGGTGGCGTCTGAGATCGCGCCGAATCCTGGCTGGTGGAGCTGCAGGAAGTACTCCTCGGCTCGCCGGTACAGATCGGTCGAGCGGATGTCGGCCGCCGACGCGCCGCTCATGGTCAGCCGAGCGGTGCGGGCGGGTCGTCGGTGTAGGCGTAGCAGGCACAGTCGGCGTCGTAGCGGGCGATCCGGTAGTTCGCCACACCGTCGTGTCGGCCGGGCCCGAACTGGGTGGCGTTCACGGCCGGGGAAGCGTACGACTCGCCCAGTGCTTCGACGCCCGCCAGTAGCACCTCGGCGTTCACCCCCGGAGCGTCGGCCAGTGCCGCCTCGAGCAGCCCGAAGGCGTCGCAGAATCGCACGGCCTCCGACTCCTGCTGTCGGTGATCGAAGAGCGAGCCGGAGGGGTCGATCAGATCGAGACACTCCTGCCGAGCGGGCCACATACCGATGTCGTTGGCCGGCCCCACGTCGCTCAGCGGATCCCAGCCGACCGCCACCGCGTCGCCCGGATCGACGTTCTGCAGCAGGCCCTGGCCACCGCTCATCGAGGTGAACGCGTACGCCGGCGCGTAGTCCTGGCCCGCCGCGCTCGAGATGAAGAAGAACGGGAGCGCCCCGCCCGACTCGAAGACCAGCAGGTGGTCGACTCCGGCATCCTTCATCCGCAACACCGCGTTCTGGGCCTCGGTGGCGAGGCGGCCGACATCGTCGGTGCTCGCGATCGCGGCCAGCGCGACCTCCTCGGCCAGATCCACGCCCGCGTCGGCCAGGGCCGGCAACAGCACGTCTTCGGCGCTGCGATCGAACTCCGGTGAACTGAGCCGCAACAGCCCGTAGGTCCCGCCCTCGGCGAGATAGCCCGACGCATCCAGCCCGGTCACGAAACCGGCCGCGGCCCGGCTGAGGCTGGCACCCGAGTTGAAGTAGAGCGGAAACTCGTCATAGACCGCGTCGTCGTCGAACACGAAGATTCCCGAGGACGCGATATAGGCCACCCCGGCATCGGCGAGGCAGCTCAACGTGTCGGTTCCGGCCGCGAAGATGGAGACGACGGCGAAGACCTGGTTGTCCTCGGTGTAGGTGGCACACGCCTGGCGCAGCGCGTCCTGGGGATCGATCGGGACGGATGCGTCGGTCCGCTGGAAGACGGGCACCAGCTCGCGTCCGGCGATTCCTCCGCGGTCGTTGATCGCGTCGACCAGGGCGAGCGCCACGTCTTCCTGGACCAGTCCGCCCACGCCCTCGGCGCCGACCGACTCGCTTCCCGCCGCGGTGTTCTCCACCACCGGGATGGCGATGGTGATCGTGGTGTCGGTCACGCCCCGCCCGTTCTCGGGCACGACCGGCTCGGGCTCCTCGTCGACTTCATCGCCCTCGCCGTCCCCATCGGAATCGCCGGTGTCGCTGTCCCCGGCGTCAGCGTCGGTGTCCTCGGTGTCGTCGCCCGTGGAGTCGTCGGCCGAACCGGCACTCTCGCCGGACCCCGAACCAGCGGAATCGGCGTCGTCCGAAGCGGGATCGGACGTGTCCTCCGCGGTCGAACCACACGACACCGCCAGGAGCGACATCACGGCGAACCCCGCCAGCAGGATCAGATTCCACGAGCTTCGGTTGCCTCGACTGGTGCTCACGTCTGTCCCTCCAACTCCACGCCGGCACGTGCTCGACATCAGCATCCCGTACCTGCCCGGGAGCGTGGTCTGGCCTTTTGACCAAACGCGACCCCCTCCGCTCATCGATTTCGACATGACCCCGCCCCGCCGCGGCCTCATAGGGTCACGACATGCAGGACTCGGGGTCTCGCACCGTTGCACCCCCGCCCCTGGCGGCATCGGTCCTCGACGTGATCGGCAACACTCCCCTGGTCGCGCTCGATCGGCTCGTCCGAGAGGCGGGAGTCGAAGGCAGGGTTCTTGCGAAGCTGGAACACCTCCAACCCGGGCTCTCGAAGAAGTCGAGGCCAGCGGTCGAGATGCTCACCGACGCGAAGGCCGACGGCAGCCTCCGGCCGGAACAGACCGTGGTCGAACTGACCAGTGGCAACACCGGCACCGGTCTGGCCATCGCGTGTGGCGTCCTCGGTCACCCCTTCGTCGCCGTCATGTCGGAGGGCAACTCGATGGAACGGGCCCGGATGATGGCGGCGCTCGGCGCGGAGGTGGTCCTGGTCCCCCAAGCGCCGGGGTCGGTGGCCGGAGAGGTGTCCGGGGCAGACCTGGATCTCGTGGACGTCGAGGCGGAGCGGATCGTCTCCGCCCGCGACGCCTTTCGGGCCGATCAGTTCACTCTCCCCGCCGCGGGACTGGCGCACGAGCGATGGACCGGCGAAGAGCTGCTGGTTCAGACCGGCGGCGAACTCGACGCGTTCGTGGACTTCGTCGGAAGCGGGGGTTCGTTCGGTGGCGTGATGCGTGCTCTGAGGCGCCGGCTAACTGCGGTCCGGGGCTACATCGTCGAACCGGATCGCGCCGACCATCCGATCCAGGGCGGCGGGTACGGACGTGCCGATCTCCCCCTCCTCGAAGGTGCGCCGGTCCACGGCCGGATCCAGATGACCGGTGAGCGGGCCCGCGATGCAGCGCGTCTGCTGGCTCGCACCGAAGGCATCTTCGGTGGCTACTCGACCGGGGCGAACGTCGCTGCAGCACTCGAACTGCTCGCCGGCCCGGAGCGTGGCAGCACCATCGTGGTGATGGTGTGCGACTCGGGTCTCAAGTACCTCAGTACCGATCTCTACGAATCCGACGCCGCTCGGGGCGTCGGGGACAGGTGAGCCCATGAGCGAGTCGCTCCCCGGAGCCGACCTCATGGTGGGTGACCACCTCAACTGGGACCTGGACCGGCTGTGCCCCGGGTTCTCGGGAGACCGTGCCCAAGCCGGTGTCGCGACAACGGTCCGCGAGTTCGCGAGGATCGCCGAGGGGCTCCGGGCCCGCACCGGTGATGAGGAGCCCGACCTCGATGCGGTGACCGCCCTCCTCGTCGACCTCGAGCGTGCCGACGCCCTCCGGACGGACTTCTGGATGCTCGTCTACTGCGTGGAGTCGGACGATTCCGGCGATCCAAAATTGGCGAGGCTCCATCCCCTCCGGGACGAGCTCGATGACGCACGGGCTGCGGCGGTCGATGTGAGTGGCCGATTGCTCGAGGT
Organism: uncultured Candidatus Nemicrothrix sp.; assembly: GCA_964344055.1. Lineage (GTDB taxonomy): Bacteria > Actinomycetota > Acidimicrobiia > Acidimicrobiales > Aldehydirespiratoraceae > OFTM10. The sequence goes on from CAYFLT010000034.1 coordinate 27,307, forward strand.
CCTTTCGCCCGACCATTTCCGGGCCCTGATCGATCACCCGGACCTGAGCCACACCGGTGGCTTTCTCCGCGAGCTGCGCGAGGCGTGGCGGCATCGGATGACCGAGGCCGAAGAGTCGCTCGCGTCGGAGCTCGGCCACGACGGAATCGACGCTTGGAAGCGCCTCTACACCCAGATCGCCGCGGACCTGAGCTTTCTCATGCCCGCTGAGGCCGATGACGACCGAAGAGCACCGACGCAGCAGGTACCGATGTCGCAGCAGTACTCACTGCTGTCGCACCACGATCCGGCGATCCGGCGCTCGGCCTTCGAGCGCGGGAATCGGGCGTGGAAGTCGGTGGAGATTCCCGTGGCCGCCTGCCTCAACGCCATCTCGGGGTCCCGACTCACCCTCTGGAGGCGTCGGGGCTATCGCGACTTCGCCGACGCGGTGGCGGATGAACACCGGGTGCAGCGCAGCACCATCGACACGATGCTGGACGTGATCTTCGAGAATCGTGGGCTCGGCCAGGAGTACCTCATCACCAAGGCGCGGCTCAGCGGCGTCACCCGGCTCGGCATCTACGACCGCTACCACTCGCTCGCCCCGGTCGATGCCGTCGACGCGGCTCCGATCCCGTTGGCCGAGGCGCTCGATCTGATCCTCGAATCGTTCGAGACCCACCACCCTCCCCTGGCGCACTTCGCACGACGGGAGTGCGCCACCGGAGGAGTGGAGACCGAGGTTCGACCCGGCAAGGCTGCCCTGGGGTTCCAGGCCGAGTTCCCGGCGTCGGCCACCACCGCAGTCTCGGTGACCTATGGAGGCACCTTCAACGATGTCGCGATGGTGGCGCACGAGCTGGGTCACGCCTATCACGCCCATGTGCTCCAGCGGGGCCGGTACTGGGCCAGCCGACCGTCCTCGGCGCTGTGTGAATCGGTGGCACTGGCTGCGGAAGGATTCGTGCGGCATCACGTCCTCGATCGCGACTCATCCGACACCGCCACGAGGATCCACATCCTGAGTGCCCTGATGAACGCCGCGGTCAACTACACGCTCCGGATCCCGCGCGATCACGAGTTCGAGATGGCGCTCTACGCGGGGCGGAGCCGGTCCGAGTACAGCGTTGCGGAACTGACGTCCCTGATGGCGGGCCGCTACCGGCACTGGTTCGGCGACGCGCTCGCCGGCGACTCCGACGCCAGCAACGAGATGAGACCCGACGGGCTCGACGAGATGCACTGGGCGTCGGGTCGGTACTTCTACTTCGAGCGGCCGTTCGCCAATGTGGGGTACATGTTGGGGTTCTTGATCGGGCGGGCGATCGCGGCCCGGGCCCGCCGCCAGGGTCCGGCCTTCGGGGAGACCTTCGAGCGGTTCCTCGAGCTGTCCGGCCGCCTCACCACCGAAGAGGCGGTCCGAGCCGCCTGGGATCTCGACCTGAGAGATCACGAGTTCTGGCAGTCGGCGTTCGACGATCTCCGGGAGTCCCTCGACGAGTTCGAGACCGTGGCGAACCGCAGGTTCGGGCCATGACCGCCTCCGATCACGAACCCACGATGCGCCGCGAACACGACACGCTCGGGGAAGTGTCCGTCCCGGCGGCCGCCTACTACGGCGCCGCCACCGTCAGGTCGACGGCCGTCTTCGACATCACCGGCCTCGGACCCAGCCCAGCGCTGGTTCGAGCCCTCGCCACCGTCAAGGCCGCCGCGGCCACTGCAAACGCCGATATCGGCGAGCTCGATCCACGGCTGGCCGCCACCATCCGCACCGCGGCCGAATCGGTGGCAGCCGGGGAACTCGCCGATCAGTTCCTGGTCGAGCCGTGTCTGGGCGGAGCCGGCACGGCCCTGCACATGAACGTGAACGAAGTGATCGCCAACCGGGCCAATCAGCTCTTGGGTGGTTCCCTGGGCGGCTACTCCCCCGTTCACCCCAACGATCACGTCAACCTGGGCCAATCCACCAACGACGTGGTCCCCACGGCCATGCGCCTCGTCTGTCTGGATCAGGCCGACCAACTTGTCGAAGAGTTGCGCAGCCTGGCGGCGTCCTTCGCCGAACGGGCCGCCGAGTTCGGTGATGTGATCAAGGTCGGTCGGACCGTGCTGCGGGACGCGCTCCCCATTTCGTTGGGCGACGAGATGGAGGCCTATGCGTTCATGGTCGACCGGTCGGCGGATCGGCTCGAAGCGCTCGTCCGGGAGCGGCTTCCCAGACTCGCCATCGGTGGTACCGCGATCGGAACCGGATTCGGGGCCGGGCGCGGCTTCCGAGACGCCGTGATCGCCCAACTCGTCTCCCTCACAAGCCGCCCTCTCACCGGAGCAGGCCACCTTCCCGAGGTGATGCGCGACCTCTCGGACTTCGCCGATGTCGGATCGGCGCTCCAGGCGGTCGGGGCGGCCCTGGGCCAGATCGCGGATGATCTCCGGGTGATGTCGAGCGGGCCGCGAGCCGGGCTCGGCGAGATCGTCCTGCCCGAGCTCGAGGCGGGGTCCTCGATCATGCCGGGCAAGTCGAATCCATCGGTCCCGGAGATGATCACCGCGGTGAGCCTGCGGGCTTCCGGCGTCGCGCACACGGTCTCGTCGGCGGTGTCGCGTGGCCAGCTCGAGCTGAACACCATGACACCACTCATCGCCTCGGAGCTCGAGCACGGGTTCACGATCCTCACCCGCGCCGCTCAGATCTTCAACCACCATTGCGTGACCGGTCTCGAGGCCGACCGAGCGCGCTGCGCCGAACAGGCGGAGCACTCGATGGGGTTGGCGGCGGCCCTCAACCCGATCGTCGGCTATCAGCGAGCGGCGGCCTTCGCCAAGGAGGCAGCCGAGACGGGCCGACCCCTTCGGGCGGTCGTCCAGGCGTCGGGGCTCGTGGATGCAACCGACATCGACGCCCTGCTCAACCCGTCCAACGCCGCGAGACCTCATCCATGAATCCGTTCCGCGACCATCCTCTCGCCGGCTTCTACCTCCTGGCCGTGCTGATGGTCGTCGTGTTGATGGCGATCGCACTGACCCTGATCCGCCGGGACGAATCGCGGGGCCGTTTCCTCGCGGAACTCTTCGAGCACTGCCGGCGCGATCGGATCCCCATGAACGCGGTCAGCATCGCCCGGTTCGCACGCGGCCAGCCGATGGCGCTCATCGTCCTTCTCTTCGCGTCGGCACCGACCCTTGCCGCGCTCGTCACCGCCGGAATCGGCGACGGACGTCAGGGTCTCGGCGACGTGGGATCGCGGCTCCGGCCGTGGCGAGACGGGATCACTCCGGCTCGCGGCGTCGCCGTGTACGCCGGGATCGCAGCTGTCTACCTCCTGGTGGCGGCCTGGTATCTGAGCACGACGAAGCGGCGCGGCACCGACGAGGAGCGCGAGCAGCAATGGGCCATTCTCGGCGGAAACCGATCGCGTGCCGCTCGTCGTCTGGCCGTCGGTCCCTTCGTGGACGAGGGCGGCACCCTCGAGGAAGTCGGATGGCGCGGCTACGCCCTGCCGGTTCTCATCGCCGGAGGCGCTGGTGAATGGTGGGCCACGGTCGTGCTCGGCGCGCTGTGGTGGGCGTGGCACCTTCCCCGGGAGGTCCCGACCCTTCTCGCCGGGCCCAAGTGGACCGAATTCGCGAGGAATCAGGCTGTGTTCCTGTTGCTCACGATCTCGATGTCGGTGGTCATCACCTGGCTGTGGCTCCGCACGGGTGGCAGCGTCTGGCCAGCCATTCTCGTGCACGGCGGCACCAACGTGTGGAGCAAGACCCTCGGAGTCGCCGTGGCGAGGATCTTCCCCGGAGTCGACGTCAGAACGGTGATCGTCGTCGCGCTCGCGGTGATCCTGTTCGTCCTGCGATGAGCGATATCCGCGCGATGAACACCGGTCGAGAACGAAGCAGCGACCTCCGAAGAGGCCGCTGACCAGGGGTTTCGCGGTGGGCCGTACTGGACTTGAACCAGTGACCTCTGCCGTGTGAAGGCAGCGCTCTAGCCAACTGAGCTAACGGCCCGGGACCCGATGACGATATCGGAACGCCGCCGGGAATCGAACCTGGGATGCTGCTGTCCTCGCCGGCGCTGCGCGAAGGAAGGTCAAACGGGTGCCTGTCCCCTGCGTTTGACCTCAGGGGGCGATGGGGTCGAGCCCCATGAGGTCTTCGGTCCAGGCGGTGAGTTCAACGGTGCGGAGGTCGTCGAGTTGGTGGCCGACGACTTGGATGGCGAGCGGCATCCCGTCACCGGTGAATCCCGAGCAGGTGACGCCGGCCGGGCGGCGGGTGACGTTGAACGGCGCGGTGTTGCCCACCCACGCCGGTGTCTCGCTGCCGTTGACTGTGCCGTCCCGCTCACTCACCGGCGTCTGGCCAACGGTGGCCGGCGTGAAGAGCGCATCGAAGCCGTCCATCACCTCGGCCAACCGGATCGACAACGTCTGCGCCTTGGCCCGGGCCCGCTCGACCGAGTCCGGCGTGAGCCGCTCGTCCGCACCTCGGATCAGCGCTTGCAGGCCGGGCGTGACGTTCTCGAATGCCGGTGTGTCCATCAGCTCCCGGTAGCGCGGCACCATGCCGCCATAGAAGAGGAGAAGGAAGGCGCCGATGAGGTCCGGCATGATCGGCTCGACCTCCACGACCTCGACACCGGCCGCGCGGACCCGGTCGATCGCCGCCTCCGAGACCGCCCGGACCTGATCGTCGACCGGCGAACCGTCGACGCTGAGGCACCAACCGACCCGCTTCGGAGGGGTCGGATCGTCGCACACGGCTCGGAACGAGCCGGCGACCGGCTCCTGGGAGCGGAGGTCGCCCGGTGAGGGGCCGGCCACGACATCGAGGGCGAGCGCGACGTCGCGAATGCGGCGGGCCATCGGTCCGACCGTCGAGAGGTCGGCTGCTCCCATCGGAGTCGGCCCGGATGGAATCCGACCCTGAGTCGCCTTGAACCCCGACATCCCGCACACAGCCGACGGGATCCGGATCGACCCACCGCCGTCGGAACCGGTGGCGAGCGGCACCATCCCGGAGGCGACCGCAGCCGACGATCCACCTGATGAGCCACCGGGCGTTCGGCGGGTCCCCCACGGGCTGAGGGTCGCCCCGAACACCGGGTTGTAGGTGTCGCCGACCCACCCCTGCTCGGGCGTATTGGTCTTGCCGATGACGACGCAGCCAGCGGCTCGGAGGCGGGCCACCTCGGTGTCGTCCTTGATTTCGAGCGGCTGGTCCTTGAGGTGGGCGGCACCCCTCGTAGTCACGAAGCCGACGGCC
>CAYFLT010000034.1:32563-46535 GCA_964344055.1 uncultured Candidatus Nemicrothrix sp.
GAGATCCTTCACCCCGATCGGGATTCCCGCCAGCGGACCGACGTCCTCCCCCACGGCCATTCGCGCATCGATGTCCGCGGCCTGGCGCCGGGCATCGTCGGCGTTGATCGCGATGAACGCGTTGAGCCGAGGATTGCGCTCGTCGATCCGATCGAGAGCAGAGTCGGTCACTGCCGCGGCCGTGAGTTCACCGGCTCGAATCGCGGCGGCCAGTGCCTCGACGGTGGTGGAGCGGAAGTCGGGGACATCGGTCATGGCTTGAACCTAGACCGACGCCGCTCAGCCGTACTGCTTCAGCTCGACGGTGTTGCCGTCGGGGTCGAGCACGTAGATGCTCGTGCCGTCGCCCCTCGCTCCCCAACGCGAGGCCGGGCCCTCGACGATCTCGACATCCACGGAGGCGGCCCACGCCTCGAGGTCGATGCCGGCCACCACTTCGAAGGCGACGTGGTCGACGTTGGTGCCGCTCGGCACGCCGGCGAAGAGGTCGATGATCGTCGAGGCGTCGATGCGTACGCTCGGGAACGACACGTCGCCCGCCCGCCACTCGTCTACCCGTTCGAGCGCCAGGCCAAGCGTGCCGTTGTAGAAGGCGATGCTCGCCTCGACGTCCTTCACCACCAGCACGTAGTGGTCCTGTCCGACGATGTCGATGCGGGGGCTCACAGGGGCGACCCTACTTGGCTCGGTACCATCGTCTGATGCCGCTGGTGTCGTGCCCGAACTGCGAGGAGGACGAGAACCTCCTCGGCGAGAACGTGGATGGCACGATCACGATCACCTGCGGCGAGTGTGGTGCGGTGTGGGACCGCGACTTCACGCCCAAGTGCCCCACCTGTGGCCGGACCGACCTGCGAGACGCGTTGCAGGCGATCCTGGACAAGAGCCGGGGCACCCAGTTGTCGATCCAATCGATGAAGGTGGTGTGGCTGTGTCCCGACTGCGACGCCGAACGACTTCGGCGCTACCTCGATTCCAACGTTCCGCTTCCCCCGGACGAGATGCCCGTCGACCCCAGGTGAGCGGTTGGCCGGTCGCCGCCCTGGTGGTGATGCTCGCGGCCGGCGGCTGTTCGGACGACGACGATGGCGGAGATGTGGTGCAGTGGGGCCGGGGTGACACCTTCGACGTCGGGGCAGGGTCGAGTGACCTTCATACCGTGATCGCCGAAGACCCGATCATCGACGAGTACTTCGACGGTGTCCCGGACATCGGCACCCGGGTGGTCCCCGATGACTACGTCATCCTCGAGAACTTCCACGAGGACTCGATGCGCCACAACTGGTATTGGGGCACTGCCCGGTGGGTCAAGTGCTTCACGTCGGAGGTCGCCGAAGGGGTCATCGCTCTGCGGCTCACCTCGACCGACGGTCTCATCGAGACCATCGAGCGGATCGAACCCCCCGACTGGGCGACTCGTGGCGCACCCCCTCCCGAAGACTTCGAGGGCCCCACCGACTCCTTCGAGTGCTGAGTTGTTTCGCTGGTGCCAGGCACCCGAAACAACTTCACCGACCAGAGTTGTTTCGGGTGCCTGGCACTAGCGAAACAACTTGGTGACGAGGCCTTCGAGGGCGGCGACCCGGCTGCCCTTGACGAGGACGGCGTCGGCCTCGGTGAGGTCGCCGAGCGTTTGGGCTGCTTCCTCGATTCCTTCGACGTGGGTCGCGTCCTCTCCGTACTCGGGTGTGGCCACTGCGATCACCGGGATTCCGAGCTCGGCGGCGACCGCCATCATGCGCTGGTGTTCCTCTTCGGACTCGTCGCCCAGCTCGGCCATCAGCCCCAGCACCGCCACCCTTCTCTCCGCGGGAAGTGCCGCGAGCGAGCGGAGCGCGGCCTCGGTCGACATCGGATTGGCGTTGTAGGAATCGTTCAGAATGCGAGCGCCCGATGGCGCCTGCTCGAGGGACATCCGCATCGGCGACAGCATCGGTTTGGTGAGGCCGGCCACCACGTCGTCGATGGCGAGACCCAGTGGCAGAGCCGTGGCCGCGGCTGCCAGCGCGTTGGGGACGAGGTGGATTCCGCGGGCGCCCAGCACCACCTCCGCGCTCCCCCACTCCGACACGAGCCGGAACCGAGGGACCAGTTCGTCGTCGAGGCTGACGCCCTCCGCCCTGACGTCTCCGGTTGCGCCGAAGGTCACCACCCGTGCGTGGGTCCGGGTCGCCATCGCCGCCACGAGGTCGACATCTGCGTTGAGCACAGCAAGGCCACCGTCGTCGGCGGAGGGCAGCGCCTCGACGAGCTCGCCCTTTCCGTCGGCCACCGCATTCAGCGACCCGAACTCACTGGTGTGCGCACCGCCGACGGTGGTGACCACACCCACCGTGGGCCGGGCCACCGTGCACAGCTCGGCGATGTGACCGACCCCCCGAGCACCCAGCTCGAGCACCACCACCTCAGCGTTCTCAGGCGCAGCGAGCAGTGTCAGCGGCACGCCGATCTCGTTGTTGAAGGACCGCGGATTCGCGTGGGTGTGGCGGGCCCGTCGGAGAACCGAGGCGACGAGGTCCTTCGTCGTGGTCTTGCCCACCGACCCGGTGATGCCCACAACGGTGGCCGACTCGAGCCGAGCCCTTGCCGCCCGACCCAGCGCAGTCAGCGCATCACCGGTGTCGGCCACTCGGATCACCGACAGACCCATCGAACCGATGTCGCGGTCTGCAAGCGTGGCCACCGCGCCGGCATCGCGGGCCCCCCGGATGAAGTCGTGACCGTCGCGCTCGGCGATCAAGGGGACGAAGAGATGCCCGGCGCCCTCGGCATCGGGCGCCGCGATCTCGCGCGAGTCCTGCGTCACGGCCCGGATCACCACGTTGTCGCCGGCCTCCACGTGCGCCACCCCCGGCTGGTCGCCGACCACCGTGGCGGCGACCGCCTCGGCGATGTCCGAGGGCCCGTAGGCGATCACTTCGCCGCCGACGGCAGCGGCGATCTCGGCGGCGGTCCAACGCATGTCGAGAGTGTGGCACGGCTACGGTCGCGTCAATGGCAGCCTCCGACAACGACTCCCCCATCCGCCTCGTCGTGATCTTCGGCGGCCGCTCGGCCGAGCACGACGTGTCGTGTGTGTCGGCTCGCCACGTACTCGGCGCCGTCGACCCGGACAAGTACGTGGTCGAGCCGGTCGGCATCAGCCGCGAGGGCCAGTGGGTGCTCGCCGAGGGCGCAGCGAAGGCACTCGAGGCCGGGGTCGATGCAATGCCCGATCACCTCGACGCCGAGGGCCCCGAGGTCGACGCCCTCCCGCTGCTGGCGTCCACCGAGACGCCGGCCACCACCGTCGCCCTCCCGATCCTTCACGGGCCGATGGGCGAGGACGGCACGATGCAAGGGCTGCTCGAGCTGGCCGGCGTGCCCTATGTGGGGGCCGGTGTTCTGGCCTCGGCGCTGTGTATGGACAAGGTGGCATGCAAGGACCACCTGGCCAGCCACGGCATTCCGCAGGGGCGGTACCGGTGGTTCACCGTGGACGACGGTGAGCTGCGCCGTCCCGACGGAACCCGGTCGACGCTCCGGGCGGAGGTCGATTCCTGTATCGAAGAGCTCGGCCTCCCCCTGTTCATCAAGCCCGCCAACATGGGCTCGTCGGTTGGTGTGTCGCGGGCCACCAGTGCCGAGGCCGCCGCCGAGGCCATCGAGCTGGCGGCGTCCTACGACCGCGAAGTCATCGTCGAAGAGGAGATCCGGGGTCGGGAGATCGAGATCTCGGTGCTCGGCAACGAGGACCCCGAGGCCAGCGTGGCCGGCGAAGTCATCCCCGGCGCCGACTTCTACGACTACGAGGACAAGTACGACGACGGCGCCGACCTCGTCATCCCGGCAGATCTGACCGACGCCGAACTGGCCGAGATGCAGCGACTCGCCATCGCCGCCTACCGGGCCTGCAAGGTGGAAGGGCTCGCCCGGGTCGACTTCTTCTACGAGGACGGGTCCCGCGATCCCGACGCCACTCGGGGATGGCTGGTCAACGAGATCAACACCATGCCCGGATTCACACCGATCTCGATGTACCCGAAAATGTGGGCCGCCAGTGGCCTCGACTACCCGTCACTCATCGACAAGCTGGTCGAGCTCGCCATCGCCCGTCACGAGCGCACGCGCCGCCACACTCGCACCGACCACTAGGTCGGCTCGATTCGTCTAGCCTGGCGCAAGCCGAGCCCACAACCGATCCACGAAAGGACCTTTGATGGACGGGATATGGGTTCAGGGCGACGCGCTCCCAGACGGCATGTGTTACGGGTGCGGACCGGCGAACAGCAGCGGCTTGGGACTGAAGAGCTACTCGGACGGCGAGACAGTCGTCGCCACGTGGCAGCCGGAGCCGATCCACGTCGCCGGCGGGGGATTCCTGTGCGGCGGTGTGATCGGCACCCTGTTGGATTGCCACACAGGTGGGGCCGTCTGGTGGTGGGTGCGTCAACAGCATGGCGAGTGGCCTGCCGACAGCCTCACCTCGGGCAGTCTCGGAGGGCCGATCTACCTGACTTCGAGCTACGAGATACGTCTCCTGCGGCCGACACCCCTCGACACTCCGGTGGAGCTCCACGCTGAGATCGCCGAGCATCGCGAACCCGAGTTGACGGTCACCGGCCACATGCTCACGGGCGGGAAGCGGAGTGCGGAGATCACTGCATCCTGGCGGCGGTTCCAACCCCGCCGCTGAGAGCCCGCAACCTGACAGGGTTTCGGTACCTGGCACCAAAACCCTGTCAGGTTGGTTCGAGGGCGGCTCTCAGGAAACGGATGAGTTCCTGGCGGCGGGCGAGGGTGCCGCGGAGCGTGGGAGGAAGTCCCATGGCGCGCTGGACCTCGAGCTCAGTGGCCACCCCGACCACGGTCGAGTAGATCGACAGCAGGAGCATCGACGGATCGGACCGACGGAGCCGGCCGGCGTCCATCTCGCGCTGGAGGAAGTCACGAGCCCGATCGAACACCGGAGCCACCTGGGTGGCGAGGCGATCGGCCGACAGCGAGCCGGGCCGGGTGACTTCCCGCACGAGTCCGATCAGCTCGGGCTGGGCGACGGCGAGCCGGAAGACCCGGCGGGCGAGCGCTTCAACCTGGTCGAGCCCGGTGAGCCCTCGAGACGCCTCCTCCTCGAACACCTTGGCGAGATCGAGGGCAGCCGTGTCGATCACCGCCTCGAACAGCGCCTGTTTCGAGGAGAAGTAGTACAGGATCGTCTGCTTGCGGATCCCGAGCTCGTCCGCCAGGGCATCCAGCGACGTTGCTGCGAATCCGTCCGTGCCGTACGCGCGTAGGGCTGCATCGAGGATGCGTTCCCGGGTCGATACGGCCATGGAGCAAGTGTTAGCACAGCGCCTCTACCAATTGGTAGAGAGAGCTGGTAGAACGGTGACCTGTGATTCGTGAGCAGCTGAGCGGCAAACGCATCGCCATCACCGGCGCGACCGGTTTCCTCGGCACCGCCCTCGTCGAGCGGTTCCTGCGCGCCGTCCCGGAGTGCCAGCTCGTCCTCATCGTCCGCCCCGGCCGGCGAGGCGCCCAGAACCGGGTCAACCGCGACATCCTCAAGAACGACGCCTTCGACCGCCTCCGCGCCGCCTACGCGGACAACCCGGTGGCCGCCGGCGGGCACGAGGGCGAGTCGTTCGACGAGATGTGTGCGCGCCGCGTGGTGGGCGTGGCCGGCGACGTCGGCACCGACGGACTGGGTCTGGACGACGATGGCCGCTCGATCCTCGCCACCTGCGACCTCGCCATCCACTCCGCCGCCACCGTCAGCTTCGACTCCGCCCTCGACGACGCCGTCGAAGTCAACCTGCTCGGCCCCGGTCGGGTGGCCCACGCACTACGCGCCGCCGCCCACCAGCGCACCGAGCCCACCCCCGCCGGACTCGCTCCCGGCGAGCCGTCCCATCTCGTGGCAGTCTCCACCTGCTATGTCGCCGGTTCCCGCCGGGGCAAGGCCCCCGAACAGTTGGTCGAGGAGTCGCCTTTCTTCGTCGACGTCGACTGGCGCGCCGAGGTCCGCAACGCCGACCAGGCCCGCCTCGACGCCGAACAAGCCAGCCGAACCCCCGAACGACTCGAAGCCCTCCGCGAGGAAGCGGTCCGGGCCCTCGGCGCCGCCGGCACCCCCGCCATCGCCGAACGCATCGAGAACCTTCGCGACAAGTGGGTCGGCGAGCAGATGACCAACGCCGGCCGCGCCCGGGCGAGCAGCCTCGGCTTCCCCGACGCCTACGCCTTCACCAAGGCCCTCGGCGAGCGCAGCCTGGTCGAGACCCGCGACGGCGTGCCGGTCAGCATCGTCCGCCCTTCGATCATCGAGTCGGCCCTCGCCGAGCCCAACCCCGGCTGGATCCGCGGCTTCCGTATGGCCGAACCGGTCATTGCCGCCTACGCACGCGGCCTCCTCAAGGAGTTCCCCGGCGTGCCGGAAGGCGTGATCGACGTCATCCCGGTCGACCTCGTCGTCGCCACCATCCTCGCCGTCGCCGCTCGCGGGCCGAAGCTCGACGACGCCGGCAACGACTCCCCCGACGTCACCCAGATCGCCAGCGGCTCGGGCAACCCACTCAAGTACGGCGAGCTCGTGGACCACGTCCGCAGCTGGTTCACCGAGCATCCGGTCTACGACGAGAAGAACCAGCCGATCTCCGTGCCCGAATGGTCCTTCCCCGGTCGAGGCCGGGTCGCCCGCCAGCTGGGCCGGGCCCGCAAGGCGCTCGACGTCGGCGAACGGGTGCTCGACGCCCTCCCGGTGCGGGGCCGCCAGGCCGAAATCGGCGCCGAACTCGAGGAGCGCAAGGAACAGCTCGAGCGGGCAAACGGTTACGTCGAGCTCTACGGCGCCTACACCGAGTGCGAGGCGCTCTACCAGCTCGACAACATGTACGAGCTCTGGAACTCCCTCGACCGCGACGACCAGCGCGACTTCTGCATGGACCCCCAAGCGGTCCACTGGCAGACCTACGTCCACGAGATCCACCTCCCGTCGATGGTCAAGCAGGCCCGACTCAAGATGGCACCGGGTTCGAAGCAGTCGTCGAGCCGCAACGAGCGGCTCCGCAAGCAGGTCCTCAGCGAGGACCGCCACCTCGCCGTGTTCGACCTCGAGAACACCCTCATCGCCAGCAACGTGGTGGCCAGCTACTCCTGGCTCGCCACCCGCCACCTCGACACCACCGACCGGGTGAAGTTCACCCTGAAGACCCTGCGCGAGGTGCCCACCCTGTGGTCACTCGACCGGTCCGACCGCAGCGACTTCCTGCGCTACTTCTACCGCCGCTTCGAGGACGCCCCGATCGAGCGTCTCGACACCGACGCCATGGAGATGATGAGCGACCTGCTCATCACCAAGTCGTTCCCCGCGGCCATCCGCCGGGTGCGCGAACACCGCCGGCTCGGCCATCGCACCCTGCTCATCACCGGTGCGCTCGACCTCGTGGTCGAGCCGCTCCGTCCGCTTTTTGACGACATCGTCGCCGCCGAGATGAGCGTGTCCAACGGCACCTACGACGGCCAGCTCACCGCGGTGCCGCCCACTGGCGAGGCCCGCTACCAGACCCTGGTCGACTACGCCGACGAGCACGGCCTCGACCTGCGCGAATCCGTAGCGTATGCGGACTCGTCGTCGGACCTCCCGATGCTCGAAGCGGTCGGCTTCCCGGTTGCCGTCAACGCCGAATCGAAGCTCGCCTCCATCGCCCGCCGCCGCGGCTGGCTCATCGAGCACTGGTCCAAGTCGGCCGGTGCCCCCAGCCGTGTCATCCCGATCGGCCCCACCACCGTCCGGGGTCCGATCCGCAACCGCAGAGCAGTCTGAGGAGGGCTCGCTCAATGGCCTCTGATCCCCGCCGCCAGGCACCCCGTCCCGGTTTCGTCCTCGACGTTGACCGGTCGACGCCGCCCATCCTCTTCCACCACGGCGACAACTTCCGCCTCGAGAAGCTGCCGCCCGATCGCAGCCGGGTGATCTACCCGGCCGAGCCGCTCCCCGGTCTCCCCGACCCGGAGGAGTCGATCCGTCAGGCACTGCTGAACCCGATCGACGACGACCCCCTGCCCGAGCTGATGAAGCCCGGCATGAAGCTGACGATCGCCTTCGACGACCTGTCGTTGCCGCTGCCGTCGATGCGCAAGCCCGACATCCGCCAGCGAATCATCGAACAGGTGCTCGACATCGCGGCCGCGGCCGGCGTCGACGACGTCCACCTCATCGCCGCCCTCGCCCTGCATCGCCGGATGACCGAAGCCGAGCTGCGCCACTGCCTCGGTGATCGGGTCTACGACGCGTTCGCCCCACAGGGGGCGCTCTACAACCACGACGCCGAGGACCCCGACGGGATGGTCGAGCTCGGCCTCACCCGCCACGACGAACAGGTCACCATGAACAAGCGGGCCGCCGAGTCCGACCTCCTCGTCTACGTGAACCTCAACATCGTGTCGATGGACGGCGGCTGGAAGTCCACCGCCACTGGCCTCTCCGGCTACTCCGGCATCCGACACCACCACAACGTGGCCACCATGCGGCAGTCGAAGAGCTTCATGGACCGCCACAGCTCCGAGCTCCACCACTCGAACTGGCGCCAGGGCGAGGTCATCAAGAACCACGGCCCCCGTGTGTTCCAGATCGAGACCACGATCAACAACAACACGTTCGGCTACGACGGTCCGCTGTCGGTGCTCCAGAAGCGCGAGTGGGAATGGTCGGCCAAGGACCGGGCCACCTTCCTCGGCATGAAGAAGGGCATCGACCTCATGCCGAGCAGCACCCGCCGCAAGATCTTCAACGCCTGGGAAGCCCCCTACGAGCTGACGTCGGTACAAGCGGGCAACGTGGAGTCGGTGCACGAGGTCACCCTCGAGAACTGCTTCAAGCAGCACCTCGTGCCGGTGGAGGGGCAGACCGACGTGCTCACCTTCGGGCTCCCCTACATCTGCCCGTACAACGTCAACTCGGTGATGAACCCGATCCTCGTGATGTGTCTCGGGCTCGGGTACTTCTTCAACATGTACCGGGGCCAGCCGCTCGTGAGGGAGGGCGGCGTCCTCATCATGAGCCATCCCACGCCGTGGGAGTTCCATCCGGTCCATCACCCGAGCTACATCGACTTCTTCGAGCAGGTGTTGGCCGACACCACCGACCCGCTCGAGATCGAGCAGAAGTACGAGAAGCAGTTCGCCGAGGACGAGTGGTACATCCACCTGTACCGCAACAGCTACGCCTACCACGGCGTCCACCCGTTCTACATGTGGTACTGGGGCGCCCATGCGCTGCAGTGGCTCGGCCGGGTCATCGTGGTCGGTGGCGACACGCGTGCCGTGCGGCGGCTCGGCTTCCAGCCGGCGTCGACCATGCAGGACGCCCTCGAGATGGCCAGCGACGTGGTCGGCCCCCGACCGTCGATCACCCACCTGCACAACCCGCCGATCCTGATGGCGGACGTCTCATGACGGCCGCCCATTTGCAGCGGGACGCCGCATGAAGCCGTCGGCATGAGCCGCCTGGCGAAGCAGCTGGGGCTGCCTCGTATTCCACCGGTGCTGTCGCCGGTGCGTCGGTTCCGCGCGCTCCAGTTCCCGCTGCGGGCACCGTCGACGCCTCGAGGCGTCGAGCCGTTGCCGGCCAAGAAGCGCACCGGTGTCGACTACGACACCGAGTGGGCCCGCAAGACGCCGGCCCGGATGGCCCGGGCCGCGATCGTCGACGGACCCATGCGCCTGGCGGTCGGCGGACTCGCGGCACCGGATCGGCGAGGCGAGGATCGACTCAAGGGCCACGAGGGCCCGTTGATCTTCGCGGCCAACCACCACAGCCATCTCGACACGCCGCTGTTGCTCACTTCGATCCCCGAGCCCTGGCGTCACAAGCTCGTGGTCGGCGCGGCGGCGGACTACTTCTTCGGCACCCGGATCACCGCAACCCTCTCGTCGCTGGTGATCGGGGCGATACCGATCGAGCGGACCAAGGTCGGGCGCCGCAGCGCCGACGAGGCTGCTGCGCTCATAGCCGAGGGCTGGAGTCTCCTCATCTTCCCCGAGGGCGGGCGCAGCCCGGACGGCTGGGGCCAGCCCTTCCGCGGCGGCGCCGCCTACCTCGCGGCCAAGACGGGCGTGCCGGTGGCGCCGATCCACCTCGAAGGCACCGGCCGGATCCTTCGCAAGGGCCGCTCGCTCCCTCGCCCGAGCACCACGTCGGTCACTTTCGGGCGGCCGCTCACCCCGGCCGACGGTGAGAACGCCAACCGCTTCGCCGCCCGCATCGAGCGTGAGGTGGCGGCACTCGCGGACGAAGCGTCGTCGGATTGGTATCGCGCCCGCCTGCGCGCCCACGCCGGTGAAAGTCCGGGCCTGACGGGTCCCGACTCCGGCCAGTGGCGCCGCACCTGGGCGCTCGGCGACCCGTCCCGCAAGAGCCGCAGCCGCAAACGCCGCTGGCCCAAGCTCTAAACGCTTCTCCCCGCCGGCTTTTCTGACACATCCGGACCGCCACATGGTCCAGATGTGTCAGAAAAGGCGGGAGGACGCCGCCAACCGGCTTTTCTGAAACCTGGGGACCACCAGATGGTCCGGATGTGTCAGAAAAGGTAAGACTCCGGGCCATGCGCTTCTCGTACGCCGAGCCGATGATCGACCCGACGATGTATCCCACGCTGGTCAAAGCGGCGGAGGCCGCCGGCTATGACTCCTTCGTCGTGCCCGACTCGATCTGCTACCCGGCCGAGAGTGACGCCACCTACCCCTACACCGACGACGGCACCCGGGAGTTCCTCGAGGGCAAGCCGTTCATCGAGCCCTTCACCCTGATCCCCGCGCTGGCCGCAGTGACCGAGCGGATCCGGTTCACCACCTTCGTGGTGAAGCTTCCGATCCGCAATCCCGTGCTGGTAGCCAAGCAGGTCAGCTCCGTAGGGGTGATCACCGGCGGGCGCTTCGGCTTCGGAGTCGGCACCAGCCCGTGGCCGGAGGACTACATCGTCACCGACTCCGCCTGGACCAAGAGGGGCGCCCGGATGAACGAGATGATCAAGATCGTCAACGCACTGCAGTCCGGCGACTACTACGAGCACCACGGCGAGCTCTACGACTTCCCGGCGATAAAGATGTGCCCGGTTCCCGACCAGAGGGTGCCGATCCTCGTCGGTGGCCACTCGAAGATGGCGCTCAACCGGGCTGCCCGACTCGGCGACGGCTGGATGCACGGCGGCGGTACCGCCGAGGAATTGGCCCGAATGCTCGGGGTGATCCAGGAGAAGCGAGCCGAAAACGGGCGAGCCGACGAACCGTTCGAGGTCCACGCCATCAGCATCGACGCCTTCTCGCTCGAAGGACTCGAACGGCTCGAGGCGGCCGGAGTCACCGATGTCATCGTCGGATTCCGTGACGCCTACCAGCCCGGACCCGACACCCAGTCGATCGACGAGAAGCTGGGCGCCCTCAACTGGTACGCCGAGGAGATCATCGCCAATTTCAAGTGACCTTGGACCCTAGTGCTCTCCCGAAAGCCGAATTCACAAACGCTCAATCCCGACGCCGAGCTGCCGATGAGGAATGTGTGGGCCGTAAACCGACGGGCCACGTGGAGGCGCCATAAGCGGATTGGTACGGCGAACAGGCGGTATGGAACATGGGAACGATCACCCCCATTCGGTCACATGTGGTACGCATCACCCTCGTTGACGACGAGCGGTTCGATCACCTGCTGCTGGCAATGGCCAGCGACGAAGCCGGCTTGCATGCCGACATCCGCTTCGTCGAAGACGGTGACGAGCTGCTGAGGAGCCTCTCCCAGGAGGACGTCGACACCCTCCCGGACCTGATCGTCATCGAGCGGAACCTCCACGGTCGGGGTGCACTCGCCCTGCTCGACGCCCTGCAGGCCGACCCGGTCAACCGGCAGATTCCCGTGGTGATGCTCGGCGCCGAGAACTCTTTCGACGCCCACGCCTGCCGCTCCCACGGCGCTCGTTGGGTCACCGACAAGCCGCAGTCCTTCGACGACATGGTCGAGTTCGCCGAGTCGCTGAAGCTGCTCGCGATGCATCCGCGCTACCGGGACCTCGAGACGCTGGTGGTGGAGACCTATGAGGCACTCCAGCTCTTCGTGGATCTCACCTCACCGGAGGAGATGCGAACACTCGTGGACGGGGCCCAGGCCGTCGTCGACGCGATTCACCAGCCGGCCGAGCCGCTCGAGCTCGTACGGGACCCGATCGACGCGGAGATCATCGATCTCCGCGAACGGCTGGGCGGCTGGGTGATCGACCTCACCGATCCGCCGGCCTGACGTCGGCCGCGGTCAACCGTCGCCGTCTGCCTTCCGGCAGATCCGGATCACCTCGACGAGGAACTCGTCGTCCTCGATGACGAGTTCGGGGTCGGGGGCCGCGTGCAGCGCGGCCCGAAGGCACTCGGCCACCACTGGATCCAGACCTCCGACGACAAGCGCATCCACACGGCTGTCGATGTCGAACACATCATCGGGAGGTTCGAGAAGGTCGAGCTGATCGGCGAGGCCGGCCCCTTCGACGACCCCGCTGTCACCGGTCGACGACTCCCGCGAGCACGCCGCCGTGGCCTGAGCCAGCACCGCGATCTCCTCGTCCTCGATGTCGGTTCGGACCCCCGTGACCTTCTCGAGATCGACTGCACCCTCGAGCGACTCGATGATGCACACCGCCTTCGCTCGATCGACGCCGTCCAGCACGAGGATCTCGACAGCCTCCTCGGGTCCGAGCGATGTGCCCCGCGAGCACGACGCAACGATCAGCGCGAACAAGAGAACGGCGCCGACGCACACCGCGAGTGGGCGCGAACCCCGACAGCCGGACCGACACATGACGATCATTCCACCAGCCGCAGGCCAGCAGGCGCTTCGCTCGAGCCCGCCGACGGCATGTCGACGGTGAAGGCCGTGAGGTGCCCAGGGTAGACGTGTTCGCTGAGCAACACCGCGTCGCCTCCTCGGGCACGGGTGATCCGCTCACAGACCAGCACCGGACTGCCGGCCGGCACACCGAGCAGCTCGGCATCGGCCGCAGAAGCTGCAGCGGCACCGATCGTCTG
The DNA here is from genome assembly GCA_964344055.1 of uncultured Candidatus Nemicrothrix sp. Classification (GTDB taxonomy): domain Bacteria; phylum Actinomycetota; class Acidimicrobiia; order Acidimicrobiales; family Aldehydirespiratoraceae; genus OFTM10. Next base: position 45,611 of record CAYFLT010000034.1, read on the forward strand.
CTGGGCCCCGATCAGCTCGATCGAGAGATCGCGTGAGAGGAGGTCGTAGAACGGACGCGCTTCCACGGCATCGCGCGACACGGAGGCGCCGATCTCCTCCGGGCACCACACCGTCACCCGGGCGAACGGTTCGCCATCTGCGAGGTTCAGCCGTCGAACCTCGAGCACACGGGCGTCGCCCAGGATCTCCTCGGCGCGGGCCGGCGCATCGAGGAAGGCGAAATCGATCACCCGCCGTTCGGCCACGACGCCGGAGGCGGCGAGCTGGTCCTCGACAGTGTCGAGCTCGTCGAGCACCTGTCGCACCGGCTCGCCCGCGACGTACCAACCGAGTCCCTGCCGAGAATCGATCAATCCCTCGCTGCGGAGCTGTTCGAGGGCACGACGTGCGGTGACCCGACTCACCGAGAATTCCTCGCTGAGGTTCGCCTCACTCGGCAGCAGTCGACCCGCGGTATAGCCACCGCTGGTGACTCGGGCTCGCAGCTCCTCGGCGATCTCTTGGTATCGGGGGGTTCTCACTTGTCTACTACTTGTATATAGTGGGCGTCGGCGGCCACCACAACACGCACCACCTAGGCTGCCACGAGATCGACACCGACCCGAGCCACCGAGGTACCGACATGGCCGTCGCAGCCAGCACCCCCATCGAATTGATCCAGGGCGTCTACGCCACGCTCGACGAACGCATCGGCGCCGCCCGGGAGCGGTTCGGCCGGTCGCTGACCCTGGCCGAGAAGATCCTGATCAATCATCTCGACCGGGCCGACCAGGAGCTCGAGCGGGGCGAGAGCTACGTCGACCTCCGCCCCGACCGGGTCGCCATGCAGGACGCCACGGCCCAGATGGCCTGGCTCCAGTTCATGACCGCCGGCCTCGACGAGGTGCAGGTCCCCACCACCACCCACTGCGACCACCTGATCCA
>CAYFLT010000035.1:0-9702 GCA_964344055.1 uncultured Candidatus Nemicrothrix sp.
GCGTGGCCGGGCACTGAGCCGTTCCTGCTGCTCACCATCGCCCGGCTCCTGATCGAGAACGACGCGTGGCAGAAGGACTTCGTCCGCCGTTGGGTGAACTGGGAAACGTACCTCCGCGAGACCCGGCCCGACCTGCCCGTCGAGATCGATTCGATGCGCCAGGCCTGGCTCGACGAGTACGCCGACTACACCCCCGAGCGGGCCGAGGAGGTCTGCGGCGTGTCGCCGAGATCATCGGCAACCATCCCACCAAGTTCGCGTCCCACAACTGGCGGGCCGCCGGCGCGGGCAACCTCGGTGGCTGGCAGACCGCCCGCTGCCTGTTCTTCCTCAACGTGCTCACCGCCTCGGTGGCCACCGTGGGCGGCACCAGTGGTACGGGCTGGAACAAGTTCAAGCCCCACCAGCCGAAGGGTGCGCCGCCGCTGTCGGAGTGGAACGAGTTGAACTGGCCCAAGGAGTTCCCGCTCGCCTACCACGAGATGTCGATCCTGTTGCCGCACTTCCTCAACGAGGGCCGCGGCCATCTCGACGTCTACTTCAGCCGGGTCTACAACCCGATCTGGACCAACCCCGACGGGTTCAGCTGGCTCGAGGCGCTCAAGGACGAAGAGAAGGTGAAGTGCCACGTGGCGCTCACCCCCACCTGGTCCGAGACCGCCTGGTTCGCCGACTACGTGCTGCCCATGGGCGTCGGCACCGAGCGCCACGACATCGCCTCCTTCGAGACCCACGCCGGCCGGTGGATCGGGTTCCGGCAGCCGGTGCTGCGCCGCTACGCCGAGATCCGCGGTGAGGAGGTCACCGCCGAGTCCCGCACCCACGAGTTCAACCACGGTGAAGTGTGGGAGGAGAACGAGTTCTGGATCGACCTGTCGTGGCACATCGACCCCGACGGTTCCCGTGGCATCCGCCAGTGGTTCGAGTCCGACGAGGAGCCGGGCACGCCGATCAGTGTCGACGAGTACTACGGCACGATGTTCGCCGACGAGGTCCCTGGCCTCGCCGAGGCGGCCGAGGAGGCGGGGAAGACGCCGCTGGAGTACATGCGCGATGTCGGCTCGTTCGCGGTGCCCGGCGATGTCATCACGCCCTACGAGAAGATCGTGGGGGCCGACGCGGTGGCGGACTGTGAGAAGGACGCCGAGGGCGTCTTCCGCAAGCCCGGCACCGAGGGCACTTGGGACGGTTCGGCCGACAGCCTCGGCGGCCTGAAGCTCGCCCCCCTCGGCGACGGTTCACCCGCGGTCGAGGTCGACGGTGAGATCAAGGAGGGCTTTCCCACGCCGTCGCGCAAGCTCGAGCTCTTCTCCACCACGCTCAAGGACTGGGGTTGGCCCGAGTACGCCACTCCCACCTGGATCCCGTCCCATGTCCACCACCAGGACATGGACATCGCCGGTAGCGAGCGGATCCTGTTGCCCACGTTCCGGATCCCGACCCTGATCCACACTCGTTCGGGCAACTCGAAGTGGCTCAACGAGATCAGCCATCGCCATCCCCTCTGGATCCATCCCGAGGATGCCGAGAAGCTCGAGATCGAGGAGAACGGCCTGGTCCGGATCTCCACTCGCATCGGCCACTTCGTGATCCAGGCCTGGCGGACCGAGGGCATCCGCCCCGGTGTGGTGGCGGCATCGCACCACATGGGCCGCTGGCGGCTCGAGGAGGACAAGGCTCGCTCGTTCGGAGCCGGGAAGGCCGAGATCACCAACGACGGCACGTCGTGGAAGCTCACCCGCAACCACGGCATGACCACGTGGGACTCAGACGACCCAGACACCGGTCGGATCTGGTGGAACGACACCGGCGTGCATCAGAACCTGACGTTCTGCGTCCAGCCCGACCCGATCAGCGGCATGCAGTGCTGGCACCAACGGGTCCACGTCACCCCGGCGGAGCCCGGCGACCAGTACGGCGACGTCGTGGTCGACACGGCCAAGAGCCGGGAGGCCTACCTCGACTGGCTGACCAAGACCCGCCCGGCTCCCGGGCCCGGCGGTCTCCGTCGTCCGCTCTGGTACGCCCGCCCCCTCAAGCCCACCCCGGACATGTACCGCCTCGATGACTGACACCGTCGTCACCGCCCTCGAGACGCTCGGCGTCGAGTACGAGATCGTTCCGTGCGATCCGGAGCTGGCCGACACGGCCCAGTTCTGCGAGGCCTACGGCTACTCACCCGACGACAGCGCCAACGCCATCCTCGTGGTCGGCAAGTCCGAAGAGCGACCGGTGGTGTGCTGCCTCGTCCTCGCTTCCACCCGGCTCGACGTGAACAAGGTGGTCCGCAAGCGGCTCGGCACCCGAAAGGCGTCGTTCGCGGCGGCGGAAGAGACCGTCGAGCGCAGTGGCGGAATGGAGATAGGCGGGGTCACCCCCTTCGGCCTGCCCGACGACCTCCCGGTCTGGATCGACGCCGCGGTGATGGAGCGTGAGCGCGTCATCGTCGGCGGCGGCAGCCGCGACCGCAAGATCCTCTGTCCGCCCGCCTCCCTGGCTGCCATCCCCACCGCCGAAGTCGTCGACGCCATGGCCAACCCGATCATCGACTAGGCGCGGGCTAGAGGTCGATGGCGGTGACGTCCTTCACCGCGCGGAGGGCGAAGCTGGATCGCACCTGGGCGACGCCGGGGAGCCGGGCCACGTGGTTGCGGTGGATGCGTTCGTAGTCGGCGACGTCGGACACGAAGACCTTCAACAAGTAGTCCGCATTGCCGGCCATGAGGTGACAGCTCATCACTTCGGGGACCGCCGCCACGGCCGCCTCGAATGCATCGAGGAGCTCCTCTTGCTGACCCGTGAGCGAGATCTCGACGAAGACCGTGGTGCCGAAGCCGATCGTGTCGCGGTCGAGGAGCGCGACATAGCCGGCGATCACCCCCTCGTCTTCGAGGCGTCGGATCCGCCGAAGGCACGCCGACGGCGAGAGATGCACCCGCTCGGCGAGGGCGGCGTTGGTGAGTCGACCGTCGTCCTGCAGGGCAGCGATGATGGTGCGATCAGTCGCATCGAGATCAGCGGTCACAATATTCTCCGCAGTAGCAGTCTCTCAGCGCATGAAACGTGCGCATCCTGCAGTCTAGGCCACAGGATTCGCAGCCACCTGCCGCCGGCGAGCGCCTAGGTTCGACAGGGGGGCGAGGAACGCCCACGGAAGTGCACGGAGGTGTCGTCATGCTCGTCGGAGTGCCCAAGGAAGTGAAGGTCGCAGAGCGACGAGTCGGGTTGACCCCCACCGGAGCGCGCGAACTCGTAGCCCATGGTCACGAGGTCGTCATCGAGACCGGTGCCGGTGGCGGCATCGGGGCACCGGACGATGCGTACGAGACTGCCGGCGCGAAGATCGCCCCGGACGCCGCCGCAGTGTGGGACTCGGCCGAGATGATCGTGAAGGTCAAGGAACCACAAGCTCCTGAGCGCGCCATGCTCAGCGAGGACCAGGTGCTTTTCACGTACCTGCATCTCGCCCCCGACGTTCCCCAGACGAACGACCTCATCGCCAGTGGAGCCACCTGCATCGCCTACGAGACCGTCACCGACGGCAAGGGTGGCCTGCCGCTACTTGCGCCGATGTCGCAGGTGGCCGGCCGCATGTCGATCCAGGCAGGTGCCCATTGTCTGGAGGCGCCCAATGGCGGTGCCGGCTTGCTGCTCGGTGGCGTGCCTGGCGTCCCGTCCGCCCACACGGTCGTGAGCGGCGGTGGTGTGGTCGGTGAGAACGCGATCGAGATGGCCATCGGCCTCGGCTCGCGGGTGACGGTCCTCGACCGGAATCTCGAGGTGCTCGACCGTCTCGCCCGGCGCTTCGGTGCCGAGCTCGAGACCGTGTACTCCACCGCAGGTGCGCTCGAGGAGGCGGTCCTGGATGCCGATCTGGTCATCGGTGCGGTACTGGTGAAGGGCGCGACCGCGCCGAAGCTGGTCACCGCGGACATGGTCTCGCGAATGAAGGCCGGCTCGGTCCTCGTCGACGTGGCGATCGATCAGGGCGGCTGTTTCGAGACCTCACGGGCGACGACGCACGCCGAACCGACCTATGTCGTCGACGACGTGGTCCACTACTGCGTGGCCAACATGCCGGGCGCCGTTCCGCGCACCTCCACCTACGCGCTCAACAATGCGACACTCCCGTTCACGCTGGCGCTGGCCGACAGCGGCGTGAAGGATGCGCTCATGGTCGACCACCACCTGCTCGGAGGTCTCAACGTGTGTGGCGGGATGGTCACCGAACAGCACGTCGCCGAAGCGCAGGGCCTGGAGTGCGTCGATCCCATCGAGGCGCTCGACAAGGTCTACGGCTGATCGTCGCGCCGACCACCCAACTACGGTGCGGGGATGCGCCTCCCCACCCCGTCGTTGGTCGTCGAGGAACGGATCCTCCAACACAACATCGACGTCATCGGTGCACGGCTGCCCGGCCCACGGCTGCGGCCCCACGTGAAGGCGTTCAAATCGACCGCGCTCGCGCACCAACTCGCGGCGGCGGGCCACACCGGCTTCACCTGTGCGACCGTCCGTGAGGTCGAGGGGATGGCGGCTGCGGGCCTGGGTGACGATCTGCTGCTCGCAAACGAGGTCCTCGACCTGGACCAGCTCACCCGGCTGGCTGCGGTCGACGGGCGGGTGACGCTCGCCGTCGACTCGGACCTCGGTGTCGACCGGGCGGCAGCAGCGGGAATCGGTGAGGTCCTCATCGACGTGGACGTCGGACTTCCCCGCTGCGGCTGTGATCCCGCCGATGCGGGTCGACTCGCGGACCGCTCCCGCGCCGCCGGGATGAACGTCCGTGGCGTCATGGGGTATGAGGGTCACCTGATGATGGTGATGGACCGGGAGAAACGCGTCGCGAAGGTCGAGCAGGCGATGACCCTGCTCCTCGCCGCCGCCGACGACGTAGGGGGCGAGCTCGTGTCGGCCGGTGGCACCGGAACCTACGACACGAACATCTGGGCCAACGAGATCCAGGCCGGCTCCTTCCTCCTCGGCGACAGCCAGTACGGCACGCTCGACCTGCCGTTCGAACAGGCGATCTTTCTCGAGTGCTCGGTCATTTCCATCAGCCCGAAGGGCTGGTTGGTGGCGAACGGGGGCCTCAAGGCGCTGGGTATGGACCACGGCAACCCGGAGTGGCCCGACGGGGAAGTGATGTATTGCAGCGACGAGCACACGACACTTCTCGCCGGCGATCCGGAAACGATCGCCCTCGACGATCGGGTGCGACTCGTGCCGGCCCACCTGGACCCGACTGTGGCGCGCCACGAGGCGATGTGGATCGTTGACGGCGACGATGTGGTCGAGCGGGTCGAAGTCGACCTCCGGCACTGGTGAAGGGACGAATCTGATGGCGACCAAGTACCTGCGGAACTGGGCCGGCAACCAGCGCTTCCGGCCCCGCCAGATCGAGGCGCCCGCAAGCGAGGACGAGCTCGCGGCCATCGTGCGCCAGGCGGGGTCCGACGGTCGGCGGGTGAAGCTCATGGGTGCCGGCCACAGCTTCACCGGGATCGCAGTCACCAGCGACGTCCACGTCACCATCGATGCGCTCAGTCGGCTCCACGAGGTCGACGCCGCGTCAGGTCTCGTCACCGTCGGGGCCGGGATCCGCCTCAACGAGCTCAGCAAGGTGCTCGACCGCCACGGGCTGGCGATGGCCAACCTCGGTGACATCGACGTGCAGAGCATCGCCGGCGCCATCAGCACGGGAACCCATGGAACCGGGCTCGGGTTCGGTGGGCTCGGCACGATGGTGCGAGGGCTCCGGATCATGGGCCCTGACGGTGAACAGACCGACATCGACGCCGACTCTCATCCTGAGCTCTTCAGCTGCGCTCGGGTCGGTCTGGGGGCACTCGGCATCCTCACGCGCGTCACCCTCCAGTGTGTGCCGGCGTTCCGGATCCATGCGGTGGAGGGGCCCGAGCCGCTCGATGAGGTTCTCGAGGCCTGGCCGGAGCTGATCGACGAGTACGACCACTTCGAGTTCTTCTGGCTTCCGGGTGGTGGCCGCAACGCGCTGACCAAACGGAACACCCGGACGTCGGATCCGGCCGCGCCGATGTCGAGAGGGGTCTACCTCCGAGACAAGATCGTCGGCGAGAACATCGGCTTCGGTGCCCTGTGCCGCATCGGACGGCGTTTCCCGAGCCTGGTGCCGAGGGTGGCGAAGGTCGTCAGCAGCACGCCGTCTCGTTCGGAGTACACCGACGCCTCCTACAAGGTCTTCGCCACGCCCCGCTGGGTGCGCTTCTACGAGACCGAGTGGTCGGTGCCACTCGACTCGCTCACCGACGTGGTGCGCGAGATCGACCGGTATGCGCGCTCGTTGGCCTCACCGATCACCTTCCCGGTGGAGGTGCGCGCCGCGGCAGCCGACGACATCCCCCTGTCCACCGCCTACGGCCGAGACTCCGGCTATGTGGCCTGCCACGTGTACCAGGGGACACCCCACGACGAGTACTTCAACGGAGTGGCGGACATCGTGCGCTCGGTCGAGGGTCGGCCCCACTGGGGCAAGCTCCACCCCGAGAACGCCGCCACGCTCGCGTCCCGCTATCCGGAGTGGGACCGCTTCCAGAAGGTCCGCGCCGACGCCGACCCCGAGGGTCGCTTCACCAACGCCTACCTCGACCGAGTCCTCGGCCCCATCTGAGGTTTTTCTGGACGTCAGCGCGCGGTATCCGCGCGCTGACGTCCAGAAAAACGGGATCTACTGCGTGATTCCGAAGCGCTGGAGGCCGTAGGCCTCGATCGCGTTGCCTCGCAGCACCTTGTAGCACTCGTCGGCGTTCATCCCGGTTGCCGCGAACATCGAATGGGCGATCTTGCGGCTGTGCGGATAGGTGCCGTCGGAGTGCGGGTAGTCGGTCTCGAACAGGATGCGATCGATACCGACGTCGTCGCGGAGCTTCAGCCCGACGAGGTCGTCGAAAATGCACCCGTAGACCCTGCCCTTGGCGATCTCGGACGGGAGGGGACCTTCGCCACCGACTCCGCCCCGACCTTCCTTGAAGACGGCGTCCATGCGCTCGAGCTGGAACGGCATCCAGCCGACCTGGCTCTCCGCGAACGCGATCTTGATGTCCGGGAAGCGGCTGAGCGTGCCGGAGAACACCCAGTCGACGAAGGACTTCTCGGCGTTCTGCGCGTAGAGCGACATCGAGGTTGCGAGGGGTGCGTCCGCAGAGGTCGTGGGCATGGAGGAGGACGACCCGATGTGCATCGAGACCGTCGTGTCGGTCTCCTCACAGGCCTGCCAGAGCACGTCCCAGTCGCCGCTGTACATCGTGGCGCATCCCAGCGCGGACGGATTCTCCGAGAAGGCGATCGCGTAGCTGCCCTTGTCAGCGCAGCGACGGACCTCTTCTGCCGCGAGGGCGGGATCCCACAGCGGGATCAGGGTGAGCGGGATGAGACGACCACGACCGGCACCGCCGCCCCAGTCGTCGATGATCCAGTCGTTGTAGATCTGGAGGCACTGGAGGGCGAACTCCTTGTCGTCGCGCTCCAGGAATCCCTGGCCACAGAACCGGGGGAAGATGTTCGGGTAGTTGATCGCGGCCTCGACGTGGTTCTCGTCCATGTCGGCGAGACGGGCGGTCTGGTCGTAGGTGCCGGGACGGAAGTCCTCGTAGACCGCAGCGACGTTGCGCTGCTGCTCGCGGGGAACACCGGCCGGCCCGTGGAGGAAGCCCGTCGGCATCTCGAGATCGTCGTAGAGCCAGAGGTCGCACAGGTGTCCGTCGGGATCGTTGCGGACGAAGCCGTAGTGGCCGCCCTCGAAGATCAACCGCACTTTCTCCTGTACAACCCGAGGGCCCCGCTCTCGCAGGCTCGGGGGCAGTTGCTGCTGCCACAAGTCTTTGGGCTCCATCACATGGTCATCGACTGAGATGATGAGAGGGAGTTCTTCTTCGGCTGGGGTGACGCCACTCATGTCGAGCACAATACCTGACGGACCGTCAGATTCCAGATTGGGGACCATGAAACCTTCACTCGTGTACGTGGCCGGGCCGCTCTTCGACGAAGGAGAGCGCTGGTGGATCGAGTCGGTGGAGGCCAGGATCGCGGCGCTCGGGCTGTCCACGTTCCTCCCGCACCGGGACAATCCGCCGAAGACCCGCGAGACCGTCACCACCATCTATCGCAACAATGTCGACGCGATCGATCGATGCGATCTCGTGGTCGCGAGCCTGAACGGACTCACGACCGATGACGGCACAGCCTGGGAGCTTGGGTATGCGTTCGCCCGGGACAAGACCCTGATCGGGCTCCACACCGACTGGCGCCGGCGCTTCGACGACGAGGTCGTCAACTTGATGCTCGAGCGCTCGATGGACTCGATCGTCCATTCGCTCGACGAGCTGGAGACGGCACTTCGTGAGTGGGCCGTGCGCTAGGCGGTGGCTCGAGTGCGGCGCAGAACCGGGTCGGCCAGTGCGAGTGTGCGGTCAGCCAGCCGCAGTACGCGACCGGCCGCCCCCGGGGCGTCGGCGTCGACGAGGTTTCCCATCACCTGGAGGGTGATGTCGGCGATCGCCTGGGTTCCGACCGCGAGACGCAGACCGCTGCGGAGGATCCATGGGTGCCCGATCAGGAAGCTGAAGCGCCGCCCAGTGCGAAGGAACGCGTCGAATCGGGCACCGACCTGTCGGTCGTACTCGACCGGCGCGGTGGACGGATCGGCGATGAAGAGGTCGGCGGCGAGCATGCCGGACTCCAGTCCGTAGTCGATGCCCTCACCGTGCATCGGATTGATCAGCCCCGCCGCGTCACCGATCGCCACCCATCCGGGGCCGTGCCGCTTCTGGGCGCTCATCGGGAGCCGCCAGGCACGGGGCTTCTCGAGATCGGGCCCGAGCTCCCACTCCTCATGTACCAGGGAGCGGTACGACTCCTGCAGCGAGTTGAGGTTCAGCTTCTTGAACCCCTTCATCGTGGACAGGGCACCGACGCCGATGTTCACCGTGCCGTCACCGGCCGGGAACATCCAGCCATAGCCCGGCACCGCGGTGCCGTGTTCGTCGCGAAGGGTGAGGCATGCCTCGAGGTGCCGATCGGCGTGCCGGGGCGACTCGGCGTAGGTCCGGATCGCGAGGCCGAACGGTTCGTTGTGGACCCGGTTGGCGCCGACGGCTCGGGCCACCGCGCCCGGCGCGCCGGCTGCCACGACCGTGAGGTCGGCGGACCACCGGCGGCCGTTGGCCTCGACTCCCACCACCCGATCTCCCTCGACGATCGGCAGGGCCTCGGCCTCGAATTCGATCTCCGCACCGGCGTCCTCTGCGGCGGCCACCAGGTGGGCATCCAGTCGGCGGCGTGGCCAGACCGCCCCATTCGGTGCGAACCGTCCGTTCGCCGGCCACGGCAGCTCCCGTCGCGTCCTCCCGGCGATCATTCGCAGACCGTCGATCCGATGGGCCTCGGAGAGATCGATGCCGAGTTCGTGGAGGGCGGAGACAGCTCGTGGGGTGAGGCCGTCGCCGCACACCTTGTCCCGGCCCTTCGGGCCCTTCTCGAACAACCGCACCGTGGCCCCCGCCCGAGCCGCGCGCATGGCCGCCGCCGACCCCGCGGGCCCACCTCCGATGACGACGACGTCGCGGTGTTCCATCGTGCCAGCCTGCCCGGTGATGACCCGATCCCCTCAGGCTCGTGACGAGGTTCTCAGGAGCTGATCAGGGGAGGAGACCGACGTGCGCGAGC
>CAYFLT010000035.1:9712-19256 GCA_964344055.1 uncultured Candidatus Nemicrothrix sp.
TCTCGGCCCGCACCTCCACACTGTCGGCCTCGGCAGGGGTGACCCAGGCCAGATCGAGTGCGTCGTGGGCCGGCTCGGGGTCGCCGTCGATCGGAACCACGTACGCCAGGCTCACCGCGTGCTGGCGGGGATCGTGGAAACCGGACACGCCAGGATCCGGGAAGTACTCCGCCACCGTGAACGGCGTCGGGTTGGCCGGAAGCCGGGGGAGGGCCACCGGGCCGAGGTCCTTCTCGAGGTGGCGCAGGAGGGCGTGGCGGATGCGCTCACCGAACATCACCCGGCCGGTGACGAGCGCCCGGCTGACCGTGCCATCGGGCATGGCCCGCAGGAGGAGGCCGATGTGGGTGACCTCGCCGATCGCATCGACCCGCACCGGCACTGCGTCGACATACACCATCGGAACCCGACCGCGGACGGTCTCCAAGTCCTCGTCGGTCAGCCAACGGCTGTCGGTGTCGGTGATGTCGCTCACGGCCGTCCAGTCTCGCACCCGGTCGGGGCGGGATCGGGGACCGCGCGTCTCAGGCGAAGAACTCCTTCGTTTCGTCGGCCCGGAAGCGGACGGTTGCAAGCGCTGCCGCGACCGCCCCGATCGTGAACAGGATGAGGGCCGGGGTGGCGACGTCACCAACCCCACCTTGCTCGAGGAACACGGACCGATGGCCTTCCATCGCCCAGTACTGGGGTGTGAACGGTGCCACCGCCTCGGCCCAGCCCGGTAGCTGCTCGACCGGCACCAGGGCGCCCCCGAGCCCGCCGAGGACCATGGCGCCGAGGTTCACCAGCCCCTGGACCTGGTTGACGGTACGGAACGTCGCCGCGGCGAGAAGGACGATGGGCACCACACAGCAGGCGAACGCGGCGACCATGACGGCCAGCGCTGCCGGCGAACCGCCGTTGAATCGCAGACCGAAGAAGGCCATGCCCGCGACCAGGACGGTGGCCTGGAAGAGCATGTGGATGATCGCCCAGGGGATGCCGAAGCCGGCGAGCAGGCTCCGGGGTGATGCCGGTGACGCCCTGAGGCGATCCCATGTCTTCCAGCCGTGCTCGCGGAAGAGTGCAAAGGCGGTGCTTCCGGCGACGAAGAAGCCGAAGAGCACCATCTGACCCGGTACGACCTGCTCGGCACCGTCGGCCTCCGCATAGCCGGACGCGACCAGGGACAGGCCGACCGTCTTGCGCATCAGCGGCATGATCGCCAACGGCATTCCGAACATGATCACGAGGAACCACGGATCTCCTCGCAGGATTCTCAGCTGATGTCGGGTGACCGCGATCGCCGCGCTCATGTCGACTCCTCGTCGTCGAGGCTCGTCCCGGTGATCTCGAGGAACACCTGTTCCAGGTCGGGTCGGCTCACCTCGATCCCGGCCACGTCGGCGGCCTGGGTTCCGAGGCGCGCCAACGCGTCGCTCAGGTCGACCTGCCCGCTGAGTGACCATCGCATGGGTGAGAGCGGCGCAGGCCGCCATTCCGCCAACGCTTCGAGGTCGGTGGAGGACTTGGCGTGACTGAACTCGATCTCGAGACCCTCTTCGAAGTACGTCGCCACCAGCTCGCTTCGGGTGCCCCGGGCGAGAATCCGCCCCTGGTCGATCACGACGATCTCCGCATCGAGGGCTTCGACTTCCGGCAGATAGTGGGTGGTGTAGACGACCGCCGCGCCCTCGTCGGCGAGGCGGCGGACGCTCGCGATCAGCTGGTTGCGGGTGGCGACGTCCGCGCCGACGGTCGGCTCGTCCAGGAGAAGCAGGGGCGGCGCGTGGACCAGGGCGCACGCGGTGTGGAGGCGACGAGCCTCACCGCCGGAGAGGTTCGTCGCCCGGCGGTCGAGCAGGGCAGCGAGCTCGAGCTGCTCGGCGACCTCCTCGGCCCGGCGGCGACGATCGGCGCGCCCGAGACCGGAGAGCTCGGCGAAGAACTCGAGGTTCTCTCGGACCGTCAACACCCGATAGATGCCGGTCTCCTGAGGCGCGATGCCGACTTTGGCGGCGGCGGCAGCCGGCTCGGCGATGACGTCTACGCCGTCGATGCGAACCTCGCCCCCGTCCGGCTCGAGAAGTCCCGCGATGATCGAGAGGAGGGTGGTCTTCCCTGCTCCGTTGCGGCCGAGCAGGGCGACGACCTCCCCGCGGGCAACGTGGAGGTCGGCTCCCTGGAGCGCGACGACCTCGCCGTAGCTCTTGTGGACGTCGGTTGTGGTGAGCACTCGGCCATGGTGGTGGCCGGCCCGAGGCCGGGCAAGCGGATTCCGCACGAGGGCTAGAGTCCGCGCGATGACGAGCGCCACCTGGTCCTATCCCACCGAGTTCCGTTTCGGTCCCGGGCGGGTCGCCGAAGTGGCCGATGCCTGCCGCAGCGCGGGCATCGAGAGCCCCTTGCTGGTGACCGATCCCGGCCTGGTCGATCTACGTCCGGTCGCTGCGGTACGCGCCTCACTCGCCTCGGCCGGCCTCACCCACGGCCTGTTCTCGGGCGTGCGCTCGAATCCGACCGGTGAGGACGTCGAGCTCGGCGTGGCCCTGTACCGGTCGGGGGGCCACGACGGGGTGGTCGCGGTAGGGGGAGGGTCGGCCCTCGATGTCGGGAAAGTCGTCGCCTTCATGTCGGGACAAGCCCGGCCGGTCACCGACTTCGAGGACGTCGGTGACAACTGGACCAGAGCCGACGGAGGCGGCATCGCGCCGGTGATCGCGGTACCGACCACCGCCGGTACCGGCAGTGAAGTCGGCCGAGCCGGTGTGATCACCGATTCCGCGAGTCGGCGGAAGCTCATCGTGTTCCACCCGGCCATCCTGCCGGTGGTGGTGATCGCCGACCCGGCCGTCACCGTCGACCTGCCCCGAGTGCTGACCGTCGGCACCGGGCTCGACGCGTTGTCCCACTGCCTGGAGGCGATCTGTTCCCCGGGTCTTCACCCGATGTCCCACGGAATCGGTGTCGAAGGGTGCCGGATGGTCCTCGAGCACCTGCCACGTGTCGTCGACGAGCCAGGCGATCTCGAGAGCCGGGGCCAGATGCTCATCGCCGCGGCCATGGGCGCGGTGGCCTTCCAGAAGGGCCTCGGCGCGATGCACGCCCTGGCCCACCCGATCGGCGCCCACTTCGATACCCATCACGGGATGACCAACGCGGTGCTCATGCCGTACGTACTGGCCGCCAACCGCGACGAGGTCCAGCCCACAGTCGAGCGGCTGGCTTCCTATGTCGGGATCGACGGTGGCTACGACGGCTTCCTCGGACACGTCCTCGAAATCCGTGACCGGTTCGAGGTGCCGCACACCCTCGTGGAGTTGGGGGTGGACCCCGATGCGGTCGACACGATCGCCGCCGACGCGGTCCGGGATCCATCCGCGGCAGGCAACCCCGTGCCAGTCGACCTTGCGTTCGCCGGAGCGGTGTTCGATTCTGCCTGCGAGGGCCGGCTCGGCCGGTGACGCCAGATCCAGGCTCGTTCGACCCAGGAGGACCCCGTGCATCTCGATGAACTCCGGACGCTGGTGCAGACCGGTGAGATCGACACCGTGGTCGTGGCCTTCCACGACCACTACGGACGGTTGATGGGAAAGCGCTTCGACGCCGGCTTCTTCCTCGAGTCCTGTGCCGAAGACGGCACCCACGGCTGCGACTACCTGCTCACCGTCGACATGGAGATGGAGCCGGTCGAGGGCTATGCCTACGCGAACTGGGACAAGGGCTACGGCGACTTCCATCTCGTGCCGGATCTCGGCACGCTCCGGCCGGCGGGCTGGACCTCGCGCACCGCGCTCGTCCTCTGTGACGTGGTGGACGACGGCTCCCACGAGCGGGTTCCGGTCGCACCCCGGTCGATCCTGCGCACCCAGATCGAACAGCTCGCCGAGGCGGGGTACGCGGCCGCGGCCGCTTCCGAGCTCGAGTTCTACCTCTACCGCGACTCGTATCGCACGGCCCACGAGAAGGGCTACGCCGACCTCACCGCGGCAGGGTGGTACGTGGAGGACTACCACCTCCTGCAGGGCGCAAGAGTCGAGGACTTCGTCGGTGCGGCGAGGCGGGCGCTGAGCGCCAGCCAGATTCCTGTCGAGAATTCGAAGGGCGAAGCCGCGATCGGTCAACACGAGCTGAACATCCGGTACTGCGGCGTGCTGGAGATGGCCGACCGGCACTCGGTGATGAAGCATGCCCTCAAAGAGCTCGCCGACTCCCTGGGGGTGAGCGTCACGTTCATGGCCAAGCCCGACGCGGCACAACCCGGCAACAGCTGTCACATCCATCTGTCGCTCCGAGCGGCCGACCACGACACCGGGAATGCGTTCGCCGGAACCGACGGCGAGGCGACGGACCTCTTCCGCTGGTTCTTGGGCGGCTGGATGCGCCACGCCGCCGACCTGATGGTGCTCTACGCCCCGACGGTCAACAGCTACACGCGGTATCAGAGCCAGTCGTGGGCACCCACTCGAATCGCCTGGTCGACCGACAACCGGACCGCGGGCTTTCGGATCGTGGGGCGGGGTGCGGCGCTCAGGATCGAGAATCGGATCCCGGGTGCCGATGTGAACCCGCACCTCGCCTACGCCGCGGCGCTGGCCAGCGGCCTCGACGGAATTCGCAACCGTATCGAGCCGCCCGAGGAGTTCCGGGGTGATGTCTACTCGGCGTCAGAGGGCGCCATCGTTCCGGCGAGCCTCCACGAAGCGACGGAGCGGTTCCACGCCAGCGCGGAGGCTCGCCGACTGCTCGGCGACGACGTGGTCGACCACTACACCCATCACTTCCGGACCGAGGTGGATGCCGCCGCGCGCGCGGTGACCGACTGGGAGAAGCGCCGCTACTTCGAACGAATCTGAGCGCGGGCGTCCATGGACCGCGGCCTCGGCAGCCGGGTCAGGCGTCGTCGCTGGTGAGGGAGGGGATCACTCCGACCCGATGGCCGACCTCGTGACCCCAGAAACCGCGCGGCGCGGCCAGTTCGTCGATCAACCACTCGAGCCTCGCGGCGTACGCGATGCGCAGCTCCTGGGTGGTGGCAAAGGCATTCTCCAGCGAGAGGAGATCGAAGCCGTGCGCCTCCATCTCCCCGTAGAGCTTGCGGAACTGACTTTCGGGTTCGAGCGCCTGGGTGTGCAGCTCCTCCTGTTGCTCCATGTAGCGGGACAAGTCGATGTGGTCGGTGAGTTCCTCGAACAGGCGGATCGCCCGACGCAGGCACCAGTAGGGCTCCCGGTTCTGGATCCCGTCGATCATCTGGCAGTGCAGCGCGGCATCGGCGACAAGGTCGAGGGCGGTGACCCAGTTCTGGCCTGCGTGCTTCGAACGGAAGAGGACCAGCATCGGGAACGCGGTGTGGGTCTCGATGACGCCGGTGATCCAGTCCTCCCATTCCTTGAAATAGGCGAGTAGCGGCTCCGGGTCCGCGCCAGGGGCGCGGGAGATCACGAGGCTGGTCGGTGTGATCCGCTGCTCGGTGCCGTCATCGAGGGTCATCAGCTTTCGTTCCCGCTCGCTGTACGCGCCGTAGAGGGCTGGGAGGTAGCCGATGACAAGGGCGGTGGTGAGTACACCGGAGAACGCCTCGATCAGGGCGCCCAGACGGGGCACGGCGTCGACGGGTACGACCTCGCCGAAGCCGAGGGTGAAGTAGACGACGCCCGAGTAGTAGAGGGCGTCGCCGAGCCCGTCGGACCCGGAGATCCCGCCGAGGCCCCACCAGATCAGGCCGAATCCGACGACCTGTTGGATCACCCAGGCCGTGAGCAGCATCAGTACCGACACGGGAGCGAACGTGGCCATCGCCCGCTCCCGCCGCCATGGGTTCCTGATCCGCGTCACGAGGGTACGGACGATGCGCCAGGATCTGCCGTAGAGCTGGGTGGTCAACCAGAACCGGCCGCGATGGGTGTGGGTGGTAACCAGTGTGTTGATGAGGTCGGCGAGAACCGACACCACCAGCACGATCCCCACCGCGACGGCGACGGCTTCCATCTCGGGAGACTAGACACGGCTTGACCGGCATGCCGCCGGTCCGTCAGATTGACCACCGCACGCAGTAGGGGAGACGGCCATGACCCACACCGCCGGTACGGACACGACCTCGGGCGCTGACCGTCCGATCCCACGATTCACACCACGCCGGGTGTATCTCGAGAAGTTCGGCGTGGAACTCGGTCCGCTCGCGCACCTGGCCGAAGAGCGGAACCGCCTCGCCCACCCGTCGTTCGATCACATCGCGGTGACGCCGAAGGGCACGACGCTCGGCGCCGAGATCGGCGGGGTGGACCTGACGTCGGACCTCCCGGACGAGGTCGTCGCCGACCTGCGAAGGGCGCTGCTCGATTACAAGGTCATCGTGTTTCGGAACCAACCGCTCACCTCGGCACAGCACGTGGCGTTCGCCCGCCGATTCGGCGAGCTCGAGGTGCACCCGTTCCTCCCCGAGAGCGGCGAGTTCCCCGAATTGGTTCGATTCGAGAAGGGCGCTGACACCGGCGGGTTCGAGAACGGTTGGCACCACGACGTCTCGTGGCGCGAGGTGCCGTCGATGGGTGCGATCCTGCGTGCCATCCAGGTGCCCGCCACCGGAGGGGACACGTTGTTTGCCGACATGGGCGCGGCCTACGACGGCCTCAGCGACGAGATGAAGACGAGGATCGACGATCTCGCGGCGGTCCACGACTACCTCATGGCGTTCGGTTCGGCGGTGCCCGACGACAAGAAGGCCGAGATGCGCGAGAAGTACCCGCCCGTACTGCATCCGGTGGTGCGCACGCATCACGAGACCGGTCGCAGGAGCATCTACGTCAACGCCTACTTCACCTCCCACATCGATGGGATGGACGAAGCGGAGAGCATTGCGCTCATCCGTGAACTCATTTGCGAGGCCGATCGACCGGAGTACCAGTACCGCGTGCAGTGGGAGCCCGACACGGTGGTGTTCTGGGACAATCGGGCCGTCCAGCACTACGCGTCGAGCGACTACTACCCCGACATTCGCATCATGGAGCGCGCGAGCATCATCGGCGAGCGACCGGTCTGACCGTCGTGGCCACGACGGACTGGAATCCCGTCCTGCGGGGCGAGTTCGACAAGCCCTACTGGAGGGAACTCCTGGGCTTCGTCAACGAGGAGCGGGTCCGCCACACCGTCTACCCGCCCCACGAGGAGGTGTTCGCCGCGCTGCACCGCACGCCGTACGCCGATGTCAAGGTGCTCATTCTCGGTCAGGACCCCTACCACGGCCCGGGCCAGGCGAACGGGCTCTGCTTCAGCGTGCGCGACGGGGTGCCCCATCCTCCCTCGCTCGCCAACATCTACAAGGAGCTCGAGTCCGACCTCGGGATCGCGGTCCCGAGGAGCGGCAGCCTCGAGCCCTGGGCCGACCAGGGCGTGCTTCTGCTGAACGCCACCCTCACGGTGCGGGCGCGAAACGCCGGAAGCCATCAGGGCAAGGGATGGGAGACCTTCACCGATCAGGTGATCCAGGCGGTGAGCGACAAGACCGAGATGGTCGTGTTCATCCTGTGGGGATCCTTCGCCCGTAAGAAGAAGGCTCTGGTCGACACCGGTCGCCACACTGTCATCGAGTCGCCGCATCCGTCGCCGCTCTCGGCGCACCGCGGGTTCTTCGGCAGTCGTCCCTTCAGCCGTGCGAACGAGGCTCTCGTCGCCGCCGGTCGCGAGCCGGTGGACTGGAAGCTCGAGCCCTTCTGAGCGAACGACGGAGCGACTCGACCTCCGACTGCGACAGCGGGAGCCACTCGCCCGGGGCGAGCCCATCGAGGCGGATCTCACCGATCGATTCACGAACCAGACGGAGGGTCGGATGGCCGACCGCGGCGGTCATCCGACGGACCTGCCGATTGCGGCCCTCGGTGAGGGTGAGACGGATCCACGAGTCGGACACCGTCTTGCGGACCCGGATCGGTACCGGCCGAGGCGGGAGCTCGGGCGCGACCGCGAGCAATTCGGCGATGGCCGGACGGCTGCGGCCGTCCTTCAACTCGACGCCCTGCTCGAGAGCCTTCAGCGCCTGCTCGTCCGGTTCGCCCTCCACCTGGGCGAGGTAGGTGCGCGGATGACCGATGTCGGGACGCATCAGATCCGTTCGGAGCCGCTTACCACGCGTGAGGAGGAGCAACCCCTCGCTGTCGCGGTCGAGCCGCCCTGCCGCGTACACGTCGGGCACGTCGATGTAGTCGGCCAGTGTCGCCCGTCCGTCACGGTCGGTGAACGCGGTCAGCACGTCGTAGGGCTTCCAGAACCGCAGAACCAGATCGGGATGGTCCAGGGGAAGTGTCCCGCCGTTCACCGGGTCAGAAGTACCACGGGAACTGGGACCAGTCCGGAGGCCGCTTCTCCAGGAAGGCATCGCGACCCTCCACCGCCTCCTCGGTCATGTACGCCAGACGAGTGGCTTCACCGGCGAACACCTGCTGGCCGACGAGACCGTCATCGATCAGATTGAGCGCGAACTTCGCCATTCGTTGAGCGGTCGGGCTCTTCGAGTTGATCTCCGCCGCCCACTCCAAGGCGGTGGCCTCGAGCTCGGCATGGGGGATGACAGCGTTGACCATTCCCATGTCGAACGCCTCCTGGGCCGAGTAGTTCCGCCCGAGGAAGAAGATCTCCCGAGCGCGCTTCTGGCCGATCTGCCGGGCGAGGTACGCGGACCCGAAACCACCGTCGAAGCTGGCGACGTCGGTGTCGGTCTGCTTGAAGATCGCGTGCTCCTCGCTCGCGAGCGTGAGGTCGGCGGTGGCATGCAGGCTGTGTCCGCCGCCGACCGCCCATCCGGGAACGACCGCGATCACGACCTTGGGAGCGGTCCGAATGAGGCGCTGCACTTCGAGGATGTGGAGGCGGCCGGCCCGCGCCGGGTCGACGGTGTCAGCAGTGTCACCCTCGGCGTACTGATAGCCGGACTTGCCTCGAATCCGTTGGTCGCCACCACTGCAGAACGCCCATCCACCGTCTCGCGGCGAGGGGCCGTTGCCGGTGAGGAGGATGCAACCGACGTCGCTCCACATCCGCGCATGATCGAGGCAGCGATAGAGCTCGTCCACGGTGTGGGGACGGAACGCGTTCCGCACCTCCGGTCGGTCGAAGGCGATTCGAACGGTGCCCTGGTCGACGGCGCGGTGGTAGGTCAGGTCGCGGAGGTCGTCGAACCCGTCCACCGACCGCCAGCGAGAGGGATCGAACGTCTCGGAGATCTCGGTCATGAGGGCAGACACTAGGCCGGGATTCGGGCGAGTCGGGCGTCGAGGCGACGCAACCAGGTCTCCACGAGTGCCTGACCTCGATCGTCGCCGAACTCGAGCGTGTCGAACCCCGCGAATCGGTGGAGCAGGACCTGGAGAGCCTCGTCGTAGTCGGCCCGGATCCGATCGAGCGGGTAGTCCGAGACGCCGGCCGCGACGAGCGCACGGTGGTAGTCGGCGAGCAGTTCGTCCACAGCGGCCTCGGGCGTCTCCGGTGGGAGCGATCCGGTGATGAAGTAGCCGACGTCCAGAAGCCCGGCGCCGAGATTCGCGACCTGCCAGTCGATGATGGCCCGGAT
>CAYFLT010000035.1:19301-35055 GCA_964344055.1 uncultured Candidatus Nemicrothrix sp.
ACCATCCGGGTGAACCCCTTGCGGCTGCCGAGGAACGACGCGTGGAACACCCGGGGCACAACGTCACCACCGGTCAGCCAGTGTGTCTCCTGCGGGAGCCGAGGCGCCCAGGCCGACGCGTGCAGCCGGGCTGCGGCCGAGATTGCGATCCTCGCCCTCGCGAGATCACATCCCGCCACCTGGTCGCCGACCTCGGCGTCGCGCAGATCCTCGAGAAGAAGAACTGCGGGGGGAACGGCGGTCACCTTCCGCTCGGCCCGCAGCAGGCGCCGGAGCAGCCAGAGCGGAAGCCGGTCGGCCTTGACCATGCGGGCGAGATTGTCGGCTGCATCAGGATCCGGCTCGAGCTCGGCCAGGATCACCTCCGGAATTCGCACGTCGATCCCGGGCAGAATCTCGGCGTACATCCGAACTTCACGCTCGTAGACGCCGAGGAGCTGCCCCGCCGCCCGGTTCTCTTCGACCGTGGTCGGGATCTTCGCGACCACCGACGCCGGGCCGGGAGGGCCGGAGTAGCCCAACTCGAGCCGGGCCAGTTCTCCGACGAAACCCTCACCGGCGCCGAGAACCGTCGACGTGACGTCGTTCACCTCGGTTCCGGACCCGATCCGACCCGAGGCCCGAAGCGTGTCGGTCAGCCAGCCGGGAGTGAAGTGCTCGAGACGGGTGGGAAGCGCCGCAGCCATGCTCGGCCGACCGTAGTGCCGGCGAGCCGCTCGGGCAGCTTCTCGACCGGTAGCAGCGGCGCGACTCCCAGCCCCAGCAGGTGATACGGGAACAGGATCAGCATCAGCGCCAGCACCGCGAAGTGGAAGAACACCGAACTCGCGGCCCACCACGCGCCGACGCGCCGGCCGAGCAGGGCCAGCGGTGCACCGAGTTCCACCACCATCGAGATCCACGCCGAGGGGGCCATCATCCACTGCTGGTGTACGAACCAGCCCGCCAGCGGCGACGAGGGGTCACCGAGGAGATCCTTGCGGACGTTGTCGAACGTGACCTGGTGCAGGAGTGTGTCGCCGTCCAGCCAGTCCGCACCGCTGATCCGGAGCTTCGCCACACCCGCGAGGAAGTAGGTGCCGACGGTGAGGACCGCCATCGAAGTCACCGCCCAGCTGCCGTCGTCGCCGTCTGCCACCGGGCGGGTTCGGCGGGGCCAGGTCCACTGGTCGGCCGCGGGCGCCATCGCGAGCACGATCATGTGCATCGCGGCGAGGTTCTCGGTGTGAAACAGCTGACCCCACGAATTGCGGTAGGTCGTGAGCAGGAGGAACGAGAGGGCGGCCACCGTGGCGGACGCGCGATAGCGCAGCCCGGCCGCCGCGGCCGCCGCGCTCAAAGGGGTGATCACGACGAGCGCAACGATGACCCACCCCGGCAGCGGGCCATCGAGGAACCAGAGCGGCCCGATCGGATCGAGTCGCACGTCGGCGAGGTCCCGCGTGTCGAGCAGATGGGGGAGGCGAACCGTGGACCACACCGCCGCATAGGCGAACACGAGGATCCGCAGCATGGCGAGGCGCGGGATCATCGGGACACCTCGCAGCGGGTGTGTTCGGTGATGGAGAGGGGAGCAGCTTCTTCGCTGAAGTGCGCGATGAGATCGATTCGCTCACTTCTCACGATGATGCTGTGCAACTCGTCGGATGCCCGCTCGGCCACCTCCGCACAGAGGCCCTCTTCGCGGCCGCGGGCCACGGCCCGCTCGACGGTCACCGACGCGAGCACCACCTCGTCGGTCCCCGCAATGACATGGGGTGAGAGACGTACCACCTCGCCGGTGTCGGTCTCACCCACCACCGTGGCGAAGGTGTGGATCTCGCCCCGGTTCGTGGCGAACATCGGGTAGGTCGAGAGCGGGTAGGTGTCGCTCGCGGGCGCGCGCAGCAGAGGGGAGAGGACCACCAGGGCCGCGAGGCCCGGCGCGAGGCGGCGGAGAAGACGGCCGATGCGCCAATCGTAGGGGTCCTCGTCGGGCCGCCCAGTACTCGGCGCGGGCACTAGCGTCAGGCCGATGCACCCCATCGTCGGTCGCCTCGGTCGAGCCCTTCTCGGATGGGTGCTCGTGTTCGGCGTGATGGCGGTGGCGGTCCACCCTGAGTCCTGTCGAACACCGACCGCGCAGGAGATCGACATTGCGGCGGCCTCCGCAGTCGAATGGCTCGCCGCGAACGTCCAGTCCGACGGTCGCTATCTCTACCGCTTCGACCGGGAACGCGAAGCGGATGAGGGCGGCTACAACGAGCCGCGCCACGGCGGAGTGCTGTGGTCGCTCTACCAGGCCGAGTCCGCCGGCGTCGAGGGCGCGCTCGAGGCCGCCGAGGCGGGCCTCCCGTGGGCGCTCGATCAACTCCGGGAGACACCGATCGGCCCGGCGTTCGGCCGGGGTCGGCGGTTGGAGACGGGTGCCAGTGCGCTGCTGCTGGCCGCCCTGGACGAGCGCCGCGCGTTGACCGGCGACCGGAGCCACGACGATCTGATGCTCGCGCTCGCCCGGACGCTCATCGCCACCATCGGCCCGGACGGCGCGTTGGACGCCCGGATCGACGTCGAGTCCGGTCCTGTGGCGGATCGCTCGCCGTTCTATCCAGGGGAGACGTTGTGGGCGCTCGCCCGCCTTCATCTCACCTTCCCTTCCGAGGGACTCGATGTGCCGGCCCGGCGGCTGCTCGACTACCTCGTGCGCCGGCGCGACGAGGTGGAGCGCCCGTGGCCGATCGTGTCGGACCACTGGGCGGCCTACGCCTTCGAGACGATGAGTCGGTGGCCCGAGCCGCCCGCCGACGACGCGGTGACGGCGCAGTGGCGACGACGGCAACTCGACCTCTTCGGCCTCCAGGTTCGCTATGAATCCCAACGAGTCGGTGGCATCACCCTGCTGACCCGAGGCCCGAATGCGCTGGGCGCCGGAGTGGGGACGCTCGGCGAGGGACTCGGCAACTGGCTCACGCTCGATCACCGCACCGGCGTCCTCGGTGACGATCGCGAGGTCGTCGTCGACCGAGGCGCATGTGTGGCCGGGCTACTCGTGGATCGCCAGGCCGTCAGCGACGATCCTCGTGTCCACGGCGCGTGGTTCCGCCTCGACGACACCCAGATGGACGACCAACAGCACGCCCTGTCCGCGCTCCTGCTGCTCCGGAGGCACCTCATTCCATGACCACCACCCTCGCCATCCTCGCGTTCGTCGCGGCGATCAATCCCGGTCGGTCGAGCTCTGCAGCTCCGCTCCTGCCGGCTCGCCGGAGGACTGCCTCGAACGTCTTCGGGGTCGCGATCCTCGTCGGGGTCACGACCGCCGCGACGCTGTCGGGCCCGATCGTGGGCGCCCTCGGCGTGAGCGATCCGAACGCAAGGATTGCCGCGGGGATCGGCCTGCTCGTGGTCGGCGCGCATGCCCTCTTCAGCGCAGCGCCGGATGCCGAGCCCAGCTTGAGTGGACCTCTGGCCGGCCTCGTCCCCCTGGCGTTCCCGCTCGGGCTCAACCCGGCGGCCGTTGCGCTCGCCGTCGCGGTCGGTGCCGAGGCCGGCGTCGCCCGGTGCGTCCTGGCCGCTCTCCCCGCGGTCGTCATCGCCGGAGTGGCCGTGCGGCTGGGGCGTCGCCGCTGGAGCTCGATGGTGGATAGCTGGATCGGCCTCGCTGGAACGGTGCTGGGTGTGGTGATCGTGCTCGACGGAGTCCGGTCGATCTAGAGTCGTCGATCTAACCCCTGAACTCGGCCAGGACGGCGTCACTCTCATCGGTGAGGACCAGGACATCGGCACCGGCCGCAGTGATGAAGCGCGTGGTGGGGACGGTGGCGGTGTGCGGCTCGGCTCCACGGACCGCGAGCCCGAGTGACGCCGCGCCTCGGAGGCCGAGCCCGGAGTCGACGCGCACGTTGCCGCTGACGGCATCGAGTGCCTCGATCAGCGTGAAGGGGTTCCAGGTGGCGCCGAGCTCGGCGAACACCGCGGCGAGGAAGCGCTGCTGGCGCTGGACCCTTCCCAGGTCGGCGGTGGGATCGCGGACCTCGATGCCGTCGATGATCTCGACGTGATTGCGGGAGCGTACGTAGGCCAGGGCCTGGGCCGAGTCGAGCACGACGGGCCCCGGCTGTTCGATGACGAGCCCGGACTTGACGTCGTATGCCGGGTTCTCGAAGTCCAGGGTGACCCCGCCGAGTGCGTCGACCAGGCCGAGGAAGCCGGCGAAGTCCACCTCGAGATAGTGGTCGATTCCGATTCCGAGCTCGGATTGCACTGTCCGGATGAGTGCCTCCGGTCCTCCGAATGCGAATGCCGCATTGATCCGGTTCGGGCCGCCTCCGTCGACCGGGACATAGAGGTCACGGGGTATGGCCAGGAGCCGGACCCGCCCGTCGGCGACCCGGAGAACGGCGATTGTGTCGGTGCGCTCTCCCGCCAGACCCTCGCCGAAGATGACGTCCGCATTCGCGGTGTCGGCGCCGAGGCCGGCCCGAGAGTCGGTACCGACGATCAGATAGTTCGTCCCGCCAGGGCTGCCGGCGAACACCGACTGGAGATCGAGGCGCTCCACATCTCGCCACGCGGCCCAGGCCCCTGCGCCGAGGCCGCCGCCGAGGAAGGCGACGAGCATCAGGAAGCCGACCACCACCCATGGCCAGCGTCGACGGCGTCGAGGCGCGGGAGATGCATAGTCGAGCGCCGTCGATTCGGGTGACGGGGCCGTGATTTCGGCACCCACGTGGAACGAGCGGGGGTCCTGGGGGAGGTCGGACACGCGGTCAGTGAACCACGTCGCCGCCGCAACCGGACCGCGGTGTCACCACCGGCCGCGTCTTCGTCGGTACCATCGAGGCACGGGCGGACATGCCGTATCGGACTCGCGCCCCTTGATCGTCGTGCCCACTCGCTCTCGCTGCATCCTCCGCCGCCGCAAGGCGGGCTGGCTCGTCCTCGCCCTGGCGCTCGCGGCTCCTGCCGCCGCCGATGAGACGATCAGTGACGTGCGCGCGGACCGCGAGGCCGCCCGAGACGCGGAAGCGGCAGCGCTGGCACAGCTCGAACTGCTCGCCCAGGAAGACGAGCGGATCGTCGAGATTCTGGCCGAGATCCAGGCCGCGGTCGATGCCCAGATCGCCCAAGTGGAGAGCGCCCGAAGGGCGCTCGACGCTGCTCAGGCCGAAGTGATCGCCCGCGAGGATCTGGCGGCGGCGGCAGCCGACGACATCGAGCGGACCATCGAGGAGATCCGGCGTCGGGCCGTCGATGCGTACGTCGGCACTGACAACTCGACCGAACCCTGGCTGGAATCGTCCAACATCAACGAGACCGCGCTTCGGGTCGCCTTGCTCGACTTCGCCGCCGGCAGTGACCGCGACCTCCTCGATCATCTGCGGCGGGTCCAGGTGGAACGTGAGGCCCACCTGCTGGCGGGGGAGGACGCCCGGCGGGAAGCAGACGAGCTCCGTCTGGAACTCGAGGACGAGTTGGCCGAACTCGAGACCCGGCAGCTCATCCAGATGGAGATCCAGAACGAGCTTCAGGCTCGCATCGGCGCGTGGCAGGAAGAGGCCGATCGGAGGGCGCAGGAGTCCGCCGACTTCACACGACTGATCCAGGACATCCAGGCCACCGAACTCGGCTTCGCCCCCGGCTCGGCAGGCGCGGCGTCGGTCCAGGGATTCTCGATGCCCACCTCCGGCACGGTCGGTTCTCCGTTCGGCAATCGGGTGCACCCGATCTTCGGAACCGTCCGAATGCACAGCGGGGTCGACATCGCCGGCTCGACTGGTGACCCGATCTGGGCGGCGAAGGAGGGGCGCGTGATCTTCGCCGGGTGGAAGGGCGGATACGGCAACACGGTGATCGTGCAACACGAGGGGAACATCGCCACCCTCTACGCCCACATGTCCGAGATCCTCGCCCGTGACGGCGATTGGGTCGACGGTGGAGAAGTGATCGGCAAGGTGGGTTCCACCGGCTGGAGCACCGGACCCCACCTCCACTTCGAAACCCGCCAGAACGGCGAACCCAAGGACCCCCTGCTGTTCCTACCCGTGTGAGTTCGTTAGCCTGCGAAAGGCGACCTCGAGACGGAGCAACCATGGCCAAGAGAAAGCGGCGACAGTTCACACGGCGGCTCCTCGGCTATCAGCGCGCCGCCGTCGATGAACATCTCGACCGGATCGACGCCACGATCGAAGAGCTGCGCTCGACGCTCGAGTCCCAGGAGGCCGACCGGGGCGACCTCGTGCTGCGAGCCACGCGGAGAAGCGTCGAAGCCGTGATGGCCGATGCCCACCAGCGGGCAGCCGAGGTGGTCGAGGACGCACACCGGCAGGCCCGCGACATCGTCGAGGACGGCCACCGGGTTGCGGGTGCGATCATCGAAGAAGCCCGCCGGCAGGCGGAACCACACACCGGTCGCGACCCCGACGAGGTGATCGATCTCCGGTCGGCCCCGCCGGTCGAAACGGCCTGAGATTCCACATCCGGTGGCGGGCACCCTCCTGACGATCGGCGACCTCCAGGAGGAGATCCTCGTACGCCTCGCCACCGACCCCGTACGGGGCGCCGACACTGCCGTGCGCTCGGCCCGGGTTCGGGGCGGCAGTGCGGCCAACGTGGCGGCGATCGACGCCGAGACCGGCGGCACGCCGCGATTCATCGGACAGGTGGGCGACGATGCGATCGGCCACGTCCTGCTCGAGGATCTCCGACGCAGGGGCGTCGACACCGTCGTGCGTCAGGGCGGCGGCACAGGGGTGATCATCACCACCGTGGGCGGAGGTGTGCGGAGCCGGCTGGTGGATCGCGGGGCGTCGCGCCGGCTCCCGATGATCGAGGCCAGCGTGCTCACCGGCGTCGATCAGATCTACCTGGCAGCATCGGCGTTCACCGAGGATCCTCTGGCGAGCGCCCTCGATCGCCTGATGGCCGAGGTCCGCGACGCACGGATTCCGGTAGTCATCGGCGGTCCTGGCACCGCGGAGCTGGATCAGCTGGGAGTCGACCCCTTTCTGCAGCTCGTGGCTGCGGTCGGTCCCGATGCGGTGGTTCTCAACCGGGCCGAGCACGCGAACCTCGGTCTGGCACCGCGCGACGGCGTGGCCGGGGCCCGCGCCACCGTGATCACCGCCGGGGCCCGTCCGACCGTCGTCATCGAGGGAGATCGGGCGCCCGAGGCCGTCGCGGTCGCTCCGGTCGAGGGGGTGCGCGACCGCACGGGAGTCGGCGATGGCTTCCTGTGCGGCTTCATGGCGAGTCGCCGCACAGGAGCGGATGCCGTTGCGGCGGCACACGCCGGACATCGGGTGGCGGCCAAGGTCTTGGTGCGGTTGGGCCCGACCGCGGTCGATTGAGCTCGTCGCTCGGTGCCGGCTGGGGCCAGGGGTCAGCCGGCTGAGCCGGCCGGGGCGTTTGCTCGGCGAGCGAGCGCCCCGTCGAGGGCCGCGTCGGCCCGTGCCGCTGCGGCCTGGAGACCGCCGGAGCGGCGTCGCACCGAGTAGGCGATGTCGACGTCGATGCCACATCCACGGAGGTCCCGGTGGAGTTCCCGAGCGCGGCGGCTGAGCGCAAGAGGACCATCGACAGGAACCATCACCACACCGAGCCGGCCGCTTCCGACCATCGCGGTGCGGTCGGTCCAGCCGAGATGGCGGTCGATGATCGACACCACCGCCGACTCCGTGAGGTTGCGGGTCTCGTCATCGACGTGGCGGAGGAGTTCTCCCGCGTAGTGGATGATGAGGATGCCGGCGCCGAAACCCTGCTCGGCGACATATTCCTCTTCACTTCAGAGAAGGTCCGCCCACCCGCCGGTAGCGACGGGAGTGCTTCGGTGTGTTGACCGTCCGATGGACAGCATGTCGTGGCCTCCCATGGCTGACATTCCTATGGAAATGTCATCGGCCCGTTTGTGAGAGAGCGAGAGCACCCGAGCGCCATCGTCACTGAACCGACACCGGATCTCTACTATGTGCGCGCAAATCAACCACGGAGAGTGGTATTTGCTCTGGATCGGGTGTGTCAGACTCCTCGAATGCACACCGAGACCCTCTCTTTCGTCGGTTCCGCGGGGGCTCGCCTAGCCGGCATTCTGCGGACACCAGACACGCCTGCGGCCGGGAGTGCCCTCCTGGCGCACTGCTTCACCTGCGGGAAGGATCTCCACACGCTCGCCCGGCTGGCGCGGCGGCTCACCGAGGCCGGTTGGGTGACGCTCACCTTCGATTTCACCGGCCTGGGTGACAGCGAGGGGAGCTTCACCGACACGACGATGGGAACGTCGGTCGGCGACCTGTCGCGAGCCGCGGTTGCACTCCTCGAGCGGAACTCCGGGCCGTGCCTGCTCCTCGGACACAGCCTGGGCGGGTCGGCGGCGGTCCTGGCCGCCCACCGGCTGCACACGGTCACCTCACTGGTGTGCATCGGGTCACCTGTCGACGTCGCCCACGTCCGCCATCTCTTCGTCGGCGCCGGCGCGCCCGACCATCGAGGAGCAGTCGAAGTCGACATCGGCGGTCGACCGTTCCGCATCGGTGCCGACTTCCAGACCGATCTGGACACCCACGACGTGGAGTCCGCCGCCGCGGAGCTGGACATTCCGGTCCTGGTGGTCGAAGCAGGAGCCGACTCCGTCGTCCCCGTTGAGCAGACGAGGCGGCTGGCGGCCGCCCCCGCAGACTCGACCCTCGTCACCATCCCCGACGCCGATCACCTCTTCACCGCCCCAGCCCATGCCGACCAGCTCGCCACAGTGGTCCTGACCTGGTTGAGCACACGAGATTCCGCCTGATCCGATGCTTGTAGCGCGCTTGTCTGGTCGATAGCGTGGCGCCGGTCTTTTCCACCGCGCATCGACAGGAGCAACCGTGAGCGCTGTCCCCTATCTGGCCTTGATCTCGGCGGTCGCCGGGCTCGTACTGGCCGGCTACTACTACAAGGCAGTCGAGGCTGCACCTCCGGGTAACGACCGGATGGTGTTCCTCATGACTGAGATCCAAAAGGGCGCCAAGGCGTTCCTCAAGCAGGAGTACACCTGGGTCTCGGCGTTCGTGGTGGTGATGATGATCCTCCTGGCCATCGTCATCGCGCCCTTGGCGGCGGTGAGCTATGTGATCGGCGCCCTGCTGTCCGGTGGCGCCGGCTACGTCGGCATGACGGTGGCCACCATGGCCAACGCCCGCACCACCGAGGCGGCCAAGGACGGCCCGTCGAAAGCGCTCCCGATCGCGTTCCGCGGTGGCGCCGTCATGGGCTTCGCCGTGGCCGGCCTCGCCCTGCTCGGCCTGATGTTCAACTACCTCCTCTTCGTCGAGTGGCTCGAGGTCGACGATGCCTTCGAGATCGTCACGGCCTACGGGCTCGGCGCATCCTCGATCGCCCTCTTCTCTCGTGTGGGCGGCGGCATCTACACCAAGGCGGCCGACGTCGGCGCCGACCTCGTCGGCAAGGTCGAGGCCGGCATCCCCGAGGACGATCCCCGCAACCCGGCCACGATCGCCGACAACGTGGGAGACAACGTCGGCGACGTCGCCGGCATGGGGGCCGACCTCTTCGAGTCCTACGCCGGCTCGATCATCGCTCCCGTCGCCCTCACCGCCTTCTCCGTCGCCGGTGGCCTCGCCGCAGAGAGCGCCGGCACCAAGGGAATCGTCGAGCTCCTCATGTTCCCGATGGCGATCGCCTTCGTGGGCATGATCGCCTCGATCATCGGCTCGTTCCTGGTCAAGGGTGGCGACAGCACCGACAGCAAGGCCCTGAGCAAGGCCCTCCACATGGGCACCAACGTGGCGATGGGCCTCACCATCGTGGCCACCGTCGTCGTCGCCTACCTGATGTTCGGTGACGCCGAGTACTGGCCCGAAGAGGCTCCCTACGGTCTCGCCATCTCCGTGATCGGTGGACTCGTCGTCGGTTGGGCCCTGGGCAAGACGGCCGAGTACTACACCTCGGACCACTTCGGCCCGGTCAAGAAGATCGCGTCCCAGTCCGAGACCGGACCGGCCACCACCGTGCTCAGCGGCATCAGTGCCGGCATGGTCTCGGTGGCCTCCTCGGTGATCCTCGTTCTGATCGGTGTGGCCGTGGCCTACTGGGGCGGCGAGCAGACGCTCGGCGACGGGGGCGGCATCTACGGGATCGCCGTCGCCGCCATCGGCATGCTGGCCACCACCGGCGTGGTGGTGTCAGTCGATGCGTACGGTCCGATCGCCGACAACGCAGGCGGAATCGCCGAGATGGCGGAACTCGATCCCTCAGTCCGAGAGGTCACCGACGCGCTCGACTCGCTCGGCAACACCACCGCCGCGATCGCCAAGGGCTTCGCGGTCGGCTCGGCCGCACTCACGGCCCTCGCCCTGTTCAAGAGCTTCGAGTTCGCCGTCCTCCAAGAGGGCGGAAGCCTCGATCTCAACGTAGGTGAGGTCGACGTGTTCATCGGCCTCTTCCTCGGCGCCGGCCTGCCGTTCCTCTTCGCCGCGCTCACGATCGACGCGGTCGGACGGGCGGCCAACGCCATGATCGAAGAGGTCCGCCGGCAGTTCCGCGAGATCCCCGGTCTGCGTGAGGGAAAGGAAGGCGTCGTGCCGGACTCTGCTCGGTGCGTGGCCATTTCCACCGAGGCATCCCTGCAGGAGATGCTGATCCCCGGCGCACTCGCCGTCGTGGTTCCGCTGGTGGTCGGCTTCATCGACGTCGACACCCTGGGCGGCCTGCTCGCCGGAGCGCTCGTCACCGGCTTCGCCCTCGCCATCTTCATGGCCAACGCCGGTGGCGCGTGGGACAACGCGAAGAAGTACATCGAGGCTGGTGCCCATGGCGGCAAGGGATCGGACCCGCACAAGGCCGCGGTCGTGGGTGACACCGTGGGCGACCCCTTCAAGGACACCTCCGGTCCCGCGATGAACATCCTGTTGAAGGTGATGACCATCGTCTCGCTGGTATTCGCCAGCGCCTTCGTCTGAGTCGGCGCGCTGGCGGGCCCCGGTCCGTCAGCCGTCCCGAACCGTTCTCCGACTCGGTGGGGGCCCTCGTGGCCCCCATCGACGGTTTTCGGTGGATACCGTTCGCTCCATGACCGACCTCTCCGCCCGCCGCCAGGCCCTTCGCGTCGAGTTGCGCGCCCGGCGGGCCGGGCTCGACGAGGACGACCAGGCAGCAGCATCGATGGCGGTAATGGCCCGTCTGGCCCGCATGCCGATCCTGCGCCGGTCGTCGAGAGTCTCGGGCTACCGCGCCGTTCGCGGTGAGGTCGACATCGATGCCGCACTCGTGCTCCTCATGGAGGCCGGTGTCGTGGTCACCGTGCCGCGGGTGATCGGCGATCACCTGGAGTTCCTCCCGTGGCATCCCGATCACGAGGCGGCGGCCGGTTCCTTCGGAATCGCCGAGCCGGTGGACGGTGAACCGATTCCGATGCGAACCCACGACGTGGTGCTCACGCCGTTGGTTGCGTTCGACCAGCACGGTCATCGACTCGGTCAGGGTGGCGGCTACTACGACCGGGCCCTCGCCGGGTGCGGCGATCGACGTCCGGTGGTGATCGGCGTGGCGCACGCGTTCCAGCAGGTCGACGCCGTGCCGGTCGAGGCATGGGACATCCCGCTGGACGCCGTGGTCACCGAGGAAGGCGTGATCGAGTTCCGAACGGGTGCACTGGACCCCCCATCGCCCTGAGCGAAGGAGTAGAAAGAACAGGTGCACGTTGTCGTGGTCGGAGCCGGCGAGGTCGGCTCCTATGTCGCTGAACGCCTGAGTCGGGAGGGCCACGACGTGGCCATCATCGACATCGACGCCTCGAAGCTGCGGCGCATCGATGACGACCTCGACGTACTCACCATCTGTGGCAGCGGGACCCACCCTGACATCTTGCGCCGAGCCGGGCTCGAGGAGTCCGAGATGCTGCTCGCGGTGACCGCCAACGACGAGGCCAACCTGATCTCCTCGATGTTGGGCAAGTCCATGGGTGTGGAGCGTTCGATCGTGCGGATCGAAGCCGCCGAGCTCCGGGGCCAAGCCGCCGAAGACGTACGCACCGCCGCAGGCGCGGACCTGATCATCGACCCCGACGCCGAGACCGCCCAGGAGGTCCTGGAGCTTCTCGACTACCCGGGCGCCGATGAGGTCGCCCACATGCTCGGAAACGAAGTCGTGGTGATCGGGGCCCGGCTACCCGACCACGCCCCGCTGGTGGGTCGCACCCTCGGCGACATCGGCGAGGAGTTCGAACCGGATTGGGACTTCATCGTGAGCGCGATCGGGAGGGCCGACGAGACGGTCATCCCCCGGCGTGACCATCGCCTCGAAGCAGGTGATCACGTGCGCGTGGTGGTCAAACGACGGGCCCGTCGATTGGTCATCGAGCTGTTCGGCCTCGACACCAGGTCACCGGATCGCATCATGCTCCTCGGTGGGGGCCGGACGGCCGAGATGCTCGCTCGGAGCCTCACTGCCAGGGGAATGCAGGTCGTCGTCGTCGAGCGGAATCCCGAGCGGGCCCGCGAACTCGCGGAACGGCTCGACGATGCGCTGATCCTCGAGGGCGACATCACTGACGCCGATCTGCTCGAGGAGGCCGACGTCGGCCGGTTCGACATGGTCGTCGCCACCACCGGGGAGGACGATGCCAACATCCTCGCCTGCCTCTACGCCAAGGCGAACGGCGCCGCCGAGACAGTGGCCGTGGTCCACCGCCTGGCGTTGCTGACCCTGCTGGCGGACGCCGGCGTCGACGTCGCGCTCTCGCCGCGCACCGCCACCGCGAACGGCGTGCTGCGGTTCGTGCGCGGTGGGGTCTCGGCCGTCACGACCTTCCTCCAGGGTGACGTCGAGATGCTGGAACTCGAGGTGGCGCCCGGAAGCCCCGGGGACGGTGAGCTCATCCGCGACCTCAGCCTCCCGAAGGACGCCCTCATCGCCGCCGCGGTACGCGACGGCAAACCCCAGATCATGCGGGGGCGTAGCCGTCTCCGGGCGCGCGACAAGGTCGTGGTGGTGGCCATGCCGGCGGCGGTCGACGACGTACGCCGCGCGCTCGGGTGAGCATCACCCGGGCTGTTCGGGGTGAACGGCTCGAACGGCTCGGCGAGCAGCGCCGCAACTCGTTCAGCCGTCTCGCTGTGGCCGACGGCCTCGCAGCGTTCGCCGTCGCGGCCCTCGTCTGCGGGATCGGGGGGCTCTTCGTCGACCCTGCCGACGGCGTCGTCCTGATCAGCACGGCGATCGTCACCGGCGGGATCGGTCTCGCCGGACGCCGCACCTTCGAGCGTCGTCGCCGACCACCGCCGGGGCAGGTGGTGGTCGGGCTGGCCTCCACCTGGACCGCGATGGTGCTGGCCGGCACCGCGGTCTACCTGCTGACCGGTACCACCTCACTTCCCCAGGACGCCCTGTTCGAGGCTTCGGCCGGGTTCAGCACCACGGCGCTCACGACCCTCGATTCCCACGACCTGTCCTCCACGATGCACGTCTGGCGGGCGTCCACCCAGTGGCTCGGCGGCCTGCTGGGCATCCTCGCCGCGGTGGTCGCGCTCCCCGGCGCCATGCGTCAGAGCGTCCACGTGCCGGAGGGGCAGGGCCGGCGGCCCAACCGGTTGGCTCCCACGCCGATCACGGGCCGGCGCCGCATCATGGCGCTGTACGGCTCGCTCACCGTTGCCTGCGCGGTGGCGTATCTGGCCACCGGCATGGAGGCCCGCGACTCGGTCGCTCATGCGCTCACCACGCTCTCGACCGGGGGGATGAGCACCCAGCCCGACTCGTTCGCCTCCTACGGCACCGACACCCGGATCGTCGCCACCGTGTTCATGATCCTCGCCGGGATCAGCTACTTCGTCCTCTGGTGGGTCGTCCGGGGTCGCCGCCACCGCTTCGTCCAGAGCAACGAGTTGAAGCTCTATCTCGCCATGGTCGTGCTGGCCACCGTCGGGATCGTCGCCGCAGTGGACGGCATCAGCGTCATCGATGCGGTGTTCCGTGCGTCGTCGGCTGCGAGCACCACCGGCTTCGCCGTGAACGACTGGACCCTCTTCCCTCCGGCGGCCCTGAGCATCCTGCTGGTCGTGGTGGCGACCGGGGCGATGGGGGCCTCCGCCGGCGGCGGCCTCCGAGTCGTGCGGGCCCGTGCCCTCGTGCAGTACGCCCGAAGAGAGCTCCGGCGCCAGCTGGACCCGAACTCGGTCACGGTGGTCATCCAGGACGGCCGGGCGATCGACGACCGGGTGCTGGATCGCCTGACCGGCTACCAGATCGCCCACTTCGGGCTCTGTGCCATCGGTGCGTTCTTCCTCACCACCGCCGGTGTGGAACTGGTGACCGCACTGTGGGTCGCCATCTCAGTCGTCTCCACCGCGGGACCGGCCCCGGGTATCGGTGCGTTCGGTGACGTCCGCGAGCTCGGCGACGCCGCCCACCTCCTGCTGATCCCCGGAATGCTCGCCGGGCGACTCACGATCCTTCCCCTCCTCATGGCGGTCGCCACGGCACTGCGCATGAGGGACCTGGGGATCCTCCGGCTCAAGCGTCTCTTGAGGTTCCGGCGATGAAGCTCGTACGGATGATCCAGGCCAAGCGGGCCACCGAGCTCCACCACGAGCGAGGCGGGGTCCGCAGCACGCCGCTGCACGTGATGGGTATCGCCCTGTCGTTCGTGGCCGTCGGCATGTTCCTGTCGGCCCTGGTGGAGCGGTGGTCGACCAACACCGACACGGCCGCACTGGTGTGGTCCGGCGTGATCTGTCTCGTGGTCGGGGTCGCCCTCTGGTACTTCACCCAGCCGGGCAGCGTCCGGAGCCGTGACGTGTTCGCCGCAGTGGGCTGGACGTGGATCGTCGTGACCCTGATCGGCGCCCTGCCGTTCATCTTCGCGGGAACGTTTGCCACGCCCGGCGTGGATCGTGTCGAGCAGATCGTGAACTCGATCTTCGAGTCGGCCTCCGGGTACTCCTGCACCGGTTCCACCGCCCTGCTCGACTTCGACAAGGGATCAGGCACGGGGCGGGGGCTCATGATGTACCGCCAGGCCACCCAGTGGTACGGGGGAATGGGCATCGTCGTCCTCGCGGTGGCGGTGCTGCCCTTCCTCGGCGTCGGTGGCCTCGATCTCATGACCGCGGAGGCGCCGGGGCCGTCTGCGGACCGGCTCACTCCCCGCGTCGCCGAGACCGCCAAGCGGCTCTGGTTCACCTATGTCCTCTTCACGCTCGCGGTGGCGGTCGCCCTGTTCATCGTGCCGGGCCCCTCGCTCTACGACGGGTTCGCGCACGGGCTCACCACTGCCTCCACCGGCGGCTTCTCCCCGTACGGATCGTCGGTGGGACACTTCGACAGCGCCGTGGTGGAGGCCGTGATCATCGTCGGGATGATCATCGGCGGCGCCAACTTCGCCCATCATTGGCGCACGCTCCAGGGTCGACCGGATGGCTACGCCCGCGATCCGGAGTTCCGCATGTACCTCTACGTGCTGTTCGGCGCGGCGGTACTCGTCGTCGGCTTCATCTGGCTCGACGGTCCCTTCGGCTTCGGTACCGCCCTCCGAGCCGGGGTCTTCAACGTGGTGGCGCTCGGCACGAGCACGGGCTTCGGCAACGCCACCGGCGAGCTCTCCCCGGGTGACTTCGTCGTGTGGGCGCCGGCGGCCCAGATGGTGCTGTTGTTCCTGATGGTCAGCGGCGCCTGCACCGGCTCGACCTCGGGTGGCATCAAGATCATGCGGGTGCAGGTGCTCGTCGCCCACAGTGTGCGATCGATCCGCCGTGACCAACATCCCCGGGCCGTGATCCCGGTA
>CAYFLT010000035.1:35065-45706 GCA_964344055.1 uncultured Candidatus Nemicrothrix sp.
GGTACGGCACGGTTCCCAGGCGGTCGACGAGGACATCGTGAGCAGGGTCGCGGGGTTCTTCCTGCTCTACCTGCTGCTCGTCCTCTCAGGCGTGGTCATCGTCACCGGCCTCGGGGGAGGTTTCGTGGAATCGATCGCCGCGGTGGTCGGCTCCCTGGGCAACATGGGCCCGGCTCTGGGCGAGGCTGGCCCGACCGCGTCGTTCTCCACCGCGTTCACTCAGCCCGCCCGCCTCGTCCTGGCGCTCTACATGATCATCGGCCGGCTCGAGATCTTCCCGATCCTGCTGATGTTCGCAGCCCCGCTCCGCTCGATCCGAGACCGAGTCTGATCAACCTGGCAGGGTTTTGGTGTCAGGTACCAAAACCCTGCCAGGTTCAACTCCTCAGCGCCTCG
The DNA here is from genome assembly GCA_964344055.1 of uncultured Candidatus Nemicrothrix sp. Taxonomy (GTDB): domain Bacteria; phylum Actinomycetota; class Acidimicrobiia; order Acidimicrobiales; family Aldehydirespiratoraceae; genus OFTM10. The sequence goes on from CAYFLT010000035.1 coordinate 35,462, forward strand.
GTGAGCGCGGCGAGGAACCAGCCCGGATCCGCGCTTCCCGCCATCTCGCGTGCCGAGTGCATCGCAAGCTGGGGACAGCCGACGTCGACGACCGGAATGCCGAGTTGGCCGGCGGTCGCCGGGCCGATGGTGGAGCCACACGCCAGGTCAGTCCGTGTGACGAATGTCTGATGGGGGACCTCGGCCGCCTCACAGGCCAGGCGGAACGCCGCCGCGGTCAGTGCATCGGTGGCGTAGCGCTGATTGACGTTCACCTTCAGCACCGGCCCGCCGTTGACCGAGATCTGATGGTCGGGCTCGTGGCGGTCGGCGTAGTTCGGATGGGTGGCGTGCGCCCCGTCGGCCGAGATCACCAGACTGTCGGCTCGGCTGCGCGCCGTCGCTTCCGCGTCCGCCCCGAGCGACGCGCCGATCCGGTCGAGCACCCGTCCGAGCAGGGGAGAGGCGGCTCCGGTGCTGGACACGCTGCCGACCTCCTCGTGGTCGAAGAGGCAGATCATCGGCAGCCGGGGACCGGGGTTCTCCGCCACCGCGATGAGCGCATCGACAGCCAGGAAACACGAGAGCTGGTTGTCGATGCGGGCACTGATCAGGAACTCGTCATCGAGACCGCCGAGAGAGGCAGGGGTGAGGTCGTGGGCCATCACATCCCATCCGAGAACGTCATCACCATCGACGCCCAGGTGCGCTGCGAGGTACTCGACGAAGGTCGGCCCGTCGGTTCCGAGCCCCCACACGGGTGCCATGTGGCGTTGCTTGTTCAAGAGCAGACCCTTGCTGCGGATGTCCTCGTCGAGGTGGATGGCGAGCTGGGGCACCCGCAGGATCGGCCGATCGTCGCGGAACAGGTGCGCTTCAGGGCCATCGGAACCCCGCACCGCGACCCGGCCCGCGAGCCCGAGATCACGATCGAGCCACGAGTTCAACAGGACACCGCCGTAGATCTCCACCCCCAGCTGCCGCCATCCGCCGATTCCGGAGTCCGGGTTGGGCTTGATTCGCAGGTTGGGGCTGTCGGTGTGGGCACCGATCGCACGGATGCCACTGTCCGTCGCGTGTGCCGGCGAGCCGGCCCAGGCGACCAGGGCACCGCCTTCGCACCAGTAGTGGCGGCCCTCCGCACGTACCGAGCCTGATGCGTCCACCTCGGTGAAGCCGGAGGTCTCGAGTTCCGCGACGGCTGTCTGCACCGCGTGATAGGGCGTCGGGGAGGCGTCGAGCTGGCCACAGAGACGGCGGGGGACGTTGAGATCGGGTGCACGCATGCGCCCCATGATGGCGTGTCCAGGCAAAAGTTGGCTGCAACTCGCGGTGACCCGGTAGAATTGCCGGACTCTGGAAGCCGGGCCAGCGTTGTCCCAGCTCCCGAACCATCGGTCAACCCCCGTCCGCGTTCAGGAGACTCGAGGATCCAACATGGTCGCCGCGCCGTTCCCCAACGATCTGCCCGCACCCCAGGGCCTCTACGACCCGCGTCACGAACACGACAGCTGCGGGGTCAACTTCGTCTGTGACATGCACGGGCGCCGGAGCCACGACATCGTGGTGAAGGGCATCGACGCCCTCTGTGCGATGGAGCACCGGGGAGCGAAGGGCGCCGACATCAACACCGGTGACGGGGCGGGGATCCTGATCCAGATCCCGGATCGTTTCTACCGCGACGTCGTTCCCTTCGAGCTGCCTCCGGTCGGCGAATACGCCACCGGCATCGGATTCCTGCCCCAGGACTCCGATACCGCCATGCGGGCCGCCGAAGCGGTCGAGAGGATCCTGCACGAGGAGGGCCTGGTCGTCCTCGGCTGGCGGGACGTGCCCATCGACGAGTCCATTCTCGGGTCGGCCTCCCTGATGACCATGCCGACGTTCCGGCAGATCTTCGTTAGCGGCCCGGCCGGCGCCGATCGCGACGAACCGCTCACCGGTGTCGAACTCGATCGTCCGGTGTTCATCGCCCGGAAGCGCATCGAACACGAGATCAGCGTGCCGGCAGGGCCCGACGAGGTGAACGAGGCGATGGGCGGAGCCTCCGAAGCCCACGACGGTGTCTACTTCCCCTCCATCAGCGCCCGGACGATCGTCTACAAGGGCATGCTCACCACCCCGCAGCTGTCGGCGTTCTACCCCGACCTGCTGGACGAACGGGTCGAGAGCGCCCTGGCGTTGGTCCACTCCCGGTTCTCGACCAACACGTTCCCGTCGTGGCCACTGGCGCACCCGTACCGTTTCGTGGCCCACAACGGCGAGATCAACACCATCCAGGGCAACCGCAACTGGATGCGGGCCCGCGAGGCCCTGCTCGACAGTCCTCGTCTCCCCGGCCTGGAGCGCGCGTTCCCGATCTGTACGCCCGGAGCCAGCGACACCGCCGGCTTCGACGAGGCACTCGAGCTGTTGACCCTCGGCGGCTACAGCCTCGAGGAAGCGGTCCTGATGATGATCCCGGAGCCCTGGGAGCATCACGAGGAGATGGACGAGGACCGTCACGCGTTCTACCAGTACAACGCCTGCCGGATGGAGCCCTGGGACGGCCCGGCGTCGATCGCGTTCACCGACGGCACGGTCATGGGTGCGGTGCTCGACCGCAACGGCCTGCGCCCGAGCCGGTACTGGGTCACCGACGACGGACTGGTCGTCATGGCCAGCGAAGTCGGGGTCGTCGACCTGCCGCAGAGCTCGATCGTGGAGAAGGGACGCCTCCAACCCGGCCGGATGTTCCTGATCGACACCCGCGAGGGACGCATCATCCGCGATCACGAGCTCAAGGCCCGGATCACCACCCAACGTCCCTATGCGGACTGGCTCGGCTCGAACCTCGTCACCCTCGAGGATCTCCCGGCAGTGGAGCCGACCCACAGTGACGAGGGAAGTCTCACGCTTCGCCAACAGGAGTTCGGCTACACGATCGAGGAGAAGAAGCTCCTGATCGCGCCGATGGCCCGCGACGCCAAGGAGGCCATCGGCTCGATGGGCACCGATACGCCGATTGCGGTGTTGTCGAGTCGCTCCCGCCAGCTCGCCGACTACTTCCAGCAGTTGTTCGCCCAGGTCACGAACCCGCCCCTCGATGCGATTCGCGAGGAGATCATCACATCGCTGTTCGCCCGGGTCGGCCCGGAGGGGAACCTGTTCGATCCCAAGCCCGAGTCCTGCCGGACGATCCACCTTGACAATCCGGTCATCACCGACGCCGAACTGGCTCGCATCACCGCACTCGACGGGGTCGAGGGGCCGGCCGGATTCCGGTCGGTGGTCCTCTCGACGACCTATCCGGTGGCAGAGGGCGGGGACGGACTCGCCCACGCGCTCGCCGGTCTTCGTGCGTCGGCCGACGAGGCGATCGCGGCCGGGGCCACCGTCCTCGTGCTCTCGGATCGCGACACCGACGGTGAACGAGCGGCCATCCCCTCGGTGCTCGCGACCAGTGCGGTCCACCACCATCTCGTGCGGCAGAAGACCCGGACGCGAGTGGGCCTCGTGGTCGAATCGGGCGACATCCGCGAGGTGCACCAGATCACCGTCCTCCTCGGCTACGGCGCCAACGCCATGAACCCGTACCTCGCCTTCGCCACCATCGACGAGATGGTCCGCAACGGCGAGTTCGGCCTCGATCCGGATCTCCCGATCGACCAGGCTCAGCGCAACTTCATCAAGGCCGCCGGCGCGGGCATCCTGAAGGTGATGTCCAAGATGGGCATCTCGACCGTTGCGTCCTACACCGGCGCCCAGATCTACGAGGCGATCGGCCTCGCCTCCGACCTGGTGGACGAGTACTTCGAGGGAACAGTGAGCCGTCTCGGCGGTGTGGGGCTCGGAGTGCTCGCCGAAGAGGTCGCCCAGCGGCACGCCTTGGCCCACCCGGAGAACCCGAGCGAGCGCGCACATCGCAGCCTCGAGGTCGGCGGGCACTACCAGTGGCGCCGGGAAGGGGAGTTCCATCTCTTCAATCCCGAGACCGTCTACAAGCTCCAGCACGCCACCCGTGAAGGCCGCTACGACATCTTCAAGGACTACACGAGGGCCGTGGACGACCAGTCCGAGGAGCTCGGAACGCTCCGCGGCCTGTTCCGCTTCAACTTCGGCGAACGGCCTCCGGTTCCGCTCGACGAGGTCGAGTCGGTGGGGTCGATCGTCAAGCGCTTCTCCACCGGGGCGATGAGCTACGGATCGATCTCCGCAGAGGCTCACGAGACGCTGGCCATCGCCATGAACCGGCTGGGCGCCAAGTCGAACACCGGCGAAGGCGGAGAAGACGCCGACCGTTTCACGCCCGACGAGAACGGTGACCTGCGCCGTAGTGCGATCAAGCAGGCGGCGTCGGGCCGTTTCGGGGTGACCAGCGAGTACCTGGTGAACGCCGACGACATCCAGATCAAGATGGCACAGGGTGCGAAGCCAGGTGAGGGTGGTCAGCTCCCCGGCCACAAGGTGTACCCGTGGATCGCCAAGACCCGACACTCGACACCGGGAGTCGGTCTGATCTCACCGCCGCCCCATCACGACATCTATTCGATCGAGGATCTGGCCCAACTCATCCACGATCTGAAGAACTCCAATCCGAAGGCACGGATCCATGTGAAGCTCGTCGCCGAGGTCGGAGTCGGCACCGTCGCGGCCGGCGTCTCCAAGGCTCACGCCGACGTCGTGCTCATCTCCGGCCACGACGGGGGGACGGGAGCGTCGCCGCAGACCTCGATCAAGCATGCCGGTGCGCCCTGGGAACTCGGCCTGGCCGAGACCCAGCAGACGCTGCTGCTCAACGACCTCCGCGATCGGATCGTCGTCCAGACCGACGGCCAACTCAAGACCGGGCGCGATGTCATGATCGCCGCCCTGCTCGGGGCCGAGGAGTTCGGATTCGCCACCGCGCCGCTCGTCGTCATGGGGTGCGTGATGATGCGGGTGTGTCACCTCGACACCTGTCCGGTCGGGGTCGCCACCCAGAACCCGGCGCTGCGGGCCAAGTTCTCCGGTAAGGCCGAGTTCGTCGTGAACTTCTTCGAGTACATCGCCGAGGAGGTCCGAGAGCTGATGGCCCAACTCGGATTCCGGAACCTCGACGAAGCCATCGGTCAGGTGGAGATGCTCGACACCACCGAAGCCATCGATCACTGGAAGGCCGACGGACTCGATCTCAGTCCGATCCTGCACCTCCCCGAAATCGCCCGGGAAGCCCGCCGCCACCAGTGGAAGGATCAGGACCACGGCCTCGAACGGGCACTGGACCAGACCCTGATCCAGCTGGCAGAGGGTGCCGTCGAAGGAGGTCGGCCGGTCACCATCGACGTCCCGGTCCGGAATGTGAACCGCACCGTCGGAACCCTCCTCGGCTTCGAGGTCACCAGCCGCCATGGCGGCAAGGGTCTCCCCGACGACACCATCGTCGTGAACCTCACCGGTTCGGCGGGCAACAGCCTCGGCGCATTCGTGCCCCGTGGGATCACCCTGCGTCTCGAGGGCGACGCCAACGACTACGTGGGCAAGGGACTCTCCGGCGGACGGATCGTCGTTCGCCCACCGAGCGACGCCCCGTTCGTCCCCGAGGAGAACGTCATCGCCGGCAACGTCATCCTCTATGGCGCCACCGACGGAGAGTTGTTCCTCCGAGGGGTGGTCGGCGAGCGATTCTGCGTCCGCAACTCCGGAGCCACCGCGGTGGTGGAGGGGGTCGGGGACCACGCGTGTGAGTACATGACGGGAGGTCGGGCGGTCATCCTCGGCCCGACCGGCCGCAACTTCGCCGCCGGGATGTCGGGGGGCGTCGCCTACGTCCACGACCCCGAGGGCGTCTTCCCCCGGCGGGTCAACTCGGAGATGGTCGAGCTCGAGGAGCTCCTCGAAGAGGACGAAGGGTGGTTGCGGGACCGGATCGAGAAGCACCGCCACGAGACGGGAAGCGACGTGGCGGCGAGAATCCTCGCCGACTGGGGCACCACGGCAAAGGAGTTCGTGAAGGTGATGCCGGTCGACTACCGACGGGTGCTCGAGGCGGCCGAAGCCGCTCGGGACGCCGGCGAGGACGAGGTCGAGGCCATCATGGCCGCGGCGAGGAGCTGAGGAGGACCCAATGGCTGATCCACGCGGCTTTCTCGAACACGACCGTGAACTCCCCGCCCGTCGGCCCGTCCCGGTCCGGCTGAGGGACTGGAGGGAGGTCTACGAGGACTTCCCGGAGGAGAAGCTCCGGACCCAGGCGAGCCGCTGCATGGACTGCGGAATCCCGTTCTGCAACAACGGCTGCCCACTGGGCAACATCATCCCCGACTGGAACGACCTCGCCTATCGGGGCCAGTGGCGCGCTGCCATCGACCGGCTTCATGCCACCAACAACTTCCCCGAGTTCACCGGGCGGCTGTGCCCCGCCCCGTGTGAAGCGGCCTGTGTGCTCGGCATTCACGAGCCGCCGGTCACCATCAAGCGGATCGAGGTCGAGATCGTCGACCGGGCCTGGGCCGAGGGATGGATCACCCCCCAGCTCGCGGCGGAACAGACCGGAAGGCGGGTGGCGGTCGTGGGCTCTGGCCCGGCCGGACTCGCCGCGGCCCAGCAGCTCACCCGAGCCGGCCATGCCGTCACGGTCTACGAGCGAGCCGACCGCGTCGGCGGTCTCCTCCGGTATGGCATACCCGAGTTCAAGATGGAGAAGCGGCACATCGATCGGCGGCTCGAGCAGATGACGGCCGAGGGCACGACGTTCGTGGTGAACACCACCGTCGGTGTCGATGTCACCGCCGACGAGCTCCGCGAGCAGTACGACGCCGTCGTACTGGCCTGTGGCGCCACCCAGGCCCGGGACCTGCCGATCGAGGGACGAAACCTCGACGGCATCCATCAGGCGATGGAGTTCCTGCCCTGGGCCAACCGGGTCCAGGAGGGGGATCTGGACCAGCCGCCCATCAGTGCCGAGGGCAAGGACGTCATCGTCATCGGAGGCGGCGACACCGGCGCCGACTGTCTCGGAACCTCCCTGCGGCACGGCGCGGCGTCGGTGAATCAGTTCGAGATCATGCCTCGCCCGCCCGAGGAACGCCCAGAGGCCAACCCCTGGCCGACCTGGCCGATGATCTACCGGGTGTCGTCGGCCCACGAGGAGGGCGGCGAGCGGATCTACGCCATCAACACCGTGCGATTCGTCGGCGACGACTCCGGTCGGGTTTCGGCCCTCGAGACGGTGCGGGTGGAGCAGGTGTTCGAGAACGGACAAATGCGCTTCGAGCCGGTGGATGGGAGCGAGGAGACCTTTCCGGCCGACCTGGTCCTCCTGGCCATGGGATTCACTGGACCGGAGCAGGGCCCTCTCATCGAGCAATTCGGCGTGGAGCTCACCGAGCGTGGCAATGTCGCCCGCGACGAGGGCTGGGCCACCAATGCCGACGGGGTGTTCGTCTGTGGTGACATGGGGCGCGGCCAGAGCCTCATCGTGTGGGCGATCGCCGAAGGGCGGTCCGCCGCGGCGGCCGTCGATCGCTACCTCACCGAGGCCACCCAACTCCCGGCTCCCATCACCCCGACGGCGGCGCCGCTGCGCTGAGGCGTCGTCGGCCGTGGGCCCCTTTTTGGGCGTGAGGCTCAACTCCAATTGGCACTGACCGACCTGATTCGTGGGTACCCGACTGGGTACATACACATCCTCTCGAGGCCACGGTCACATGCTGAAAAGGATCAAGATCCGCGGCAAGCTCTTCTTGCTGCTGACGGTGCCGCTACTCGCCGTGCTCGTCTTCGCCGCCAGCGGCGTGGTCGACCGAACCGAGATCGCCGACACAAAGGAGCGCGAGGCCCGACTCGCCGCATTCGCGGAGAGTGGTGCCGACCTCTCCATCGCGCTCCAGGTCGAACGGTTCGAAACCCTCCAGACCGGACGACTCACCCTTCCGAGCACCGACATCGAGGGCGTGCAGGACGTCACCGAGGCCGAACTCACCCGGTGGAGCGCCGCCCTCGACACCGTTGTCGCGGACCTGAACGACGGTGCGTTGCGCGACGAGTTCCTCGCCCTTCGCGAACGCATCCAGTCGACCATGGTCGACGATCGTATGACCCGTACGAGCGTCGTCCTGGCCGACGACCTCAACGCCCACTCCGATGACCTCGACGCCCTCAACACCGCCCTGGCGGGCGAGGCCGGTGACCTCGAGCTCTTCCAGGCACTCGACTCATACATCCAGCTGGTCACGATGCAGAACGCCGTCGCCGAGATCACCTTCATCGGTGCATCGGCGATCGAGGCGGGCCGCCTGCCGATCACCGGCCCGGCGCTCATCGACGCCCAGGTCCAGATCATCGGTACCAGCCTCGAGAACTTCCGCCTCTCGGCCGACTCCGTCTACGTCACCCAGCTCGAAGTGCTGCAGGCCGACGGCCATCTGCCGGAATTCCTTCCCGGTGGTGGCGTCAGTCGAGCGGGTGGCTTCCTCCCCACTCCCGACATCATCGACGCCGTCGGCCGCGGTGTGGTCGCCGGTGGCGTGGACTGGTTGGGCGCCAGTGAGGACCGGCTGGTCGCGATCGGCTCGGTCATCGACGCTGTCCTCCAGGATGCGAACGCCGAGGCCAGGCTGGCCGCGGAGTCGGCCACGAGCGAAGCGAACTCGTTCCTCATCCTGGCCGGGTCGGTGGTCGTGTTCGCCCTCTTCATGGCCTTCCTCGTCGGCCGTTCGGTGGCACGACCTCTCATCGAGCTGACCAGCAGCGCCGAGCAGCTCTCGGCAGAGGAACTCCCGGCGATGGTGGAAGCCATGCGCACATCGGGACGTACGGCGGCACCGATGATGTCGCCCATCCAGGCCAAGGGACGAGATGAGATCGCCCAGCTGGCGCGCGCGTTCTCGGAGATCCAGAGCGTGACCGTCGAAGTCGCCGAGGAACAGGGCGAACTCCTCCGCAGGGGAATCTCCGACATCTTCGTGAACTTGGCGCGCCGGAACCAGAGTCTGCTCGACCGGCAGATCGACTTCATCGATCAGCTCGAGGCCCGGGAGGAGAACCCCGACCAGCTCGAGAACCTCTTCCGACTCGACCATCTCGCGACTCGGATGCGGCGCAACGCCGAGTCCCTGCTCGTGTTGGCCGGAGCGGAACCGACCCGCCGTCGCGGCCGTCCGGTCGAGCTGGCCGATGTCGTCCGGGTGGCCATGGGTGAGATCGAGGACTTCAGCCGCATCCAGATCCGCTCGGTAGACACCGCCACAGTGGCCGGATCCGTGGCGGTCGACCTCGCCCACCTGCTCTCGGAGCTGATGGAGAACGCGACCCAGTTCTCGCCGCCCGACAGCGACGTGGTGGTCACCGGGCAGCGGGGCGCGGCAGGTGACTACCAGCTCACCCTCGGTGACCGTGGCATCGGCATGAGCGGTGAGCAGATCAGCGCCGCCAACGAAACGCTTCGCCAGCCGCCGATCATCGGTCTCGACCTCAGCCGGTCCCTGGGCTTCACGGTGGTTTCACGGCTCGCCCATCGACTCGGCGTCTCGGTGAGCCTTCACCCGGCCGAGGACGGTGGCGTCACCGCCTTCGTGACCATCCCGGCGGACATGATCGGAAGCCCGGACGGTGGCGCGGGCGAGGGATCGCCGGTCTCCGCCGCCGAGAGCGCCCCGGTGGACCCGGCCGCATTCGGCGCACCCCCTGCGGCGCCCCTGGAGCAGACGCACGCCCCGATCGCTGGTGTCGGCGAACCGATGGGCGAGATTGCTCCAGCCCCGATCGCCGGTGTGTCCGATCCGGAGCCGGTATCGCCGATGGCGGGACTCGAACCGCCGCCCATGCCGCCGACTCTGCCGCCGGTGTCCATCCCGGAACCTCCGGCGAGCGAATTGGCCCCACCGACGATCGCCGAGGAGGGTCTCGCGGCGTTGCCGATGCGCAAGCCCCAGAACGGACAGGAGCCGGCTGCACCCCCTGCAGTCGCCGAGGAGCCGACGTCGGACCTCTTCGAGGTCTTCAACACCTCTGAGCCCACTCCGACGCCGCCGGTCGACCCGAACGCAGATCTGTTCGCCATGTTGGATTCGAGCCCCGACGGTGCCGAACCACCGCCGATCGCCGGATCTGATGAGCCCACGATCGACTCGTTCCCGAGTCCACCGCACACGCCTCCCACGCCGCCGATTGCCGAACCGGCCGCCTTCGATGTCCCGCCTGCGGTCACACCGGCACCGGCACCGATTGCCGAACCGGCGGCCTTCGATGTCCCGCCTGCGGTCCCACCGGCACCGGCACCACCCACACCACCGGCACCGATTGCCG
>CAYFLT010000036.1:0-5569 GCA_964344055.1 uncultured Candidatus Nemicrothrix sp.
GGGCGTGCCGCCGCACTGGCACGTCTACTTCGGGGTGGCCGATGCCGACGCGTCGGTCGCCAAGGTCGCCGAGATGGGCGGCACCGTGCTGGCCCCGCCGTTCGACATCCCACCCGGCCGGATGGCCACCGTGCAGGACCCCGCCGGTGCCGTGTTCTCCATCATCGCTCTGGCCGAGCAGCCCGAGTAGCCCTGCCGCTCACGGTTCCCAGAGGTCGAGGGTGATCGCGGAGACGCGCCCCTCGGCGTCCAGGAACAGATCCACGGTGAACCACTCGAGGCACGACGTGATCCCGGTCGGCTGAAGGCTCAGATGTGAACTGAACTCGATCTGATCGGAGATCGGCGCGGGCGGCGAAGCGCAGTGGTTGTGGGGACCCACGATCACCTCGGTCGACTCGGCGCGTATGAGCAGATCCAGTGCCGAGAAGGGTCCGGTCCACGCCCGGAATTGCTCGGTGTCGAGCGTCCAGGCGGCCTGGTCACGGAGTGCCGCGGCGGTCCGCTCCTCGATCAGCTGGTCTCCGAGTCCGATCAGCACCACGTCGGCCAGGCCGAGTCCTGTGGTGTCGAGGGTCCCGGCTACGGCGGAGAGGGCGCCGAACGCTTCGGCGACCGCGGCCTGCTCGGCCGTCGGCACGGTGAGGGGATCGCGCCCGGCGATCGCGTAGCGGAAGTCCTCGGTGAGCGATCCCTCCCATGCCCCCTCACCGACGGCGTCGACCGCCGGGTCGAAGTTGGTCACGACGACATTGCGGCCCCGGCAGCCGGAGAACAGCTCGGCATCCGGCTGGTCGCACAGGATCCATCCGCCACCGGTGTCGATCGCGGTGGCCTCCACGGAGACGGTCCCCTCGGGCCGGAGGTCGAGCAGTTCGGTCACCGACACGGCACCCTCCGACGGGCCGACATCTCCCGGATCGAACCGTTCGAACAGGAGCTCGGTGCCGTCGCCGCCGGTCATGACGAGACGCTCGCCGTCGGCCTCGATGCCGTACTCGGTGACCTCTTCCAGTGCGGCGGCGAAGGCGCCTTCGCTGCCCATCAACCCCGCCTCTTCACACTGCATGTCGGTTTCCTCGGTGATCTCGAAGGCGATCCGCCCCCCGCCGATCGTGAACGACCCTCCCAGGGTGTTGCAGACCGTCGCCGCAAATCCGGTGGATGATCCGTCCAGAGCGAGGTTCGGCGCAGACCCTTCGATGATGTCGATCACCCCGTCGGGACGTTCGCCGGCGATGAGGCGCCAGGACGTGCCGGCGAGCAGCTCGGCGTCGGTAGCCACCGGGTCCGACTCGATGTCGGCCAGCTCGTCCTCGGTGATCGCCCGGTAGCCGAGACCGCCCGCACTCGTCACCGTCAGGCGCTGGCCGTCGATGGCTGCGGTGAACCCGTCACCGAGCACGCCGACGACGTGGCTGTCCTGCTTGCTCAACTCCGAAGGACAGTCGCCCCCGGCGGAGAAAGTGGTGAAGAGCACCTGGCTCCCGTTGATGACGTACTCGCCGGACAGGCTGCGGCAACCGGTGCTTCCGTTGATGGCGCCGCCCGTTCGCAGAAGAAGGGTGGCCGGGTCACCCCGGACGGTGGTGGCGGTCTCGCCGTCGATCAGCGTGTCGAGCAGCCAGAGCTGGCCGACCAGTTCGGCGACGGGGACTGGTGCGTCGAGCGAGAACACCAGCTCGGTGCCCGGCCCCGTGAGTGTGAGGGTGGATCCGGAGATCAGGACCTGGTCGACCTCGGTGACGGCAGCCAGGAAGGCCGATTGGGACGCCATCACGGCACCATCGCAACCCATGTCGGTGTGGCCGAGTCCGCCGAGGGAGATCCGGTCACCGTCGATCGAGTACTCGCCGCCGTAGCCGTTGCAGGCCGCGGTACCGCCGAGCGTGTCGACGTCGAAGGTCAGGGTGATCGGCCAATCGGGCACGATCGGCACCGGGCCCTCGGGGCCGGTCCCGGAGGTGAGGGTCCACGACGAACCGATCAGACCGGCCTCATCGCTTCCGACCGCGCCGTCCTGACCACCATCGGGAGTGCCGGCGACCAGGTCGCTGTCGGTGTCGCCCCGCAGGGCGACGGCACCGATCACGACGAGGACGATGACCGCGGCGGCGGAGAGCAGGACGGCGGGCCGTATGAACGGTCGCCTCTCGGTGATCGCGGCGAGTGGCTCGTTGACCTCCACCTGCTGGGCATCGGAGCGAAGCGAGCGGAATGCACGGTCGACGGGGTTCTGCTGGTCACTCATCGGGCGGCCTCCTCGTCGTCATCGGGTTCGTCGACGTCTCGTTGTGGGTGGGGGTCGTAGTCGGGGAGCCGATCTCGGAGGGCCTGGCGGCCGCGGTGGAGGTGCACCCGGGCGGTCGAGGGTGAGACGTCGAGAATGTCGGCGATCTCGTCGATCGAACGGTCCTCGAGATAGCGGAGGGCGATCGCCGCCCGCTGCTTGCCGGGGAGAGCGGCAACCGCCGCCCAGACCGGCTCGTCTTCGGCTGCCGAAGGCGGCAGGGTCACCCGGGTGGCTCCGAGGCGGAGCTTGGCCTTGGCTTCGTTGGCCAGCCGGCGCCGCATCGACAGGGCCAGATTGATCGTGACCCTTCGCACCCACGCTCCCGGGGAGTGGAAGCCCTGGACCCGCGCCCAGTTGCGATGTAGGCGGTGCATCGCCTCCTGGGCGAGGTCCTCCGCGAACGCCCGGTTGCCCGAGACCGCGGCCGCGAGGGCCACCATCTTCGGATACTCGTCCACGAACAGGGCCTCGAATGACGTGACGGCATGCAAGGTCGGGTCGCTACCGCCCTGGGTCCGCTGGCTCTCGGCATCGCTCATGGCGAGCCCTCCTGGTCGGTTCACATCATGCCCACGCCTGAAGGACCCCGATTGTTTACCCACCTAGGGGTCTGCCGTTCAGGTCGTCAAGCCTGCCTTCCCCACCCCGGCCATGACATGGTCGAAGGAACTGTCGGAAACGTAGGGGTATGCCCGTCGCCAGAAGTCGTGCCAGGCCGCACGGTCGGGACCCGACGGGCCCGACGGAAGGTCGTCGCACAGCCGCTCGAACTCCGCTGCTGCCCGCTCCGCCGGACTCGCGTAGCCGGCCTGCGCGCATGCTGCTGCCAGCGTGCTGGCGCGTTGCAGCGGATAGCCGGTCATCCGTTTCAGGACGCCGGCCGCGTGGCCGTAGTCGGAGTTCAGATAGTCGGACAGGCCGATCGCGAGCAGGCAGCTGCTGGGGGCGAGCGGATTGCACCGTAGTGACCGGTCGAAACGCTCGATGCTCTCCTCGAGGCGGCCGAGTGCCATCAGCGTGTATCCGCGATTGCACAGATTGTGGTACTCGCTCGGATTCAGTTCGAGGGCTCGGCGGGCGTGCACGTCGGCCTCGGCGAATCGTCCCTCCAGCAGTCGTGCACACGTGAGTGCATAGTGTCCGCGGCTGTCGCGTTCGTCGGCGGCCACGGCCCGTTCGGCGAACGACACGTGCCGGTAGAGCGACTCCGAATAGTTCTCGGCGAGTAGCTGGTCACACTCGTAGCCGAAGGCCACCGACATCCCTGCGAGAGCGGGAGCCGACTCGGGATCCAGGGCCAGCGCGTGATCGAAGTGGGCGCGTGCCTCGGCGAGGCCTTCACGCCCGCCGAGCTCGAGCAGGTGGGTTCCCCTCAACCGGAGCTGGTGTGCGTCCAGTTGGGTCGGGTCGAGGGTGCCGAGGCGATCGAGGTCCGCGTTCCCGATGTGAGGCGCGAGGTTGCGAACGACCGATCGCGCGATCGCGGCCTGGACGGTCAGCGCGTCAGCGCGTCGAGCGTCGAACCGTTCGGACCAGACGACGGTTCCGGTTCGACCCTCGACGAGCTCGGCGGTCGTGCGCAGCGCGTCTCGGTCGACCCGGACGGTGCCTTGGAGGAGGTATTCGACCCCGAGATGGCGAGCGATCTCGGACGACGCGAGGCCCGACCCACCGGCGAGGGTGGAAGAGCTCCGTCCCGCCACGAGGACGTCGTGACAGCGGGTCAGGTCGTGCTGGACGTCCACCGCCAGGCCGTATCCGAGGTACGCATCTGCCTCGGTCCCGATCGTCTCGAACGGAAGCACCGCGATCGAACGGCCCGGGGATCGAGGCGGGCCCGGATCCTGGAGGTTCCGGAGCACGTCCGCCGATCGGGTCCTGGCCTCCGGGTCAGGGAGAAGGCCGAACTCGGAACGGCGCTCGTTGAGTGTGTGGATGAGCGCCGCCTTGTTCGAAACGCCCAGCTTCCGGTAGATCGACGCCAGGTGGTTGCGCACCGTGGCAGGGGAGAGATGGAGCTTCTCGGCAACCTGCTTGTAGGTCTGGCCCGCCGCAAAGCAGTCGGCGACGGTCTGCTCGCGTGACGTCAGCTCCATCCTCGTGCTCCACCCGGGTCGCAGCGACGCCCGTCGTTTCGTCGTGGCTGCCGAGAAAGGTGCATCTGCATCATGTTCGCGCACCCATGCCTGGAGAGACTCGAGCCGATGATGCCCCGACTTTGATGAGAGTGAGGAACGATGGCGTACTCCTATGCGTGTGCCGATTGTGAAGGAATGGAGGATTGCCCGGCCGTCGTGGTCGCGGAGACCGAAGCCGAGGTCTGGCAGCTGATGGAGCTTCACGCACGCGTGGCCCACGACGAAGACCCCGCGGACTGGGACGACGAGACCCGCTCCTATTTGGCGACGCTGGTGAAGTCGACCTAGGTCGACGTTCCCTCTCGCTGTCGTTCGACCCGCCCGCTCCTCAGGTACACGATCCGGGAGACTCGGTCGAGTAGACGGTCGTCGTGGGTGGTGACCACCGTGGTCGTCCCGGTTCGCGATGCCGAATCGAGCGCGGCCGAGATCCGCTCGACGTTCTGCTTGTCCTGATGCGAGGTCGGCTCGTCGGCGATGAGCACCCGTGGGGCCGCGAGCAGCGCTCGGGCGATGGCGGCGCGTTGCTGCTCACCGAGGCTCACCTCCTCCGGGAGCCGGTCCCAGAGCTCCCCGATTCCCAGCGCTCGCGCCAGTTCGGGACCCGATTCCCGCACAGGGAACCCGAGGCGGCCGGGGAGGTCGATGTTCTGCCCGATGGTGAGCTCGTCGAGCAGACCGATCGACTGGGGGACCACCGAGATACCCGACCAGTCGGCCGGAAGTGATGCGCTCCGCTCGACACGGCCTTCGGCGGGCGTTCGCCACCCGACCAGCAGCTCGAGCAGGGTGGTCTTGCCGGCACCGGACGGTCCGACGATGGCCACCGATTCGCCGGCCCGGAGCTCGAGCGTCACGCCATCCAGCGCGGTAGTGGCGTGGCGGCCTGACGAGAATCGGACAGTGGCATCCACCACCGCGATGAGTGTCTCGGTGGAGTTCATGGCCGGTCCAATCGCACCTGGCCGGTGTCGGGATCGAACGTGATCCTGGCCCGGCCCTCGTCGAACGCCTGCCGCGCCTCCGGTGGAAGCTGCACCCGTCCCGAACCGTCGATCACCGCGAGCTCGGTCCCTGCCGCGGTCACCGACGACACGGCGCCGTCCCGCAGCAACACCACCTGGTCGACTCGGTCGAC
>CAYFLT010000036.1:5579-32302 GCA_964344055.1 uncultured Candidatus Nemicrothrix sp.
CCTACGACATCGACACCGACGACGACGGGCTGATCGACTCGGTCGACGACGCGTGGATCGTGGGTGGCCACGATGACGGCCGTCCCCCGCTCGCGCAGCGCCCACAGGGCGTCGAGGGTGGCGTCGGCGGCGTCGTCGTCGAGCTGGGCGGTGGGCTCGTCGGCGATGAGCACCGGATGGCGGGCCACGATCGCCAGCGCCACCGCCAGACGTTGCCGCTCTCCGCCCGACATCTGGGACGGTCGGTGAGAGGCCACACTCTCCAGTTCGACCTCGGCGAGGGCGGCATCGGCGTCGTCGGGACCGTCGGCGAGCCGAGCCAGCTGTTGCACGGCCGTGAGGTGCGGAAAGAGGTTGTCGATCGGCCGCTGGTGGACGTGGGTCAACAACCGGGCGCGTGCCTTCGCCCGGGCCCCCGCCGACAGGCTGTTGAGGTCGACGCCGGCGACGGTCACCGACCCGGCCGAGGGCCGATCGAGCCCGGCGATCAATCGCAGGAACGTCGTCTTGCCCGACCCGGACGGGCCCCGGACCGCAGTGATGAGGCCCGCCTCGATGTCCAGGTCGACCCCCCGGATCGCCGACACACTGCCGGTGGTCGACTCGTAGAGCCGGATCAGGTGCCGGCAGGCGACGGCGACGTCACCCCGAGAGCGGCGGGCCGGTGCTGCGTCAGTCATGACTGTCCAGAGTGGACGCCCGGCGGGCGAGCGTTCGGTCGGCGGCCCAGGCCACGCCGGCACCGGCGACCACGGTGGCCACGGCGACGAGTGCGAGCGTCGGGACCGGAAGCAGTAGGTCGAGGACGGGAGGAACGGCGGGCGAGGGGTCGACCCGACCGAAGAGGCGGCGGGCGGAGAGGGCGGCGGTCAGGGTGGCCACGGCCGACGCGACGCCGACGAGGACTCCAACCTCGCCGGCCGTGGCGAGCGACAGCCGTGCCGACGGGACCCCCATCGCGGCGGTCATCACGTGGGCGGCCCGGCGTTTCTGGCGACGAGCGCCGACCAGCATCACCAGGCCGACCACAGCCGTGGCGGCCGCCACGGCCCCCAGGAGTCGCTGGTAGTCGAGGCTCGTCCGCGTGGCCACGATGTCGGGGTCGGAGATCCTTCCCTCGATCGTGTGGGTCTCGCGAATCGAGGGACCGAGTGAATCGCCGAGCCTGCCGGCCTCGGCGGGCTCGATCGCACCCAGGAGGTGAGCACGAAAGCGGGTACTCGGAGGCGGAGGAGGATCGAGTCCGGTGTCGGCGGCGAGGAATCGTTGCATCGCCACACGGTCGAGGTCGTCGGCGGCCACGAGGATCGTGTCGCCGAACTCGCCGGCGAGGGGAAGCGACGACACGTGTCCGACGATCTCGAACGGCTGGACGGTTCGGCTGCCGAAGCCGCCGGTGATCGGGACGTCCTCGGTGACGATGGCGATCGCCGGGATCACCTCGGTGTCCGTGGCCGCCGCCAGTTCGGCGACGACCCGGTTCGGTGAGGACCCGAACTCGTCCGGCCAGCGGACGCCTCGAGCGAACGTGTCGGGGTCGATGGCGAGGACCCGGAGCCTCCCGCCGCCCGGGGTGAGGCGGGTGTCCTGGACCCGGAGCAGTGTGGTCCGCTCCGGCATGTCGTCGGCTGCCGGTATGTCGCCGAAGAGATCGAGGCGGACCTCTGCGCCGACCTCGGTGGCGGCCCGGACCTCGACGCTGCGCTCGAGCGTGCCGGCCATCGTCGTGGAGTAGACGAGGATCCCGACGCCGAGGCCGAAGACCCCCGCAGCCAGGCGGCTCACCGCGGTCGCCGTCACGAGACGCCGCCACACCAGAAGGCCGACGAAGCCCAGCCGGTCGCCGCGATGGCCGAACCGCTTCAGGAACCGGTCGAGTCCGAAGAGGCTCCATCCGAGCGCGGCCGCCGACCCGGTGATCGGTGCCAACACGGCCACCAACTCGCTGCCCGGTCCCGAGCCCTCCACCGCAGTGGACATGAGCACGATGGCGGTGACCAGCAGGGCGAGGAGCACGATCGGCTCGGCCAGCCGCCGCCGACGGGTCCCCCACTGGCTCCGCTCCAGGGTCCCCTGCCCGACCACGCCCGCGACCGTTGCCGCGATCGCCGTCGTCGCGGCCGCGAGGAGCGCGTTCCCGCCCGGGTCCATGCCGTTCCATGCGATGTTGGCCGACGGCCCGACGTTCGCGGCGGCGAGCAGGCCGACCGCGCTTCCGAGGCAGGTCCCCACGACGACCGGTGGCGCGAGCTGGAGCGATGCCCTCGACGCGAGCGCAAACCAACGGTGGCCCTGGCCGGCGAGGAGGCGATGATCTCGGCGCCGGCGGTCGACGAAGGCGAGGCCCACCCCGATCGCGGTCGATAGTCCGAGGACGAGCCCCGCCCGGCGTGCCGCGTTCAGCGGGTGATCGAGGCGAAGGACGGCGGTGTCCATCTGCGCAGCGGTCTCGTAGAGATCGGTGATGAGCTCCGGCGCACCAGCGACGGGAGTGGCCGCGGCGCCGAGCGTTCTCGAGAGATCCTCGTCGTGGACGAGGTCTGTTTCGAGCATCTGGTACGAACTGCGGAGCTCGTCGACACCGTCGCGGGTTCCGGGCGGCTCGATGGAGGAATGCCAGCTGACGACCCCGCTCAGGCCACTGGACCACAGGAGTTCTTCGTCCAGGATGAGAAGGGCGAAACCGGGTCGGCCGAACGGCTGCAGGTAGCGGGGGACCAGGGCGGGTACGTCGGCCCACTCCGCGGGGAGGGGATCGGACGATTCGGTCCACAGCGGCTCGTAGAGCCCGTCGATGCGTACGTTCCACATCGCCCCCTGCCCAGGGACCACGTCGTTGGTCGCCAGGTCGCCCGTCTCGACGGCCTCGAACGACACGACATCGCCGATCGCGAGGTCGAACTCCTCGGCGATCCATGTCGACACGATCGCGCCGTTGCCGGTGGGGGCCCCGGAGACGACCTCGATGTCGTCGAACACTCCGCGCCGGCCGACGAGGCGGAGCGGGACCCCGACGGGCTCAGTGTCGACCGATGCAAGCAACGGCAACGTGTAGCTGGTCCGCGTCGTCGAGGCGACAGCACCGATCTCCCCGACCCTGCGCACCACCGCGGCGTCAGCGTCGGTCAGCGTGCCGGTGTCGAACCCGACCTCGGACTGCACGGTCGGCCCGAGCCGGCCCGGATCCACCTGACCGACCACCTGCGCCGCGAGCTCATCGGCAGCCGCTCGTTGCCACTCGTCGGCGGCACTCACGAGGAATGCCGGAGCTGCGGCCGCCAACAGGATGACGGCGAGAAGACCAGGGTCGGACCAAGGGATGAGTAGCCATTGCAGGCGTCCTTGACCCACAGGCGGAGTATTGCACCTCTGCTGAGCCTCCGGTTTTCCGGACGCCTCGGGCCTGGCTGCAAGTGATGGCCGCCGGGGAGGCGCAGTCACGCGAGTTGGTGGCAGACTGCTTAACAATATGTACAACGCCGCTGACTTCGCTCGGGCCCACGCCTCTCTCGGGCTCACCACCGACATCGCCGACTCGGGGGTCTACGACCGCACGATCCAACGGTTCAAGGAGCGCAAAATCGCGCTCCCGACCTTCGCCGAACTCGCGGATCCGTCCACCATCCCGGCCGCCCGGCTGGCACCGCTGGCCGGACTCGACCGCAACGAACCGGACAGCCGCAACCTGTTCCGGGTCCACTGGTTCGGTCGCCTCGACGGTTCCGGTCCCCACGAGGTGCCGGACTACATCGAATTGCCGCCCGAGATGACCGGAGTCGAGGCGCGTATCCTCCTTGCGTTCGGCAACCGCTTCCCGATGATCAAGGCCCACAAGGTGCAGGCCGCCTACGCCTGCCTCGTGCCCCGCCTCGTCACCGGCCGGTTCGACCCCACCGCGCATCGCGCCGTGTGGCCGTCCACCGGCAACTACGCACGGGGCGGCATCGCCATCAGCCGGATCATGGACTGCCGCGGCGTGGCCGTGCTCCCCGAGGGGATGAGCAAGGCCCGCTTCGACTGGCTGGAGCAGTGGACGCTGGATCCGGCCAACGACATCATCCGCACGCCCGGCACCGAGTCGAACGTGAAGGAGATCTACGACACCTGCAACGAGCTGGAGAAGGACCCCGAGATCGAGATCATCAACCAGTTCTCGGAGTTCTCCAACCACCTGGGTCACTACGCGATCACGGGACCCGCCCTGGAGCGGGTGTTCGAGCACGCCACGGCCGGCGACAGTGGAGCTTGCATCGCCGCCTACGTCTCGGCGTCGGGGTCTGCGGGAACGCTCGGCGCCGGCGACTACCTCAAGGATCACCACGGCGCGCGCATCGCGGCGGTGGAGGCGCTCGAGTGCCCGACCCTGCTCGAGAACGGCTTCGGCGACCACAACATCCAGGGCATCGGCGACAAGCACGTGCCGTTGATCCACAACGTGATGAATACCGACGACATCATCGCGGTGAGCGACCGGTCGACCGACGCACTGGATGCGCTCTTCAACACCGACGCCGGCAAGGCCCACCTGGTCGACCGGGTCGGACTCGACCCGGTGTTGGTCGACTCGCTCCAGCACATGGGCTACTCGTCGAGCTGCAACGCGCTCGCCGCCATCAAGATGGCGAAGGAACACGGCTACGGCCGTGACGACGTGATCGTCACCGTCGCCACCGATGGCAGCGAGCTCTACGACGCCGAACGGGCCGAGTACCTCGCCGCCCACCACCCGAACGGCTACGACGCCGTCGCGGCCGCCGCCGACTTCGGTCGCGAACTCGAGGCCGGCGACACCGCTCGGCACCTCGAGCTCACCGAACGCGAGCGACGCCGCGTCTTCAACCTCGGCTACTTCACCTGGGTGGAGCAGCAGGGCACCTCGTTCGAGGACTTCACCGCCCGAGCCGATCAGGGCTTCTGGGACGGCATGCGGCACTTCGTGGCCGACTGGGACGAGCTCATCGTCGAGTTCAACGCCCGCACCGGCACCCGCGCCGACGACTGAGTCGGCCTCCCCACCGTGGCCAACACCCTCGAGCCCCGCACGTCCGAGCCCAGCAGCTTCGAGAAATACGTCGACCGGTTGGAGGTCAGCCGGTATGCGCAGCAGGGAAGCCGAACCCGTGACGAGATCGTCGAGACGATCCGTAGGGTCGACGCCGCGGTCGCGGTGGTCGAGGGGCACGGTTTCGAGATCACCCCGTTCAGCCCCGAGGCCGAGTTGGCGGCGGCGGTCGGGCTCGACGACTCGGTCGAGCTGTGGGTGAAGAACGAGACCAACAACGTCTCGGGTTCACACAAGGCCCGTCACTTGTTCGGTGTCGCCCTCGACGAGGCGCTGCGCCCCGATGCCGGCGACGGACCCTTCGCCATCGCCAGCTGCGGCAACGCGGCATTGGGTGCGGCGGTGATCGCCAACGCAGTCGACCATCCGCTCCAGGTCTTCGTCCCGGAGTGGGCGAACGAGGCAGTGGTAGCCCGGATCGAGGAGCTGGGCGGCACGGTCGTTCGGTGCGCCCGGGAACCGGGAGTCCTGGGTGACCCCGCCCACCACGGCATGCTCGCTGCGATCGCCGGGGGAGCAGTGCCGTTTTCGTGTCAGGGCACCGAGACGCCCGCCACCATCGACGGTGGTCGCACGATCGCCTACGAGATGGTCGACATGCTGATCGAACACGACGGAGGTCGCCCGACCCGGCTCGACCGCCTGTTCGTCCAGGTCGGGGGCGGCGCACTCGGCTCTGCGGTGGTGACCGGCCTCGCCCGGACCAGCTCGCTGGCGGCGCTCCCGGTGGTCCACGCGGTGCAACCCGAAGGCAACCATCCGCTCGTCCGGGCCTGGGATCGTCTCGTCGCCGAGCTGCTCGACCGGGAGGTCCCCGCTGTGAACCGGGACCGGTCAGAGGCGGCCGCCGCACTGGGCCGCCTCGATCGAGCGAGCCTCGATGACGTGGCCGCTCGGATCGATCTCGATGCGGGCCGTTACATGGCCCCCTGGGATGATGAGCCGATGTCGTACGCCACCGGCATCCTCGACGACGTCACCTACGACTGGGTGCCGCTCATCGACGCGATGCTCGCCTCCGGAGGACATCCGATCGTGGCACCCGAGGACGAGTTCCGCGATGCCCACCGCCTCGCCCACACCCACACCGACATCGCGGTCTGCCCCACCGGATCTGCCGGGCTCGGCGGGTTGTTGACGTTCGTTCGGGAGAGGCCCGACGCCATCGCCGCCGGGGAACGGGTGGCAGTGCTGTTCACCGGGCACATGCGGCCCGGTGATCCCGACCCGATGACGAACTGAGTTCGCCGTGCGACAAGAGCGGCGGATCCTGACGCTCGCCGTCACGCTCAGCGCGGCCATGGTTGCCCAGGCGTTCGGCCGCTTCAGCTGGGGGGTGATCCTTCCCGAGGCACGTGACGATGTGCTCGACGGGTCGAACACCCTCGCCGGGATGTTCGGGTCGATCAACGTCACGGGCTACCTCGCCGGCACGATCTTCGTCGCGTGGCTCGCGTCTCGGCTCACACTCGTATGGCTCGTGCGGGTCGGCCTGACCATCTCGACATCGGGTCTCGGCATCGCGGCGTTCGCCACCGAGCCGTGGCACCTCGGATTCTCGCTTGCGGTGATGGGGATCGGCGGCGCCATCATCTGGGTGCCGGCACCTGGCATCGCGGCCCGCCTCTTTCCCGAGAACCGGCGGGGACTCGCATCCGGGATCGTCGGAGCCGGCATCGGCACGGGCATCGTCCTCGTCGGACGCGGGGCGGCCTGGCTCCGTGGCAGCACCGATGACGTCTGGCAGACCCTCTACCGCATCGAGTTCGCGGCCGCCGTCGTCGTGCTGGTGCTCGCATTCGTGGGTATGCACTCCCAGGGTCAGCGGCCTTCGGTGGCAGGTGGGCTCGGCGGCTTCGGAGCTCTCCGCAAGGTCGAAGGTTGGCAGGCACTCACGGCGGCCTACTCGGCATACGGGTTCTCCTACATCCTCGTGATCGCCTTCCTCGTCGCCCGCCTCGAAGACGACGCCGGCTACAGCGCCGATCGGGCCGCGCTCGTCTTCTCCCTCATGGGGGTGGCGATCGTCGTCGGTTCGCTCACCGTCGTGCCGTTGTCGGACCGGATCGGGCGGCGGCTCACACTGGTGATCGCCTTCACCACCTGGGCGGGCGCGTCGCTGGCGATTCTGACCGGCTGGTTCCCGTTGGTGATCGTGGCGGCGCTCGGGGTCGGACTGATGTTCAGTGGGATCCCCGGGACGATCGTCGCCCATGTGGTGACCCACACCGATGCCACCACCTACGGGCCCGCGTTCAGCGCCACGACGCTGGCGTTCGGCGTGGCCCAAGCGATCTCGCCTCAGATCGGGGGTGCGATCGCCGACTGGGCGGGCTCGTTCACGCCCGTGTTCATCCTCGCGGCTGCGCTCGCCCTGGTGGGCGCCGGGGCCTCGGCCCGCCTCCCCGACTGAGAGTTGGGGTCTGACCCGCTGATTCTCCGAACTCGAGGTCGGCGAGGTCAAACGGGTGCCTGTCCCCCCGTTTGACCTAGGCGTCGGGGTCGGTTTCGTAGATCCAGGCCTCGGTTTCGGTGCCGTCCGCGATGATCACCGGGACGGTGATCCGGCGATAGCCGGGGCCCTCGAATCGATCGAGCCGGTCGAGGTGGCGATCGAGTTCGTCGGACTCCAGCACGTCCACGGTCACGGTGGGCCCGGCGGCGTCGAGGGTGATGCCGTCATAGCCATCGGCGGGACCCCACGTGATCTCGTAGGTCCAGCCTCGGACGGTGCCCTGACTCCAGGTCCCGGGGATGGACCGGACCTCGTAGTGGTTCGGTTCGCCTCGCATGAGCGAGCCATAGGCGGCCAGGCGCATCGGCCCAGTATGGCGGCGCGAGGGCCGGGTCAGATCTCGGCGAAGGCCTCGACCGTGGCCGAGAGATCGGCCAACTCCGCGGCTCGTGCCTCCACCTCGATGATGGCGGCTGGCACATCGTCGAGGTCGGCCTCGATCGCTCCGTCGGCGGCCAGGAACACGAACACCATCCGGGCCACCGGCTCATCGGTGGCAGCCTGCACTGCCGCCGCGTAGCTCGCGCCTTGAAGCCGGTATCGGGCCACCTTGGCGGCGACGTCGTCGTCACCCGCCACCTGATCGGTCTTCCAGTCGACGACCACCAGCCCCTCGTCGGTTCGATACAACAGGTCGACGTAGCCCTCCACGAGACGGTCGCCCACCGGTGCGGCCACCCAGAGCTCCCGCCAATGGTCCGCGCGTGCCGCGGCGCGGGCAACCGGCGTGTCGAGCGCACTCCGGGCCAGTCGGGCGACGATCTCGGTCCGGTTCGCCACCCCCTCGGCCGCGGCCTGGGCCGATGCGGCATCATCCACACCGGCTCCCGTGGCGAGGTCGACCACCTGTAGGACGCCGTGGACCGCCCGGCCGACGGCCGTGCCGTAGCGACCCTTCAGCCACGGCGGGAGATCGAGATCGCGGGTCCGCTTGTCCAGGCCGGGGTCGGCCGCCTCTGCGGCCTCCCGCGCCAGCGTCGTGGCCGCCACCACGCTGCGGGTGGACGCGCGAGCCAGCGCCTCGGTCCGCTCGAGAGCCCAATCCGCCCGGTCCGGGAGCGGAACCCGCGCCGGCGGGCGCGGGGCGGCAGGACCGCTCGGCCGGGCCACGAACGGTGTGCCGGCCGGCGACTCCAGTCCAGGACCGGCCAGCCGTGTGGCCGCGGTGTTCTTGGCGGACTCGAGACGGTGGAGGCTCACGATGAGGTGGTCGCGGGCGCGGGTGGCGGCCACATAGAGGAGCCGCAGCCGCTCGTGTTCGTCCATCTCCTCGTCGATCGGCTTCCAGGCGTCGTAACCCGCCGAAGCCACCGCGCTCGACAGCTTGAGCAGCGCCGGCCCGTCACCGGGAGGGAACGAGATCGACGGCCCGGTGGCCGGACGGCTGAATCGGGTGGTCATGCCGCTGAGCACCGTGATGGGGAACTCGAGCCCCTTGGCCGCGTGCACGGTCATGATCCGTACCGAGTCGTCGTCGGTTTCGGGCAGCACGGTCTCGGACACCCGCGCGTTGTCGGCTCCCTGGAGCCGGGCCCATTCCAGATAGGCGCGCAGATCGGTGCCGCCGGAATCGACCCACGCCCTGGCCTGGTCGATCACGAAGCGGAGGCGCCGCCACACGTCGCGGGGTGCGCCCGTGGCGACTGCGCTCTCGAGCACCGCCCGCTCACGAACGAGCTGGTCGAGCAGCTCCGCCGGTGTCGACCACAACCGCGCCTCGTGGAGCCGGGCGAGGTGGGCGAGCCCGTCAGCCACCGGATGTCCCTCAGCACCGTCGGGTTGATCGGCGCGCAGCGAGAACCGTCCCCGGAGCCCGAGGCGCCAATGGGCGAGATCGTCGTCGCCGCACCCGTAGACGAACGATCGCAGTGCCGCGACCGTGGCCAGCTCGTCGGTCGGGTCGGCTACGGCTCTCAGTGCGAGCATCAATTCCCGAACCTCACGGGACGCGTAGACCAGCGAGGAGGTCTCGGCGCGGTACGGAACGCCGACCCGATCGAGTGCTCGTTCGAGGAAGGTGAGGCTGGTGCGGGCGGGTAACAGGATGCAGACATCGGACGGCTCGGCGTCCCGCCAACCGCCGGAGCCGTCGTCGACCTGCCAGGCATCGTCCCCCCGGAGGGCCTCCGCCACGGTGGCTGCGACGTCTCGTGCCTCGATGTCGCGCAGGCTGTCGGCGTCGAGCTTCCCGGGGATGGGTTCGGTGCCGAGGAGCGCGACCGCGGGTCCGGTCGGGGCCGCGTCTTCGCGGTGCGCGGACAGCGGCACGTAGTCCGGCTGGCTGTTCTCGGCCGGCCGGATCAGTTCCGAGAAGACGTCGTTCACCCATTCGATCACGGGCGCCGTCGTGCGGAAGTTGACGGTGAGGGAGGGCCGGTCCTCGATCTGGCGACGAGCTGAGAGATACACGCCGATGTCGGCCCGTCGGAAGCGGTAGATCGACTGTTTCGGATCGCCGACCAGGAAGAGCCGGCCCGGCTCGATCGTGAGATCCTGCCAGTCCTTGCCGGTTGGGTCGTCGGTGGTGGAGATCAGGACTGCCAGCTCGATCTGGATGGGGTCGGTGTCCTGGAACTCGTCGAGCAGCAGGCGGGTGTAGCGGTCGCGCAACGAGGCTTGTACCGCGGCGCCGTGGTCCGGATCGCTGGGAACGCGGCGGGCATGGACCAGGAGATCGTGGAACTCCAGCCGCCCCTCCCGCTGGCGCTCGTACGCCGCGTCGACGACGAAGCGGCCCAACCTGGCGCCGATGTGGTGCAGTGCCCCTCCGGTCACGGTCGCGACCGCGGCATCGCACGAGTCGGTGAGGTCCTTGATCGCGGCGCGGATGTCGGCCACGTCGATGGCCCAGTTGCCCTTCTGCCCCTTGTTGCCGACGCTCACTCGGCGTTTCGCGGCCGAGCGTCCGCCCATGTCGGACGCGATGGCGATCGCGTCGATCTCGTCGAGGGCGTCCTCCAGATCGGCCCGGTTCTCCTGCAGCCGTCCGAATGCGTCCAGCAGGGTGTCGGACGAGACCAGACAGTGCGAGCGCAGGGTGAGAACTCGGTCGAAGCGAGCGAGAAGGGCCGCACGGTCGAACAGCGGAGGCGGGGGTGGATCGAGGTCGAGGCGGGTGCGAACCAGGTCCCAGTTGGCGGCCATCTGGATCGTGAGGTTCCGGAGCGCGTCGAGTTTCACGCCGGCCGCTTCGAGGGAGAGCAGCGACCGGCCGAGGGTGTCGTCGTCGAGCAGCTCATCGAGGAACTCGCGCCAGCGGAGCTCGAACTCCACTTGAGACCCGATCTCGTCGAGCACCTCGACGCCCGGTGGCAGGCCGGCTTCGACCGGGTGTTCGTTGAGGATCCGTTGGGCGAACGAGTGGAGCGTGCCGACTGCGGCACCGTCGAGCTGCTGGACCGCGGCCTGGGCCCGTACCGCCGCATGGTCGTGGCCACCGATGCGCTGTTCGAACCTCTGCCGGATCCGGTCGCGGAGTTCGGCGGCCGCCTTCTCGGTGAACGTGATGGCCGCGATTGCCTCCATCTCGATGCCGTCGTCGATGACGAGGGCCTCGATCCGGTCGACCAGCGCGCGGGTCTTGCCCGACCCGGCGCCCGCTTCGACGAACAAGGTGCGGTCACGTTCGTCGCGGATCCGGACCCGCTCGGCCTCATCCGCCGGCGGTCGTTCGTTTCGGCTCGGTGCGGCGTCGGGCGCAGCATCGGAGTCAGGGGCCCAGAGGCTCTGCTGCTCAGCCACGATCGCTCCCGTTCACCTCGAGATAGGCGGCCAGGTCCGGGTCCGCCTGGATCCGGGCCCAGTCGCGGTACTGGTGAGAGAGGCCGAGCCCGTCCGGCTCGCAGTAGTCGCAGTCGACCCACGGACGGAACCGGGGGAGCGCCGGATGCTGGGGGAAGTGCCCGGCGCGGATGCCGTCGACGATCCGGCCGACCACCCTCAGCGCTCGCGTCTCGACTTCGGGGGTGATGGCGTAGCCGGCGGTGGTGAACCCGCCCTTGCGGGTGACGAACCAGTACTGGCCCCGTGTCGTGGCGTGCCCGCGTTCGAGGATCTGCCGAACAGCGAGCCCGTAGAGGACGAGCTGGAGGTGTGACCCGTCGGGAGTGGGATCCTCGTCGCTCAGATTGCCGTAGCCGCGAGAGGAGCCCGTCTTGTAGTCGATGACGATGAGTTCGCCGTCGTGGGTCTCGTCGACCCGGTCGACCGCGCCGCGAAGCCGGAGGGATCGGCCGTCGCCGAGCGAGATGGTGACCGGCCCGCTCTCCGAACCGGCCATCCCGAACGGGAGCTCCGTGGCCACCGGCCGGGACCCATGCGCGGCTCGCTGGTGATGATCGAACTCGACGAAGTCGGCGAGGTCGCTCATCATGACTTGCCGATCCCGCTGCCAATACACCCGACGTCCGACCATGCCGCGACTCTGGAGCCGATCCGCCTCCTCCGCCGCCAGGGTCAGGAGCCGCTCGAGATCCTCCGGGGACCAGGCGGCACCCGGGCCGGGGAGTCGGGCGGCGGAGATGGCGTCGCCCACCCAGCGGTCCAGGGTGTCGTGCACCAGTGACCCGAGCGTCAGCGGCGAGATGCGGTACTGCTCCTCGGGGTCCTCGACCGGGTCCACCCGCAATACGTGATGGACGAAGTAGGCGTGAGGGCACGCGGCCCAGGCCTCTAGGCGGGTGGCGGAGGTGATCTGTTCCGGCTCTTCGAGGGACGGGAGCTGCACCCCGCGGAGATCTCCGTCGGTGGCGAGGTTGCCGTCGAAGCGGGTGTACCGAGCCGACAGACGGCCGTCCAGCAGATCGATCGCTCGCCGCAGGGCGGGCCGGCGATCGACCAGCGGATCGACCCTGATGTCGCCACCCTCCTCGGCCCGATCGAGGAGGGCTCGTACGTCGTACTCCTGGTCGTGGGCCGGGAACGGCGACGCACGGAGTCCGGCGATGAACGACGGTACTTCGGTGAGCCATTCACCGGTCGAGCGGACGAGGTCGTCGGCCGCCGGTCGTACACCGTCGTGCGCCTCGGTCGAGTCGAGCAGCCAGCGCGAGGGGGCTCGCTCGGCGCTGTGCCGGAGATCGCCTCGCGGAAAGGTGAACGTGACGTGACCGGCCGCGGCCATCACCGCCAGGAGGGCTCGGTGGTCGTCGTGGACGGCATCAGCGCGTAGGGGCAGGTCGCGCACGACCTCGGCCCTGACCCGATCGGGAAGCAGCGGGTCGTCGCGGCGGCGGGGTGGGAAGGACCCTTCGGCCATACCGACCACGACCACGGTGTCGAGTTCCAGACCGATGGCGAGGTTCGGGTGCCCGACCAGAACACCATTGCCGAACGTGCCATGGCGGCCCAGATCGTCGGCCAGCTGGAGCTCGAGGGCGCGCCGGAACGCCGCGGTGCCCGGGCTGGGATCGACGCCGTCGAGATCGGCGAGGCGGTCGATCGCCGCATCGATGCGCTGACCTGCCGCCTTCTCCTCGGCCGGCCAGTTCTCCCGCAGGGTCTCGCCGCCCAGGTAGGCGCGCACCAGGCTGCGGCACCACGAAGCCAGGCCCGACCACGAGGCAGCGCGACCGCCGGGATCGAGGTCGGTGACCAGTTGGGCGACGAAGTCCCGGAGACCGCGTCCGTGGTCGGCCTCCCGCCGCAGCTGAGCAGCTCGCCAGCCGTGCTCATCGTCGGATTCCAGCCGCTCGGCATCGGATTCGAGATCCTCGATCAGCCGCCCGAGCCGATCCGGCCATTGATCCTGGCCGCGAACCACGCCGGCTGCTCGGGATGCACGCTCCCACGCCGCGACCGGGGCCGGACGGTTGTCGACGCCGCGCACCGGTGCACCGGCCAGCCACGCAGCGACGTCATGCCGGGAGAAGTCGTGATCGGGGAGGGCGAGGAGGGAGAGCAGCGAGCGCCCGAGCAGGGACGAGTCGGCAGTGCGTACCGAGGTGCCGAACCAGGCGATCCCGGCGCTGTCGAGTGCATCGCCGATCAGCCGAGCGTAGGGATCGGGCGAGCCGTAGAGGATCGCGCAGCGCGCCAAGGATTCGCCGCGGCGAGCGGCGTCCACCACGGCGCGGACTGCATGGCGGACCTCGTCGTCGGCGTCGCTCACGGTGAACGCACGGTCGGCGACCGGCATGGGTGGTGAGTCGGCCGAAGCGGGCCACTCGCCACCGATCGCCTCGACACCCTGGCGCACCGGAGCATCGGCCTCCTGAATGCCGGTGACACCGGCGATCACCTGGAGCGGTATCCGCTCGCCGAATGCCCGGAGCAGGCGAGCCTGGTGGGTGGTCAGCCTCTGAGGGAGGAACAAGAGCGCCGGTCCCAGCTCGGCGAGTACGGGCGCGCCTTCCTCCAGTGCCGTTATGGCGGCGCTGACGAGATCGCGCTCGTCGGAGAAGCGGTCCCGCAGGTGATCCTGCACCGCCCGATGAATCCGGACGACATCGGCGGTGCGGGCCGAGCGCGCCTCGAGTGCTCGCAGGCCACCCTCGGCAACCTCTGACAGTGCCTTGTGGGCTCGCACGAGGGAACGCTCGGTGGCCGGATGCCGCTCCACCCCGGCGAAGGCACCCGGGGCCTCCGCCATCACCGCCCGCACCGCGCCGGCCAACACCGGAGTCGAGACCGGGCGTCGCCCGCGCGCGGCCACACCGGGGGCTCCGAGCAGCTCCGCCACGCGATACGGGGTGAGGAAGGTGACCGCAGCAATGCCGCCCCGTCGTCCCAGGGCTCGCCGTGCGGCGATCCCGACATGGTTGGACGGCACGATCACGGCAACCGGTCGGAGCTTGTCGTCGGCCTTCAGCTCGTCGACCGCCGCCGCCAGCGCGAGATGGGCGGAGTCGCCGTAGGGGGTGGGGAGAACGGTGATCGCCATCGCAGGACCGATCGTACGCATCTCCTGTGACAGTGCTGTTGCTGTCCCCTGTGACAGTGCTGTTGCTGTCTCCTGTGACAGTGCTGTTGCTGTCGCCCGCGACAGTGCTGTTGCTGCGCTCTGCGACAGTGTTGTTGCTGCGCTCTGCGACAGTGCTGTTGCTGCACTAAGACTCACGCGGTGATCGTCGTGGATGCGATGAATGTGATCGGCTCGGTGCCGGACGGATGGTGGCGGGACCGAGATGCGGCGCTCGCGCGCCTGGTCCAGGCGGTCGCCGGCCACGGCTTCGACGAATGGGTGATCGTCGTCGCCGACGGTCGGCCGGTCGAGGGCGTCCTCGCGGGGACCCACGGAGATGTCGAGGTCCGCTACGCCGGTCGATCCGACCCAGACGCCGCCGACGACACCATCGTCGACCTGCTCGCCGAGTACGGCGACGACGACGAGTCCGTCATCGTGGTCACTTCCGATCGCGGACTGGCGGAGCGCGTCGTGGCGACCGGCGCGGCGGTCGAAGGGGCCAAGACCTTCCGCTCTAGGGTTGGCTGGTGACCGTCCTCCGCCTTGCCGGTGTCGCCCTCTCCCTCGTGCTCCTCACGTCGGCGTGTTCGGGCACCGTGGAATTCGGTGTGGCGCTCGAGGACGGTGACGTCGTGATCCTCAGTTCGTGTTCCGGAAGAGGCGTGCATCGCGTCCGGGTTGGCCCGCCCGATGCTCCGCTCGAGACGATCTTCGACGCCGCCGCCGAGGGCATCGACCCGCCGGTGTCGTACCGGATCGGGGCGGTGGACGCCCTGCCGGAGCGGTTCACCATCAGCGCCGACTTCGGGGACGGGCTCTACGGCGAGGACCTGGACATCGAACCGGCGGCCCTCACCGAGGACACCGTCGTGGTGAGTCACTACCCGAAACCCGGGACCCTCTCCCGCGGAGAGTTCGACCAGGTCATCTCGGATTGCGATCCCAATCGCTTCTTCCGATTCCTCGCCTGGTTCGTGCTCGGCTCCGCCATCGTCGTGGTCGTGATCCTCGCTGTGCTTCTTCGCCGGTGGCGACCGTGGGAGTCCTCAGGAGCACGCGGGGAGTCGGACCGCCCGCCCTCTCCCGGCACCTGACAGGGTTTTGGTACCTGGCACCAAAACCCTGTCAGGTACCGGGACCCTGTCGGCTCAGCGTTCGGGTGGCGCGACGAAGTCGATGAGCTCCTCTACGGCACCGAGGAGCGGTGTCTCGAGATCGGTCCAGCTGCTGACCCGACCGAGTACGTGGCGCCAGAACTCACCGGTCGAGGACTCCACGCCGAGCGCGGCCAGTACGCCTTCCTTCCACGGTTGCCCCTTCGGCACTTCCGGCCAACGCTCGATACCGATCACCGAGGGCTTGACGGCCTGCCAGATGTCGACGAACGGATGGCCGCAGATCAACACGTTCGGATCGTTCACCTCCGCCGCGATCCGCTCCTCCTTCGACCCCTCCACGAGATGGTCGAGCAGAACTCCGAGGCGTCGTCGGTCGCCCGGTCGGAATCCCCGCACCCGCTCGGCGAGATCGTCGGCACCGTCGAGGCGCTCGACCACCACCCCCTCCACCCTCAGGTCCGCGCCCCACACCTTCTCGATCAGCTCCGCATCGTGCACGCCTTCGACCCAGATGCGGCTGGCCCGGGCGACTCGTGCGGGGACGTCACCCAGATCGATCGACCCCGAGGCAGTGAGACCCGGCGCCTCCGCCTCCCGTGCGGGGACCACCAGGCGACAGGGCACCCCCTTGCCGTCGATTCCGGCCCGTACCGATCCGTCGGCGTACCTGACCACGTGGTCGCGGCCGTGGCGATCACGCAGTACCAGCCGCGGCGGGGTGAACTCGACCAGCGCGCCGATCACACCGCTCGCCCGGTCCTCGAGCACGAGACCGCGGGCGGCGGCGACGATCGGGTACTCCCGCCGGCGGGTTCGGGGTGCGTCGAGATCGAGAGGGCCGGCGAGCATGCCATCGTCGCGTGTCATCGGGCGAACCGTACCCCGGTAACCCACACTGGGAGTGTCAACTCACGGAGTCCGCACTCCTACAATGGGGAGCGTGCCCTACCGCGTCGAAGAGTTGGCGGAGGCGGCCGACGTCGCCGTCGACACCATTCGCTACTACCAGCGCGAGAAGCTGATCCCGCCGCCGGACCGTGAGGGGCGCAGGGCGTTCTACGACGAGTCCCATCTCACCCGGCTCCGCGAGATCCGGGATCTGGCCGAGCAGGGCTTCAGTCTCGCTCAGATCCGTTCACTGTCGGCTCCCGATGCCAGCGGGCTCCTCGCCGACCTCGCCAGCCAGAATGCATCCGACCCCGAGCTCGACAAGGCCGAACTCGCCCGGCGTGCCGAGGTGCCCGAGTTCATCGTCGATGTGGTCGTCAGCGCCGGACTCCTCACCCCGACCGGAGCCCACGGTGAGGAGCGATTCGCGGCCGATTCGGTCGACATGCTCGTCGCAGCCCGCACCCTGGTCAGCGAGGGGGTTTCCCTCGAGGAGCTGACTGCGCTGGCACTCCGTCACGCCACCCACGTCGAGGACGTCATCGACGACGCCATCGAGGTGTTCAAGCGCCACAGCGACGGGCGGGGAGGGGACCGCGACGACCTCGTCGCGCTCATGCACCGCCTCGTCCCGGTTGCGTCCTCACTGGTCGGCCAGCACTTCGAACGGACGCTGCGAACCCGAGCACTGGCCCGACTCGGTGACGATCCGGTCACCGAAGGCGGCGGTGTCGTCGTGTTCGCCCGCAAGCTCGACCAGGTTCTCGATCCAGTCGCCCTGTTCACCGCCGACGACGACCGGCACCGCATGCTGTGGGTCCGCCCGGAAGCCGACTACGCGATCGTCGGGCTCGGTGCCGTCGAGACGATCGAACCGCACGGCGACACTCGTTTCTCCGCTGCATCCGCGGCGCGAGCCGCGCTCGCCGCGAGAGTTCGTCGTCACGGCCCGGCCGACGCGCCCGCCCCGGTGCTCCTCGGCGGCTTCTCGTTCTCGTGTGGCCGCAGCCACCCCGAACCGGACTGGACCGGGTTCCCGGACGCCCGATGGATCCTCCCGGAGCTGACCGTCGTCGTTCGCCCCGACGGCTGCTGGCTGCTGGCGGCCACCGTTCTCGCCGAGGGCGACGACGAACGGGCTGCCCTGGACAACCTGGAGGCACGGGTCGACGCGTTGGCGGCGGCACCCCCTCCCCACGGAACCTCGGGCGCCGAGGTTCCCCACGGTGAGCCGTCGAGTGACGATCCGTCCTACGTCGACCTGGTGTCAGACGGCGTAAAGGCGATAACTGAAGGCGACATGGGCAAGGTCGTCCTGGCCCGAGTCTTCGAGCGAGGCCCGATCGACACCGGCCTCGTCCTGCAGCGTCTCGTCGAGCGCTACCCGACCTGCGCGGTGTTCGGCATCGGGGTCGACGACCGTGTCTTCCTCGGTGCCAGCCCGGAGCAGCTCGTCTCCCTCGACGGGCGTGAGGTCCACACCGTCGCGCTCGCCGGCACCACCGGTCGAGGTTGGGACGACACCACCGACGAAGGTCTTGCGGCCGCGATGATGGCCTCACCGAAGGTTCGCTCCGAGCATCAGTTCGTGGTCGACGACATCACCAGCCGTCTGGCCACGCTCGGTCTGGTCGGTGAGACACCGAGTGAGCCGGAGGTGCTTCGTCTGGCCAGGGTGCAGCACCTCCGCACGCCGATCACGGCCCGTGTCGAGCGCCGCACCGGTGGGGTCTCCGACATGGACGTCATGCGGGTGGCGTCGGTGCTCCACCCGACGCCCGCGGTCGCGGGCACGCCGACCGATGAGGCACTCGCCTGGCTCACCGAGCACGAGGACTTCGACCGCGGCTGGTACGCCGCCCCGGTCGGTTGGTGTGATCTCGACGGCAACGGAGAGCTGCGGGTGGCGCTCCGGTCCGCAATGGTCGACCCAGACGGCGTCAAGCTCTTCGCGGGTGCCGGGATCGTGGCCGACTCGGTGCCCGAAGACGAATTGATCGAGACTGGAGTCAAGCTCCGGGCCCTTCTCGACGTGATGGAGTCGTAGAGGCCGATGGTGAAGGAAGCCCCGTGACCGACCCTGCGTACGACCCCATCGCCGCCTTCGCGGCCACCCTCGCCGGTCACGGTGTCACCGACGTCGTCATCAGCCCGGGCTCCCGCTCCACACCCCTCGCCCTCGTCTTCCACGCTCGACCGGAATTCCGGACCTGGATCCAACTCGACGAGCGCTCGGCCGGCTTCTTCGCACTCGGGCAGGCAAAGGCCACGGGCCGTCCGTCGGTACTGATCTGCACGTCGGGCACGGCCGCCGCCAACTACCTGCCTGCCGTGGTCGAGGCCAACCACGCCGGCGTTCCCATGATCGTGTGCACTGCGGATCGGCCGCCGGAGCTGCGGGACTGGGGGGCAGGGCAGACCATCGACCAGGTCGAGCTGTTCGGCAACAACGTCCGATGGTTCGCGGACCTTCCCCTCCCGAACGACTGGAGCGAATCGCAGGCATCGATGGCGGCACTTCGAGCGCTCGATCGATGTACCGGCCGACGACGGGGGCCGGTGCACCTCAATTGGCCGCTGCGTGAGCCGCTGGAGCCCGTCGGGGCGGTGCCCGTCCCGCCGGCGATCCAACCGCGGCCCAAACCGCCCGGCAGCTTCCGACTGGCCGATGACGCACTCGGAGAGCTCACCGGGCACGAGAAGGGCGTGATCATCGTCGGTCCCGACATCGCCGCCTGCCTCGAGGAGGAACACAAGCTCGCGAGTTGGATCCTCGAGTTCGCGATGAGCGTCGCCTGGCCGATCTTCGCCGAGCCGATCACCCAGCTCCGACGTGGGCATCGGCGTGGCGAGCAGTACGTCATGAACGCGGTCGATCACCTGTGCAAACACGCCTCGGTGGTCGACGACCTCGTGCCCGACGTCGTCCTCCGGCTCGGCGCCAGCCCCACCACGAAGCCGGTCCGCCTCTGGCTGGAGCGTGTCCGCCCCCGGCACGTGATCCTCGTCGATCCGGAGGAGCGCTGGAACGGCGCCTCCTTCACCGCCACCGAGCACCACGCGGCGCCGCTGGTCAGTGTGTTGGGGCGGGCCCGGAGGTTGGGGAGCGGGGCACGCGAACGCAGCAACTGGCTCGATCGCTGGTGGGATCTCGACGACATCGCGTCCAGGGAGGTGGACAAGGTCCTCGCCGCAGGTGAGCGTCTGAGCGGTCTGGTGGTCCGGGAGATGATCGAGGCCCTGCCGGAGGGATCGGTGGTGATGACCTCGAACTCCATGCCGGTTCGGGACCTCGACGCGTTCCTCCCCAACGGAGGCGAGACCATCTCGTTCGTCGCCAACCGGGGAGCTTCGGGTATCGACGGCATCACCTCGACCGGCCTGGGACTGGCTTCCCAGACCGACGAGCCGGTCGTGGTGTTCACGGGCGACCTCGCCCTCCTGCACGACGTCGGCGCTCTGTTCGGGGCGGGCCGACTCGGCCTGCATCTCACGATCGTCTGCATCGACAATGACGGCGGTGGGATCTTCTCGATGTTGCCCATTGCCGGCCAACGGGACTCGATCGACTTTCGCGCCCTCTTCGACACGCCGCATGGCATGGATCTCGCGGCCCTCCACGGCGTCGGCGACGTCAGAGTTCGTGCGGTCGAGGAGTCCGACGACCTGGGGGAGGCGGTCGGGGCCGCAGTTCGGGTGTCCGAGCCGGGAGTCGACATCGTTCTCGTCCGTGTCGACAACGAAGCCGATGTGGCCCAGCGGCGCGCCATCACCGCTGCGGTCGGTGAGGCCCTCGGCGCGTGAAGGCTCCGCTGGTGGTTCTTCACGGCTTCACCGGATCCGGAGCCACGATGGAGGAACTCGCCGCACCGTTCCGCACCGAGCGCCAGGTGCGCTGTCCGGATCTCGCCGGGCATGGACCCGGCCCGCACTCGACCGACGTCGCCGACTATTCGGTGGATGCGATGGCGGCAGCGGTCGAATCGCTCGTGGCCGAGTCGTTTCATCTCGCCGGCTACTCGATGGGTGGTCGAGTGGCGCTGACCCTGGCCTGCCGGAACCCGAGCCGGGTCCGGTCGCTCTCGCTCATCGGTGCGTCGGCTGGCCTCGCCACCGAAGTCGAACGGGCCGAGCGGGCTGCCGCCGATGACGCACTCGCCGACCGGATCCTCGCCGACGGCCTGGAGGACTTCGTCGACGGCTGGATGGCCAACCCGTTGTTCGCCTCCCAGGCGAGACTCGGTGAGGCGTACCTGACGGCCTCGCGAACCCAGCGGCTCACCAATGATCCGTTGGGCCTCGCCCTCAGTCTGCGCGGTGGCGGGACCGGTCGAATGCGAACACTGCACGAGGAAATCCACAATTGCACGATGCCGGTCGCGCTCATCGTCGGAGACGAGGACACGAAGTTCCGCGAGATCGCCTCCCAGCTGCAGGTGTCGATGCCGCGGGCCGCTGTGCGGGTGATCCCCGAGTCGGGCCACGCCACTCACGTCGAGCAGCCGGCAGCTACCGTCGCCGCCATCCGTTCGATCATCGAGGCGGCCGAATGATCATCGACCTCCACCCCTACCGGTTGCCGCTGCATTCGGCGCTCACCACCGCCCACGGCACCGTGGAGGCGCGAGACGGCGTACTCGTATCGGTCAGCGACGGGCAGCACGTCGGGTGGGGTGACGCGGCCCCCATGCCGGGTTGGTCCGACGGCACCCTCGACGAAGTCACCGCATCGCTGGCGGCGGTCGCCGCGGCCGGAGAGATCGAGGTCGACACGGTCCTCGAATCCCTCGAGACCCGACCCGAGGCCCGAGCCGCGCTCGCCGGTGCCTTTGCGGATCTCACGGCACGTCGTCGGGGGATGTCTCTGGCCCGATCGCTGGATCCCGATGCGCACGATTCGGTGGCTGTCGCGGCGATGATCAGCTCGCCGTCGCCCGAGGAGGCTGCGGCTCGGGCGGCCGATGCGGTCGCCATGGGGATCGGTGCGATCAAGTTGAAGGTCGCCGTCGCGTCCGAATTCGTCGATGTCGAACGAATGGTGGCGGTACGCCGAGCGATCGGGTCCGATGTCGAGCTGCGGCTCGACGCGAACGGTGGCTGGACCTCGGAGACCGCGCTGGGCGTACTGGAGCGAGCCGGTGATCTCGACGTCTCGTTCTGCGAGGAGCCGGTGGCGGGTCTCGATGCGATCGCCGAGGTCGGTGCTGCCGCAGCGGTTCCGGTGGCGATCGACGAGTCGGCCCGCACCGTGGACGACATCGCTCGCGCCATCGGCACCGGATCGATCGACGTGGTGATGATCAAGCCGCAGGCCATCGGGGGATCGGATCTCGCGATGCAGGCGGTCAGGCTGGTCCGGGAGTTCGGCTGCACCCCGATCGTGTCCACGATGATCGACAGCACCATCGGCGTGGCGCACGCAGTGCATGTGGCCGCAGCTGCGGCAGTCGACATGGCCCACGGGCTCGCCACTTCCGAACTCCTGCGACACGACGTTGCCACGCCGTTGCCCGTGCGCGACGGTCGGATCTCGCTGCCGGCCGGGCGGGGATTGGGCGTCAGTCCCGGCTGATGGCCCAGGCGTTCGAGTTTCGGGAAGGGCAGAGTGGGCCCGCTACCCTCCCGGCGTGGATCTCTTCATCGTCCGTCATGCTCGCCCGGTGCGCCAGGTCGTCCAGGGCGATGCCGGTGCAGATCCGGAACTGTCCGAGATCGGCCTCGAGCAGGCTCGGCGCACCGCCGATTTCCTCGAGAGCGAGGGAATCGATCACATCGTGTCGTCGACGATGCGGCGCGCCTACGAGACAGCCGTTCCGCTGGCCGAACGGCTCGGGTACGAGATCGAACAGATCGATGACATCAAGGAGTCCGACCATCGATCGGCTATGTACGTGCCGATGGAGGAGATGTCACCCGACGATCCTGAGACGGCCCACTACTTCGAGGGTGACCTCATGGAAGTGGTCTTCTCGGACGGGTACCACGAGTTCGAGGACCGGGTGGTGCGTGGCTTCCAGCAGATCATCGACACGAATCGCTCGAAGCGAGTCGCCGTCTTCTGCCACGGCATGGTCACCGCGGTGTTCCTCAAGACCATCCTCGGCATCCACGACGTGTTCTCCCTGAGCGTGGACTACTGCGGGATCAACCGGGTCCAGGCCAGCAGCCAGGGCCACCGCACGGTCCGCAGCGTGAACGAGACCCATCACGTGCGCGACCTGATCGAATGGTGAGCTCCACGGTGGTGTCGTGATGGCCGCCCTCACCCTGGTCGTGATGGCCGCCGGGATCGGCTCCCGGTTCGGTGGAACCAAACAGCTCGCGGTCGTCGGCCCCGATGGTGAAGCGTTTCTCGACTTCGCGATCAGCGACGCCATCGAAGCGGGCGCGGCCAAGGTCGTGGTGATCGTCCGCTCCGACATCGAGGCCGACGTCCGTCGTCACGTCGGAGATCGCGACGACGGCGTTCCGATCGCCTTCGTCTGCCAGGACCGCAGCGGGCCGCCCAGGACCAAGCCGTGGGGAACCGGCCATGCGGTGTCGACCGCGGCGGCCGAGATAGACGGTCCGTTCATCGTCGTGAATGCCGACGACTACTACGGACGCTCGACGTACGAGGCCTTGGCATCCGAGGCTCGATCACTGCCGGCCGATCGAGCCCTGCTCGCCGGCTTCCGGCTCGATCAGACCCTTCCGGAGACCGGAGAGGTCAGCCGGGGGATCTGTGAGGTCGATCACAGCGAGCTCATCTCGCTGGTGGAGACCCACGGCATCGGACGGCGTGAGGACGGGACGATCACTGCCACCGACCCGGCCGGCGTACTCGCCGACGACGCGGTGGCATCCATGAACTGTTGGGTGTTCCCCCACCGCGTGTTGGACGAACTCCAGGCCGGATTCCTCGCGTTCGTGGACGCCCACGAGGGCGACCCGAACGCCGAGTACCAGCTGCCATCGATCGTCCACGAGCTCATGGCCGCGGGCGAGCTCACTGTCGGCGTCGTGCCCACCGACGAGCCGTGGGTCGGCGTCACCAACCCCGACGACCTCGAGGTGGCACGGCGTCGGATCGCGGAAGTTCGTGCCCAGCGCTGAAATCGGCGGGAACCTGACGCGGGTCGGGAGCGTCACAAGAGCATGAAGCTCCCCCGCACCCTTCTGGCCCTGCTCATCGCCGTCCTCTCCACGGCCCTGATCGCGTCGTCGTGCAGCGATGACACCACCTCGGTCGTGGAGGACTCCGACGGCGGAGGTGATGATGCGCCGAGCGGCGATTCCGGCAGTGACGGCGGCACCGACTCGGGTGATGATTCGGATGGTGACACCACCGTCGAGGCCGGTCGCGGCTGGCTCGAGGGCGAGGAGGTCGAGTGGAGCGCTTCCAGCGACGCCGACACCGCCGGAACCGCCGCAAGCGCGG
Source organism: uncultured Candidatus Nemicrothrix sp. (assembly GCA_964344055.1). Lineage (GTDB taxonomy): Bacteria > Actinomycetota > Acidimicrobiia > Acidimicrobiales > Aldehydirespiratoraceae > OFTM10. Next base: position 29,487 of record CAYFLT010000036.1, read on the forward strand.
AGTTCTCGGCGGTCGCCGAGGAAGACGGTGCGGACCTCAGCCGCTCGGTGGACGACGAGGGGGCGATCCTCCCGCCCGAACCACGCGATGACTCCCCGTTGCAGGCCGGGTCGATCGACGACGGTGCCGATGTGGGCGCCTACCTCGAATACCGGGACCTCGTCGCCGGTAGCGGTATCGCAGTGCGGCCGCTGGTGGTCACCGAGTCGACCCTCGTCACCGTGATGGGGAACAACGGGCTGCCGGTCCTGGGTGCCACCGTCGAGTTCTGGGACCCGACCGCCGACACCACCGATCCGCTGGTCTCGCTGAGCACGACGGCCACCGGGACGGTCCGCTTTCTTCCCGATCCGCTGGTGGGCGACCGGTTCGACCGCTTCGATCTCGAGGTCGTGGCCGGTGACGCCCGCGAAGTGGTCTCCTTCGATCGCGGCACCGACGAGGTGACGGTGACCCTGCCGATGCCGGGTGGCGTCGACGGTTCGGTCCCCCTCGATGTCCATTTCGTGCTCGACGCGACCGGGTCGATGGATGACGAGATCGATCGCTTGCGGGACAACATGATGTCGGTCGCCGAGCAGATCGCCGCCCTCCCGAGTGACCCTGACGTTCGGTTCGGCATGACCGTCTACCGCGACGAGGGCGACCTGTTCGTCACCCGGACATTCGATCTCACCGACGATCTCGGCGAGTTCCTCGACGCGCTCGCGGTGGTCACCGCCGAGGGTGGCGGGGACTACCCGGAGGCCATGGACGAGGCCCTCGCCGATGCCCTGACCAAGCCCGCCTGGCGTGCCGGTGCGGTCCAGGTCATGGTCCTGATCGCCGACGCCCCGCCCCAGATCACCCGCCAGGTCGAAACGACCTACACCGCCACCGCGATTGCCGCGCTGGAACAGGGCGTGAAGATCTTCCCGGTCGCGGCATCGGGTACCGATGATCAGGCCGAGTACGTCATGCGAGAGCTGGCCTTCGTCACCGGAGGCCGCTTCGTCTTCCTCTCCTATGGCGTGGACGGCTCCGAGGGCACCGCAACCGGGGATCTCACCGACATTGCCCCCGACGACTACGACCAGCTCCCGCTCGATCAGCTCGTCGTCAAGCTCGTCCAGGACGAACTCGAAGCGCTCAACGGCGAGGAACCCCAGCAGTAGTCGCGAACCGGGGCCAGCCCGGATCGTGCACGTCAATCGTCGGTGGCGCCGTCGATCGACTCGCGGATGAGGTCAGCGTGCCCGCAGTGACGGGCGTACTCCTCGATCATGTGGATCAGGATCCATCGGACGTTCGGAGTGGCGCCGTTGGCCGCGGGAACCGCAGCGATCTGATCGAGTGACTCGACACCGGCAAGGACCTCGCGGCTCCTCGAGATCGAGAGGTCGTACTGCTCGATGAGCGCCGCGGCCGTCCATTCGGACGACGCATGGAGCTCCCAGTCGGGGTCCACGTCCCAATCGACCGACTTCCACGGCTCGACGGGCTCGTCGCCACGGATGCGGTGGCTGAACCAGATGTCCTCCACCAACGCCATGTGGAGGAGGAGACCGCCGAGTGTGAGGTTCGACGGGCCGAGTCGTCGGGCCAGGTCGGCGTCGGGCACTCCCCAGGCCTTGCGGAGCAGGACGACGCGGTAGTACTCGAGCATCTCCACCAACGTCGCCCGCTCATCGGCGTCGCGGCGCGCCGATGGCAGCTCGGGTGCTGGGCCCGTCGATCCGCCCCTCTCGGCCATGGGGTGAAGTTACTCCACGACGATCTCGGCCTGCTCGGGATAGAAGCAGATGAGGCCCTGGATCGGAGCCGATTCTGGGAGCGGGTCGTCGTACCCCCAGGCCACGTCGGGGTACTCCTCGCCGTCGATGGTTGCGGTCCAATAGCGCGCCAAGCCTTTGTACGGGCAGCCGGTGGAGGTCTCGGTCGGGGTGAGGAGGTCGAGTCGGACGTCGTCGGCGGGAACGTAGTAGCGGGTCGGCAGTCCGGTCTCGAACAGCATGGTCGGGCGTCGAGAGTCGGCGATGACGGTCCCGCCGATGCTGACGGTGACCCGTCGGCTCGAGGGCAGGGCGTCGATCCTCGTGTATGGGCTCCGCGGATGGACGAAGACCTCCACGTCCTCCTCGAACCAGCGGTCGATCGCCGACCACTCGACCTTGACGTGGCCGGCGAGGGCGTCGATCTCCGGCATGGAGACGGTCGGGAGCGAGTCGTCGTGGATGTCGGTGATCGGGATGTACCAGTGCGGGTAGTAGCGGTGCTCCCACACGAGCATGGCCGCTCGTGTGTCGACCACCGTTCGGTCGCCCACCATCCCTCGAATCCACTTCTCGTTGGGCTCGATCCGTTCGACCGTGGTCTGGGTGGAGATGGAAGTACTCATGTGAATGGGAACGCATCGACTGTGCTCAGGATTCCCGACGTGCGCGAGACTCGCCCCGTGCTGCCTTCCGTCGTCACCCGAACCGCTCCGAACGCGATGGTCTCGACCATCGACCATCTCGCCACCAACGCCGGGCTGGATCTGCTCCGGCGGGGCGGATCGGCCGTCGATGCGGCCATCGGTGCGAACGCCGTCCTGTCGGTCACCTCGCCCCACATGTGCGGGATGGGCGGCGACCTGTGGGCCCTCGTTCACCACACCGACGGTCCCCCGGAAGCGCTCGACGCCTCGGGAGCGGCGCCTTCGGGAGCCGACCCCGACGAGGCTCGGGCCGCCGGACTCACCCGGATCCCGCTCCACGGCGATATCCGTGCCGTGACGATCCCCGGGGCGGTCGACGGCTGGCTCGCGCTCCATCGACGACACGGTCGGCTCGGTC
>CAYFLT010000036.1:32312-42339 GCA_964344055.1 uncultured Candidatus Nemicrothrix sp.
CTCGAAGAGGTCCTCGCCACCGCGATCGGTCTCGCGGACGGGGGATTCCCGATGTCGCCGCTGCTGGCCCGGTCGGCCCCGCTGGTCGCCGAGGTGGCCTTCAACGATCTCCCGGCCGCGCCGCAGACCGGTGAGATCGTCCGGCGTCCCGGCTCGGCGCGGGCGCTGCGGGCGATCGCCACCGCCGGCCGCGACGGCTTCTACGGCGGTGAGTTCGGGGCCGGGCTGTTGGCTGCCGGCCCGGACCAGTTCGCACCGTCCGACCTCTTCGAGGACCAGGCCCGTTGGGTGGAACCCATCAGCGTCGACGCGTTCGGTCACCGGATCTGGAGTCCGCCGCCCACCAGTCAGGGCTACCTCTCGCTGCTCGGCGCGGCGATCGCCGACGGATTCGAGATCCCCGACGACGGGGCGGGGGTACACATCCTCGTCGAGGCGGCGCTGCAGGCCGGCCACGACCGCCCCACCGCGCTCTTCGACGGTGCGGATCCTGATCGGCTCCTGGCTCCCGACCTCCTCACCGCTCGCCGCGAGGCGATCGATCCGGACCGTGCCGGCCGAGTCGAGGTGCCGGCATTCGAGGGCGACACCACCTATCTGTGCGTGATCGACGGTGACGGGATGGGGGTCTCGCTGATCAACTCGAACGCCAACGGATTCGGCGCCCACCTCATCGCCGGATCGAGCGGGATCTTCCTGCACGACCGCGGACTCGGGTTCTCCCTCGAGCCCGGACATCCCGCCGAGTACCGCGCCGGCCGCCGACCACCCCACACGCTGGCGCCTGCGCTCGTCACCCGTTCGGACGGCCCGCTTCGATCGGTTCTCGGCACAATGGGTGGCGACACGCAGCCCCAGATCGTCCTCCAGCTCCTGGCCGCGATGCTGTTGCACGGACACGATCCCGGTCGTTCGATCGGCCAAGGTCGCTGGAAGATCGCGCCGATCGACGGAGGGGGCTTCGACACGTGGAGCCCCGCCCACAGCCGCCGGGTCGAACTCGAAGACCATGTGCCCGACGCCATCCGGTCAGCGCTGGCCGAACGGGGCCACGACGTGGTGGTGACCGACCAGGGCGGCTTCGGTCACGCGCATGCGATCGAGATCACCGAGTTCGGTTCGCTTGCCGGCGCCGCGGACCCGCGTGCGTTGACCGGGATCGCGTCGGGGATCTGACCGTCGCGGACAGGTCAGGTGTTGGCGGGGATCTCGTCGGCGGCGCGCAGGAGACCGACAACGACCTCGGCCGCGTGTTCGTCACCCGTGATTCGAAGTGACGCCGATGCCACTGCTTCGCGATAGTTGAGGAGGCCGCCGAGGAGCGCCGCAAGGGTGGCTCCATCGCAACTGATGTGAGCGGTGGGCGTGCCCTCGGTGGCCACTCGCAGCGATCCCGGCGCGGCCTCGACCAGCGCGTCAGCGTCGTCGATGGTCACCTGCACGAGGGCCCGTTCGGCGACGTCGAGCAGGTCGAGCCGGCGCCGCCGTTCACAGTCCGCGACGGCGTAGGCGAACATCGCGGGGCTGACCCGGGCGCCGACGATCAGTGGAAGTCCGAAACCATAGAGCGCGTCGATGACATCGGAGATCCGCTCGCCCGCCGCGGTCAGGCGGTAGCGCCGCTTCGGTTCGTCGATCTGTTCGATCAGGCCGTGGCCGTCGAGGTCACGGAGCCGCTCGGTGAGGACACTCGAGGACAGACCGGGATTGCGGTCGGAGATCTCGTTGAACCGCAAGGGGCCGGACCACAGCAGGGCCCGGAGCAGGAGGATCGTCCAGCGGTCGCCGAGCACGTCGAGGGAGACGGCCACGGGGCAGAACTGGTCGTAGCTGCGGGGTGGTTTCGACATCGGCCGGGCTGCTTTCTCGGCGTTCCGCGTAGAGGAGCCGGGGGGTCTCGGGGCAGGGTGCAAAAGATCCCGCCGCGAAACCTATCGAGCCCGGCCGACCGAGCCGGGGATCGCCCGGACCCGAGCGGCTTCCCTCACCCCAGTATGTCGGTGACGACCTCGTGGTAGAAGCGTGTCGTCAGCTCGAGGGACTCGATGTCGATGCGTTCGTCGTGGCCGTGGAACCTCGACCCGAACTCGCTCGGACTGACGGATGGGCTCAGCAGACCCGCCCCGTAGGCGATCGCCCCGAGATCCCGATGCACCCTGGCGTCGGTGAATCCCGGGCTCATCTGAGGGATCAACCGCGAGGAGGGGAACGGCCGCGCCGCGGCGCGCTGCATCGCATCCCACAGCGGACTTCCCGGTTGGCTCACCGACGACTCGTCGTTCATCAGCGCGGTGGTCTCGACTTCGTCGTACAGATCGCCCAGGGCCGCGCGGAGATGGGCTTCCACCTCGTCGGCACCGTCTCCGGGCAGGGTGCGAACGTCGACCTCGATGTCGACCACGTCGGGGATCACGTTGGTCTTGGTCTGGCCGACTGCGACATTCGGCGAGAACGTGGTGTGGGTGCAGGCATGGAGATGGCTCGCCGCCGGTCGGCTCGGGATCGCCGCGAGCGCCTCGTCGATTGCGCCCTCGTCCAACAGGACCGCCTTCATCTCGTCGGGAAGATCCATGGCTTCGATCTGGGGACGCCAGAACTCGTGGAAACGGGGCGGCGGTCGGTAGTCGGCGAGGCGTTGCACGATCGCGGCGGCCTTCACGAGGGCGTTGTCGGTGCGGAACGGCATGGAGCCGTGGCCTGGAATCCCCCGGACGCGGAGCTTGCGCCATGCCACGCCCTTCTCGCCCACGGTCATCGAGATCGCCGGTGACTCGGCGGATCCGGTGTGAAGGCCGCCGTTCTCGGTGAGCACGTAGTCCGTGGTGATCACGTCCGGATGGTTGTCCGCCATCCAGCGGGCCCCGTACTTGGACCCGGCCTCCTCGTCGGCCACCGCGAAGAACACGAGGTCCCCCCTCGGCCGCCATCCGGTCTCGGCGAAGTGGCGGGTGACCACGGCCATCGTGGCGGTGAGGTTCAGCATGTCGACCGCCCCCCGTCCCCAGACCTCACCGTCGATGATCTCGCCACCGAACGGGTCCTCCCGCCAGCCGTCAGCGGTCACCGGCACGACATCGGTGTGACCGTTCAGGCACAGGCTCGGAGCGTCGGGGTCGTGTCCTTCGATCCGGGCCACGAGCGAGGTACGGCCCGGGGCGGCATGGAACCGCTCGACATCGAGTCCGGCCCCTTCGAGGTAGCCGGCGAGAAGGTCGGCGTTGCGCTGCTCGTGGCCCGACTCCTCGGTGCCCTCGTTCACACAGGCGTTGCGAATCATCGCCTGCAGGAGCTCGACGGTCTCAGCACCACGGGGTTCGGTCATGGGCTGCACGTTGCCGCTCTTCGGCACCGCTCGCAAGTCCCGCTAGGGTTTCTGACGGTTCGTCAGGTTTCGCCAGGGACACACGAGGGGTTCAACGCACAATGCGCGGCATCATCGCTTCCGGGGCCTACGTGCCTCATCGCCGGCTGGACCGGAGTGAGATCTCGGCCCTGTTCGGCAAGGGTGGGGGCCGGGGCACCCGAGCCGTCGCCGGCTTCGACGAGGACACGACCACGATGGGTGTGGAGGCGGCCCGGATCGCCCTGCGATCCCTCGACGGCACCGGGAAGGCCGACGGCAGCCCGGTCGGGGCGCTCTGGTTCGCCACGTCCAGCCCCGCCTATCTCGAGAAGACCAACGCCGCCGCGATCCACGCGGCACTCCGGCTCGGCGGCTCGGTCGGGGCTCTCGATTTCGGCGGTGCCCTCCGGTCCGGCATCGGTGCCCTTCGCACCGCGCTCACCGCCGGCCCCACCACGATGGTGATCGCTGCCGACCAGCGCGACGGCATGGCCACCTCGGCCGACGAGGCCGCGGGCGGCGACGGTGCTGCTGCGCTCCTCGTCGGCGACGACTCGGCCGGCCCGGTGCTCGCCGAGTATCTCGGGTGCGGTGTCGCCACCGACGAGTTCCTCGAACGGTGGCGGGTGCCGGGTGCCGAGCGGTCGCGGGCCTGGGAGGAACGATTCGGCGAGGTGGTGTACGGCCCTCTGATGACGCAGGCGTGGGACGCCGCGATGGCCGACACCGGTCTCACCCCGGACGCGGTCGACCATCTAGTGGTCGCCGGCCTGCACGGCAGGGCCGTGAAGCGGAATTCCCGAGTGTTCGGCGTGGACGCCGGTCGGATCGTCGACGACCTGTCCGGCACCGTCGGCAACACCGGCACCGCTCACGCCGCGCTCCAGTTGACGGCTGCCATCGAGGCGGCATCACCGGGCCAGACGATCGCGGTGGTGATGCTGGCCGACGGCGTCGAGGTCGTGGTCCTGCGCACCACCGATGCACTGGGCTCCTACACCGCGAGCTCGCCGGTCGCCGACCAGGTCGCCTCCGGTGCGCCGATCGACTACGGCAAGTACCTCTCGTGGCGCGGCCTGGTGGCCGTAGAGCCGCCGAACCGCCCCCCGCCCACTCGGCCGTCGGCCTCGGCCGCCCATCGGCGCGAGAGCTGGAAGTTCGGCTTCGTCGGCTCCCGCGACCGTTCCTCGGGGATGGTCCATCTCCCGCCGGCTCGGGTGTCGGAGAAGGGTGGCGCGGTGGACGACATGGAACTGGTGCCGATGGCCGACACGAGGGGCACGGTGGTGAGCTTCACCGTCGACCGGCTGGTCTACTCGCCGAGCCCTCCGGTGGTGTTCGCGGTGGTCGACTTCGATGGCGGCGGCCGGGCCCCGCTCGAGCTCACCGACGTCGACGCCGACGAGATCGAGGTCGGTAGTCGGGTGGAGCCGACCTTCCGGCGGCTCTACACCGCCGACGAGATCCACAACTACTTCTGGAAGGTCCGTCCGGTCCGCGAGGCCCGGCGGTGAGCGCGGATTCGCGGCGCCGTCCGCAGCGAGGAGAGGCAGGCTGATGGGATCGCACGGGATCAAGGACCAGGTGGCGATCATCGGGGTCGGGTGCACCCCCTTCGTCGAACACTGGGACAAATCGCTCGACGACCTGATCATCGAAGGCGCCCAGGCCACCTACCGCTCGGCCGGGATCAGTCAGGACGACGTCGACGCCTTCTGGTTCGGCACCTCCCAGTCGGCCGCGTCGGGTCTGGCCATGGGTGGGCCACTCAAGATCCACGGGAAGCCGATCAGCCGGGTCGAGAACTACTGCGCCACCGGCTCCGAGGCCATGCGCCAGGCCGCCTACGCGGTGGCGTCGGGCGCCTACGACGTGGTGATGGCGCTCGGTGCCGAGAAGGTGAAGGACGGCGGCTATCAGGGCCTCAACGCCTTCCCCATCCCCACCGACGGCACCCAGCGCACCCTCACCGCCGCCTCGATGTTCGCACTCATCCTCCCGGCCTACGCCCAGAAGTACGGGGTCGACGAGGACGAGCTGCGCTACGTGGTGGCCAAAATCGCCGAGAAGAACCACTACAACGGGGCCCGGAACCCGCTGGCCCAGTTCCGCCGGGAGACCTCGGCCGAGCAGATCTGCCAGATGGCAGCGGTGGCCGGCCGCCTCTCGGTGTTCGACTGTGCCGGTGTGGCCGACGGTGCCGCCGGCGTCATCATGTGCCGCGCCGAGGACGCCGAGAAGTACTGCCCGAACCCGCTCTACATCAAGGCGCTCTCCTTCGTGGCCGGCACCGGAGCCGGATCCCTCGACCCCGACTACGACTACACCACCCTGTCGGAGTGCAAGTGGGCCGCCGACGACGCCTACGCCCAGGCCGGCATCACCGATCCCCGCAACGAGATTGCGGTGGCCGAGGTGCACGACTGCTTCACCCCTACCGAACTCGTGCTCATGGAGGACCTCGGCTTCTCCGACCCGGGCCAGGCCTGGCAGGACGTGCTCGACGGCGACTTCGCCCTCGACGGCCGGCTGCCCGTCAACACCGACGGTGGGCTCAAGTCGTTCGGTCACCCGGTCGGTGCCTCCGGGCTCCGGATGCTCTACGAGGTCTGGCTCCAGCTGCGGGGCGAAGCGCCCGAGGATCGCCGCATCCCCGATACCGACCGCACCCTCGGCCTCACCCACAACCTCGGCGGCTACCCCGGCGAGATGGTCAGCTTCGTCGGCATCTACGGAGGTGAGCTGGGCTGAAGGGCTGAGCCGGGACCACCTAGGGTCTTGGCATGCGCCACGAGGTCCAGGTCCGGCTGATCAAGCAACTGCTCGCCCATCTCGACGCCGGCACCAACGTCGACGCCGGAGGGGTTCGGGTTCAGGACACGAGCGTGTTCACCGACCCGGTCCGGGCCGATCGGGAATGGCAGGAGTGGTTCCGCTCGATGCCCCAGTGTCTGGGCATGTCCCGCGACCTGCCCGAACCGGGGTCGTTTCTCACCAACGACGACCTCGGCACCCCGATTCTCGCCACGCGGCACGACGACGGTGTGTTCCGGGCCTTCGTGAACGCCTGTCGCCACCGGGGTGCCGGCCTCGAACCCGAAGCACGGGGGACAAAGCGCCGGTTCTCCTGTGCCTTTCACGCCTGGACCTACGATCCCGCCGGCACCCTGGTGGGCCTCCCCAACCAGGATCACTTCGGCGAGGTCGATCAGACGTGTCTCGGGCTGGTCCCCCTGCCCGCCGAGGAGCGCCATGGTCTGCTGTTCGTGAACCCGGATCCCGAGGGCGGGATGGATCTCGACCGGCTCCTGGGCGACTGGCTCGACGACGAGTTCTCGACCTGGCGATTCGACGAGCTGGCCCCGCTCACCCGCGACACCTACGACACCGCCTGCAACTGGAAGCTGGCGATGGACACCTTCGGCGAGACGTACCACTTCGGCGCACTCCACAGGGACACCCTGTTCAACAGCTTCCACGGCAACGTCCAGTGCTACGACGACGACGGTCACAACCACCGGATGATCCTCTGCAAGCGCGACATCGACTGGATGCGGGAGAAGCCGGAGGAGGAATGGGACATCACCGTGGCCGGCCTACCCGTCTATTGGATCTTCCCGAACGTCGTCCTCATGCCGTTCGTCGCCGGCTGCTTCCTCGTGCGGGCCTACCCCACGCCGGGCGACCCGGGCCATCACGTCAGCCGGATCGACTTCTACCTGCGGCCCGAAGCGACCGAAGCGGCCGCGCCCGACGACGCGCGGGGTGAGCTCTTCGCCGGAATCGCCCACGCCTTCGCCCGCATCATCCGCGACGAGGACTATGTGATGAGCGCGGCCCAACAGGCCACCGCGAACTCGGGGGCGCTGGACCGGATCGTGTTCGGCCGCAACGAGCCGGCACTTCACCACTACCACAACACCTACGCCTCGATGCTCGGCGAGGAGCCCCTCCCGCTGCACGATCCGGCGTCCCTGCCGGCTTGAGCCCGTCGTTGGCCGAGTCCGTCGATCTCGTCGTCCGGGGAGCGACCGTCCTCGACGGGACCGGCGCCCCAGGGCGGCGCGCCGACGTCGCCGTGACCGACGGGGTGATCGTCGGGATCACCGGGAGCGACGCGGGCCACCCAGGCGACCCAGGCAACGCGGGCGCGGGCTTCGTCGGCGAACTGGAGATCGACGGGCAGGACCGGGTGGTGGCCCCCGGTTTCATCGACGCCCACGCCCACGACGACCAGGCCGTTCTCGACAGCCCACAGATGACCGCCAAGCTGTCCCAGGGCGTCACCACCGTTGTCGCGGGAAACTGCGGCATCAGCCTGGCCCCGCTCACCCGGCGCGATGCGCTGCCGGCTCCGTTCCCGCTGATCGGCGACGACGAGGTGTTCCGGTACTCCACCGTGGCCCTGTATCGCGACGCGGTGACGGCCGCGGGGCCGGCGATCAACATCGCTCTCCTCGCGGGCCACACCTCCCTGCGGGCCACGGTGCTCGAGGATCTGAGCCGGCCTGCCACCGCGGAGAAACGCGGCGAACTGCGGGCGCTCCTGGCGACCGCCCTCGACGACGGGTGCATCGGGATGAGCTCGGGGCTCGACTACCCCCCGGGTGCGCCGGCCGACGAGGCGGAGATGGCGTGTCTCACCTCGCTGGTGGGCGAAACGCCGGGGGCCGTCTACACCTCCCACGTGCGCGACGAGAGCGACCACGTGGTCGACGCCGTGCGGGAGGCACTCGGAGCCGCCCGGGCCGGGGCCGCCCCGCTCGTGCTGTCGCACCACAAGTGCGCGGGACCGGCGAACTACGGGCGCAGCGTCGAGACCCTGAGGGTGGTCGATGAGGCCCGAGTGCACCAGGAGGTCGGGCTCGACGTCTACCCCTACACGGCATCGTCCACCTCGCTGCTGGACGACTTCGCCCGGAGCGCGGAATCGGTCCTGGTCTCCTGGTCCGAGCCCCAGCCCGAACAGGCCGGCCGCTTGCTGGAAGACATCGTCGCGGACTGGGGATGCAGTCGCACCGAGGCGATCGATCGGCTCTCACCGGCCGGCGCGATCTACTTCCAGATCGACGAGGGCGACCTTCGGCGGATCCTCGCCCACCCGGCAGCGATGGTCGGCTCCGACGGGCTCCCTGGCCGGGGCCGACCCCACCCGCGGTTGTGGGGTACGTTCCCGCGCGTGCTCGCCCGCTATGTCCGCGATCAGAAGCTGCTCTCGCTGCCGGCTGCGGTCCACAAGATGACCGGCCTGACCGCCGCCACCTTCGGCCTGCACGGCCGCGGCGAGATCGCGGTCGGCAATGTCGCGGACCTGGTGGTGTTCGACCCGGCCCGGATCGCCGACACAGCCACCTTCGACGACCCCGAGCGGGCGGCGACCGGGATCGACTCGGTGATCGTCGGCGGTCGCGTGGCGTGGTCGGCGGGTGCCCCCACCGGCACGAGACCCGGTCGCTTCCTGGCTCGGAGGGATCGATGACCCGGCGGATCCTCCTCAACGGGTCGCTCGTGCCCGAAGCCGAGGCGGTCGTGCCGGTGATGGACCGGGGGCTCCTCTTCGCCGACGCCGTCTACGAGGGTTTCGGCGTGCTCGACGGCCAGATCATCGACTCCCGGCGGCACTTCGCCCGCCTCTGCCGATCCCTCGGTGAGCTCGACATGGCGGTTCCGTTCGACGAGGCCGACCTGTGGCGCTCGCTCATGGCGCTGATCAATGTCAACGGGGTCGACGAGGGCTTCCTCTACCTGCACGTCACCCGTGGGGTTGCCGAACGCGACTACGTCCCCCGTCCCGGTCTCACCCCGACAGTGTTCGCCTTCACCCAGGGCTCCTATGGCACGGCCGCCGACGAGCTGCCGCCGGTGATCACCATGCAGACCGCCCTCGATCTGCGCTGGGCGAGGCGGGACGTCAAGACCTCCAACCTGCTGGGTCAGGTGCTGGCCAAGCAGGCCGCCCAACGGGCCGGTGCCTACGAGGCGCTCCTCATCCGCGGGGAGGGCCCCCAGGCCGAAGTGGTCGAGGGTCGTTCCCATGGCCAGGCGCAGACGCGCCGCGGCCACCTGGAGGTCGGCCAGCGCCCGGATCTCCCGGATGCGCGCCGACCGCAGATCGTTCTCGTACAGGAGGGCCGACTGGTTGGTCGTCCGGCCCATGGCGAATTTCTTGCGCTCGCCGCGCAGTTGCTCCTCCACCGCCTCGCGGGCGGTGCGGGTGACGCGGATGCGCTCGATGCTCGACTCGAGGTCCAGGCGCGCCTGCCGGATCTCCAGCACGATGGCGCGGGCCATGGCCTCGCGGTTGTAGTGGGCGGCCCGGCGACGGGCGGCGGCGCGGTGCTTGTCGGCCCTGGCGTGGGTGCCGTTGAGGGACATGCCCAGCTCGCCGCCCACGAACACGTAGGCGCCGGACACGGCCTCGCCGGTGGTCGGGTCGATGTACTCGGTGCCCAGGCTCGGACCCATGGACGCGTAGCCCATCTCCAGGGTGAGATCCACGCGGTGGCGGCCCAGGTTGCGGGCGGCCTTGATCTGCTCGTCCGCGGCCGCCAGCGCCATCTCCGAGGACACGTAGTCCTGGCGGTTGGCCAGCACGTCGGTGAGCGACGGCAGGTTCAGGGCCTCGGACGACAGGGTGTCCGGCAGGGTCAGCAGGGTCACGTCGGCCGACAGGCGGCTGGGCGA
>CAYFLT010000036.1:42407-42756 GCA_964344055.1 uncultured Candidatus Nemicrothrix sp.
GCTGCCCAGCAGCAGGGCCAGCAGGGCGTCGCGCGCCTTGTCGGTCTCGATGCGGGCCAGGATGACGTGCTCGCGGCGCGACGCCACGCCCGCCTCGGCCACCGTCAGTTCCAGCCGCGACAGCTCGCCGGCCTGGAACTGGTCGCCGGAGATCTTCAGCAGGTTCTCGGCGGCCGTCAGCGCCTCGGCGAAGACGGTCTCGATCTGCTGCGCGGCGAACAGGCGCCAGTACGCGTCCTCCACGGTGTAGACCACGCTCTTGGCGGCGCGGCGGTACTCGGCCGCCACGCCCTGGAAGTCCAGGTCCTCGGCGCGGGACAGCGCCAGGTTGGCGTCCGAGCCGCGGCCG
>CAYFLT010000036.1:42856-43355 GCA_964344055.1 uncultured Candidatus Nemicrothrix sp.
GTGAACTGGCGGGTCAGCGCCACGTTGGCCAGTTCCTTGGAGTACACCAGCTTGTCGGTGGACACCGGCACGGTGACCGCCGCCTCGAGGAAGGTGTCGAAGGAGCTCCGCTCGGCCTGGCTGTCCATGGACTCGGCGTCGCCGGAGTGCCACAGCGCCTGCAGGTCGGGGTGGTTGCGCAGGGCGCGGGTCACCGCGTCGCGCAGGGACAGCTCGACCTCGGTCTGGCTGGCCGGCAGCAGGTCGTACTCGCCGACGGTCTGCTGACGGCGATCGGTGGTCAGGCCGGGCATGGCAGTGTCGGCGTCCTGGGCGCCGGCCGGGGCGGCCGCCACCAGGAGAAGCAGCATGATCACGGGCGCCACGATCCGGGCGAGGATGGCGTGCGGGGTGTTCAACGGGATTCCTCCAGGGCGAGGGAGCGGAAACGGTCGTGCCTGGTCGCCACCGTCTCCTCGTCGAGGACCAGCGCGAAGTCGGCCAGCTCGATCCGCATGAA
>CAYFLT010000037.1:0-10405 GCA_964344055.1 uncultured Candidatus Nemicrothrix sp.
ACCTTCACCGCCGCCTCGCCCATCGCCGTGATGATCTCGTCGGGGATGCCGGCGGCCGGTGCCTCTTCGATCAGCTTCTGGTGCCGGCGCTGCGCCGAGCAGTCGCGGGTGCCCAGATAGACACAGTTGCCGTGGCTGTCGGCGAGCACCTGGACCTCGACGTGGCGCGGCTTGGTGAGATAGCGCTCCATGTAGCACTCGTCGCGACCGAAGTAGCTGGTGGCCTCGCGCTTGGCGCTGTCGAGCTGGTCCGCGGCCTCATCTGCGTTGTTGACGACCTTCATGCCGCGACCGCCGCCGCCGTAGGCCGCCTTGATCGCAACCGGCCAGCCGTGTTCGTCGCCGAACGCGATGATCTCCGCGGGGTCCGTGATGAGGTCGGTGGTGCCGGGGACCCCGGCCACATCGACCCGCTCGGCGGCCTCGCGAGCCGAGATCTTGTCACCCATGACCTCGATGGCCTCAGGGGGCGGACCGATGAAGGTCACGCCTCGTTCGGTGATCGCCCTTGCGAAATCGGCGTTCTCGGAGAAGAACCCGTAGCCCGGATGGACGGCGTCGGCACCACTCTTCTCGATCGCCGAAAGGATCGCGTCGGTGTCGAGGTAGGACTCGGCCGCGGTCTGTCCACCGAGCGCGAAGGCCTCATCGGCAAGTCGGACGTGAAGCGAATCGCGGTCGAGGTCGCTGTAGACCGCGACGGTGGGGATGCCGAGTTCGCGGCAGGCTCGGATCACCCGAACTGCGATTTCCCCCCGGTTTGCGATGAGCACTTTGGAAAACACGTGCTAATGACTACCTGAATGCAGGCCGATTTGGCGACCCCAGACGCGAATCCCTTTGTGCTCGCCTCGCTGGCCGCACCCGAGGCGGGCTTCGGCCGGCTCCGCCATCTCGAGCGCACCGGCTCCACCAACACCGATCTCGCCGAGGAGGCCCGCGGAGGGCTGACCGAGCCGGCCGTGCTGGTGGCCGACCTCCAGACCCGTGGCCGTGGTCGGCTCGATCGGGTCTGGGAAGCATCGGCGGGCGATCACCTGTTGGCGAGCTTCCGGCTCCCGGCCACCGAGCGCACCGCGAGCGACGTCGTGGCCGCCGTGGCAGCGGCGGCGCGGAGTGCGGCGGATGGTCTCGTGCCGCCGCCGGTGGCCATGAAGTGGCCCAACGACCTCGTGGTCGCTGGAGGGCCACACCCCGGGAAACTGGCCGGGATCCTCGCCGAATTCGTCCCCAGCGACCCCGCCACCGTCGTCGTCGGCGTGGGGCTGAACGTCGGCCCCATCGGGTTCGACGGTGCCACGTCGATCTCGCTGTGCGGCGGCGACGCGGATCGAGACGCCCTACTCGCCGCGCTCATCGAGGGCCTGCCGCCTCGTCTCGGCGATCGTGATGGTGTCACCGAAGAGCTACGCCGCCATTCGGCCACGCTCGGCACCCGGGTTCGCGTGCTCCTACCGGAAGGCCGGACGCTCGTGGGTACGGCGCTGGACCTCGATGCCGATGGTCACCTCCTGGTGGACGGCGGCGACACGGTGCACGTCGTGTCCGTCGGTGACGTGGTCCACCTTCGTTCGGAATGAGCCGGTACCGAGGTCAGCCGTCGGAGGGCCGCTGAGAGAAAGGCAGGAGCCGCGGCTACCATCCGGCGCCGTGGTGGCCGACGGGAAGGTCGTCCTGAGGCGAACATGGCCTCAGCGGATCGTCATGCTCGCGTGTGTGGGTGTGATCGGAAGCGCGCTCGCGGCCGCCTGGTTCGTCCAGAACCTCTATGTCGCAGTGGCCGAGATCCCTCGGGTGCAGATCTCGGGTGACCTCCTCGTCACCGAGACCGAACCCGGCACGCCGGTCAACTTCCTGATCATCGGCAACGACAGCGCGCTCGGACTCGATCCCGACAGTCCGGTGCACATCGACCGGGACTACGACGACCGGGGAACGTTCAACGCCGACAGCATCTCGCTGGTCCGGGTCGACCCGATCGCCCGCCAGGTCTGGGTGGTGTCGATTCCGAGGGACCTCGTCGTCGACGTGCCCCGGTCCAAGGAGTGGAAGATCAACGCCACCACCCTCATCGGCGGCCCAGAGCTCCTCATCGAGACGATCACCGACACCTTCGACGTCCAGCTGAACCACTACGTCCAGTTGGACTTCCTCGCATTCCAGGAGGTGGTGGACCAACTGGGTGGTGTGCCGGTCTGGTTCGAGAACCCGGCCCGCGATCTCGCGAGCCACCTCGATGTGCCGGTGGCCGGGTGCGTCGTCATGGACGGCACCGAGTCACTCGCATATGTGCGAGCCCGGCAGTACGAGGAGTTCATCGACGGCGAGTGGGTGTCGATCGGGGCCGATCAGCCGGATCTGGCTCGGATCCAGCGCCAGCAGGATTTCCTGGTCCTGGCCCTCGATCGGGCGGTTGCCAGAGGCGCAAGGAATCTCCCGACCATGGCCGCGCTCATCGAGGCCGGCGCGCAGAGCGTGGTGCTCGATTCGGGCCTCACGCCCGCCGAGCTCATCGATCTGGCCGAGGCATTCGCAGACTTCGACCCGGAGTCGCTCCAGCGGTTCACGCTCGACGTGATCCCCGAAGACGAGTACAAGCACCTCACCTTCGTGCTGCACGACGCGAAGACAGAGCACAACGACGACGTGCTCGACATCTTCAGGGGCGTAGCGGACGGAGTGTCGCCCGCCGACGTGCGCTTCAGCGTGGTGGGCGCCGACATCCTCGAGGTGGACTCTGCCGCGGAGGTCCTCGTCGACGAGGTCGGGTTCGACGTCACCGGTCAACAACAGATCATGAACTCGTCGGAGCCGTCGGTTGTCGTCTATCCACCCGGAGCGCGCTCCGAAGCGGAACTCCTCGCCCGCTATCTGATCCCCGTGCCGGCGCTGGTCGAGGACCCGAGCGCCACCGACCTGACCCTCCTACTCGGAAGCGAGTTCGAACAGGTCTCCTTCTTCTTCCCCCACGATCTGGCCGAGACCCGGGCGGCCATCGACGCTCACGGGGACGTCTCGGTGCCGGATCTCGGGACGACGAGCACTCTCCCGTCCACCACCACATCGACGACCGTTGCGGTCACCACCACGGACGGGCCGGCCCCCGCCGCGAGCGGAACGGATCCGGGCGAGGGCGCGGAGTCCGGGTCGGTCCAAACCACGACCACGCGCGCTCACACCATCGGTCGTCCACCGGAGGGCGAGACCTGCGGCTGACCGGCGGACCGCAGGATCCCTGCAGCTGCCGCCGAGGGTGACTCACCGCTCCGTAGACTCACACCCGGCGTGCGGGTGCCGATCCGAAAGACTGAGTCGCTTCGAGGAGTGGATATGAACAGCACGATCGCGGTCATCGGTACCGGCTATGTCGGTCTCACCACGGGGGCCTGTTTCTCCCATCTCGGTCACCGGGTGATCTGCGCGGACATCGTTCCCGAGAAGGTGGAGAGCCTCACGCGTGGTGAAATCCCCATCCACGAGGCGGGCCTCGAGGATCTCGTCCGCGAGGGCATCGACAACGGCAACCTGTCGTTCGTCCTGGGTGCAGAGCACGCGGTCGGTGACGCGGATTTCGTCTATCTGTGTGTACCGACGCCCCAGGGAGCCGACGGATCGGCCGACCTCTCCTATCTCCAGTCCGCCGCACGAGAGATCAGCCCTCACCTCCAGCCAGGCACGGTGGTGGTCAACAAGTCCACCGTTCCGGTCGGTTCGACGCTGCTGGTCGAGCACGCGCTGGGCCGCTCCGACATTCCCGTGGTCTCCAACCCGGAATTCCTGCGGGAAGGCACCGCGGTCGACGACTTCCTGAATCCCGACCGGGTGGTCATCGGTGCCGACGACCAGAGCGCGGCCGGCCGGGTGGCCTCCCTGTACCTGGGTGTCCGTGCGCCGATCATGGTCACCGACCCCGCGTCGGCGGAGACCTGCAAGTACGCGGCCAACGCCTTCCTCGCCACCAAGCTGTCGTTCACGAACGCCATCGCCGCGGTGTGCGAGGCGGTCGGCGCAGACGTCAACGACGTCCTGCTCGGAATGGGCTACGACCATCGCATCGGCCACGAGTTCCTCCGACCCGGTCCCGGCTGGGGCGGTTCGTGTTTCCCGAAGGACACTCGCGCCATCATCACGATCGCCGACGAGGCCGGCTACGACTTCTCGCTCCTGCGAGGCGTGGTGGAGGTCAACGACGAGCAGTTCGACCGGGTGGTCCGAAAGGTCGAGTCGGTCACGTCGCTCGACGGTGCCACCGTGGCCATGCTCGGCCTCGCCTTCAAGGCGGGTACCGACGACATCCGTGAGTCGCCGGCCCTGGAGGTCACGAAGCGCCTGATCGCGAAGGGCGCCAAGGTCCGGGGCTATGACCCTGCGGTGAAGGGACTCGACATCGATGGCCTCGAGGTGGTCGATGACGCCTACGCCGCTTGCGAGGGTGCCTCGGCGCTCGTGGTGGGGACCGAATGGGACGAGTTCAAGTGGCTCGACCTCGACAAGGTCGCCGACAGCATGGCCGAACGGCACGTGATCGACGCCCGGAACCTCCTGGACCGCGGTGCGCTCCGCCGTCGCGGCTTCAGCTACCAGGGAGTGGGTCGCAGCTGATGGCGCGCGTCGTCATCACCGGCGGCGCCGGCTTCCTCGGTTCTCACCTCTGCGACAAGCTGCTCGCCCGCGGGGACGAGGTCGTGGCGATCGACAACCTGATCACCGGCAACGTCGCCAACATCGAGCACCTCTTCACCGAGCCTCGGTTCACATTCGTCATGCACGATGTCAGCACCTTCGTCTGGGTGCCCGGCCAAGTGGACATGGTGCTTCACTTCGCGAGCCCCGCGTCCCCGATCGACTACCTCGAGATGCCCATCCAGACCCTGAAGGTGGGTTCGCTCGGCACCCACAACACCCTTGGCCTGGCCAAGGCGAAGGGCGCGAGGTACTTCCTCGCCTCGACCAGCGAGGTCTACGGCGACCCTCACGTCCATCCCCAGACCGAGGACTACTGGGGGAACGTGAATCCGGTGGGCCCGCGTGGCGTGTACGACGAGGCCAAGCGGTTCGCCGAGGCGATGACGATGGCCTACCACCGCTACCACGGCCTGGACACGCGCATCGTTCGGATCTTCAACACCTACGGGCCCCGCATGCGGCCCGGCGACGGTCGCGTGGTCTCGAACTTCATCGTCCAGGCGCTGGAAGGAAAGCCAGACTCGAAGCTTCTGCTATGTCGACGACGAAGTCCGTGGACTCCTGGCACTGCTCGACTCAGAAGAGAACGATCCGGTCAATGTCGGGAACCCGAACGAGTTCACGGTTCGCGAGCTGGCCGACATCGTGATCGACGTCGTCGGATCGTCGTCGGAGATCGTCACCCGGCCCCTGCCGGTGGACGATCCGACCCAACGTCGCCCGGACATCACCCGAGCCAGGGAACTGCTCGGGTGGAAGCCGGAGATCGAACTCCGCGAGGGCGTCAAGCGAACGGCCGAGTACTTCGCTGCCCTGGCCGACGCCTCCTGAACGGGGCGTTAGTTCCGCTTCGACTCGGCGAGTTCCCGATTGTCCTCGTACCAGTCGATGGTGGCGCGTAGCCCCTCGCGGAAGTCGGTGTGGGCCTCGAAACCGAACAGCTCGCGGGCTCGGGACGCGTCGACCGAGCGCCGGGGTTGACCGTCGGGCTTCGATTCGTCCCAGCGGATCCTTCCCTCGAACTCGGTCAGTTCGGCGATGATCTCCACCAGTTCCTTGATGAGTAGTTCACGGTCGGCTCCGAGGTTGACCGGCTCCGGTCCGGCCCAGAGCTCGGTGGCTCGCACGATGCCATCGGCGGCGTCGTCGACGTAGAGGAACTCGCGGCTCGCGCCGCCCGTGCCCCAGACTTCGATCTCCTCGGTCGCCTCCTCGCGGGCGATCACACACTTGCGGATCAGCGCCGGGATCACGTGCGACACATCCGGATGGAACTTGTCGCCCGGGCCGTAGAGGTTCGTCGGCATCAGGTAGGCGCCCTGCTGGCCGTACTGGGCCTGGTTGGCCTGCAGGTGCACGAGGTGGGCCAGCTTGGCGATTCCGTACGGCGCGTTGGTCTCCTCGGGGTAACCCGTCCACAGCGAGGTCTCCTGGAACGGGACCGGGGTGTGTTTCGGGTACGAGCAGATCGTGCCGATGACCACGGTCTTCGCGACGCCGGCGAGCCGCGAGGCCTCGATGACGTTCGTGCCGAGCATGAGGTTCTCGAAGTAGAGATCGGCGGGAGCCGCCATGTTGGCCCCGATGCCGCCCACTCGGGCTGCGAGGTGGATGACCGTGTGGGGGGCCGCCTCCGCGATGGCGGTGTCGGTGGCTTCCCGATCGCGGAAGTCGACCTCTCGGCTCGATGGAGCGACGATGTCGGTGACTCCCCGTCGCCGGAGTGCCGCGATGACCGCGCCACCGAGAAAGCCGGTGCCGCCGGTGATGTAGAACCGCCGCTCGTGGAATGGAGTCTCCATCGAGAGGAGATCGTAGCCGCTCGTGACAGACTCCGGCCCGTGCCCCGACGTGTCGCAGCCGTGGTCGAACAGTGCTGGCACCGGGTCCCGGGAGGGACCGCCGCCTCCACTGTCCGCAGCCTCGGCGCGCTCGCCGACCGAGACGACTGGGAGGTCGTCGGCGTGGCGGCCCGCCATGGGCGGCCCGCTCCCGACGCGCTCTCGGTCGACTTCGACGTCCGGCATCTCCCGCTGCCCCGGCTTGCCCTCTACGAGGCCTGGCACCGCCTCCGGCGGCCATCGGTCGAGCGGTTCACCGGACCGGTCGACGTCGTCCATGCGACCGGTGGAGTGGTTCCCCCCGGCGGGCCCGGCGCGCTCGTGGTCACGGTGCACGATCTCGCCTTCCTCCATCGTCCTCAGCACTTCACCCGGCGAGGGGTGTCGTTCATGCGGCGCTCGTTCGAGCTCGCCCGCGAGGAAGCCGCCGTCATCGTCGTGCCATCCGAGGTCACTGCGGCCGACTGCGAAGCGCAGGGGATCGACCGGGGTCGGATTCGGGTGATCCCCTGGGGAGTGGAGGTGGCGGAGATCGACGACCGGCAGAGGGATGAGGTGCGCCGCCGGCTCGGCCTGCCCGACCGGTTCGTTCTGTGGGTCGGCACCGCGGAACCGCGAAAGAACGTGGATCGCCTGATCGCCGCGCATGCGGCGGCCGAGACCGGTCTTCCCCTGATCCTCGCCGGACCCGACGGTTGGGGTCTCGACCTCGCCACGCTCATCCCCACCGGAGCCGATGTGCGCCACATCGGCGAGCTGTCGGCTGGGGATCTCCCGGTGGTCTTCGACCTGGCCGACATCTTCGCCTTCCCGAGCCTGCTCGAGGGCTTCGGCATGCCGGTCCTGGAGGCCATGGCGCAGGGCACGGCGGTCATCACCAGCCGGGGCACCGCCACCGAGGAGGTCGCCGGATCGGCGGCGAGGCTCGTCGACCCCGAAAGCGAGCAGGCGATCGCGGGAGCGCTTGCGGCCCTCGTGAGCGACGACGCTCGCAGATCGGAGCTGGGAGAGGCAGGACGGCGGCGGGCCGCAACCATGAGTTGGGATGCGACCGCGGCCGCGCTGGCTGCTGTCTACGAGGAGGCGGCGTCGTGACCGCTGTCGTCGCCAACCTGTCGTTCATCGTGCCGGGTGCTGTCGGCGGCAGTGAGGAGTACAGCGTCCGCCTCCTCGAAGCCGTCGCCGAGAAGGGAGCCGACGACCTCGAGGTGAGGGTGGCCGGTCATCGCTCGCTCTTTCTGAACCACCCGTCGATCGCCGATCCGCAGTCTCGATACTCCTTCCGCGGCCCGATCCATCGACGGCCCTACCGGGTTGCGGTGGAATCGACCTGGCTCAACCGGGTCACGAGAGAGGCCGCGTTGGTCCACCATTTCGGAGGCCGCCTGCCGGCTCGCGGGCGTCGGCCCGCGGTGGTGACCATCCACGACATCCAGCCCCTGGACCTTCCCGAGAACTTCTCCGGTGTGAAGCAGCGCTACCTCCGGTGGGTGCTGCCCCGAACCGCGGCGGCCGCGGCGCTGATCTGCACTCCTTCGCAGTGGGTCGCGGATCGGGTGGTCGAACGGCTGGGCGTTCCCCACGACCGGGTGCGGGTCGTGTCGTCGACCGCCGGATCGAATCGCACTCCGGGCGATCCGTCACCCCTGGTCAGCGAGCTCGGCGCGAGGCCGTTGATCCTGTATCCCGCGGTCACCCACCCTCACAAGAATCACTCGGTGCTGATCTCGGCCATGCCCGGTGTCTTGCGTCGTCATCCCGAGGCGCTCCTCGTTCTCACCGGCGGCCGTGGTGGAGCCCACGAGCAGGTTGTCGAATCGATCCGGTCGTCGGGTCTGGAGGGTTCGTCGATCCGCCATCTCGGCCGGATCGACCATGCCACGCTCGTGGAGCTGACCGGTCGTGCCGACGTCGTCGCGTTCCCCTCCCAGTACGAGGGCTTCGGTCTTCCGGTGCTCGAGGCGATGCAGAGAGGCACTCCGGTCGTGGCCGGCAACGCCACCGCCCTCCCGGAGGTGGTCGGGGACGCCGGTGTGCTCGTCGATCCCGAGGATCCGGAGCGATGGGCGGCCGAAATCGCGGATCTGCTCGGTGATGATCGCCGTCGCACAGAGCTCGCGGTGGCGGGCGCGGCGCGGGCGGCGGAATACGAGCCGGACGGTGCGGCCGCGTCCCTTCTCGCCGCTTGGCGCGATGCGCTCGCGTGAGGAAGGCTTCGGCCGTGCGCGTCCTGGTCATCTGTCCTCACTTCGAGCCGGACGCGGCTCCGACCGGTGTCGTGATGACCGAGATCGTGCATCGACTCGCGGACGCCGGGCACGAGATCGACGTCGTCACCTCCCTGCCCTGGTACACCCACCACGCCGTCGAGCCCGGGTGGGGCGGTCGGCCGTTTCGTCGTGAGCGGACTGCGTGGGGTTCGGTCGCCCGCGTGCATCCGTTTCCCACCGACAAGCGCAACATCCCGGCTCGGGCACTCGCGCTCGCGGGGTTCACGACTCTCGCGACGATCGTGGCCATGTTCCGACGCCGTCGCCCTGACGTGGTGCTGGCCATGTCGCCGCCGTTGACCCTCGGGCTGGCCGGCTGGGTCACGGCCCGGCTTCGCCGCGCTCCGTATGTGTTCAACGTGCAGGACATCTTCCCCGACGTCGCCGTCGAAGTGGGTGCCATCACGAACTCCCGCGTGATTTCGGTCCTGCGATGGCTCGAACGGTTCGTGTACCGCCGAGCCGATGCGGTCACCGTGCTGTCCGACGACCTCAGGGAGAACGTCGCCGACAAGGTCGGTCCGAGGGATCGCCCGTGGGTTCGGGTCATCCCCAACTTCGTCGACTCCGAACGGATCCGCCCGACCGATCGGTGCAACGACTACCGGCGGGAGCTGGGCATCGGTGACGAGGTGGTCGTCATGTACGCCGGAAACGTCGGCTTCTCACAGCCCCTGGATCTGATGATCGACGCCGCCGAAGCGCTCCGGCATCGAACCGACGTCGTTTTCGTCATCAACGGCGGAGGCTCCGAACGGCCCCGCCTCGAGGCGCTCGCCGAGGGCCTGCCGAACGTGCGATTCGCGAGCTTCCAGCCACCGGAGCGCCTCCCGCAGGTCCTCGCCACCGGGGACGTCCACGTGATCGCGCTGCGGCGCGGGCTGGCTCGCTCGTCGGTGCCGTCGAAGCTCTACTCGATCCTCGCCGCAGGGCGACCGGTGCTGGCCTCGATCGACCGCGACACCGAGGTCGCGAACGTCCTGCGGAACAACGAGTGCGGTCGTTCGGTACCCCCCGAGGACAGCGCGGCTTTCACCGCGGCGGTCACCGACCTCCTCGACGATCCCGAGTCCCGGCGGGCCATGGGGGAGCGGGGCCGGTCGTTCGTGGAAACCTGGGTGTCCCCAGAGGGGGTCGCTGCCGCCTACAGCAGCCTCTTCGACGAACTTCGGCAGCGCTGAAACCCTGAGGGCGCGCGATGGAGCGCGCCCCTGGGCCGCTAGCGTTGCACGCCGTGGGTAAAGCAAGTTCGTCCAAGAAGGTCCAGCGCGCGGCGAAGGCGGCCGCCTCTTCGCGCGGCGCCAGCGAATCGCGTGAGCTGGGTTTCCCGCTCGTCGTCGCGGTCGTCGTGGTGCTCGGGATCCTGCTCGTCGTCGTGGCCCGCAGCTCTCGCGACGAACTCGCCTCCCCGCGAGTCGGCGAGGACCACTGGCACGCCGCGTACTCGATCTACAACTGCGACAGCGAGGTCGCCTACTACCAGTCCACCTCCGATCCCGACGGCATCCACAGCCACCAGGACAGCCTCATCCACATCCACCCGTTCAACTCCGGATCCTCGGGCGAAGACGCAGTGATGCAGGTGTTCCTCGAGGCGATGCGCGGCAC
>CAYFLT010000037.1:10415-17748 GCA_964344055.1 uncultured Candidatus Nemicrothrix sp.
GGTCCCGAGTTCCCCGACATCCGTACCGAGGATGGCTGTGGTGACGAGCAGGCGGTCATCAAGGTGGCCCGCTGGCAGGTCGATCCCGAGCTCGAACTCGTCGCGGTGTACGACCGCGATTTCGAGTCGATCGCCTTCCTCGAGGATCGCGAGGCCTTCAGCATCGCCATGGTGCCGGTCGGCGAGGATCCGCCGCCTCCGAGCGCCACTTCACTGGCTCAGCTCGACGCCAGCACTGGTTCCGACCTCATCTCGACCGGAACGGTGCCGCTCGATGTCACCGACGACTCGGGCACCGACGACTCCGGCACGAGTGACTCCGATTCCGAGGACTCCGGCGACGGCGAGTGAGCCGGCCGGCAGGCTCGGCGCGGCGCTGAGGAGGGCCTCATGAAGGCGATCGTGCTCGTCGGCGGGTTCGGCACCAGGCTCCGTCCGCTCACCCTCAGTACTCCGAAGCAGATGCTTCCGGTGATCGACCGGCCGATGCTCGAGCACGTGGTCGGCGGTCTGGGCCGTCACGGCGTCGAAGCTGTGGTGCTGTCCCTGGGCTACCGCGAGGACGTCTTCCGCGAGGCCTACCCGGACGGCGAGTGCGCCGGTGTGGCGCTCGAGTACGCCGTCGAGCCGGAGCCCCTCGACACGGCCGGCGCGGTCCGCTTCGCCGCGGAGGCCGCCGGTATCGACGAGACCTTCATCGTGGTGAACGGCGACGTCTTCACCGACCTCGATGTCGGCGAGGTGTGGCAGCGCCACCACGAGGTGGGTGCGGAGGGAACAATCGCCCTCACTCCGGTGGAGGACCCGTCGCGATATGGCGTGGTACCCACCGACGCCGAGGGCCGGGTTCTCGGGTTCGTCGAGAAGCCACCGCTCGAGGAGGCACCGACGAATTGGATCAATGCCGGCACCTATGTGCTCGAGCCGTCCGTTCTCCAGCGGATCGACTCCGGGCGCCGGGTGTCGATCGAGCGAGAGACGTTCCCGGCGATGGTCACGGACCGCGGCCTGTGGGCAGTGCAGTCCGATGCCTACTGGGTCGATGCCGGCACACCCGACACCTACATCCAGATCCAGTTGGACATGGTCGACGGCGTCCGCGGCGTCGAGGTCGATGGCCTGTCGTCCGAGGCGTCGATCGCGCCGGACGCGAGCCTGCATCGTGCCGTCGTGATGGCCGGGGCCTCGGTTGGCGCTGGTGCCTCGGTGACAGGTTCCATCGTGTCGCCCGGGGCGAGGATCGGTTCGGCCGCCCTGGTGGAGGATTCGGTGATCGGGCCTCGCGCGCAAGTCGGCGATCGCGCCCGGGTCAGCGCGGGATCGATCATCGGCGATGACGTTGTGATCGAGGCCGACTCGGTGCTCGAGGATGTGAAGATCCCGGACGGCGCCTGACATGGCCGTCCTGGTCACCGGAGGCGCCGGATACATCGGCAGCCACACCGCGGTCGCCCTGTACGAGACGGGCCGTGAAGTGGTGATCGTGGACAACTTCGCGAACAGTTGCCCCGAAGCCGTTGCCGCGATCCGCGGCCTCACCTCCGAAGCCGTGAAGTTCGTGGAGGCCGATCTCCTGGATCACGAGGCAGTGCAGCGACTGTTCCGAGACCACGCCATCGACGAGGTCGTCCACTTCGCGGCTCACAAGGCGGTGGGCGAGTCGGTCGAGAAGCCACTCGAGTACTACCGCAACAACTTGGGGTCGACGATCGGGCTGCTACAGGCGATGGTTGCGTTCGGGGTGACCCGACTCGTGTTCTCGTCGTCGTGCACCGTGTACGGCGAGCCGGACACCATTCCGGTCACCGAAGACGCACCCACGGGTGCGGAGAGCCCGTACGGGTGGACGAAGTACATGAGCGAGCAGATCCTGCGTGACGTCGCGGGTTCGGCCGGAATCGACACGGTACTCCTGCGCTACTTCAATCCGGTCGGGGCTCACGAGTCCGGCGCGATCGGTGAGGACCCGAACGGGATCCCGAACAATCTGGTGCCCTATGTCATGCAGGTGGCGGTCGGGCGACTCGAGCGGCTGTCCGTCTTCGGCGACGACTACGACACTCCGGACGGCACGGCCATCCGTGACTACATCCACGTGGTCGATCTCGCCGAGGGTCACGTCGCCGCTCTCGATGCGCTGGATCGTGGCCTCGCCGGGTGCAGCGCCGTGAATCTCGGCACCGGTGTCGGGAGCTCGGTACTCGACGTCGTGAAGGCCGCGGAGATCGCCGTTGGCGCGCCGATTCCCCATGAGATCGTCGGACGTCGCGCGGGGGACGTCGCGAAGATCTGGGCCGACCCCACCCATGCTCGCGACCTGCTCGGCTGGGAGGCTTCCCGCGGCCTCGCCGAGATGCTGCGCGACCACTGGAACTGGCAACGCCAGAATCCCGACGGCTTCAGATAGGCGAGCAGTCGAGTCCGCGGATCAGCGGAACAGGTCTTCGGCCGGCGACCGCACGATCTCCTCGACCACTCCACCGCGGCCGAACCAGTCGGGTTCGAGTCCCCGGACGATGGCGACCGCGACCCCCTTCGCCTTCCCCATCACCAGGTCGGCGGCGGCGGCGATCTCGTCGACGATCGCGACCTCGGTGACCATCAGCTCTCTTCCGAGGGCGTCGGTGGTGCCGCGCAGATCCACCACCGCGGAGATCCCCGCGCAGCCGATGGCCACATCGGTGACGCCCCGCCGCCACGGGCGGCCGAAGGTGTCGCTGACGATCACGGCGACGTCGATGCCGTGGCGGGCCTGCAGTCGGTCGCGGATGCCACGGGCGGAGCGATCGCTGTCGACGGGCAGCAGGGCGGCCTGACCTCGTTCCACGTTGGAGAGATCGATCCCGGCGTTCGCACACACGAAACCGTGTTCGGTCTCACTGATGATCAACTCGCCTCGCCGGCGAAGGATCCGCACCGATTCGCGCTCGACCAGAGGTTTGTGGGACAGCGGGTCTTCGGGGTCGACCGAGGCCAGCCGATTCTCAGCCTTGGAGACGACCTTCTGGGTCACGACGAGGCAGTCGCCGTCGTGGATGTCGGCTCCGGACGAGGCGATGAGTTCGGCGAGGTCGTCGCCGGGGCGGACCTCGCCGATGGTTTCGATGGGGATGATCTGCAGTCCGCTCACCCCGAGGCTCCGATCTGGTGGCACGCGGCGGCCAGCGTGGCAGCGACGCCCGGTTCACTCATGATGGTCGGCATGACGACGGCCTGCATCCCGGCGGCCTCGACGTCGGTAGCGAGGTCGGCATCGACGTCATCGATGACGAGGGTGGCGGCGAGGTCGCGGTACCGCCGGGCGACGCCGACGACCGTGGCCTCCTCGCCGAGCTCCCGGAGCATCCGATCGGCGGGACCCTTGAGGGCCGCACCACCGACGATCGGAGACACGGCGACGTTGCGGTCCCGCCGGTGCTCGATCGCGGCCCGGACGCCCGGTACGGCCAGGACGGGTCCGATCGAGACGATGGGGTTCGATGGTGCGATCACCACGGCCTCCGCGGTCTCGATCGCGTTCAGGGCAGCCGGGGTGACGCGAGCCGTCTCACAGCCGGCGAAACGGACGGCCGACACCGGGACGTCGTGGGACAGGCGAACGAAGTATTCCTGGAAGTTGATCTCGTCGCCGCCGAGCAGGGTGACCCGGGTCTCGAGCCGATCATCGGTCACCGGCAGGAGGGTGCACTCGAGGCCCCATCCTCTGGAGATCTCGGCCGTGATCTCGGTGAGGGGCGCCCCCTCGGCCAGTCGGCCGGTTCGGAAGAGGTGCGTGCCGAGATCGCGGTCCCCGAGGTTGAACCAGGCCGGACCGCCGAAGCGATCGAGCTCGGCCATCGCCTGCCAGGTCTCGTCGGCGAGCCCCCACCCGCGCTCGGGATCGATGGCACCCGCCAGCGTGTACGTGCACGTGTCGAGATCGGGGCTGATGTGGAGGCCGTGCAACTCGATGTCGTCGCCGACGTTGACCACCGCGGTGACCTCGGCGGGATCGAACGCTTCGAGCGCGCCACGGAGGTAGCGGGCGGCACCCACGCCGCCGGCGAGCACCGTGTGCACGTCAGGCGAGACCTCGGAGTCGGCCTTCGAGCAGATCGATGTCGGCATCGACCATCATCTGCACCAGTTCCTCGAAGGAAGTGCGAGCCTTCCAGCCGAGCACCGCCTCGGCCTTGCTGGAATCACCCACCAGCAGATCCACTTCCGCAGGTCGCATGAAGGTCTGATCGATCTTCACGAACTCCTCCCAGTCGAGGCCGACATGGCTGAACGCCACTTCGCAGAACTCGCGCACGGAGTGGGTCTCGCCGGTGCAGATCACGAAGTCGTCGGGTTCGTCCTGCTGGAGCATCATCCACATGGCTTCGACATAGTCACCCGCGAAACCCCAGTCCCGCTTGGCGTCGAGGTTGCCGAGGCGCAGCTCCTCGGCCTTGCCGAGCTTGATCTGGGCGACGCCGTGACTGATCTTGCGGGTCACGAACTCGAGGCCGCGACGGGGACTCTCGTGGTTGAACAGGATGCCGGAGGTGCCGTGGAGACCGTAGGACTCGCGGTAGTTGAGGGTGATCCAATGCCCGTACACCTTCGCCACGCCGTAGGGGCTGCGGGGATGGAACGGGGTGGTCTCTCGTTGAGGGACCTCGTGGACCTTGCCGAACATCTCCGACGAGCTGGCCTGGTAGAAGCGGATCTCGGGATCGACAAGACGGATCGCGTCGAGCAACCGGGTGACACCGAGCGCGGTGGTCTCACCGGTGAGCACGGGCTGTCCGAACGAGGTCTGGACGAACGACTGGGCGGCGAGGTTGTACACCTCCTGTGGCCGGTAGGTGCGGAGGATCTCGATCATGGAGACCTCGTCCAGGAGATCACCCGGCGCGAACCGGATCTGGTCCTGGATGTGGGCGATGCGTTCGAAGCTGACAGTGCTCGAGCGCCGGACCATCCCGATCACCTCGTAGTCGCGGTCGAGCAGGAACTCGGCGAGGTAGGAGCCGTCCTGGCCGGTGATGCCGGTGATCAGTGCTCGTTTGTTCACAGCAGTCCTCAGATGTCAGTGACTGGACGGGACGGTGTTCCGCCAGTGGTCGAGAAGGTCGCGCAAGGTGGTTTCGATCGAGATGTCGGGCTTCCACCCGGTGCAGGCCTCGAGCTTGGAATTGTCTCCCCGGAGCACTTTGAGATCGACCGGGCGAAGCAGGTCTGGGTCGGTTTCGAGGGAGAGGTCGGTCGTGGCCTGCTCGATGAGGATATTGGCCAACTCGGCAACTGAGCGGTCGACCCCACTGCACACGTGGTAGGCCTCGCCGTCGTCACCATGGATCATCAGGAGTCGGTAGGCGCGAACCACGTCGCGGACGTCGGTGAAGTCGCGGCGAGCCTCCAGGTTTCCGACGCGGACTGCGGTGGCTCCGCTGCGCTCGCAGGCGACGACCCGGCTTGCGATGGCGGAGGCGACGAACCGGTCGGATTGTCCTGGGCCGAGATGGTTGAAGGACCGGGCCCGCACCACTCCGAGTCCGGAGGCGAGGGTGGCCTGCAGGCAGATCATGTCGGCAGCGGCCTTGCTCGCCGCGTAGGGACTGATCGGCCGGAGTGCCTGCGTTTCCCGCAGTGGGAGATCCGCTTCGTCGACCCGGCCGTAGATGTCGGCGCTGGTGACGGCGAGAACCCGCCGAGCCCCGGCGAGTCGGGCGGCATCGAGAGTGTTGAGCGTGCCCTCGACGTTCACCCGGAGGGTCTCGACCGGGGAGTCCCACGAGCCCCCCACATCCGCCTGGGCGGCGAGGTGGTACACGACCTCGGGGCGGGCGGCTTCGAAGGCGGCGATGAGTGCGTCCCGATCGGTGATGTCGGTCGATGATGCGATGACGTCGTCGCCGCACGAGCTGAGGTGCTGGGAGAGATGGTGACCGACGAATCCGTCGGCACCGGTGACGACGGCGCGCATCGGGAGGACTCTACGTTTTGGGCCCCTGTGCTTCCAACACTCACCGGTCGGGTGTGCCCGTGATCCAGGCCTGGGAGATGTAGCCTCCGTCGATCGTGGCCGCCACCGACGAGGATCCTTCGCGCGCCGACATCGGCGACGTCGAGCCCCAGCCCATCGGGCCCGTCGAGGGGGCTTCGGAGACGCGGGACGACGCACCCGTACCGCGTGACGCCACGCCGTCGGTGACCGCGGTGGTGGTCGCCCATGAGCCCGGTGAGTGGTTCACCGAAACGCTCGACAGCCTCCTCACCCAGGACTACCCGCGACTCGGAATCCTCGTCGTCGACGCCGCGGGTGACCCCGATCTCCCTGCGCTCGTCGAGTCGGTCGCTCCCTCCGCCAACATCGTGGATGCCAGTGACACCGTCGGGTTCGGTGCCGCCGCGAACACGGTGCTGGAGACGGGCATCGAACCCGCCTTCCTGCTCATCTGTCACGACGACATCGCACTCGCCCCGGATGCCGTCAGGCACCTCGTCACGGAGGCGTTGCGCTCCAATGCCGGTATCACCGGCCCGAAGCTCGTGGACTGGGACGACCCGGACCGACTCCAGCACGTGGGCCTCGTCGTCGACCGCTTTGCGGGCGCCGCGGAGGTGGTCGAGCCGGACGAACTCGACCAGGAGCAGTACGACGCGGTCGCCGACGTGTTCGCACTGCCGTCAGCATGCATGTTGGTCAGGACCAGCCTCTTCGCCACCATCGGAGGCTTCGATCCGGCCATGACGCGAAGGGGAGAGGACGTCGACCTCTGTTGGCGGGCGCAGCTCGCCGGCGCACGAGTGCTCGTCGTCCCGGACGCGCTGGCCCGCCACCGCGAAGAGATGGTGGAGCGGACCGGCGTGGACGACATCCGCCGAACGCGCGCCCGTCATCAGCTGCGCACGGTGCTCGTCTGCGGCAGCTGGCTCTCGCTGCTCATCACCCTCCCGGCGCTTGCACTGATGACGATCGGCGAGGCAGGCGTGGCGCTGCTGACCGGTCGCGTCAGCCAGGTGTCCGACGTCGTCGGCGCGTGGGGGTGGAACCTCCGCCGACTCCCGGAGGTCATGCGACGACGGAAGGAGACCGGCGACGTCAAGCGTGCTCGCCATGCCGACATCCGGGCGCTGCAGCAGACCGGGAGTGTGCGGATCAACGCGTTCGTCCGCGGCCAGATCGGTCGTGGCGAGGGTCGGCTCGGTCGCGAGATCGTCTCCGCCATCCGCACCGGCACCACCCGGTTCGCGCTCATCACCTGGGCGATCGTGGCACTGGTGGTGCTCTTCGGGTCGAGGGCACTCATCTCCTCGGGCATCCCCGCCGTGGGAGACTTCGCCGAGTTCCCGGAGTCGGCCG
>CAYFLT010000037.1:17810-18020 GCA_964344055.1 uncultured Candidatus Nemicrothrix sp.
CTTCGTGCGCACCGCCTGGGTACTGGGGCCCGTGATCGTCGGGCTGATCGGCGCCTGGCGCATGCTCGGGGTGACGGGCAGCCGGCGAGCGCAGATCGGCGCGCTCATCGCCTACACGATCGTTCCCCTCCCGTGGGTGAGCATCGCGTCGGCCTCGATCTCGGGCCTCATGGCCTACGCCCTGTCCCCTTGGGTCCTCCTCGGTCTGTT
>CAYFLT010000037.1:18150-25777 GCA_964344055.1 uncultured Candidatus Nemicrothrix sp.
CGGTGGAGCGGTGATCTTCGAGCCGTCCCTCATCGTGCTCGTCCCTCTGGTGGCGGCCGGCCTCCTCGCCGGGTCCCTCATCGCGATCAATCCCTCCGGATTCGGTCGGATGATTCTCGTGGTGGCCGGTGGGGTCGTGGTGGCCGCGGTCGTCGCCCTTCCACAGACCCTCGACGCGCTCGCCGGCGGGCCCACGTGGGAGATGCTGAGCGAGGCTCACTCGTCCCGGGCCTCCACGTTGGGGCTGGGCGACATTCTCCGGTTCGCCGTCGGCCCGGGTGAGGCGAGCGGCCTCGTGGCCGGGTTTGCCATCCCCATGATCACCCCCTTGTTGATCGGTCGGGCCTGGAGGTTCGATCTCGCGGTCCGCCTGTGGTCGGTGGCGCTCAGTTCATGGGGGCTGGTGTTCGCGGCGGCGTCGGGATGGCTCCCGGTCGCGCTTCCCGATGCGGCGGCGCTGTTGGGTCCAGCGGCGGCCGCCGTGGCAGGCCTGGCCGGGGCCGCGATCCTCTCGATCGAGCACGATCTCCGCACCGCAGGATTCGGGTGGCGTCAGGCGCTGCTCCCTGCGGCGGTGGCCGGTGCCGTTCTCGCCGGGTTGCCCACCGTGGGCGCGATGGAAAGTGGTCGGTGGGGCCTGGGTCGGGGCGACTTCGAGACCTCCCTTCCGTTCGTGGACCCTGCCGTCGATGGCAGCTACCGCGTCATCTGGATGGGGGACCCGTCTTTCCTGCCCGCGAATGGGCGTGACATGGCGCCGGGCTTGGCCTGGACCGCGAGCCTCGATGGCTTGCCGACCATCTCCGAACGGCATCTCACCGCCGATCCGGGCTCTGCGGAGTTGATCGAGGACGTGTTCGCCGCCGTCATCGATCGTGAGACGTCCAGGGCGGGGCGGTTGTTGGGCGGCCTCGGCGTCCGCTATGTGGTGGTGCTCGAGCGACTCGCGCCTGCACCGTTCAGCGATCCCGACGACGCTCGGCCGGCTCCCGGAGTGCTGATCGAGGCACTGGCGGGCCAGCTCGACCTCCGTCAACTGTCGGGGGTCAACAGCGCCATTCGGGTCTACGAGAACACCGAATGGACGAGTGTCCGAGCCGCAGCCGTGAGCGGCTTCGACGATGGGGTGGAGGACCTCTTCGACCTCGCCGTGCAGCCGGTCTCGGGAACGCTGGGTGTCCTCACCGGAACCGGCGACTCGATCTCGGGCGTGGTCCCGGAGGGCACCGAGGTACTCGTCGCCCAGACCCCCGACCCCGGCTGGTCGCTCCAGGTCGGAGGCGGCGAGGCGAGTCGCCGGCGGGCCCTCGGGTGGACGAGTGCGTACATCCCCAGCAGCGGTGGCGAGGCCACACTCGAATACGCGACGCCGGCCTGGCGCCGATTCGCACTGGTTGCCCAGTTGGTCGTGCTGGTGGCGCTTTGCAGCGGCTGGCTTCGGGGTCGGTTGTCGGGACGGAGCCACTGATGCGGGCACTCCGGACTGTGGTGTTGGTGGTTTTCGGTGGACTCCTGGTCATCGGTTTCGTACTCGAACGCGAGGAGCGTGACCTCGGTCGGGAAGCCGAACCGGTTCTGACCGGCGTCCCCACGATGGGCGGAGGGGTCTGGTTCTGCCCGGGTGGTTCCGACCATGGCGGCACCGCAGTGGTTGGCCTGGAGCTGGTGAACGTGGCGGATGAACCGGCGCGGGCAGAGGTGTCTGCTTTCCGATCGGACCCGGAGGCGGCTCCCGCGCCCCACCTCGTGGTCATCGAGCCGGGGGCTCGCGAAGCCGTCTCCCTCCCGGATCTCGCACCGGACTCTGAGTGGGTGGGAGCGGTCGTGGAGGCATTCGATCCCGGTGTCGTGGTCGAACAGACCTTCGACGGACTCACCGGAACCGACCGGGCCCCTTGCTTCACCCGGACCAGCGAACGTTTCATCGTCACCGACGGCGCCACCCGCGACCTCTTCCAGGGCGAGCAGATGGTGCTGTTGATGCTCAATCCGTTCCACGAGGACGCGGTCGTCGACATCGCCTTCGATGCCGACGTCGGCCCCGACTCATTGGAGTCGGTCGTGGTGCCGGCTCGTCGGGTGGTCGCTGTCGACGTCACCAAAGAGGTCACCGTCGCCTCGCGGGTGAGTGCTCGCATCGACGTCCTCGCAGGGAGGCTCGTGGCCGCCAGGGTGCAGGTGCGTGACGGGGAGGAGATCAGAGGGCTCGCTGTCACGCCCGCCACCGCCGAGGGCGCCCCCGTGGCGGTCCTGCCGAGCGTCACCAGAAGCGAAAGCCGACTGGACGTCGTCACGGTGACCAATCCGTCCATGACCGAGCAGGCGGAGGTCGATCTCGAGATCCTCACCGACGGCACCCTCCAGCTCGATCCCATCGAGCTCACGGTTCGACCCGGCCGCACGGTGAGAGTCGACCTGTCGATCGAGGCGAGGCTCGAGGAGCTCGATGAATTCGGCCTCGTGGCCCGGTCCCTCTCCGGTGTACCGGTCGCGGTGATGCTCGAGAGCTCGGTAGCCATCGGGCTCGATGCGGTCCCCGGAGTCGCAGCGCTGCCGGCCCTGGACAGCGCGGGCACCAGCTGGGTCACACCGCTCGACGGCGAGTCGAGTGCGATCGCCGTGGCGAACCCGTCGACGAACGAGATCGCGACGATCGAGGTGTCCGTCATCGACGCCGACGGTCGACGCACGATCACCACCGTCGAGCTCGGACCGGGGCGCCGAACCAGCTTCGCCGCGTCCGAACTGGGAGGCGACCGTCCCATCGTGGTGATCGAGTCGACAGCCCCAGTGGTGGTCAGTCGTGAGATCGTCGGATTCACGAGTCGTCAGGCGTCGGGTGCGGTACTGACGTCGACGCCGATCCTCGTCGGCTCACTCGACTGAACGATCCGCCTGCAAGCGCCGACAGTCCGTGCGCCCGGAGTCGGCGTCAGTCCCTCGTTTCGGCCATCGCCGCCCAGAGTTCGGCCGTGGTGACCGGACCGAGGAACCCTCGCTTCACCACCCCGTCGGCGTCGACGATGGTCAGCGTCGGGACCGCGTCGATCCGGTAGCGATCGTGGAGCCGCTTGGCCGTGGACACCTCGATCTCCTGCACTGCGACTTCAGGGCTCTCCAGCGGCCGCGCCCGCTCGAGCACATCGGCACACGACTTGCAGGTGGCGGAGGTGAACACCGCGACGAGCCAGGCGGCGTCGGGACGATCGAAATCGCGGCGATCGAGCATGCTGGGCACATGGCCGGTGTTGCCCGCCGGAGGGTCGGATCGGCGACCGAGAACCGTCGCGACGACCGAGGCGATCGCCACCGCCCCGAGGACCAGGAAGACCCGGTCCATCCTCAGCCGGTGGGTTCGTCGCCGGTGCCGACCTCGGCCGGCTGAGCTTCGGTCTCGGGAACGCTCTCTGGTTCGGCCTCGGCCGCAGAGCCGGACCGGGACACCGTGATCAACCGCTCCACCTCGTCACCGGAGATGGTCTCGTGCTCGAGAAGCGCTCGGGCCACCAGGTCGAGGCCGTGGCGGTACTCCACGAGGAGTTCGCGGCAGCTGCGCTCCGCCTCACGGAGGATGCGCCGGATCTCGTCGTCGACCAGCTTCTGGGTGGCGGGGGAGAAGCGGGGCGAGTGCATCATGTCCTCGCCGAGGAACACCGGCCCCTGGTCCGACAGCGACATCGGCCCGACTTCCTCGCTCATGCCCCATTCGGTGACCATCCGGCGGGCCATGTCGGTGGCCTGCCGGAGATCGTCAGCCGCACCGGACGAGTACTCGTCGAACACCAACGACTCGGCGACCCGGCCACCCATGGCCATGATCATCCGCGCTTCCGCCTCTTCTTTGTCCATGCCGTAGCGGTCGCGGGTGGGGAGGGTCATCGTGACCCCGAGCGCCATGCCCGTGGGAATGATGGTGACCTTGTGAACGGGGTCGCTCTTCTCCTGGACCGCCGCGCAGAGGGCGTGACCCGCCTCGTGGTATGCGGTGCGCTCGATCTCGGCTTCGGTCCTCGCCATGGACTCTCGTTCGATTCCCAAGAGCACCCGATCCCGCGCCGCGTCGAAATCGGCGGCCGAGACGGTGTCGCCACCCCGGCGAACCGCGAACAAGGCCGCCTCGTTCACGAGATTGGCGAGGTCGGCACCGCTCATGCCGGGAGCACCCCGGGCGATCACGTTGACGTCGACATCATCAGACGTCCGCTTGCCACGCAGATGCACCTCGAGGATCTTGACGCGATCCGAGAGCTCGGGGAGCGGCACGACGACCTGCCGATCGAAACGGCCAGGTCGCAGCAGGGCCGGATCGAGAATGTCGGGACGGTTGGTGGCGCCCATCATGACGATGCCCTCAGAACCCTCGAAGCCGTCCATCTCCGACAACATCTGGTTGAGGGTCTGTTCGCGTTCGTCGTGGCCGCCACCGAGGCCTGCCCCCCGCTTCCGGCCGATCGAGTCGATCTCGTCGATGAAGATGATGGCCTTGCCCATCTTCCGGGCCGACTCGAAGAGGTCGCGGACCCGGCTGGCGCCGACGCCCACGAACATCTCCATGAAGTCCGAGCCGGTCACCGACAGGAACGGAACCCCGGCCTCACCGGCCACGGCCTTCGCGATGAGGGTCTTGCCCGTGCCGGGCGGTCCGACCAGCAGAACCCCCTTCGGCACCCGGGCGCCGATCTCCGCGAAGCGCTCGGGGTGCTTCAGGAAGTCGACGATCTCGGTGATCTCCTGCTTGACCCCTTCGTACCCGGCGACGTCGTCGAACATCGTGCCGGGACGTTCGGTGGAGTAGGTCTTCGCCTTGCTCCTCCCGATGGACATGATGTTCCCCATCTGTCCCTGGGCCCGGCGCTGCATCCAGACGAAGAACAGGATCAGCAGGGAAACCGGGATCAGCAGCGGGATCAGCGACCAGAAGAAGTTCGGCTGCGGTGTCTCGAACTCGAAGTCGGTCTTGGACCGCACCAATGCGTTGTCGTCGTCGGGGAGCGGGATCGGACCGACCGTCTGGTACTTGATACCGGACGTGTCCTCGAACTCGATCGTGCCGTTGGTGTTGTCGTAGACGGCGGAAACGATCTGGTCGTCGGTGACCCGTTCGATGAAGTCCGAGTAGGCGACCTGTTCACGGGTCTCGCCGGGTACCAACGCGCTCACCATGAACACCGCGAGGACCGCACCGAGAAGGATCCAGACGGCGTATCTCGACCAGCCGGCGTTGGGTGGCGGCTTGGCGCCGCTCGGCCCGTTTCCGTCGCGTTGGGGCGGCGGGGGCGGTGGTGGAGGGGGAGGATTCGACGCCATGGACCTCAAGGCTAGACCGGTGGAGTGCGGCATCCGCAGCGGATGTGCGGAGCCGGGTTCGGCTCCTGTCGGTCCGCGCGCGCCAGTTGTGAGGCGGGTACGGTGCCGCCCATGAGTCGACGATGTGCGCGTCCGGGTTGTGGTCAGGCGGCCGACACCACGCTGTCCTATGCCTACGCACAACGAACGGTGTGGCTCGACGATCTCAGCACCACCGACCACCCGGCCAACCACGACCTCTGCGGGCGGCACGCCGACCGCACCCAGCCGCCCCGAGGCTGGGAGCTCCGCGATCGCCGCAGAGCCCGTGGTGCCACCCGGCTCCGCTACGCCAGCTAGGTGACGAGCGAGCCAACGTCTCCCCCGGCCGGGACCTGGCGGGTCGTCCTGGCCATCACCTCGATCGGTATCGGCATCGTCGCGGCGACCATCGTCGGCGTGGCCGTCATCTCCGCCGGCGGCTGGAAGATCGACGTGCCGGCCACCGACGGCTCGGAACTCGGCCGAACCGCGATGCAGGTCGCCACCGGCGCCGAGCTCGACGATCACCGGATCCCGCTCGGGATCGGTGTGCTGCTCAACGTTCCGCTGTGGATCGGGCTCGTCGGGGGACCGCTCTGGGCCCGCCGACGAGGCCTCGACTGGCGTCGCGACCTTGGCTGGAGCGTGCGCTGGTCCGACGTCCCAACCGGACTGGCCATCGGAGTCGCGGTCCAGC
Source organism: uncultured Candidatus Nemicrothrix sp. (assembly GCA_964344055.1). Classification (GTDB taxonomy): domain Bacteria; phylum Actinomycetota; class Acidimicrobiia; order Acidimicrobiales; family Aldehydirespiratoraceae; genus OFTM10. The sequence goes on from CAYFLT010000037.1 coordinate 24,176, forward strand.
TGGTGGCCATCCCGCTTCTCTACGAACCGATCTTCTGGCTCTTCGGAGATCAGGACGTCGAGGCAGTGGCCCGCAACCTGGTGGCCGCCGCCGACACCCCGTTCGACGTCGCCGCCCTCCTCGCCCTCACCGTCGTCGGGGCCCCGATCGCCGAGGAGATCCTCTACCGCGGTGTCCTCTTCCGAGGGCTCGTCGACATGAGCGCCGCCGGCCGAGCCGGTCTCACCGCGGCCGTCGCCGGATCCGCGGCCCTGTTCGCGGCATCCCACTTCCAGGCACTCCAATTCCCCGGCCTGCTCCTCTTCGGCATCGTCGCTGCCCTGGTGTTCCAACGGACCGGCCGGCTCGGAACCGCAATCTGGGTCCACGTCGGATTCAACCTCACCACCGTCACCGCCCTGCTCTTCGACATCTACTGAGTCTTCTGGCTCGCCTTCTGGCGGCGTTGTTGTCGGGCTCGCCTTCTGGCGGCCTTTGGCCGCGCCGTGCGGCTCGCGTGTCGGCCTGCTCCTGGCGTCGCTACGGCCGCCCTGGTGGTATCTCCTCCTCGCCCTAGGGCCCGCGCCGCCCGTGATCCTGGTCGCCTCTTGGCTTCTATGAGTGGTGAGAAATGTCACTATCGGTGAGATTTCTGGGTCATTCGGCTCAAGAGGCACCCTGCTGATCCGAAGGAGGCAGGTCGGTCGAGTGGAGAGATACGCAGATGTCGAAGACCAGCTGTCCCGCATGCGGAGCACCCTTGGTGGCCATCACGATCAACGTCGGCGCCGGTGAGCGGACGATGTGCTCCTGTGCCCGCTGCGACCGCCGCTGGTGGCAGCGCGACGGTCGCCTGACCGACCTCGACGGGGTCATCGACGAGCTGGGCCGACCCGAGGCGCCACGAGTCCGCTATCGCCGCTGATCCGAGCGCCGCGGACGAGCACTTCCGGCGTGGCAGCATGGAACCCGCCATGACCGAAACCTCCGAGTCGCCGACGGCACCGGCCGAACCGCAGACCCCGCCTCCTCCGTCCCAGCCGACCGCGCCTCCCGACCCGGAGCCGATCGACCCCGCGGGGACGGGCCGTTCAGTCGCCCGGCCCTCGGCCAGGACGCTCGTCACGGTGGGCTTGGTCGTCTTCTCGGTCGGATTCGTCGTGTGGAACCTCCGGCCGGGCCTCTGGCTCGACCACACCACGCCGACCGGTGGTGACATGGGTGCCCACGTGTGGTCGCCCGCCTACCTCCGAGACGTTCTGCTCCCGGACTTCCGACTCACGGGCTGGACGCCGGACTGGTACGCAGGCTTCCCGGCGTTCACGTTCTACATGGTGATCCCGTCGTTGCTGATCGTCGTGTTGAACGTGGGGCTCACGTCACCCTGGAGCATCCTCGCGTCGGCTGCAATCGCCGCCACCGCGCTCTGGACGCGGCCGCGGTTCGGCACCACCACGGGTCGGGTCGCCGCGATCTACGGAACGGCGTTCTTCGCCTGGCTACTGGTCGTCCCGGTCAACTACGGCGCTGCGATGAAGTTGGTGGTCGTCCTCGGACTCGTGACGCTCCCGATCGCAGCCTGGGCCGCTGGCCGGCTCGGTGGACTCGCGTATCCCGGTCCCG
>CAYFLT010000037.1:25787-38111 GCA_964344055.1 uncultured Candidatus Nemicrothrix sp.
GGCAACCTGATGTCGACCATGGCCGGTGAGTTCGCCTACTCCCTCGGCCTCGCCATCGCCGTCGTCTACCTGGGCGTCGCCACCCGAGGCTTCGAAACCGGCCGCCACCGTGGCCTCGCAGCCGCCCTGCTGGCCCTCGCCGGACTCACCCACCTGTTCGCCGCGTTCTTCGCGCTCGTGTTCACCGCGGCGCTGTTCCTCGTCCGGCCCGGAGTGCGCCAACTCCTGTGGACCGCCGTGGTCGGGGCGATGGCGTTCCTGCTGTCGGCGTTCTGGGTGTTGCCGTTCTTCTGGAACCGGTCGCTCCTCAACGACATGGGATGGGGGAAGGAGCGCCGCTACGTCGCCGCCCTGTGGGACCGGTCGGGCGAGTTCGGCGATCAGACCTTCCTCGTGAACGACCCGCCGCTGCAGATCTTCGTCGTCCTGGCCGTGGTCGGAGCACTCCTCTGCGGAATCCGGAGGATCCGGTTCGGCGTCGCCCTGTCGCTGGTGGCGATGATCTTCGCCGGCGCGTTCCTGTTCCTCCCGGAGGGTCGCCTCTGGAACGTCCGGCTGCTGCCCTTCTACTACCTGTCCGTCTACCTGATGGCGGGGGTTGCGATCGCCGAGATCGGCCGCGTGCTGGCCGGCGCCGGTCGAGCGGTCGCCGGGGCGAGCCACGACACCCGTCGAGCGCTGGTCGCCGCCGCGCCGGCGCTTCTCGCCGCGATCGTCCTCTTCGTCGGCTTGGGGCTGCCGCTTCGTTCGCTCCCGGGCGGTGAGCGCACCGGAAACGAGTACTCGTGGCTGGGCTTCTCGACCACCAGCTTGAACCTCGGACCCGGCTGGCTCGAGCACAACTTCCGCGGGTACGAAGGCACCGGCGCATGGGGCGAGTACAGCCTGATGGTCGCCACCATGGATCAGGTCGGCGAGGAGTACGGGTGCGGGCGATCCCTGTGGGAATACGGCTCAGACCTGCTCGGGTCCTACGGCACACCGATGGCCCCCATGCTGCTCCCACACTGGACCGGTGGATGCATCGGCTCCATGGAGGGCCTCTACTTCGAGGCGTCGGCCACCACGCCCTACCACTTCCTGCTGCAGTCCGAGCTCTCGGCCGCGCCGTCCCGCGCCCAGCGGGACCTTCCGTACTCGGCGCTCAATGCGTCGGCCGGAGCGGACCATCTCCGGGATCTCGGTGTCCGCTACTACATGGCCTTCTCGGAAGAAGCCGTTCGCCAGGCCCGAGCCGAGGCGACGCTCACCGAAATCGCCACCGCCGACCCCTGGGTCGTGTTCGTGGTCGAGGAGTCCGAACTCGTGGTCGGTCTCGACCATCTCCCCATCGTGTTCGACGGGGCGGATGCGGGCGGTGAGAACTGGCTCGTCCCCACCGTCGGCTGGTGGGAAGCAGACGGTGCACCACTCATCGCCGGCAACGGCCCCGACTCGTGGCCCCACACTTCGATGGCCGAGCTCGAGGCCCTGTCGCCCCAGCTGGAAGCGGTCATCGCGGCCGACTCGGGCAGGGTCGCGGAGATGCGCGAGCTGGCCGACGTCCTGCCCACCCTCGACCGTGCCCACATCGATCCCGTCTCGGTCTCCGACGTGGCCACCGACCACCAGTCGATCTCTTTCACCGTCGACGAGGTCGGGTCACCGGTGCTCGTGCGCACCAGCTACTTCCCCAACTGGAACGTGTCGGGCGCGGACGGGCCCTACCGGGTTGCGCCCAACCTCATGGTCGTGGTCCCGACCGCAACCCACGTCGAGCTGACCTACGGCCGGTCAGCCATCGAGGTGGTCAGCACCGTCTTCACCCTCATCGGCCTGGTCGGCCTTTTCGTCGTGGGACGGCTCCGGCTCGACGGACGGGACGGCGCCCTGTGGGACCTTGCGAGCGGTGCCGACCTGCCGGATCGGAACACGGTCCTCAACGGGGTGGCGGACGGTTCGTTCACCCAGTCCGATCTCGACGACCTCTCGGCGTCGGTCACCGGCGAAGTCCGGCGTGGCCTCCGCGTGTTCGCGGCCGGAGCCGGCGCACTCCTCCTGGCCGTCGTCGCCTTCACCGTGATCCAACCGAGTGCCGACGATCTCGTGCCCTCGCTGACGGTCTACCTGCCGGCCGCGATCGGCGCGAGCGCACTGCTGTTCTGGTCGATACCCCGGCTCGTGGCCGCGGTGCGATGCGAGTACTTCACCATCGAGCCGGCGGAGCTGATGCTGCAGGGCCGCGGTGCGGCCCTCGATTCGGTGTCGGCACCTGATCCCGAGTGATCGATCGCCCGACCCAGGAGGGTCGCTCCACCCGGTCCGCCGCCGGGCGATTCGCCGCAGTGGGCCTGACGGCAACGGTTGTCGACATCGGTGTCGCCGTCTTCCTCGTGGAGCAGGGAGTCGACCGGGTGCTGGCCGACCCGATCGCCCTTGCGCTCGCAGCCGTCGTCTCCCTGCGGCTCCATGGCCAGGTGACCCTGCGCGGCGACACCCTCGACCGCTGGATCAGGCAGCCGCCGGTGTTCTTCACCGCGGCACTCATCGCCGGACTGATCGATCTCGCCATCTTCGTCAGCCTCAGCGGCCTCGCTACGTTCTGGGCGAAGGCCGTGGCTGTCGCCGGTGCCGCCGTCATCCGTGCGATCTTCCACCGCGCCGTGCTCTTCCGAGCCGTTCGGAGAGAACAGTCGAGCCCGGTTGATCGCGGCGTCGCGCCCGGCGTACCCCGGCTGTCGGTGGTCATTCCCGCCTACCGTGAAGAGCGCCGGATCGCAGCGACGATCGCCACTGTTCGTTCGGAGCTGTCCTCTCTCCATGATGTCGGGGACCTCGAGATCGTGGTGGTGGACGACGGCTCCGCCGACCGAACCGCGGACGTGGCTCGGGAGGGAGGGGCGGACCAGGTCGTGGTTCAGCCCCGCAACCGTGGCAAGGGCGCGGCGGTCCGGGCCGGCGTGGAGGTCAGCACGGGGCGAACGGTCGCGTTCACCGATGCCGATCTCGCCTATGCCCCTCATCAGCTGCTGGAGACCGTCGAGGCTGGATTCGACGTCGTCATCGGCAACCGGCACCACGAGGACACCGAGACGCTCGAGGGCACGTCGGCGCTCCGTTCCTTCGGTAGCCGGGTGGTGAACATGGCCACCAACGTCTTGCTGCTCGGCAACTACCGCGACACCCAATGCGGCTGCAAGGCCTTCCGGTCCGACGCCGCCCGGGCCGTCTTCGGCGCCAGCAGGATCGACGGTTTCGCATTCGACATCGAGCTGCTACATCTGGTCGAGCGGTACGGGCTGTCGATGTGTGAGCTCCCGGTCGAGGTGGTCAACAGCGAGACTTCGACGGTTTCTGCGGTTCGAGACGGCATCCGCGTGATGGCCGACATCCTCCGTATCCGATGGGCAGCCCGGCGCGGCCGTTATCCGGATCTCGGATCCGATGCGCTCCCATCTCCGGGGGTGCCGCCGACAGGAGGCCTCGACGATCTCCCATCCGGCGGAAAGTAGATTCTCCACGTGACCGATTTCGACACGATCTTCAAGGCCTACGACGTCCGGGGGACGGTGCCCGATCAGTTCGACGTGGCCGGTGCCCACGCGATCGGCGGGGCCTTCGCCCGTTTCGTCGGCGATCAGGGAGCATCGACGATCGTGGTCGGCCGGGACATGCGGCCCGACGGAGAGGAGTTCGCCGAGGCGTTCGGGGACGGCGCCCTGGGCCAGGGCGTCGACGTCGTCGACGTCGGGCTGTGTGCGACCGACATGATGTACTACGCCTCAGGGAGCCTGGGAGTGCCCGGCGCGGTGTTCACCGCATCACACAACCCGGCGGGGTACAACGGCATCAAGATGTGCCTGGCGCACGCCGCGCCGATCGGCGCCGATACCGGTCTCGATGCCATCAAGGAGATGGCAAAGGCCGGTCCCGTATCCGGCCCGAGGTCCGGCTCGCGTTCATCACGCGACATTCTCCCGGGCTATGTCGAGCACGTGCATTCCTTCGTCGATGTCGAGGCGCTGCGCCCGCTGAAGGTGGTGGCCGACACGGCCAACGGGATGGGCGGGCTCGTTGTTCCGGCCGTGTTCGAGGGGCTGCCGTTCGAACTCGACATCCTCTACCCGGAGCTCGACGGCACCTTCCCCAATCACCCCGCCGACCCGATCCAGCCCGAGAACCAGGTCGACCTCATGAAGCGGGTCCTCGAGCTCGATGCCAACATCGGACTCGCGTTCGACGGAGATGCGGATCGGGTGTTCCTCGTCTACGAGACAGCCCGTCTGATCTCGGGCTCGCTCACGACGGCGATGGTGGCGCGGTCGATCCTGGCCCGCGAGCCGGGTGCCACGGTGATCCACAACCTGATCTGCAGCAAGACCGTCCCGGAAGTGATCGCCGAATGCGGAGGGACTGCGGTGCGTACCCGGGTGGGCCACTCCTACATCAAGCAGGTGATGGCGGAGACGGGAGCGGTCTTCGGAGGAGAACACTCCGGCCACTACTACTTCCGGGAGAATTACCGGGCTGACAGCGGCCTCATCGCCGCTCTCGTGGTCCTCGAGGCGCTCGGCCGCCACCCGGCGGGACTCGCCGATCTGGTGTCCACCCTCGACCGTTACGCCGCGTCCGGTGAGATCAACACCACAGTCGACGATGCGGCTGCGGTCATCGAGCGAGTCGCTGCCGCCTACACCGGTGTGCAACAGGACCGGCTCGACGGTCTCACCGTCGATCACGGCGACTGGTGGTTCAACCTCCGACCCAGCAACACCGAGCCGCTCCTCCGGCTCAACCTCGAAGCGGGTTCGCCTGCCGAGGTGGAGGCCAGGGTGGCGGAGGTCGAGTCCCATTTCTGATGCAGTCCGGAATCGCTGCCCGCACCCGGTTTACTGGGGGGCATCCCAACCTGGAGTGACACCATGACGCTCGACGCTCGCCTCCTCGAGATCCTCGCCTGCCCGGTCGACAAGGGCTCCCTGCTCTACTTCGAGGACGAGGAAGCGCTGTACAACCCACGGCTCCAGCGCCGTTACCGGATCCACGAGGGTATCCCCGTGATGCTCCCCGACGAGGCCGAAGAGGTCGACGACGCCGAGCACGCTCGACTCGTCGCGGAGGCCGAGTCGGACGGGATCTCGCCGACCTTCGAGGACTGAGCGGGCGTGTCCGCTGAGGAGCTCCTCGAGGCAGTACGCCATCTTCCGGACCAAGTCCGCGACATCGCGGTCGTGGCGTCCGACGTCGGCGAACTGCCCGATGTCTCCCAAGTGACCCAGGTGGTCATCTTCGGAGTCGGGGGCGGCCGGGTGGCGGGCGACATCATCGAGGCCATCTCCGAGCTCCGCGGCTCGGTGCCCATCATCGCCACCGGCGGCCGGTGCCCCTCCTGGGTCTCGGACTCCAGCCTGGCCATCGCGATCTCCCGCTCGGGTGACGAGGCCGCCACGGTGGCGGCCACCCGTGAAGCGCACGAGGCCGGCGCGAAGCTGATCGCCGTCACGTCCGGCGGCGTGTTGGCGGAACTCTGCGCCGAGTGGGGGGCACCCGTCGTCCCCATCGAAAAGGACGCCGGCCCGAGTGCGATGCTCGGCGTCACCGTCGTGCCGGCATTGGTGCTGCTCGAACGGCTGGGGTTCATCACCGGGATGAGCCAGACCATCTCCAGTACGGCCGCCCAGCTCGCCGTGCGGCTCCAGGAGCTCGATGACCAGGAGGACATCAACCGCCTGGTCGACGTACTCCCCGGCCGCGTCGCGATCGTCACCGCGGCGGGGGCGATCGGCAAGCACTCGGCCCGCCGCTGGGTACAGGAACTCGATCGTGTCGGTGGAGTCGCGTCGGTTCGCCGCCGGCTCCCGACCGGCAGCCGCGACGTCGAGACCGGGGTGCGCCTCGCCGAAGCCACCCGCGACGGTGCGGTATTGATCCTGCTCCGCCATGACTACGAGCCGGACGGACTCGACGGAGGCGTGGCCCTCCTCGAGGGGCGATTCGACGAGATCCACAGCTTCCGGGCCCAGGGCGACACGCCACTGGCGCAGATGCTCGATCTGGTGCTTCTCGCCGATGTCGTCGCCGCGGTGCTCGTCAACCGCACCCGGGGCTAGCGGCGGTCGGGTTCTCCGGGTGGAACTGCTCCAGGGCGTCGTCCAGCACTACGACTGGGGCTCGGCCACGGCCATCCCGGACCTTCTCGGCCTGCCCGCGACCGGTGAGCCGTGGGCTGAGCTCTGGCTCGGGGCCCATCCCTCCGCACCGGCTCTCGTCGGGCCTGGGCAGAAGTCGCTGGACGAGCTGGTCGCTGCCGATCCGGTCGCCGCCCTCGGGTCGCGTGGGGCCGAACGCTTCGGCCGACTGCCGTTCCTGCTCAAGGTGCTCGCCGCCGATCGTCCGCTCTCTCTCCAGGCCCACCCGTCGTCGGCGCAGGCCGAAGCCGGCTTCGAGCGGGAGAATCGGCAGGGGATTCCGCTCGATGCCCCGAACCGTTCGTTTCGTGACCGATCCCACAAGCCGGAGCTGATCTGCGGCCTGACCGAGTTCGATGCCCTCTGCGGTTTCCGCGATCCACACGCCACGTCCGAGGTCCTCGCCACCATCGACACCGAGGCACTCGATCCGGTGCGCGACCGACTGGCCACGCCCGGGTCGGTCGATGGTCTGGCCGCAGTGCTCGAACATCTGCTGACGCTGGACGGACCGTCTGCGGCCGGGCTCTGCGGGGCCGTGGTGGACGCGTGTCGCGGGGAGGGGCCGCCGGCCGGCGCGGGCGAACGGGCGATGGTCGTGGACCTCGGGGGTCGGTACCCGGGCGACGCCGGTGTGGTGATCGCACTCCTGTTGAACCTGGTACGGCTGCAACCGGGCGAGGCACTGTTCCTCGGCGCAGGCAACCTGCACGCATACCTCCGAGGCACCGCCATCGAAGTGATGGCGAGTTCGGACAACGTCCTCAGAGGTGGGCTCACCTCCAAACACGTCGACATCCCGGCCCTTCTAGAGGTCGTCGACCCGGCGCCGGTCGTCCCCGAGATCCAGCGACCCGGGGTCGACGCGGGGGTCGCCGTCTATTCGAGTCCGGCCCCGGAGTTCTGTCTTCGGCGACTGGAGGTCGACGGCACCGTCGGTCTCGAGGCCGGCCCGTCGATCGTCCTGTGCACCTCCGGCACCGTCCACGTCGGGCTCGAGACGCTCGATCGTGGCGCCGCAGCCTGGATTCCGGCCTCGGACGGGCCGATGGAGATGGTGGGACACGGCACCGTGTTCCAGGCGGGTGTGGGCGCTGCGTGAGCGTGCCACCGGACCCCGGTCCGGGCCCGTACACTCATCGATCGCGGGCTGCGCAGAGATGGCGTCAGTTGACCCCGGCCCCGGTTCCTTCCAATCCGACTGAACCCCAGTCCCCATGACCAAGGAGGGCCCAGTGGGCGCCACCATCGACGGTGACTACAAGGTCGCCGACATCAACGAAGCCGGTTTCGGCCGCAACGAGATCCGGCTCGCCGAGCACGAGATGCCGGGCCTGATGGCCCTGCGAGGAAAGTACGCGGACGAACAGCCGCTCGCAGGAGCCCGAATCGCGGGCTCGCTGCACATGACGATCCAGACCGCCGTCTTGATCGAGACGCTCACGGCGCTGGGCGCCGACGTGCGTTGGGTGAGCTGCAACATCTTCTCCACCCAGGACCATGCGGCGGCGGCCGTCGCGGTCGGTCCGGAGGGCACCGTCGATGCCCCTTCCGGCACTCCGGTCTTCGCCTGGAAGGGCGAGACTCTCGAGGAGTACTGGTGGGCCACCGAGCAGCTGTTCCACTGGCCCGATGGTGAGGGGCCCAACCTCATCCTCGACGACGGCGGCGATGCCACGATGCTCGTCCACAAGGGCCTCGAGTTCGAGAAGGCCGGTGCCATCCCGGAAGCGTCCGAGGACGACCCCGAGGAATGGGTCGTGTTCCTCGACCGCCTTCGCTCCATTGCCGACACCGATCCCCAGTTCTGGCACCGGATCGCTCCGGAGATCCGCGGCGTCTCCGAGGAGACCACCACCGGCGTGCATCGCCTGTATCAGATGAAGGAAGCCGGCACGCTCTTGTTCCCGGCGATCAACGTCAACGACTCGGTCACCAAGTCCAAGTTCGACAACAAGTACGGCTGCCGCCACAGCCTCATCGACGGCATCAACCGCGGTGTCGACGTGCTCATCGGCGGCAAGGTGGCCGTCGTGTGCGGCTACGGCGATGTCGGTAAGGGCTGCGCCGAGTCGCTCCGAGGCCAGGGCGCCCGGGTGATCATCACCGAGATCGATCCGATCTGCGCGCTGCAGGCCGCCATGGACGGCTACGAGGTGAACACCCTCGATCAGGCGATCGTCTGCAACATCGGCCACTTCGACAACGAGATCGACATGGCCGGCCTCAACCGGATGTCCGACGTCCAGCGGGTCAACATCAAGCCCCAGGTCGACGAGTACGTCTTCCCCGATGGGCACTCGATCATCGTGCTCAGCGAGGGTCGGCTGCTGAACCTCGGCAACGCCACCGGCCACCCGAGCTTCGTGATGAGCTGTTCGTTCTCGAACCAGGTCCTCGCTCAAATGGACCTCCACAAGAGCGCCCAGTTCCTCGAGCTCGGAGTCCACACCCTCCCCAAGAAGCTCGACGAGGAGGTCGCCCGGCTCCACCTCGATGCGCTCGGCGTGCGGCTCACCGAGATGACCGACGCCCAGTCCGAGTACCTCGGCATCCCCACCGACGGCCCCTACAAGCCCGAGCACTACCGCTACTGATCGTTTTTCTGGACGTCAGCGCGCGGCAGGCGCGCGCTGACGTCCAGAGAACTTGGAATCGGACTCGCGTTCGCCGGTTCAGTAACGTCAGCGGCCATGACTTGTGATCGTGGTGTTTGGTTCGCGCCCGAGGGGCTGACCGGTTCGGAGTTGGTTGCCTTCGGGCAGAGGGTCGAGGAGCTCGGCTACTCGACCCTCTGGGTGGGGGAGACGTTCGGGCGCGATCCATTCGCCCAGCTCGCCGCCATTGGTGCGGCCACCTCCACCCTCGGGCTGGCGTCCGGGATCGCGAACATCTATCACCGCCACCCTGGCGTCATGCTCATGGGCGCCAACACGGTCGGAGAGCAGACCGGCGGCCGGATGACCCTCGGTATGGGCGTCTCCAGCCCGGCCATCGTGAACAAGGTCCGCGGGATCGAATACGGCAAGCCGCTCAGCTTTCTCCGCACCTACCTCGATGCGATGGAAGCGGCCATGTACACATCGGTCGCCCCGGCCGACCCCGTGCCGGTGGTGCTCGCCGCCCTCGGCCCGAAGATGCTCGAGCTCGCCGCCACCCGCACTGCCGGAGCCCACCCGTACAACACGACGCCGGAGCACACCGCGATGGCCCGCGAAGTGATCGGTCCCGATGCAGGCTTGTTCGTGGAACAGAAGGTGATCCTCACCGAGGATCCCGACGTCGCCCGCACAACCGGGGGCAAGGTCCTGAAGTTCTACTCACGCGCTCCGGGCTACGTGAACATGTGGAAACGGCTCGGGTTCAGCGACGACGACATCTCGGGTCTGAGTGACCGATTCATCGACGCGGTCGTCGCCTGGGGCAGCGCCGAGAAGATCGAGGCCCGCCTCCAGGAACACGCCGATGCCGGCGCCACCCAGATCTGTATCCATCCCCTCGACCCCGAGACCGGTCAGGGCAAACCCGACGACGCGGCCCTGGCCGCGCTCGCTCCTGGGGCATCGTCATGAGCGACCGAGTCTCGATCGAGATTTCCGACGGCGTCGCGGACGTCCGTATGGACCGCGCCGACAAGATGAACGCGATGGACTCGGCCATGTCCGAAGCCCTCATCGAGGCGAGCGACTCCCTCGCCCTCGATCCCTCGGTGCGAGCCGTCGTGTTGTCGGGTAACGGTCGCTCGTTCTGTGCCGGTCTCGACTTCGGCAACTTCCAGGCCATGGCCGGCGATGGTGAGCGCAGCGGAGGGGATCGGGGTGGCCGCAGGATCGGCGAGATCCCAGAGGGCCGCATCACCCATCGAGGCCAGCAGGCGGCATGGGGCTGGCGTGAGCTCCCCGTTCCGGTGATCGCGGCGGTTCACGGCGTGGCCTTCGGTGCCGGCATCCAGATTGCCCTCGGGTGCGACCTGCGGATCGTTCATCCGGATGTGCGGATGTCGGTCCTCGAGATCCGGTGGGGTCTCGTCCCCGACATGACCGGCACCTGGGTCCTCCCGGAGCTGGTCGGACCGGATGTGGCGAAGGAACTCATCTGGACGGGTCGCGAGGTCAACGGAGAGGAAGCGGTCCGGATAGGGCTCGCCACCCGCCTGTCCGAGACCCCACTCGACGACGCGCTCGAACTCGCCCGCACCATTGCCGGCAAGAGTCCTCAGGCGATCCGGGGCGGAAAGCGGCTCGTCGACAGCCGGGCCGCCAACGACGTCGCCGCCCACTTCGCCCAGGAACGGGCGGAGATCGGCGCGGTGGTCGGCACGCCGAATCAGGTCGAGTCGGTGAAGGCGTTCTTCGAGAAGCGTCCACCGGTCTACGAGGACGTCGACCCGTCGTGAGCGACGACGTCGGCGGGATCGACGTGGAGGTGGTCGACGGCCACATCCTCACGATGGCGCTCAACCGGCCGGCCAAGTACAACGGCATCACGCCCGAGATGCAGGATCAGCTCGTCGAGGCCTACACCCGGCTCGACGAGGACGAGCAGCTGTGGGCGGGTGTCGTACACGCCCGCGGCGATCACTTCACCGCCGGACTGGACCTGCCCCGGTTCGCCGACCGGATGAAAGGTGGCAGCGGCACGCGCGACACCCGCTCCCCGCGGGTCGACCCGATGGGGCTGGGGCGCAGCTGTCGCAAGCCCGTCATCACCGCGGTGAAAGGCATCACCTACACGTTCGGGATCGAGCTCGCCCTCGGGGGCGACATCGTGATTGCGGCCGACAATTGCCGGTTCAGCCAGCTCGAACCCAAGCGGGCGATCCACGCCACCGGAGGGGCCACGATCCGGTTCGTCCAACGGGCCGGTTGGGGCAACGCCATGTACCACCTGCTGACCTCAGATGAGTTCGACTCGGCCGAGGCGCTCCGCTGCGGGTTCGTCCAGGAGGTCGTTCCGGCCGGTCAGGAGCTCGAGCGGGCGATGGAGTTGGCTCGGGTGATCTGCGAGGGCGCCCCCCTGGCGGTCCAGGCCACGAAAGCGTCGGCGCGCCGGTATCTCCGCGAGGGCGAACAGGCAGCCATCGATGCCTTTGCGGGAACCCAAGCCGAGCTGACCTCCACCGCGGACTTCGAGGAAGGTCTGGCCAGCTTCGTCGACCGAAGACCGGCGCGATTCGAAGGCCGGTGAGTTGAGGTGCGAGTGCTCGTCACCGGGGCCACTGGGTTCCTCGGCTCCCACATCACCCGGCGTCTGATCGAAGCCGGCCACACCCCGCGACTGCTCGTCCGGAGCCCGGCGAAGATCCCGTCCGTGCTCGGCCGCATGGGGTTGGACCCAGACCACTACGAGGTGGCACGTGGTGACATCACCGACGCCGCCTCGGTTGCCGCGGCCGTCGACGGTTGCGATGCCGCGGTTCATGCCGCGGCGGTGGTCGCCATCGATGCCGGCCGTTCGGCGGAGATGGAGAGAACCAATCTCACCGGTGCCCGAAACGTGCTCGACACGGCGGTGGCGGCCGGTTGTGACCCGGTGGTGCACGTGTCGAGCGTCGCGGCGCTGTTCCCGTTCGAGACGGATCCGGTCACGCCCGACCACCCGATCCGCGGCGACAGCTCCGTGTACGGACGCACCAAGGCCTCGTGCGAACGCCACGCTCGCTCCCTCCAGGATCAGGGAGCGCCCGTCATCACCTTGCTTCCGTCGGGAATCATCGGCCCGGATGACTGGACGGGCTCGGTGAACCGCCAATCGCTCGAGATGTTCCTGAAGCTCGGGATGCCCATCGTGAGGGGCTACGCAGGAAGCTATGTCGACGTTCGTGACCTCGCTGCCGTCGTGGTGGCATGCATGTCACCCGGTGGCAGGGCCATGCGGTTGCTGGCCATGGGGACCCACGTGACCGCCGGCGAACAGCTCGAGGTGATGAGCGAGGCCATCGGCCGTCGGGTTCGACGCCTGCCTGTTCCCCGGCCTGCTTGGTGGGTGTGGGCGAAGGTCGGCGATGTCACGTCTCGCCTCGGGCAGGACATCGTGATGACCAGCGACGCCTACGACTACATCTTCCGTTCCCGCGCCGGTGACGATTCGGCCACCGAGGCGGCGACGGGTGTGCAATTCCGGCCGCTGGTCGACACCTTCCGTGACACGTTCCGCT
>CAYFLT010000037.1:38121-42212 GCA_964344055.1 uncultured Candidatus Nemicrothrix sp.
TGGCTGGTGGAGGCCGGGATCGTCGATTCGCGGCTGCTGGGCGAGAGCCAGCGCCCCTGACCGGCCCGTCACGCCGGAGCTCCGTGGAGTGTCACACCTGCTTCGTAGGGTCAGGACGGTGCGACGATCTGACGACCTCTCGGTTCCGGTGCCGCCCATCGACGGCGTCGACTGCGTCGTCGCGTGTTGGAGCCACGAGGGCGACGCCGCCGATCTGGTTCGGCAGCTGAAGTACCGACGTGGCACCGCCGCGGTGTCCGCGCTGGCCGACACGATGGCGCAACTCGCGCCGGCCGCCGATCTGGTCACGTGGGTACCGGCCACCCCTTCCCGCCGACGGGAACGAGGCTTCGACCAGGCCGAACTCCTCGCTCGGGCAGTGGCGCGTCGGCTCGGTCGGCGACCTCGGCGACTGCTTCGCCGGCTCGACGATCGGGCCCAGACCGCGAAGGACCGCGATGGGCGGTTGGGAGGTCCCGAGCTGGTGGCTCGACGGCGCAGCAGCGTGCCGGGAAAGGCAGTGCTGGTGATCGACGATGTCTGCACAACGGGGGCCACCCTCGAGGCCGCCGGACGCTGCCTTCGCGCCGTCGGCGCCGCCCGGGTGGTGGCGGTCGTGAGCACCGCGGTGGGACCTGTCCCGAGGGCGCAATCGGGGTGATGGGGGTCTACCATCAGGAGTACACCCAAATAACGGAGGTTGTGAATGGACGTCTCCATCAGCGCACGGCATGTGAACATCACGCCGCGACTGGAGGAGGTGATCCACGAGAAAATCGGCCAGCTCGATCGTTACCTGGAAGGGCTCGACAAGGCCGATGTGCACTTCGACGAGGCACGCAACCCGCGAATCCAGGACAAGGAGTTCTGCGAGGTCGTTCTCGAGGGTCATGGACATCATTTGCGTTGCAAGGTTCACGCGCCCGATCCCTTCACCGCGGTCGACCTGGCGGCGGCGAAGCTCGAGCGGCAGATCCGAAAGCTTCGGACCAAGCTCCAGAAGCGTCACCAAGGCAACGGTGCTTCCATCCGCAATGGCGATGTCGCGGCTGCCGAGGTCGGTTTCGAGTCTCCGGCCGCGGCCGTCGACACGATGGACGCGGCCGACGCCGAGGAAGAGAGCTTGCCCAACATCGTCAAGACGAAGCGTTTCCATCTCGGCCCCCTCACCCCCGAGGAGGCCGTGCTCAAGATGGAGCTGTTGGGTCACGGGTTCTTCTTCTTCATCAACAAGGACACGAGCCGTTCGGCCGTCGTCTACCGCCGTGATGACGGCGACGTGGGTCTGATCGACGAGGCCGGCTGACCGAAGTCGGCATTCGGTTCACAGCAGCGGGAACGCGCCCTCCGGGGCGCGTTTTCGTTGAGAATGCCAGGCCGGGTCCGACAGGAATCGGTGCGTGCGGATCCCGATCTACGTGTCGTTGTCTGTGACGACCATGCGCTCTTTCGGCGTGGCCTCGTCATGGAGCTCGACGACACCGATGACCTCGAGGTGGTGGCCGAAGCCTCGAACGGGGCCGAGGCCGTCGATCTCGCGGCCCATCTCGCCCCGGATGTGGTGCTGATGGACGTGCGGATGCCGGAGATGAGCGGCATCGAGGCGACCCGCCGACTCCGCGATCTCATCCCGACCACTCGGATCCTCATGCTGAGCATGTCTGACGACGGCGAGGATCTCTTCGAGGCCGTCAAGGCCGGGGCGGCCGGCTACCTCCTCAAGGAGACGTCGATTTCCGCGATCGGTGATGCGGTGAGAGCCGTTGCGGCCGGCGGGAGCTTCGTCTCTCCGGCCATGGCCGGAAAGCTTCTCGCCGAGTTCCGGGCCCTGGCCCGGAAAGCCGAGGTGCAGCCACCGGTCACGACGGGGCCCGCACCGCTCACCAGTCGAGAGGTGGCGGTGCTCGAGGCGATGGCCCAGGGCGCGGACAACAGGGTGATCGCCGAGCACCTGGAGCTGTCGGAGGCTGCGGTCCGCAACCACGTCCGGAACGTCCTCGACAAGCTGCACCTGCACACCCGCACCGAGGCGGTGCTGTTTGCGGTCCGTGAACGCCTGATCGATCCCTGAGACGGGCCGCTCGGGCCTGCCAAGGGTCTGAGGGGCGGGTCGGTAGACTCCGTCGAAGCTATGAGCATTTTCAACCGAGTTCTGCGCAGTGGTGAAGGTCGGAAGCTGCGGGCCCTGGAGGCACTGGTCCCCGACATCAACGCGCTCGAACCCGAGATGGAGGCCTTGTCCGACGACGCGCTCCAGGGCAAGACCGGCGAATTCCGCTCTCGCCTCGACCAGGGTGAGGAGCCCGACGATCTCCTCATCGAGTCGTTCGCGGTCGTGCGCGAGGCCGCCAAGCGTGTGCTCGGCCAGCGACACTACGACGTCCAGCTCGTCGGCGGCGCCGCCCTACATCTGGGCTGGGTCGCCGAAATGAAGACGGGTGAGGGCAAGACGCTCACCTCCACCCTGCCCATCTATCTCAACGGCGTCACCGGCAAGGGGGTGCACGTCGTCACCGTGAACGACTACCTGGCCAGCCGCGACGCCGAATGGATGGGCCAGGTCTACCGGTGGATGGGCCTCAGCGTCGGCCTGATCATCCCCGGAAAGCGCGACAGCGCCCACAAGCGTGAGCAGTACGGCGCTGACATCACCCACGGCACCAACAACGAGTTCGGCTTCGACTACCTGCGCGACAACATGGCCATGACCCGCGCCAAGCAGGTGCAGCGAGGCCATCACTACTGCATCGTCGACGAGATCGACTCGATCCTCATCGACGAAGCCCGGACGCCGCTGATCATCTCCGGCCGGGTCGCCGACGCCGCCCAGCTCTACGTCAAGTTCGCCTCGATCGCCCGCGGACTCCAGCGCGACGTCCACTACGAGGTCGACGAGGAGAAGCGAACCGTCGCCCCCCTGGAGGAAGGCGTCCATGCCGTCGAGCGGGCGCTCGGCATCGAGAACCTCTACGACCAGGTGTCGGCCAACCTCGTCCACCAACTCCAGGCCGCCCTCCGGGCCAAGGAGCTCTACCGCCGGGACAAGGACTACATCGTCGACTCCAAGGGCGAGGTGAAGATCGTCGACGAGTTCACCGGCCGAGTGCTCGACGGTCGTCGCTGGTCCGAAGGTCTCCACCAGGCCGTGGAGGCAAAGGAGGGGGTGGCGATCAAGGAGGAGAACCAGACGCTCGCCACCATCACGCTCCAGAGCTACTACCGCCTCTACGAGCGGTTGGCCGGCATGACGGGTACGGCCGAGACCGAAGCAGCCGAGTTCGTCAGCACCTATGGCCTTCATGTGGTGCCGGTGCCCACCCACCGTCCCCTGGCCCGGATCGATGAGGGCGACCTCATCTACAAGTCCGAGGACGCCAAGTTCGACGCATGCATCGACGACATCACCGAGAAGTACGACGCGGGTCAGCCGGTCCTGGTCGGCACCGTTTCGGTCGAGAAGTCCGAGAAGCTGTCCCGTTTGATGGAGCAGCGGGGTATCCCGCACGAGGTCCTCAACGCCAAGCAGCATCAGCGGGAGGCGGAGATCGTCACCCAGGCCGGTCGTCTTCACTCGATCACGGTGGCCACCAACATGGCGGGCCGTGGCGTCGACATCCTGCTCGGCGGCAATCCGGAGGGCCTCGCGCTGCGTGATGTGAAGGCCGAGGGGCTCGAACCCGACTCCGAGGAGGGGCAGGCCCGCTACACCGACCTGCTCGTGAAGCACAAGGAGACCACCGACTCAGAGCGGGAGAAGGTGCTCGAACTCGGTGGCCTCTACGTCCTCGGCACGGAACGACACGAGAGCCGGCGCATCGACAACCAGCTCCGCGGTCGTGCCGGCCGTCAGGGCGATCCCGGCTCGAGCCGGTTCTACCTCTCGCTCGAAGACGAGCTCATGCGCCTCTTCGCGACCGGCGCCATGAACTGGGTGATGGAGCGGGCCCTGCCCGACGACGTGCCGATCGAAGCGAAGATGGTCACCAAGGCCATCGAACGGGCCCAGAACACCGTCGAGCAGCGCAACGCGGAGACCCGCAAGAACGTCCTCAAGTACGACGAGGTGATGAACGAGCAGCGCAAGGTCATCT
>CAYFLT010000038.1:0-4345 GCA_964344055.1 uncultured Candidatus Nemicrothrix sp.
ACCCATCAGCAGATGTGACCAACCTGACTGCTAAGTACACCTAGAAGCTCTCGAGGCGCATGCGATTCTGAGAATCTGGTCGATGGTTCGTGGCACCGGGGTCGTTGTCGGACGTTCTGTGGGGGACTCGGTTGGCTCCGACTTGTTTGCTGGCCGCTTGGAGTCTCGGCGATCATCTGACCGTGGGACGGTTCACGTCAGTGGCCATAGTTGTGGTGGCCCTCACCAGCGCGGGATGCGGTGATCCTCCATCTGCCGTAGACATGGGTCGCGAACTGGCGAACGTACCGCCTGATGATCCGACCTTGGCGGCCCTTTCGGCGTTCGACGAAGCCTTCACCGCGTATCTCCACGACCCCTACCCGGAGCCAGCGTCGCCGTTGTCGGCAGAAACCAGAAGCGAGTACGCCCCCTTCTACGAAGAGAGCGAACGAAGAGTTTCCGCCCTGGAATCCTCATTCGCGGATCTCGTCTCGGTAGTCGAATCGTCCGGGACCGGCGATGACCTAGTGCTGCCCAGTGTCACGCTGGATGATCTCCTTGCTGTGACAGAACCGTGGGTCGCCGCCATGCGAGAGCAACAGGACCTAAGCAGCCACTGCGTGCTCACGGCTCCCGATCCGGCTGGGTGTCTCTCCGAGATGATCGCCGAGAACGGGGTACGCTGGCAGGCGACTGCCGACGCGTCAAACAGCCTTCGCGCCACAGAATGAGTGACCCAACAGGGGTGTGACGAAGGCTTGATTCGCCGGGGCACCAACGGATCGGTGGGGTCCGCCGGCCGCCTTCTCGACGCGCAGGCAGCCTCGACGTGGGGTCACTCGTCGATCCTCATCACAGGAGCGTCAATCGACATACGCCACCGGCGGTGATCGAGGTCGGTGTACTCGAGGTGCACATCAAAGGAGATCTCGTCGTCGGCCGCGAGCTCCACGCCGAGCCGTTCGCGAAGCAGGCGCTGGCGTGCGGCCTTCCCTTTGCCGTCCCACTGCGACTCTGGCCCCCAGCAGAGTTCCGCTTCGATCCGGCTTGCTCGCGGTCCCGGGGACTTTGGCCCGCCGGGCTCGGTCTTCAAGTCCTCGCCAGCAGCCATCTTGCCGACTGAGGCTGACATCCGCTTCGCTCCGCTCGTCTTGTCGACAACGTGCAGCCAAGCGTCGTAGAAGGGATTCCCCCCGCTGTTCGCCAGCGCGGTGAGGCGAATCCGGTCGAGGAGGCCCTGGTCGTAGGTGGTGTCCCACCGCAGCACAACGTGCTCAGCCTCCCGTCGGGCCCTCGCCTCCTCGCGCTGCGCGTCGTGGCGACGCTGCTCCATGATCTCGTTCACCGCGTTCGCGTGTGCGTCGCGCTCGTGCCCCATCGCGATGAGCGCGACCGCAACAGCGCCGATCGCCCCAATACCCGACACCCACGCCCCGAGAGTTCCCAGCTCGACGCGAGCGTCACCACTTCGCTCAAGCCACGCGAACACGACGGCGGCGAATCCAGCCCCAGACAGCCCTCCGATCCCGAGGAGAAGCCACTTCTGTCGACTCATTCCGCCTCCGGCTCCCGGTGTTCTCAGTGGTTCAACGATGGCATCCCTAGCACGGTGGCGTCATACCTCCCCACCGGACGCCTACAGGCTGCCCGCTCCTATGAGGATGGCGTCACGATCAACACGCAGTGAGCGCGCTCAACCGCGGTGTCCCGTTCACAGCCTCAGCGACTCGAGACCAGCACGTACGATCGCCGCGCCGACCACCTCTTGCCGCACGTGTTCGCGATCAGGAATGTTTGGCCGACCACTCGGGAACCGGCGGGCCCGAGCTCCTTCGCTCGGAACTATGCGGCACCGCATCAGGGCCGGACTGTTGCGCGCCGCCAACGTCGTGAAGCGGGATTTTGTGCGGGCGATACCGAGCACGTTCGCGCCGAACAAACCCAAAGAACGTCCCCCAGATGACTACTCCCGGCTACACGCGGCCGCTGCGTGGGCCGCTTTGGTGAGCTAGACCTCAACCGTGTCATCAGGATCGACTGAGGAAGCGAATCCGGTCCCGGGGTTCTGGGAGGATGAGTCAACCCCCTACGTTCGCCGACTGCTGCTAGATGAGGCGGCGGGAAAGCACGCCGGAGCCACCCGGTTTGAGTTCAACATCTACGCGGTCCTTCTCGACTTCGATGCTGAAGCGGCTGTCGTCGAGGATCTCCTCGGTCTGGGCACCTCAGGGACCGTGCCCCTTCGCGAGTTCCTCGCCGTCGCAGAGTCTTACCGTGATGACCCGTCGATCGGAGATGGGCTCACCCAGGCCGAGCGCAACCCGCCGAGATTCCGAGCCCAAATCGGTGAACCCCCCGAAGTAGTCCCCCCGCGCGAACCCTGACGCCCCTCCGGCCCGCTCTGGAACGACACATGCGATCGCCGCGCAGCCCACTCCTAGCCGCCCACAGTCACGATCTGAAACGCTCGGCCGACCTCTCGGGAACCTGCGCTCACGTCGCGATTCTGTGGCGTCACGCTTGGGCCGAACCCGTGCGGCCGCTGAGGCTCGGAGGTCGGGATTCTGGGCGGGCGATATCGGGCAAAGCCTGCGACGCCAAAGATGATGGATTCGGTCCTCACTGATGGCGCCCGCCCCTCCGAAGGAAATGCATGGCCAAGTCGGCTCTTCTCCTGACACTTGCTCTCGCAGCGTTGGTCAGCGGCTGTGCCGACGACGATCGAGGGGTCCTGGTTGAAGCCACAGTGGACCTCGGAACGCGAACAGCCGAGTTCAGGGAAGCGAAGTGGCAACTGTCCCCGGGATTCGAGCCGGACGCGGACTCGAGGACCCTTCGCCTGGTCGCGGTGGATAACTGTGGGTTGGTCAGCGAAGGCGCCGAGGTTGTGGTGCTGGCGTCGTACTCCGAGTCCTCGGTCACGCTCACAGTCTTCGAAGCGCTGACGACACCCCAGCCGGAGGGTCAGGAGTTCTACGGCAGGGACTGTGCAATCGGCGCACGAGTGACGATCACCGTCGAGCTGGCTGAACCGCTGGGCGATCGCACGATCGTCGGGGAACACTCAGACCTTCGAGGATGGGCATGACCAGAGACTGAGGGGGTGGCGGGTCAGCACAAGGCCCAGACCGGACATCCGGCGGACACGACGACGGTCGAACGCGATTCTGCGGCGCCGCATCAGGGCCGAAGGGCGGCGCGCAAGTGGCCGGTCCCGGTAGGACTATGTGCGCGCGATATCGGACGGTCAGTCTGGCGGGAGGTGATCTCCTGAGCAGACGGGACAGCCTCACCGAGCCGCTGACTGAGCATGCCCTCATCAGGAGGGTGTGTCATGCTCGCCCGCGTGAGTAGCGGCGGCATGGGTTTATGGCGGATGAGATGGGGGGCCTCGAGCTTCATCGTCCTCGCGGTGCTTGCTGGCGCATGCGGGTCGACCCCTGAGGGTGCGGCGCCTTCGACGACCATCACGGCGACGACCATCGCGTCAACGACGACTACGGCCCCGGTCGCTACGACGACGCCGACCACCACAACGGCTGCACCGACGCCGACGTGGCCTCAACAGCTCGGAGCGAGCGAGCTCTTCGACGCGTATGCAGTTGTCGTTGACTGGCCGTTGGTCCGGGTCACCTTTGCCCAGAGCACTTCGCGCCTGCTTGGGGACGGCACGACCGATGAAGGCGAGGGCATCGAGGTCACCGAGACATGGGGGCGCGGACACGTCGAGGGTCACGCGGAGTTTCATGGCGACGAGACCATCACCACTGCTCGGGCCTCCGGCAACATCGAGCTGGCTGAGATCATGCTCGGCGACGGCATCGACTACGTGCTCAGTGGTGACCTGCTCTATCTTCCCCGCCGGGTGGCGACGACGCTGCACGATGGCATCGCCGATTCGGGCAGCGAGTGGGTGTCTATCGACCTCACTCGCCTTGACGCGACCGGGGTCTTTGTTGCCGCGCTTCTCGCCCCGTTTCGAACCGCGCGGCTGCGGCCGATCGAAGAGGACGAGCCGGCAGTGCATGAGCTGAGGTTCAGCACCGACGACCGGGCGACCTACGACATCGAGACAGACACTGTCTCACAGACGGTCGAGCTCGACGCAGAGGGCGCGCTCCGCTCCATCAAAGTCCGAGCAACCCTCATGCTTGGTCCGTTTCCCGCAATCCAGAGCCTTGAGATCGACTACGACCCGCTCGACACCGAGTTCGTCGTCACCGGTCCGGATGACGCCGACGACATCACCGAAGAGTTCAAGGAGTACGTCACCGCGCGAACCGCCGCAGTGGACCTCGACTCCAACGCCTGAGGACACCCACAACCGAGGCACACAGCAACGGCCGAACCCCCACAAGACACC
>CAYFLT010000038.1:4355-5827 GCA_964344055.1 uncultured Candidatus Nemicrothrix sp.
ACCAGCGGGTCGAAACCGAGCAAGCACCCAGGCCCCTCGGCAAGCCCAGGCAGACCTCGAACCAGTCGACCACGAACCGGCGCCTCGGAGCTACCACCGGAGATTCTGCGGTGCAGCACTTGGGCCGCTACCGGGCGCCTCGCTCTAGCCGTGATCCGGGATTCTGGGCGATCGATACCGAGCACATCTACCGGGACGAGATGCAGGCATGATGTCCAGCTGATTGCCGGATCTGGCGCGCCTCGGACGGGGCCGAGCGGGTGCGATTATCTGCGTGCCTGAGCGCGGGAGACCCCAGATCTGGCGGGAGAACGCCCCGCTCCTACCGGCCTGCGGGGTGCGCGTCTCGTCACCTCGGCAGGGCCGAGAGATCAGTTGCGGATGTAGGTCCCGTCGTCGGCGAACTCTTGTGCGTCGCGGTGCGACCAGACCCGCCGCCAGTGCCCATTGCTGCGGTGCAGCACTCCGCTCTGCCTCACTCGGATCCGCTCCGGCTCCATACCGGTGTGGCAGAAATCCTCGGTGAAGAACCCGAACACGATCGCAACATCACCATCGATCATGCACTGTGTCTCGACATCTTCGATCCGATACCAGTCCACAGACGCGAAGAATGCTCTCAGGCCCTCGCGGGCCTGTTCCGGGGATGCGTCGACTCGGGCATCCCGTGCCCGGAACCCGAATCCGAACATCCCGCCCTCACCTTGGGCTTCGTCGAAGATGCGGTCGGCGTCGTGGTCGTTCCAGGCATCGAGCGAAGACACCGTCTGTGCGATGAGTTCGTCCTCTTCTGACATCTCAGCTCCTTTGTCTCGTCACAGCTGGGGCACGCTAGCTGTAGCGACCTCGGCACCTGCCAACCTAGCCCTGCCGGCTACACGCCCAGATCGGAGGGTCTCGGAGGCGCTCCACGCCCGCGGTGAACTGGCCGAAACGGCACGTGAGCACGACCGCGCCTGGGACTCGGAGCCACCGGACACCCGCTCGGAAATGACGACCACCGAGACACACGCTCGCGCTGCACTACCGGCGAAGTGCAGTGGTGGAGAGTAGGACGAAGTGCGCCCATATTGTCGCCCGCGGGTGCCTTCCCAGCGCCGGATCCGGTCACTTCCTGGATTCCCTGGATCGCCTCTCCAGAGAGGAGGATTCTCACAGGCGGACAGCATTCTGCCGTCGACTGGAGCGAGCTAGCGTCCGGACATGACGAGCGCGCCGGTGTGGTTCGAAATCCACGTGTCCGATGTCGAGAGGGCGGAAGCGTTCTACACGGCGCTCGCTGGATGGTCCTTCGAGCCACTTGAAGGCATGCCCCTCGACTCGTATCGCATGATCGCCAACCGACACTCGAGCTCGCTCGGTGGGGCTCTCGTCGCTGGCTTCCCCGAGCGCTGCGGATCGAGCGGCACGATCGTCTACATCGATGTCGACGACATCGACTCGTCCGTCGCATTGGCCGTCTCTCTAGGGGG
>CAYFLT010000038.1:5837-17447 GCA_964344055.1 uncultured Candidatus Nemicrothrix sp.
AGGTCGCCGAACGGCAGATCAACCACGATGATGGCAGGTTTGCGATCATCGCCGACCCCGACGGCAACTTGGTCGGTCTATGGTCTCGGAGCTGACTGGTCATGAGTCGTCTGGGCGCCACCCCATATCCCGGGCGTTGGCGCTTCCTTCTCAGGACCTATCACCATTCCTGGGGTCCGCCGAAAAGGTAGCTCAAAAGGTAGCTTTTGAAGCCGGCCTCGAACCTCGGACGGTGCTCATGGTCACCGGAATCGCTAAACAGCTCTCGGAAAGGACCGGATCCGTTTATCCCTCCTGACCTGGACTTTCGCGTAGACTCCACCGGATTCATGGCTCAGGAATCGCCCTCTCCCGGACACACACGGAAGTCACTCAGAGTGGTTTGGGAGCAGGGGGTCGTGGGTTCAAATCCCGCCGTCCCGACCAATGGCCCCGCTCAGGGGCCGATCGACCGGGCGGCGTCGAGCCAGCTCTCGACCTGTGCGCGGTTGTCGTCGATCCAGTCGGCTGAGGCGGCGTCGAGTTCGCTTGCTGTCGGTGCGCGCCGCTCTCCATCGTTGAGGAAGGGTCCGTCCGATCCCTCGAGGGCGAGGAGCCGTTCCGAAAGGTCGACCCGGTCGAGTCGGATCTGCTCTAGCAATCTCACAGCCGCCGGCTCCGCAGCGGCGAACCCGCGGTTGATTGTGATCTCGATGTGGGATCCGAGCCATCCGAGCTGGCATCCGTCGGGGCCCTGCAGACAGACCGATGGGTCGAGGTCGGTGAACCCTATGGTGCCGTCTTCGTGGCGTTGGGAGTATCTGCCGGACTCGTAGCCGAGAGGGTTGCTGTCGTCGTGTACCGATGCCTCCTCGACCGACAGCCACATCGTGTCCACACCCGGCCGGGCCCGCGACAGAAACGACGTCGGAGTCCACACGTAGGCGATGGCCGGCTCGCCGGCCCCCACTCGGCGGAGGAACTCATCGAAGAGATCCACGTAGGTCTCGAAGCCATCCGCACAGCCGGAGCTCGAGTTCTGTGTGGAGCACGCAACCACCTGTTCGAGGTTCGTCCATTCGGCGAACACGATCTGGGACGTCATGACGTCGTCACAGGACCACTCCATCGGGCAACCGAAGAACTCACCTCTCCCATCGCCGTCGGTATCGAGCGCGCCATGGAGGGCCGGGTCCCGGTTGATCTGATCCATGGTCGTGATGCCGTGCTCGTCGACCCATGACTTGGTGACCAGCCAACCCTGCAGGCCGCCACCATCGATCATCGGTTCGTCGAATCGGGAGACCGACTCGGCAATCGGCGACCCATCGTCGAGCTCTGCCTCCAGCCAGTCTCGATGCGCCGGGTACCAGCTGTTCGCAAAGAGGTCGATGTCGCCCAGAGCCAACAGCCGGTAGGCATCGAAGGCGTTGTGCTCGAACCGGGCCGGATCCTCCACCCGGTAGCCGAGCTCTTCGAGCAGGTCGCGAACGATCTGAGCCTGCAGGAAACCCGTTGACCAGCTGCCGCGCCCCAGGCGCACCGAGCGACCCGCTCCGGGCCTACGGCACTCTTCAGAGGACGGCGCGACCACACACGGCGTGGGTGCGCGGGTTGTCGGCGGAGTCGACGTCGACGCCATGTCCGTCGTCGCGGTCGGCCCGTTCTCGTCGATCGCAGTCGCCGGGACCCCGGTCTGGTCCACCGACGCCCTCTCCGAGCTCGTGCAACCGGCCACCGCCATCGACGCGATCAGTCCACCGGCCACCATCCGCCCTACACACCCCATCGCCACGAACGTACCCGAGGAGAAACCAGCCCTCTCAGGGCCCGGGCGAGCCGGAGTCATGGGACCCGCACATGCAACAATCGAGTGATGCGGGGCAGAGCAGTGTGCGGGGTTGTGATGTTGGTCGCGTCGGCGTGCGGTGGCTCCGCCACGACCACCACCGGCACCGCGACCACGACTTCGACTTCTACTCCCGCTGCGACTTCGACGTCGATCATGGACGACGCTTCTCCGGTCGCCTCGAATCCAGATGTCGACCGAGATCCGGGCGAGCTTGCCCTCGAGCTGTGTGAGGAGGTCGAGGTTCCCGTGCCGTCGGTCATCGGCACCCTCGGCGGCGGGCAGAACACACCGTGGGAACTCGACGGGGTGCTCATGGCGTACATCGAGGAACATCGCGATACCTATGCGATCCGGTGGATCGACCGCGGCCACGGCGGCACGATCGTGTTGGCGTTCACTGACGATCCCGGGCCCCACCTCGAGGCGATCCTGGCCCGACGCCCGAGTGAGAGCGATCCTGCTCCGATCGTGCCGAGGCCGCCGCTCACTGTCGATTGGACTGTCGCGGAGTCCGGCTATGCGGTGGACGTGGTGCAGGTCGACTTCACCGAGGCGGAGTTGCGCGAACTCGCCGACGAGGCCGCCCAGGTGCTGTTCGGCCGAGACGACATCGAAGTCGTCGGCATGGGCTCCGGCAATATGACGAACCGAGTCACCCTGACCATGATCCGCCCGAACGCGGAAGACCTGCAGATCATCGCCGACGAGTTCCCCGACCGTGCCGAGATGTTCTGTGTCGAGGGCCCGCTCTGGGATGAGAGCCTCGCCCCACCACCCCTCGACGAGCCGCTCGAGATTCTCGCCGGAGTCGAGGACGATCCACTGGTCACCTGTTCGAGTTCCGCTCCGTTCCGCCTCTCGATCCTCGATGGCCCTGCGGACATCGACCCGTCGTCGGCCGACCCCCTGATCGTCGCGTTGATGACGCAGTCGATGGATGGCTTCCCGGTCCCGCCCGACGGATGGCGCACCCTGATCCGCGACGACACCAACGCACTGTTCGGACGCTTCTTCGACATGGACGGAACCCAAGGAGCGTCGCTGCATCGTTTCGAGAACACCGCCGGTGGTTGGTCGATCCGTTCGACCAGCTCAGGAGAATGCCGCATGCGGCACGCGCTCCCCGAAGGAGTGGACTACATGCGGTCCGCACTCGACCCTGCCCACCCGATCGATCCCGACTCCACCACCCTGCACCTCCTCGTGTCTCAGGAGGCGTGTTCGGGAGGGCGCAGCGGCGTGGAGAACCTCTACCCACCAGAGGTCATCGAAACCGACACCGAGATCCGGATCGCTCTGGTCGTCCTCCCACCCGAAGGATCCCAGACGTGTCCCGGCAACATCGCCGACCCGATCACCATCGAACTCGACTCCCCGATCGGTCATCGAACTGTCGCCGACGGCCTGACCGTACCTCCCTCACCCCTCTCCGACAGAATCGACTACTGAGGGCGAAACAACACACTCCGGAACACGGCGGGACCGGACTCAGCGATGTCGGACAACGACCGAGCGAGCTCAGGCGGGCTGCGTCGTCACCGAGTGAACGCCCAGGAGACCATCTCGGGAAACTCGTCGTACCAGAACTGACCACCGTGTTCGCCGTCCCGCTTCTCGATGACGACATCCACGCCCGCCCTGCTGAGTGCGTCGGCCCACTCAATCGCATTGTCCAAGAACCATTGCTCCTGCGTGCCGCCGACCAAGTAGGTAGCCGGATCCTCATGCGACAACTCACGACCAGTGGAGGCGAATCCACCGCCGGGGGAGGCACACAAGACGGTGCCGAACTCCTCCCGGTGACGTAACCCCACGGCCAGAGCGAGCTCCCCGCCCAGCGATGCGCCCCAGACTGCACAGCGCTCTCTCGGCAACCCAGCACCCAGTTCCCGCACCGCCCACGCGCGCACCTTCTCGACGAAGAACGCTTCGAACCGCTGGAAGCGCTCGCCTCCGAACGCTTCGACGTACTCCTCGAGCCGCCCGTCGTCATCGTCGAGTCCGTGAACCCCGATCACCATCGTCGTGGGCGTGTCGACCGAGCCCTCGAGTGCTCGAGCCAGCCGCTCGGTGTGCCAACCGCCATCAGCCGCATACACGACGGACTCCGGCGGACAGGGCGGGACGTAGACGGTCACGCCGCGGCCACCGTCGAAGGCGAGGGTCTGGCTGACGAGCGAGCCCCTGAGAGATGACATCGCGGCATTCTCGCATCGTCCCGATGCCGAGCCATGTCGCTCGGCCGTCGGCAGGTTCGAATCCCGCCCGCGATCGTCGCGAGGGCCTCCGCGTTGATCCCGGTCTCAGCCGCTGGCGTGAAGCAGAAGCGCGTTGCCGCTCGGCTCGTAGATGAGCCGGAGCTCGAGATCGAGGCCGACTGCGTAGAGACCGTCGGCCTCGGTGCTACACGGTCCCGAGTTGACCCCGATCACCGCTTCACCTCCGTCGAGCCAACCGATCGCCCAGGACTCCAGTCCGTAGACCGCCGGATCCTCGAAGTCACTCCTCGAGGCCAGCCGCAGCTCGTCTCCGATCTGGGCGATCCCATACGGCTCGCCACCGACCAGCACGTGGGCGCTCGGCACCTCGCACTCCCCCGACCACTGGCCCAACACGGCGCCGTCGGGGCCGGGCGTCAGCCACGCCCAATGCCCGGGGACGGCCAACTCGCCGCCGCCGAACTCGAACGGACCGTAGGCCGGACCGCTCACGAGCATCGTCGAACCATCCGGTCCGCGCAGCCGAGCCTCTCCTCGGGTGCCGTCGACCGTGCCGTCGACCCAGCACGAGAGGTACCAATCGTCGTCCACTTCGAGCGAGACGACACAGCCATCGGGCAACTCGATCAGATCGCTCGTCTCGCGGTCGAACACGAGCGTGTCGGTCGATGCACCCCAGCGGTACCGGGTCAGGAAGCGACCGTCATAGCTCGACTCCAGAAGCTCGCCGTTCTCCCCGTCTTCCAGGTCGAATACCACTCCTCCACCGACGAGAAGCTGACCCGAAACCACCTCGTAGGCGGGCAGGTCGGGCCGCTCGACCGGCGGGTAGCCGGGCTGCCGTCGTTCCAGGCCGAGTCGCTCGTGGAGCGCTGGGTCGTTCACGTCTTCGTCGCGTAGGTGACCGACCACGGTTCCGTCGCCTTCCACCAGCACCACTGCGTCGCCGACCTGGGTCACGAGAACCTCGGCCGGCAGGGTGGAGAAGTCCGCTGAGGTCAACACCTGCCCCGTGAGGTCCGGATCGACCGACTCGAAGCGCAACGCCTCCAGTGCCACTTCCAGCTCTTCGGCGATCAACTCATAGGCACGCCACTCCTCCCGGCCCACTGCCGACGATCGCCCCTCGTCCAGGCCGTGGTAGCCGAAGAACTTCTCGAGCTCGCTCCGGATCATCTCGGGATCGCTGGACGCCAGGGCCGAATCCGCGCTCGCCCGCACCTCGTCCAGGAAGTCGTCGAACCAGCTGTCGTCGGGTTCCTCGAAGACCGTGGAGGTGGGGACGACGGTCGTGGTCGTTGGAGTGGATCCGGCCGGGGATTCGGCGTCGCCGGTCCCAGCCTCAGCAGGGCCGGCCTCCGCGACGTCGCGAACGATCGGGTCGTCGGCGCTGCAGCCGACCACTACCAGACCGGCCACCACCGCGATCACCACTGTCCGCCTCACGTCGATGCCTCGCCCTCGCCGATTCCAGGTGGCCCGCCCGGATCGACGCTACCGGACCGTGGCCGACGCGGGAGTTCACCCCGAGCTCGACACCGGCGAGCCCGAGCCTGCGCTACTCGCCGTGGACGATCCCGTCAGGGAAGAAGGCAGCCCAGGCAAACCAGAACTCGTTGCGGTGGGTGAGCGTCTCGAGTCGTGTGCCCGCGAGGGGGCCATCGACCGCCTGGCCGAGCAGGTTCCAGGTCGTGCCGGTCTCCGCGTCGGCGAAGAGGTCCGCCCCGGCGGCGGCGGAGAACGTGAGGAGTTGGCCGTCGACCGTGCGGTCGAACGCGATGCCGGTGCCGATGGTCTGGGCATCGGCGATCTCGGTGATGTCGAGCGCATCCGCGGTGTCACTGCCCCACATCACGGCCACGCCGATCCCGTCGATCTCGTCGTTGATCACACGTTCGGTCGTGAGGGTCTCGAACGGGTAGGCCTTCTCGACATCGCCGACGGTCACGCCGACAACTCGCGAGAGCGCGGGGTACCGCGGGTCGGGTTCACCGTCGAAGAGGAAGGGCCGTTCGCTCGAGCTGTACTCCGCATAGGGATTCACGCCGTAGTTGCCGCCACCACCCGACAGCCGGGACAGGGACCGGGCCTCGGGGAAGCTGTCGAGAGCGTCACCGAAGGACACGATCGCGGTGGGGATCACCTCGAGCCGGGTGCCGGCCAGCTCACCGACGATTCCCTCACCGGTGACCTGCTGCCAGAGCGACACGGTCCTGTCGTCCCACATCACGAGATCGCTGTTGCGGAGGAGCCCGGAGACGCCGAACCGCAACACCTCGCCGTCGACCCGACGGTCGAACGTGAGCGCCGTGTTGCAGAGCGGACAGAAGGTGACGGCAACCGGGACGTCGCCGACCCGGTCATTGACGATCTCGTGGCGGGTCAGGATCGACAGCGGGTAGAAGCGGACCTCCCCGTTGAAGTCCAACAGCGCTCCCGGTTCGCGCTCGCCGACCCACTCGGACGCGTCGGCCATCGACTCGAAGACCGGCGTGTCGATGGGCCGGATCCGATCGCGAGGGTCGATGGCCGCGATCCCGAGGAGCAGATCCGAGATGTCGATCGTCCGTCGGGTCCAGTCGGTCGGCCACGGCGAGACCGCCTGGCCGATGCCCGGAGCCAGCTCTAGGTTCGGATCGTCGGTGACGATGAAGACGCCGTCGTCAGAGCTGGTGGCGCCCCCGTCGAGATCCAACGGCTGACCGTCGACCGTGGGATCGCCGACGTCGTCCGCGCCGTCGCCGGAACCGGTGGCGCCTTTGTCGTCGGAGTGGCCGCCATCGCCGGTCGTCTCGTCCCCGCCGCCCCCCTCGGCGGCCTGAGTGCCATCCCCATCCGCCGAGTCGTCGATCGGGGGATCCCCGTCGGTCGAGGTCGTCGAGCCCCCGTCATCGGAGCAGGCCGCCGCGAAGAGCGCGAAGGAGAGGGCGAGGGCGGCCAGACGGCGTGCGATCATGCGAAGGGAACTGCCTCCAGGGCGTGCCGCATTCGTCAACTGAATGATCAGCGACACTCGCAGGGCTGAATGATCAGCGACACTCGCAGGGCCTGCTCAGGCGGTCGACTCGATCCATGTCTCCTGCACGTGGTGCCACCGCACGCCGTTGGGCGCGCCGTCGTCGGGGACGAACACGACGGTGCTCAGCCGGTGGTTGGAGCGGTCCGAAAGCTCGTGATGCTCGGTGTAGGTGGCCACGACGACGCTGTCGGACTCGAACAGGAGTCGGTGGTCACCGGTGGTGATGACGAGATCGTCGGTGTGGGCGTGGCCGTTGCGCAACATGTCGACGACCTCCGCCCGGCTACGGACGTTGCCGTCCGGCCCGGCGAACGTGAAGCCCGCGCCGAAGGCTGCCTCGGCGCGGCCGAGGTCATCGGTCCGGCCGAGGAAGTAGACCTCGAAGAAGGCATGGAGTTCATCGATTTCGTTCCGCCAGTCCATGGGTGCACGGTAGATCGGTGGCGGCCGGTCTGCCGAGGATTGACATGTGACTATTTGGTCACCTATCCTGCAATCGTGGACGATCTCGACCTCGTGTTCAAGGCCCTTGCCGATCCGAGTCGCCGCCTCCTGCTCGACCGTCTCCGCGAGGACGACGGCCAGACGCTCAACGCGCTGACCGACGTGTTGCCGGAGATGACCCGGTTCGGGGTCATGAAGCACCTCCGGGTGCTCGAAGAGGCCCATCTCGTGACCACCGAACGATCGGGTCGAGAGAAGCTCCACTACCTGAACCCCGTGCCCATCCGGGAGATCCACGACCGCTGGATCTCGAACTACGCCGAACCACACGTCGTGGGGCTCCTCGCCCTCCGCGACCTCACCGAAGGAGCCTGACCTTGGCCGCCACCGTCCACCTCTACGAGATCTTCATCAAGGCTCCCCAGCAGCGGGTATGGGATGCCCTCACCGATCCGGACTTCACCGAGCGGTACTTCCACCAGACCCGCATCGAATCCGACTGGGCCGCTGGTGCCGGTTACCGCATGGTGCTTCCGGACGGGCGCGAGGCAATCGACGGCACGGTCGAGGAGATCGACCCGCCGAACCGACTCGTGCTGACGTGGCACGTGCTCTACGACGCCGCGATGGCCGAGGAGCCGCCCGGCCGGGTCGAGTGGAGCCTCCAGCCGGCCAACGACGACGGATCGGTCACCCGGGTCACGCTGCGCCACGGCGATCTGGCGCTCAGTCCTCTCACCTGGCAACACACCCGGCTGGGGTGGGTGGCCATCATCGACAGCCTGAAGTCGCTCCTCGAGACCGGCCACGCCCTCCCCGAGGTCGAGGCAACCGCCGAAGAGGCCGAAGACGTCGAGGGTCAGTGGCACCGGAGCCAGGCGATCACCGCGAACAACTCGGTGTGGGAGCTGCTCGACGGCCGCGCCTACTCCCCCGGCGACACCGACGACTTGCTCGGCAGGGCCTACGCGGCCGCCTACCACTGGGGTCGTGCGACCGGTGCGGGTTCGGCGAACGCCGCTCGGGCCTCCTGGTTGTTGTCCCGGTCCCATGCGGTGCTCGGGCACGGTCAGCTGGCGCTGCACCACGCAGAACGGTCCGCCGCCCACGTCGCCGGGGCCGGTCTCGAGGATTTCGATCTCGGCTACGCCCACGAGGCGAAGGCGCGAGCGTTGGCGTGTCTCGGCCGCACAGAGGAAGCAAGAGCCGAACGAGACCAGGCTGCTGCGGTGCCGATCGCCGACGCCGACGACCGATCCATCTTCGAAGCCGACCTGGAGTCGGAACCCTGGTACGGGCTCTGACGGGCCGGTCTTCCGGTGAACCGGGTTCAATGACTCACGCGGCGGCGACAGCGCGCCGATGGGAACCCGGGACCAGATCCGGGAGACCAAATGAAGGGCGTCATCTTCAACGTTTTCGAGGCCTTCGTCATCGAGAACTTCGGCGAGGACACACTCGACGAGATCGTCGGGAACACCACCCTCGAGACCACTGAGCCGTTCGTCGGCCCTGGCAACTATCCGGCCGGAGACCTCGTCGCCCTGGTGCAGACCGCGGCGGCCAAGCTGGGACTCACGGCCACCGACGCGCTGCGGGCGTGCGGACGCTTCGCGTTCCCCGCCCTCGCGGGCTCGGTCCCCACACTCATGGAGCAGTTCGACGACGCGGTGTCCTTCCTCGTCGGACTCGAAGGCGTGATCCACACCGAGGTCCGAAAGCTCGACCCCGACGCCGACCCGGCGCGGTTCACCGTGGAACAGACCGGTGACTCCAAGCTCCTCATGCACTACGAGTCGCCGCTCGGCCTCTTCGGTCTCGTCGAGGGCCTCCTCGACGGCGTCGGTGATTGGTACGACTGCGACATCGCCCACGAGATGATCGAGTCGGCGGACACGAACGCGACCTTCCGGATCCGGGTGGCACAACGGGCCATGGCCGCGGGGGCGACTCGGCTCGATGGCTGAAGCCGCGACGCCGGACGACGCCCGCCTCGAACGCCTCGAACGACGGCTCGCGCGAGAGCGCGAGAAGGTGCGCGTACTGGAGTCGATGATCGAGGACAAGACTCGATCGCTCTACACCGCACACGAGGAGACGACCTCGGCGGTCCGCTTCCTCGAGGGTGTGCTTCGCTGCATGGACTCGGCGGTCATCGTCACCGACGAGAACGGCATCATCACCTCCCTGAACGGCTCGATTGCGACCCTGCTCGAACAACACCCTCACGAGCTCGAGGGGCGGCCGGTCTTCGAGCTACTGCACGTGCCGAACGACGAGCGCTTCAACCCACTCGACCGACTGCTGGAGTCCTCGGGCGAGGCGGAGCTCGCGACCCCAACCGGTTCGATCACGGTTCTGCTCGCCACTTCGGCGCTGACCGACGACGACGGTCTGGTCGTCGGGGCCGTATGCGTGGCGAGCGACATCACGGACCGCAAGCGCCTCGAGACCGAACTGCAGTCCGCCCAGCGGCTGGAGTCCGTCGGCCAGCTCGCCGCTGGCGTCGCCCACGAGATCAACACACCGATCCAGTTCGTCGGCGACAGCGTCCACTTCCTCGGCGACGTGCTGAACGACCTCCTCGCGCTCACCGAGACCTATGCCGCCTTCCGAGAAGGTGTCCGATCGGGCCAGGACGTCTCGCCGCTCATCGAGGCGGTCGAGGAGGCCGAAGACGATCTCGACCTCGAGTTCGTCACCGGCATGGTCCCCGCCGCGCTGAAACGAACCTTCGAGGGCGTCGAGCGGGTGTCGACCATCGTGAAGGCGATGAAGCGGTTCTCCCATCCGGGGACCGAACACCACTCACCCGAGGATCTGAACGAGATCGTGGAGACGACGCTCGCCGTCACCCGCAACGAGTACAAGTACGTGGCCGACGTCGACTTCGCTCCCGGAGAGATCCCCCACGTGATGTGCGACCGCGGCGACTTGTCCCAGTCGATCCTGAACATCGTGATCAACGCCGCCCAGGCGATCGAGGAACACGCGGCGGGACCGGACGACCGGGGCAGCATCTCGATCGCAACCCGCACACACAACGGTGGTGTGTCGTTGACCATCCGCGACTCCGGCGGCGGAATCCCCCTCGACATCCGCGAGCGGGTCTTCGATCCGTTCTTCACGACCAAGGAGCCCGGCAAGGGAACCGGCCAGGGTCTCTCGTTCTGCCACACGATCATCACCGAAGGTCACCAGGGCCGGCTGACCCTCGACGTCGAGGACGGCGTCGGCACCACCTTCCACATCTGGATCCCCCCGGAGGTGACCAGTGACCGCCACCCTGTCCGACGAGCGATCGCAACCTCGGGAGGACCGACCATCGGTCCTTTTCGTCGACGACGAGACCGACGTCCTGGATGGGCTTCGACTGGCACTTCGACCCCTCCGACGCGAGTTCACGTTCGTCTATGCCAACGGAGCCGCCGAAGCCCTCGAGATCCTCGCGACCCGCCAGATCGACATCCTCGTGAGCGACCTCCGGATGCCGGGCGCGAACGGCACAGATCTCCTCTGGGCGGCCCGGGAACAGCACCCGACCGTGGTCCGCTACGTCCTCTCGGGTGAGGCGGAGTCGGAGTTGGTGATGCGGGCCATGCTGGTGGCCCACCGCTGGCTCGGAAAGCCGTGCCCCCGTGACGAACTGATCCAGGCCCTGCGAGATGCGGTGCGCTACCGGGAACTCCTGATCGACCCGAAGCTCGCCGGCTACGTCGCCGGGATCGACTCGTTGCCGAGCCTTCCCGCCAGGTATCTCCGGATCCAGGAGATCATGGCCGACCCGAACAGCACCGTGGCCGACGTGGCCGCCGTCGCCGAGGGTGACCCAGCCATGGTCGCCAAGCTCCTCCAGCTCGCGAACAGCGCCTTCGTCGGACGGGGACCGGTGCACGATGTCTCCGGAGCGATCTCCCGAATCGGACTCGTGACGGTCGCGCGCCTGATGCTCTCCATCGAAGTCCTTCGGCCGTTCGAACAGCCGCCGTCGGTCCCGGGGTTCACGCCGGAGACCCTCGAGTGCTTCGCCTCGCGAGTGAGCGCCGTCGCCGGAGCACTCGCCACGCCCGCCGCTCTGACCAGCGCGAGCGTGGGCG
>CAYFLT010000038.1:17463-18044 GCA_964344055.1 uncultured Candidatus Nemicrothrix sp.
CACCTCGGAATGCTGGTCCAAGCCTCGGTGGCGCCGCACCGCCTCCACGCGGCATACGACCATGCGCTCCAGAACGGCCTGCAGCTCCGAGCCGCGCAGGTCGAACTCGACGGGGTGAGCCATCCCGCCCTCGGTGGTCACCTCATGTCGATATGGGGCCTCCCGGCCGATCTCGTGTTGGGAATCGTGGAGTCCTACGTCCCACCTCCGGCCGGGTCGGAACCTCCCTTCCGGGCGGCCGAGGCAATCCGGGCGGCGAGGCTCATCGTCAAGCGCTGGATGGTCGATGACCTCGGAGAGCCTCTGCGTGATCGCCTCGATGACGCGGCCCATGCGGACCTCGATCGCTGGGAGGAGTACCTCTCCACCCAGGCGCTCCCCGAAGGGATCCGACCATGAAGCCCGTCGTGCTCTTCGTGGACGACGAGGTCGAGCTCACCCAGGGCGTGCAGCTGGCGCTTCGCAAGGAGCCGTTCACCGTCCGCACCGCCAACTCGGCAAAGGAGGCGCTCGGGATCCTGGCGGAGGGTGGGATCGACGTGATCGTGTCCCACGAGCGAATGCCGCGGATGACCGGCTCC
>CAYFLT010000038.1:18054-41436 GCA_964344055.1 uncultured Candidatus Nemicrothrix sp.
TCGCCAAGGTTCGGGAGACGAACCCCGACATTCCCCGCATCATCCTCACCGGCGAGGCCTCGCTGGAGGCCACGATCTCCGCGATCAACGACGCCGCCATCCACCGCTTCCTGCTGAAACCCTGCCCACCGGACGTGCTGAGCGCAACGATCCAGGAGGCGCTCGCATCTCGCGGCGACCCTGAACGCGACCGGGTCGACCCCGCGCTGGACAGCGCGTTCGACGAAGCGCTCGAGATGATCCACATGGTGTACCAGCCCATCTACGCACTACCGGCGGGGACCATCTACTCCTACGAGGCGCTGCTTCGGGTGGATCATCCGACACTGTCCTCACCGGTCGACCTGATCCAGGCTGCGACCAAGCTCGACCGCCGCTTCGACCTCGACCGAACCGTCCGTCGTCTCGTCGCCGGCGATATCCCCTCGGCACCCGAGGGCACCCTGTTGTTCGTCAACCTCCTCCCGGAGTCGCTCGACGACCCCGAGCTGTTGGAGGGTCGGGACGAACTCGCCGCGTACAGCGACCGGATCATCCTCGAGATCACCGAGCGGGCACCGCTGTCGACGATCGACGATGTCGACGCTCGGCTCGATCAGCTTCGGGGGCTGGGCTACGGCCTCGCGCTCGACGACCTCGGCGCCGGTTACGCGGGGCTGACCAGCCTGGTCACCATGCAGCCCGACATCGTGAAGTTCGACATGGAGTTGGTCCGCGACATCCACGAGAGCCCGGAGCGCAGCACGCTGGTCTCGTCGATGATCATCGTGTGTCGGGACCTCGGCGCCAAGACCTTGGCGGAGGGGTTGGAGACCCAGGCTGAGATCGATCATCTCCTCGGGCTCGGTTGCGAGCTGTACCAGGGCTACGCCCTGTCCAAGCCCGAGCCCCCTTTCGCCACGACCTGACCCGTCGTCGCCGTGCTGGTTTGACGCTTTGCAGGCCACAGCGGGGGCTGCAACGGTGTGGGCCCGCGCAACGAGGAGTGTCATGAACCAGCGCCTGGAAGGACAGACCGCGCTCATCACCGGTGGATCTGCCGGCATCGGGCTCGGCATCGCCACCGAGTACGTCAACGCCGGCGCGAACGTGATGATCGTGTCCCGCAAGGCCGACAAGTGCGAGGCCGCTGCTGACCAACTGAGAGCCCTGGGCGGCGGCGACGTCGACTGGCGGGCGGGTCACACCGGCGATCTCGAGGGTGGGGCCACGATCGTCGGCGACACGATCGAGCGGTTCGGGTCCCTCGACATCCTCGTCAACAACGCGGCCACCAACCCGCATGCCGGCCACATCATCGATTGTGAGGCAGGCGCCTTCGACAAGACCTATGAGGTCAACCTGAGGGGACCGCTGTTGTGGACCCAGTCGGCGTGGCGCGCCTGGATGAAGGAGCACGGCGGTTGCGTGATCAACATCGCTTCGGTCG
Source organism: uncultured Candidatus Nemicrothrix sp. (assembly GCA_964344055.1). GTDB lineage: Bacteria > Actinomycetota > Acidimicrobiia > Acidimicrobiales > Aldehydirespiratoraceae > OFTM10. The sequence continues at coordinate 19,484 of CAYFLT010000038.1, forward strand.
GCGCGTTCAAGACGTCCGCGGCGCTCGGGATCTATTCGATCCTCAAGGCCGCGCTCGTGCAGATGACCCGGCAGTTGGCCGCCGAGCTCGGGCCGGGCGTGAGGGTCAACTCCATCGCTCCGTCGGTCGTGAAGACGGACTTCGCCCGCCTCCTCTGGGAGGACGGTCGCGGCGAGCAGACCGCGCAGAGCTATCCGCTCAAGCGGCTCGGTGAGCCCGAGGACGTCGGCAAGGCCGCCCTGTACCTCGCCGCCGACGCGCCATGGATGACCGGAAACTGCCTGATCCTCGACGGCGGCCAGGCCGTCCGGTTCGTCGAACAAGGCTGACCTGACAGGGTTTTGGTGTCAGGTACCAAAACCCTGCCAGGTACCAAGACCCCGACCGCCAACCTGACAGGGTTTTGGTGTCAGGTACCAAAACCCTGTCAGGTTGCAGGAAAGGCTGTCACAGGGTACGGGTAGCTTCGATTGTGTGCCCAGACCGCCGCGAATCGACTACCCGGGAGCGATCTCGCTCATCACCAACCGCGGCACCGCTCAGACGATGCTGTTTCGGAACGAAACCGATCGCCGCGTGTTCCTCCGCTACCTGGGCGACCTGAAGCGTCGATTCGGCGTGGTCACACTTGCCTATGTGCAGATGGGCAACCACTACCACCTGATCGTCTGCTCGCTCGAGCGGCGCCTGGCCGAGGCGATGCAACACCTCGATGGCGGCTACGCGACGTGGTTCAACTCGGTTCACGAGCGCACCGGTGCGCTCTTCCAAGGCCGGTACCACCAGCGCCACATCGACGATGAGATCAGCCTCCAACGGGCCGGTTTCTACGTCCATCTCAACCCCAGCAGAGCAGGGCTGGTCGATGACCCTCTCGACTATCGCTGGTCGAGCCTTCCCTCCTACGGACGTGGGCGATCACCATTCAACTGGCTCCACCTCGAGCTCCTGGAAGGGCGAACCGGCCGGCAATACCTGGACCTCCTGGAGTCAGCGGCCCCCGAAGTCCAGCGCCTGGAAGTCCCACCTGACGACGACGGTCACTCCTATTGGCAGGACCCGGATCCGTGTGCCAGTGCCGCCGAGACCGCATTCGCCCGGTCTGATCGAGCAGTGGCCGCTGCGTTGGAGGCGAGCGTCGACGAGATCTACATCATCGCCCGAGGGAGGCGAAACGTGCCTCGGTTGGTCGGGATCGTTCATGCAGCCCGCACGACTGCGCTACCGCTCGTCGCTGTAGCCGAGAGATACGGCCTCCGAGACGTCAACAGCATCCACGCCAACGTCCGGCGGTTGCGCCTACTCCTGGGGCAAGACCCGAATCTCGCCGCCCGCATTCGCACCCTCGGGCTGGAATGTTGACCTGACAGGGTTTTGGTACCTGGCACCAAAACCCTGTCAGGTCACCAAAACCCTGTCAGGTCAGAAGATCGTGTAGCCGCCGTCGACTACGACTTCCTGGCCGGTGTGGAAGGTCTGGGTCGGGTCGGCGAGGAACGCGCCGACCTCTCGGAACTCCGCCGGGTCGGCCCAGCGCCGCACCGGGGTTCGGCCGGTGGTGATCTCCTGGAACTTCGGGTTGATGCCGCCGACCCCCTCGGCCAGCTCGGTCACGGTCCAACCAGGAAGCAACGAGTTCACCCGGATCCGGTAGCGAGCGAGACCGACCGCCAGCGCCCGGACCAGCCCATTGAGCGCGGTCTTGGACGTGCCGTAGGCGATGTTGCGGGCAGCGCCGTGGATCGCCGACGTCGACGACACCGCAACCAGACTCCCGCCGTCACCCTGCTCGATGAGGCGACGGGCGCCCTCGCGCAAGGTGAGGAACACGCCGTCGAGGTTCACGGCCATCACCGATCGCCAGTCCTCAAGGCTGAGATCCTGCACCGGGCTCGACACACCACCGTGTCCGGCGTTCGCGAACACCCCGTCGACCCGACCGAGGTCCTCGATCGTGCGATCCATGCACTCGACGATGCTCTCCTCGTCCGCCACGTCGCACCGGTACGCCACCGCCCGCCCTCCGAGTTCGGCGAGCCGGGCTACCGCCTCCTCGTTCTTGTGCTCCTTGCGGGCCCAGATCGCGATCGATCCTCCGGCCTCGACGATCCCCTCGGCCATCCCCAGCCCGATCCCGCCGTTACCGCCGGTGACGACGAACACCTTCCCGTTCAGGTCGGGCATTCCGATCCTCTCCTACCGCCGCGACTACAGCCCGTCGAGGAAGCTGCGGATCGCCGCAGTGCACTCCTCGGGGTTCGTGAGGTTGGCAGCGTGGGTGCCACCGGGCATGACGGCAAGACTTGCCTCCGGGATGTTGTCCGCCAACAGCCGGCCCAACTCGAGAGGGATGGCCGCATCGGCGTCGCCGTGGATCACGAGGCTCGGCGCCGCGATCTCACCCAACCGGTCGGTGATGTCGTCGCGATCCAGGAGGCAGTCGCCGACGTGTTGGGAGAAGTCCCCTCGCCGCTCCTCCCAACGCGCGATCCACTCCGCGTTCAGGTCGTCCTGTCCGAGTATCAGACCGGCCACGAAGACACCCACATCGCCGAGCGGCTGATCGCTCATCCAATGGCCCATCATGCCCCGGTAGCCCTCGAGCACGGCCGGGTCTTCCAGACCGGCCTGGGTGTCGATCAGCACCAGGGCCCGCACCCGCTCGGGGTTCGCGAGCGCCGCCCGCATCGAGAGGAATCCACCCTGCGACATTCCGACGAAGACCGCCTGCTCGATGTCGAGGTGGTCCAGGAGGGCCACTGCGTCGGATGCCGAGTCCCAGTAGGTGAAGGGCCCGTCCACCGGCGTGGCCCCGAAGCCGCGTTCGTCCCAACTCACGCATCGGTAGTCACCCGAGAGCGCTTCGACCTGAGGGGCGAACATCGTGTGGTCCATCAGGAAGCCGTGGCTCCAGATGATCGCCGGCCCGTCACCTCCGGTGTCCGCATAGTTGATCCGCTGACCGTTGACCTCTGCGACTGGCATCGTCACCCTCCCTGCCGGCCCCCTGCAACGCCTGCCTGGCACCGGTGTTGTGGGTCGAGTTCAGCTCAGGACTTCGGCGATTGCCAGTTCGGTGATTTCGTCATCGGTGAATCCGAGGAGATCCCGCAGCACCGTCTCGGTGTGCTCACCGACCGTCGGGCCCGCTCGGTTGGGTCGACTCGGGGTCGCCGAGAAGACCGTCACCGGCCCGTCGAAGCGCCCTCCTTCGATGGAGTGATGGGCCAGCGGAGTGAAGAAGCCGCGATGGGCGAGCTGGGGATCGCGGATCAGATCGGTGGCCCGCAACGAGACGTAGGCAGGCACTCCGGCGTCGCGCAGCCGCTCGGCCGCCGCGAACGGCTCCTCGTCGCCGATCCACGCCGCGAACACCTCCTTGATCTCGTCACGCCGGGCAAGTCGCTCGGCGATGTCGAGACCGTCGAATCGACTCTCCGAGAGGCCGCCCACCACCGAGCGCACGCCGTTCCAGTGGCGATCCGTGATCGCCGACACCGCCACGAACCGCTGCATCCCGGCGGCCCGAAAGACGCCACTCGGGGCTCCGGGCTCGGCCCGATCGCCGGGCCGGAGATACGTCGTGCCGTTCACCTGGTGATCGAGCACCAGCGGCGACAGGAAGTGCACGCCAGCCTCGTTCTGGGAGAGGTCGATGAGCTGACCCACACCACTCCGCTCCCGTTCGCGCAGGGCTGCGGCCAGCGCACAGATGCCGTAGCGCGGCGAGATGAAATCGGTGTACGCCCCCCACGGGGCGATCGGTGGGCGGTCCGGCCAGCCCGTGATGTCCACGAAGCCCGCCATCGCCGCGCCCTGCAGCCCGAAACCGGTGAGCGTCGACTCCGGTCCGGTCTGGCCCCGCATCGAGGTCGACAACATGATCGCCCGAGGGTTGACGGCCCGGACCTGCTCCCAGCCGAACCCGTTGCGGGCCGCCATTCCCGGCCGGAAGTTCTCGACCACCACGTCCGCCCAGCGGATGAGCCGGTCGACGACCTCGCGGGACTCGGGCGCATGCAGGTTGCATGCCAGCCCGAGCTTCGCCTGGTTGACGTTCGCGGCCGGGAGGCTGTTCTCCAAGGTGAACTCGCCACCGGCGTGCGGCGGCAGATAGCGCATCGTGTCGATCTGCTTGGCCGTCTCGATGTGGACCACGATGGCGCCATGGCAGGCCAGTTCGCGGGTGATGAGCGGACCTGCCGCCATCCACGTCATGTCCGCCACCTTCACGCCCTCGAACGCAGGCCGCCGGGCCACAGCCGGGACTGTCGCCCGGTCGAGCGCTTCGAGGGTTTCGAGCAGCTCCTGATCGGCCCCGAGATCGGGCGCCGGACGGATGTATTCGATCGGCGTGCGGCCGAACACGGCGAACGGGCCGGGTACGGCGAGCCCGTCGACGTCGACCCAGAACCCGCGGGCCCGAAGCTGCGGGTCTTCGAGCAGGTCGGCCGCGTTGTTGCACGGTGCGACGAGGAGCTTGTCGGTGACCGACCGGGAGTGGATCTCGGCCTTCGTCTTCGTCTTGATGAACCGGAGCAGGGTGTCCATCGCCCGGGCCCCGTCCTCGAGCGAGAGCGAGCCCTCGTTCATCTCCTGGATCCAGTCGACCCAGTTGCGGCCGCACAGGTCCGGATCCAGCCACCCCTCCTCTTCCACCCACTTCATGGTGGCGTGGAAGGCGTTGTTGCCCTGAGCGCCGAGCACGAAGGTCATCACCACCCAGCCGTCCGCACACGGCTCCACCACCGGGTTGCGGATACCGGGCGCCACGAATCCACCCCGATCAGTGGCCCCGTCGGCCCGGTCGTCGCCGGTGTAGGTGGGATTCTTCTCGATCGCCGCGTAGCTGCTCGTCCACAAGAGGGTGCCGACAACGGCCGCCTGCATCGACGCGTCGAGGTGCTGCCCGAGACCGGATCGGTCGCGTTCATGGAGGGCGATGATCGCGTCGGCCGCGGCGGACACGGCTCCGTGATCAGCGGACTCCGAGAACCCGACGGGGATGGGTTGACGGTCCTTGTCGCCTTGGTGGTTCAGCAGACCACCCGCGGCCGACAGCGTCATGTCGGAAGCCGGAGCCCCGGCGAGCGGGCCCGTCCCACCGAAGGGGGTCACCGAGACGTGGACCAACGACGGGTTGGCTGCCGCGACCGCTGAGGGCTGGAGTCCGAGCGCGGACAGCTCGTTCGGGGTGAACGACTCGATGAACACATCGGCGGTTCCGAGCAGTCGGTCCAGCCGCCCGCGACCCTCCTCGGAGAACACGTCGATCACGACACTGCGCTTGCCGATCCCGAACACCTTCCAGAACAGCGATTCGCCGGTCGAGTGGTCGAATGGGGCCCGATGGCGAGCTTCGCATCCCCTCGGGTGGCTCGACCTTGATCACCTCGGCGCCGAGGTCCGCGAGGCAGCGACCGGCGGCTTCGGCGAGTCCCGACGAGCAGTCGATCACCCGGATGTCGCTCAGCAGCCCGTCACCCATCCGACGTCACCCCCGGCGCTGCAACTCGGCGAGGCCCTCGCCGGAGAGCTGATCGTCGAGAACCCGCCGCCCGAGCCCCGCCATGATCAGCGCGGTGACCGGGCCGGTGACTTCGGGCCCGGTGCCGTAGTGCCAGTCGATGTCGGTGGCGATGAGCCGCAGCCCGGAGACTCGGGGACCGGACAGGTTCGGCTTGCCTGCGCCGACCATGCCGTCGGCCATCCAGCGCAGCCGCGCCGGGTCGGACGGGACGGTGCGGTCGAGCGGCAGCGCGATGTCGTGGTGGTGGACGTACGCATCCATCGCTACCTCGACCTTTTTGGTGGTCGGCGGAATCTTCGCGGTGCGGGCACACTGCTCGAAGCTCGCGAGGATCTCGGGAACCGGCCGGTTCCCCAGTTTCGGGACATAGTCGGCCATGAACCGGTTGAAGTCGCCCCGGGCCTTGGCCAACCCGAGGAGAAGCTCCGGCACCTTGAAGGTGACGGCGGAGTGCACATGCGCTGCCACGTCACGAACCCGCCATCCCGCGCAGAGGGAGGTGACGTCCCATTCGGCCGGCTCGAGCGCCTTCAGCGTGTCGAACAGGGCGGATCGCTCCGCGATGACTGCAGCGTTCTCGTCGATCACCGGTGTGGTCTCCTCCTCGGGATCAGAAGGATCGCAGCCGATTCCCAGCCGGTCCAGTACTGAGCGGTACGGTCAGACGATGACCGACGGGGCGAAACAGAGCAGGTTCAGCTCACTCAGCGTCCCGACGTTTCGGCGTCTGTGGTGGGGCGGCGTCTTCGTCTTCCTGGCGATGCAGACCCAGCAGATCGCCCGCAGCTGGCTGGCCTACGAACTCACCGGCACGAACACCGCCCTCGGCGGTGTCCTCATCGGGTTCGGCATCAGCGGCCTGATCGCGATCCCGACCGGCGGCGTGCTAGCCGACCGGTTCAACAAGCGCACGATCCTGATCGTCGCCCAGCTCACCAACTTCGTCGTCGCGTTCGCACTGGCCGTCGCAATCGAGACCGGAGTGATCGCCTACTGGATGATCGTGGCGGCGTCGGTGGTCGGCGGGGCCAGCATCTCGATCCTTGCACCATCGCGGATCGCACTCACCGCCGAGCTGGTCGAGCGGGACCAGCTCACCAACGCGATCATGCTCGGCACCGCCAGCATGCAGGCGACGAGAGTCATCGGTCCGGCGGTGGCGGGCACGATGATCGGAATCTCCGCGATCGGGGTGGAGGGCGTCTACTACCTCTCGGCTGGGCTGTCGGCAGTCTCGATCCTCTTCTCCCTCGGACTTCCCCTCGGAGCCCCGAGGCGCATCTCGGACCGTTCGCCGATCCAGGACCTGCGTGACGGCCTCCGCTACACGCGCTCTCGGCCGGAGCTGGTGCGCCTGCTCGTGCTGTCCCTGTTCGCGGTGACGTTCGGATTCGCCCACCAGGCGTTCCTGCCCGCGGTCGTCGCGGATCTCTACGACCGCGGTGCATCCGATCTGGGCCTGCTGACGTCGGCCGCGGCGATCGGTGCAGTGGGCGCGTCGTTCGGGTTGGCCAACACCTCCAGGACGAAACTGCCCGTCTACCAGGCCCGGGCCGCCTGGGCGATGGGTGCCCTCGTGATCGGCTTCGCGATCGCGCCGTCGTTCTGGACCACGCTGGCCGTCACCTTCTTCCTCGGTGGCGCGATGTCGGCATTCCAGTCACTGAACGGCTCCCTGGTGTTGTCGATCGCCGACATGGAGTACCACGGCCGGGTCCAGTCTCTGGTCATGCTCAGTTTCAGCGCGTTCGGTCTCGCGGCCCTTCCACTCGGCATCATCGCCGACCAGGTCGGGCTGCGCGAGACGATCGCCGCCACCGGCATCGCCTGTCTCGTCGCTTCCGCGCTGAGCGCGGTCTGGAGACGGCGGATCGAGCAGCCAACCGTCCCCGCCCTGTGATCAACTGTCCCTGAGAGGAGTCTTGTGAGCGATCATCCCGAACAACTGGTCATCCAGCTGTGGAACGCCGTATGGATCGACCGCGACCGAGAAGCCATGCGAGATCTGCTGGCCGAGCCTTACATCCGCCATGGCCGTGAAGGAACGACCACCTCCGGACCCGACGACTACGCCACTCGGATGCTCACGTCGCTCAAGCACCTGAAGGGCGCCGATCTCCGAGTCGACGACATCGCATCGGTGGGCGACATGGTCTACGCCCGCATGCACATGGGCGGAGTGAACCTCGAGACCGGAAACGCAGTCTCGATCAGTTGGCTGGGCCACTACCGCGTCCACAAGGGCAAGATCGCGGAGTCCTGGATGCTGCACCAGACCGATCTCGACTGGGCGTGACCACCGCCGATCTCGCGGCGGTGGTCGTTGCCTCGCTGCTCGGATCGTTCGTCAAGAGCATCACCGGACTCGGGTTTCCCCTCGTCGCCATCCCGATCCTCAGTCTGTTCATCGACGTCGAGACAGCGATCGTGGTGATCGCCATCCCGAACGTCGTCGCCAACGCCCTCCTCGGTCTCCACGCCGCGGCAGCCCGACACGAGACACGCGATCTCCCGATCCTCACCGGCGTCGCCGTGATCGGCGCGGTGTTCGGGACGTTCGTACTCGTCTCAGTGTCCGAGCGGGTCCTTCTCTTCCTGCTCGCCGGCACGATCGCACTCTTCATCGTGCACTTCATCCGTACGCCGCAGCTGCAGCTGACCGCGGCCACCACCCGACGCTGGTCCCCGGTCGCCGGCACCGTCGCCGGGCTGAGTCATGGCGCCCTCGGCATCTCCGGACCGATCGTGGCCATGTGGTTCCACGGCTACCGCTTGACCAAGGACGCGTACGTCTTCTCGGTCACCATGTTGTTCCTGGTCCCGGGACTCACCCAGGTCGTGGTCTTGTCCACGCGTGGCGAGTTCGATCGGGAGCGACTCGGGGCCGCCGGTCTGTCGCTGCTCGCCAGCTTGGTCGTCATGCCTCTGGGGACGCGGCTGCGGTCGCGACTCGAAGGACCTGCCTTCGAACGGGTGGTACTCGCGCTCCTCAGCGTCTCCGCCGTGTCGCTGATCGGTCGCGGGGTCGGTTGATCACGACCGCACGGAGAAGAGCGGCTCGGCGGCCGGTCTGGAGTAGAACAGAGTCGTGCTGAAGGGCAGGTTGCGCAAGCGAACCAGGGGCCGGCTCACGGTTGATCCGTGGCATCGGGTCCGCGTCGGTCTGGGCGTGCTGCTCGGCGTGCTCGCGGTTGGTGTGATCGGCTACCGCCTGCTCGGTCTGAGCCTGTTCGATGCGCTCTATCAGACGGCCATCACCGTCACGACGGTCGGCTTCGGCGAGGTCGGTCCGGCCGCGGAGATCGACAACTCCTACCGGGCGTTCACGCTGCTGTTGGTCTTCTTCGGCGTCAGCGGCGCGCTCTACACGCTTGGCGTCATGGTCGAGGCGGTGGTCGAAGGTTCGATCAACCACGGCTTCCAGCTGCGAAAGGAACAGCGAATGATCGACGAGATGAGCGGACATCTGATCATCACCGGGGCAGGACGGGTGGGCCGTGCGATCAGCCACTACGTCAACCGTCACGGCGCCGAGCTCGTCGTGATCGACCGCCAGGAACACGCGGATCTCCAGCATCCGGTCGTGATGGGCGAGGCGACCGACGACGAAACCCTCCGGCGGGCCGGGATCGAGCGCGCATCCACCCTGATCGCTGCGCTCGACTCCGACGCCGACAACGTCTACGTCACGCTCTCGGCTCGAGCCCTGAACCCGAAGCTGTTCATCGTGGCCCGCACCAATCGCCAGTCGAACGAGGCGAAGTTCTACCAGGCGGGTGCCGACCGGGTGGTCAACCCCCACGAGATCGGGGGTTCCCGCATGGGCGCGCTCGCGATGCACCCCATGCTGGCCGAGTTCCTCGACGAGATCCTCCACGACGAATCCCACGGCGTAAGGATCGGCGAGGTTCCGATCCCGGAGGAGTCGGGCCGGTCGGGCGGCACGCTCGAGTCGGTCATGCACGACGTCGACGACCCACCCCTGGTCATCGCCATCCGTCACGAGGATCACGGGTACGTGCCCGACCCACCCACCGGTACGACCCTGAGCGAGGGCGACGTGCTGATCGTTCTCGGCGATGCCGCCAAGATCGAACGGCTCCGCCGAGCCTGCTGCCGCTGACTTCTTCCCGCCTAGTGCGCGGGACCAGAGCAGGCCGCGGTCGGGTCAGGCGGACTGGTCAAGAAGCAGCCGAATGCGCTGTTCGAGGTCGGGGGCGACGACGGAGTCGGGGTCGCGGAGCCGCCCCAGCCCACCATGGGCTCCCACCAGTGCGGCGTAGAGCGGCGGGCAGGTCGGGCACTTGCCGAGGTGGCGTTCGAGCATCTCCGAGGTCGACTCGTCGAGATCCCCATTGAGATAGTCACTGACGTGCTGGCGAGCATCCCAGCAGTTGAGCGGCACGCCCTTGGTGGCGACCCTGCGCTTGTGGCCGTCGGCGAGTGCGTCGACGAGAGCCATGCGGCCGCGCCGCAGGCGCTGCTTCGCGGCGGGCAGTGAGATCTCGTGGATCGAGGCCACGTCGACCACTCGCAGACCCTCGACGTCGTGCAAGACGACGGCCGACCGGTAGATGAACGGGAGGCGGACGAGCGCGTCGAGCATCTCCTCGCGCAGGGTCGACCGCTCGACCACCATCTCGGCCTCGACCGTGTGGCGGTCGTCGCGCCACTCGTCTTCGACCGCGTCGACGGAGATCTCCCTCGCGCTCCGTCGCGCCTGGTCGACGATGAGGTTGTGGGCGATCCGAATCAGCCAATGCTGGAGCGGCGCCCGTGCCGTGTACTGATCACTTCGCTCCAGCGCTCGGACGACGGTGTCCTGGACGACGTCGGCCGCCCAGTCGGGGTCACGAGTGACCCCGGACGCGTACCGGAACAGGGCCGGAACGGCCTCGGAGAGGTCGGCGGGGCTGAACGACACGCCCCCATTCAACGGTCAACCGGGCCGACTACCGACCCCGTCGGGACGCTCCTATAGCGCGTCAGGCGTCGGCGGGGGCCTCGTTGGTCCGCATGCCGAGGAGCCGGTAGATGGGACACCAGCCGACCAGGCCGGTGATCAGCGGGATGAGCCCGATGAGGCCGACGATCACGCCTCCGGTGCCGCCCATCACGCCGAATCCGACGATCAACAGCACGATCCCCAGGACGACTCGCACACCGCGGTCCACGTTGGATTCGTTCATTTCGTTCTCCTGTCCTCGATGCGAGGCCGCTTCCGCCCCGTCTCGACATGAAGACGAACGAACCGCCCCGAGGGATACAGGATTTCGTCCCGAATCCGGAGCAGCGGGCACTGGCCCGGGTGGGTCTCGATCTCGTCGGCCCGCTCCGTCGTTACGCTTCCGGCATGCCGAACGAGATGTACGCCCTGGGTGACTTCGCGTGGGACGTGCTGATCCGGACGACCACCGAGTTGTTGCACGGCGGCGACACGTTCGGGGAGGTCATGTTGCTCCCCGGCGGATCGGCAGCGAACGTCGCGGTCTGGGCCGCCCGCTGCGGGATGGAAGCGCACTTCATCGGCAAGGTCGGATCCGACCGGCTCGGGGTGATGGCTCGGGAGAACCTCGCCGACGAGGGCGTCGTCGACCACACCATCGTCACCGAGAGCCACCCGACCGGCTCGGTAGGTGTGTTCGTGGACCACACCGGCGAGCGTTCGATGGTCTCTGGCCATGGCGCCGATCACTTCCTCCTGCCATCGGAGTTGCCTCGCGACCTGCTTCGGGTGACGCCCCACCTGCACCTCACGGCCTGGTCGTTTTTCGTCGACCCGCCGCGAGCAGCGGCCCGGGAGGCGGCCCGAGTGGTGAAGGCCAGCGGTGGAACCCTTTCGTTCGACCCGAGCTCCTTCCAGCTGATCGACGAGATGGGAGTGGACCAGTTCCTGTCGGTCACGGCCGATCTCGGAATCGACTTCTTCCTCCCGAACAAGGAGGAAGGGGCGGTGCTGGCCGGCGAATCCGAACCGGAGGCGATCGCTCACCGCCTGGCCGAGCTGTACGACGGCGCCCGCATCATCCTCAAGCTGGACGCCGACGGCGCCCTGCTTCTCACCGACGACGGACCGGTGAAGGTGCCGCCGGCGACCAACAACCTGGTCGACGCCACGGGCGCAGGAGACTCCTTCGCGGGCGCGTTTCTCGCCAAGCACCTCACCGGCTCGAGCGAGCTCGACTCGGCCGAATTCGGATGCAATATCGCCGCCTGGGTGATCGAGAATCTCGGCGCCCGCCCGACTCCGGATCAACGACTGGCCACCGCGCTCGCACGGTTCGGCATCAGCTGAGACTGCCCCGCCTCAGCGGTCGGGCACGTCACGACGTCGCCGGCTGCATCCTCAACGCGATACGGCGGCGCAATCGGACCCCGACCTCGCGGTGCGGACGAGGCCTGCGAGACTCCGACCCATGCTCATCGCTCAGAGCTCGTTGATGAGGACCGGTTGGCCGTCCACCCAGCGGATCGGGGCCACGTACAGGCTGCGCTGCCCGTTCTCGTAGCCGACTTCCCCATCGGTCCAACCGTGGTACACGACGAAGTCGGCGACCCGTTCGGGCAGCTCTATCACCTCGAGCCCGCCGGGCCCGGTGGCTTCGTCGTAGGTGCCGAGCCAGGGCTCGCCATCCTTTTCGCACGGTCCGGTGACGGACTCGCAGAGGGCGTGGCCGACGGCGTAGTCGGCGGTGTCCCAACGGTTCGCGGAGTAGAACAGGTGGTAGCCACCGTCGATGAGGATCATCGACGGCCCCTCGACCACGTCTCGCTCCCAGCCGAGATCGTTGCGGATCAACTCGACCGGCTCGCCGGCAGACGTGAGACCGTCCCCGGCGAGCGGTTCGGCGTAGATCTTCGTCGGCCAGCCGCAGCAGTTGCCATCGGACTTCCACAGGAGCCAGAGCGATCCGTCGGCGTCCCGGAACGGACTCGGATCGATGGAGCCGCCCTGGTCGAGGTCGCAGACGAGGGGCCCGGTCGTCTCGTCGACGAATGGCCCCTCCGGGGCCGGACCAACGGCTGCCGAGATGCACTGTCGCCCCGACGCCGTGTGGCGGGTGGAGTAGTAGAGGACGTAGCCGTCGCCCACCGGGGCGACGCTGGGAGCCCAGACGTGGCCTTCCTCGGTCCAGGCAGGGAGCTCAGGGAGGACCTCTCCCACGTACTCCCCCTGGCCGCCACCCGAAACGCGGATGACCGGCACGTTCGTGAACCGGGTGTTGGTGGCGTACGCGTAGAACGAACCATCGGCGACGAGCACAAAGGGATCGGCGAAGTCACCGAGGAAGACCGGCGTACCGTCCTCGGTGAGTCGGCCTGCCAGTCCCCCAACGGCCCGCCCGCCGGTCGCCGGCCGTTCCGACCTCGAGGCCGACCGACTGGCCGTGGTGGAGGTCGTGGGCGACTCGCTGGAGGTCGTAGGCGGCTCGGTGGTGGTGGTCGAGGTCGACGACGCGTCAGACGTTCCCGCAGACAAGGCCGTCGTGGACGTATCGGCGGCACCGCGATCCGTCGCGCCCTCGGCCCCATCGGAGCAGGCACCGACGACGAGGACGCTCGCGGCCAACACTGTGCGGAGACGCATGACCCGATGATCGGCATCCATGCTCGAGAGTCAACCGCAACACTGTGAGCGTTCGATGAGGAGTCAGTACTGCTGCAGCGACCAGTACCTCGTTCCCGAGTCGTGAATCGGTCGGTCGAGGTAGTAGCGCTTCCCTTCCACGACGAGCAGCGCGCTGTACTCGGCGAGGTCGTCCGCCTGGTGATGGGGGCGGGTGCTTTCGCCGTCCGGGTCGTCGGTGAAGTCGGTCGATCGAGGGAAGTCCAGCACGAAGCTGATGCCGCAGCGACAGGTGGTGCCCCGGCAGGTCTCTGACCCGCACTTGCGGCCCGGATGACTGCGATCCTTGATCGGCGTGGCCTCGATGTTGAGGAACACCTCGGTCCGCGCGGTTGCCGACGCGTTGCGCGGTCCGGTCCCCATACCGACCGATCCCTCGTCATCATCCAGCATCGCCTTCACCGCGGTGGCCAATTCCGACGTCCAGGTGACGACCACCGAGTTGTCCTCATCGACCGGCCGATCCGCGCCGGTGATCGCCTCGATCTCGGGCGTCTTCTTGTTGTGGAACGCCGACTGGTCGGCCTTCTTGCCGACCGGCAGGGCAACCAGCTTCCACCCTTTGAGATCCGCCCAGGTCTTGATGGCCTCGGTCAGGAACGTGATCACATCGTTCTTGGTCAGCGGCGTGTCCTTGCCCGAACCCAACTGGGAGCCGGTCCCCCGCGGTGTCGAGGAGTCGACGGTGGTGCCCTGGACGGTCACCTCCCCTGCGGCCCATGCACCGGCCTCGAGGATCTGACGACATTCACCGAAGCCGTGCTCGACGCACTCGTTCTCGACCTGCCGAGTGACCTGGCCGCCATAACGGACGTTCGTTCGCTGGACGCGAGCGTCGCGGGTCGGGCACTGCAGGTGATACCTGATCTCGATGTCGGTGTCCTCGCTGAGGAAGGTGCTGAGGATGGCCTGCTTCTTCTTCGGGATGTCGCCGACCGTGGCCTTCAACGCGTCGGCCGCGGCCGTGAGCACGTCGGAGGAGTCGGGGGTGAGGCCGCGCAACTCGTCGGGTTCGCCTGGTGTGGTCACGGCACCCTCTGGTGGCGGCGGGACGAAATCCCACTTGCCTCCGGTGATCTCCTTGAGCTTCTGGGCGTAGTCGGCCACGTCGAGGTCGCCGAACTCGCCCTTGTTGGTGGTCGACGACGTGCTCCACGAGTTGAGACCGACGTGGGTGACGTCGGCCAGGTCCTCGAACTCCCGTACCAGGTACTCGGCGTTGTTGCCCGCCTTGAGCCGGCGGTCCCGAGAGAGGAATTGCTGTTGTCGCCTGATGCTCGACTCCGTGAACGTCGTATCGATGATCCGGCCGTGCTCGAAGACGAGTGGCGTCTTCTTCCGGATCCTCGTCTTGATCCTGATCTCCGCCGAGCAGCAGGGGTCTCCTTCGGTCGCGGCTCGCACGCGGGTCCGCACGACGCGTATCTCGCCGTCGCCGGCCGCGTTCTTCTCGGTCCGTACTTCCAGGTCGTCGTCGTAGATGTAGACGAGATCCTCGATCCCCCAGTCCTCCTGCTGTTCGGCCCGGGACACCTCTTGTTCGAGCGTGGAGAACTTCGTGCGCTTCGGGACCGGTGTCTCGTTGACGACCCACAGCTCCCAGTCGCAGACGTGTTCTTCCTCCTCGGGCACTTCGCCGTACACCGCCACGGGCACGTCGCGCACGTCCTCGCCGTCGTCCTCCTCATCGTCCCCGTTGTCTCGTTCCTTCGTCCCTTCACCTTCGGGATCTCGCGTGCGCGTCCCGCCGGGTGAGAACCACAGGCGGGCGCCGAAGATCAACAGCAGGGCGCCGACGACGAGGCCGATGACGAGGAGCCCCGACCCGCCCCCACCGTCGTCATCGGCGATGGAAACCGTCGTCGGTTCAGTGGGCGCGTCGGTCTGTCCGTCGTCCTCAGGTTCGGTCGCCGTGTCGCCGGCATCCTCGTCGGTGGGTGTCTCCGTTTCGGGAGTCGCGGCCGGGGTCTGGTCATCCTCCTCCGACGCGGGTGCGTCGGGTGGTGGTCCGAACCAGCGAACGACCGTGTCGAGCGCCATGAACGTCTCGAGCGGGCCGTACATCTCGATCATGTAGGCAATGAAACCGGGGGTGAACTGGCCGTTCTCGGTGATGTGGGTCCAGCCGTACCAGTACAGCTCGAAGAGGAGTTCGTCGAGGGCGGATTCGAACTCGTGGGCGAGCTCGCTGGCGGAGTCGCCGGTGAACAACAGGGTTTGCGGCACTCCGCTGTCGCCAGCCGAGACGTCGGTGTCGCCGTTGGCGAGCGCGAGGAGCCCGTCGGCGGATACGCCCATCGCCAGGATGTTGCCCGAGCGGTAGTAGAAGGCCGGCAGATCGATGACGGGGAAGCTCTGCGGGGGCTCGTACCGCTTCACATCGAGGGTGAGTACCCCGTTGTCGTAGATGGCGTTCGGGATGACGTTCGCGCCTTCCCACGTGTCACCGGCGAAGGAGGAGTTCCACACTGGAAGACCGGGTAGCGCCAGCGGGAATCCCTCGTTCACCTGCCGTGCCGAGGCGAAGTCGTAGTCGCTGTCCATCTCCATCCAGAGCAGGAGGAAGACGTCGCCGGGCTGCAGCTGCGATGCCGTCGTCTCCGTGAACGCCATGTCCGAGCCCCACCCGGCGGCCGGGCGGGTCCACGTCTCGGGAACGTGCCAGTACATCGCGCCGGAACCGATCGGCGTGCCCCCATCGGGGACGAAGACCGGCGTGCCGGTCGGATCATCACCGAACGCGTACGTGATCGCCGGACGATCGGTCGTCGCCGACTCGATCACCCGGAGCGAGTCCTCGGAGAACAGACCCAAGTCGTTCCATGCCGGGTTCGGTTCGAGCGCGGCGATCTCCTCCGCGGACAGGCCGGTGGCCTCGGTCACCGGTTCGGGAAGCACCGATGAGTCCTGAGCGCCGGCCCCCGTTGCTGATGCTGCCGACAGGAGTGCCACCACGACCACGAACGCACGAATTCTCATGCGGGAGACCGTGTCATCGCGCCGTCATCGAGCCGTCACCCCGCCGAAGAAGCCCGGAAGAGTCTGACTACTCAGGGGGCCGGGGGCACCTCGAAGACGCCGATGTGGATGTGGTCGTGGTGGACCTGGTTGGTGAAGGTGTGCGCGACCGCGTCCTCAAACCGCCACGGACTGCCGAACTCCCTGATGTCGCGACGCGACACCACCCACTCCGACACTGCGTAGGTGGAGGATGTGACGTCGTGCGCGTCGATCACGAGTTCCGAGTCGACCTCGTAGATGTCGACCGCTCGCCCCACCGTGTGGTTGCTCAACCGGGGTGTTCCGAACACATGGTGAGGGTGCCCGGTGTGCAACACGACCACCGAGTACGGAGCCCGCGCCGCGAGGTCCAACAGCATCTCGAGCAGGACGTGATCGGTGTGCCCGGAGTAGATGTCCCAGATCGCGGAGTCGGGGAGGTCGATCCGAGGATCGTCGACCACCGAGGCGGCGAGCGGGGCGAGGTCAGCGGGACGTTCGACCGGCAATCCTCCGGCCGACGCAACATCTTCGAGTTCCCAGGCGCCCGATTCCGCTCTCACGAGGCGCACATCCACCGTTCGGGTCTCGGTCCGCTCCGGTACCGCGCTGCCGTCGGCCCCCACGTCCTGGCGGACGACGACCATGATGGAGATCCGGCCGTCGAGGTGGCCTCCGAGTTGGGCGTACTCCACCGTTCCGCGGGACCACATGCCCGGGTGGTGCACCGTTTGAACTTCCAGCGCCAGGTTTCCGGAATGAGCGGGATCGACCCCGAGCGTGGCCAGCAGGTCGGTCAACGACGAATCGGCCTCGTAGTTCGTGATCACATATGCGACCAGGGCTCCCAGCTGCTTCGCTTCCGCTTGGACCTCGTTGGGCGCCGGCTCGAAGGGGTCCGGGAACGAGGGCGGCTCGCCCGAGGTCACCGAACCCCCCTCTGTCGACTCGAGCAGCGAGGCGCTGTCGTCGGGAATGTCAGTGGAAGCTCCCGGACTGTCCGCCACCTCGGTGCTCTCGGCGACCTCGACCGCGATCGTCTCATCCGATGCCGTGCTCATCGCCGCTGACCCGTCGGGCACGCCGCTCGGCGCGTCGCTCTCCTCGGCGGAAACCTCAGCCGCTCCATCACCTCCGACGGTCACCGTGACCGCCACCAGCATTCCGAGCACCAGAACGTTGAGCACCGCCACTCCCAGCGCCAGGCGCTTCAAGATGATGAACAGCGTCGTGGTCACGCTCGTCCACCGGCTGTGAGTCCTCGGACCGGTGCCGAGGACCGCCGGATCCATGAGCCCGCCGTCGCGGTAGTACAGCGAGTCCGCTCCTTGCGCGGCGCGTTCACGCACCGCCCGCCGTTCCACATCGACTCCTTCAAACACACTCACTATGCGTACCCAATCTACTACACACAGTGGCTGTCACCGATGGGCCAGTCGCACCCTTCGGAAAGAGGCGATCTCCCTATTTCGTAGCTTGGCATCCCAATGCAGGACCGGCCGTTCGACGAGGAACCACGACGCACCGGTCGCAACGGCGGTGGCGATGACTGCCGTCCACAGGGGAATGTCCGAGCGTACGAACACGTAGTGCCAGAGATAGAGCCCGAACGACACCTCGGCGACCCGCAGCAGGACCCGGTGCTCCAGCCATGTCGGCCCGGTCGATGCGTATCGAACGGCCATGGCGGAGAGGGTCAAAGCCACGAAGCCGCCCCAGAGAACACCCCGGCCGGCGTCACCGAACACCGGCAACAGCATGAGTCCCAACAGGACTGGGATCGACCACCTGACCAGCGTCCGCGACTTCGTCGGACTGGCAACCGCCAGGTAGGCACCCACGAAGAGTGCGGCCGCGTTGGTGTCGGTCGCGTTGTAGACCCAGCCCGGCGACATGACGCCGATTGCAGCGGCCCGCCAGACGATGGCGGCCACCGCGAGGCCACCGATGACGCGGGCGCGATGCCGGGTCGGGATCGATCGGACAGCCAGGGCCACAGCAGATAGAAGTGACCGATCACCGCGATGAACCAGGTGTGGGTCAGGCGTCCGAGCCCAAGACCCTCGACGCGCGCATAGTTGGCGTACAGGCCGAGCGTCGGAGCGACGCGTGACCACTCGGTTCCCACTGCCAGCATCGCGACACAGACGACGAGAAGGGCCGGGAACAGGCGAAGCAGGCGCTTGCGGTAGAACGAACCGAGATCGAGTCGGCCGGCCCGGTCCACCTCGGCGAAGATCGAACTGGTGATCACGAACCCCGACAGGACGAAGAACAGGGGGACGCCCCAATGTCCCGCCGGGATGACGTTGTTGTCGATGTGATACCCGATGACCATCGCGATGGCCAGGGTGCGCAACCCATCGAGAGCGGGAATCCGACCCATATTCAGCTCCTCTTTCCTCTTCACCTGCGTAGGAGTGCTGCCGATAACTCATCGGCAACTCCAGTGCGAATCCGCGGAGAAGATGGATAGGGAATGCGCCTGACAGCCAAGCGTGTGCGATCCCTTCAACACGGCGCGGCCTTTTTCGGGGTCTTCTTGGTGCTCATGACGGTGTTCGCCATCCAGGGTGGCACCGCAAAATCCGCGGTTGCCGCCGGCGTCGAGCGCAACGTCCAGGAGACGACTCTTCCCCCGGAGACGACCATTCCCCTTGCGACGGTGACGGTCCCCACCACGACGGCCGCCCCAACCACCACGACGGTGGCGACCGATGAGCCGACGACCACCACGACCACGACCACGACGCTTCGCCCCCTCGACCCCGTGACGTTCG
Organism: uncultured Candidatus Nemicrothrix sp.; assembly: GCA_964344055.1. GTDB lineage: Bacteria > Actinomycetota > Acidimicrobiia > Acidimicrobiales > Aldehydirespiratoraceae > OFTM10. Next base: position 38,421 of record CAYFLT010000038.1, read on the forward strand.
AGTCGCTCGCACGGATCGACACGATCGGCGACTACACCGACTTCACGACGCAAGGCCCCTCGCGGTGGCGGCGCTCGATCGAGGGGTTGCAGGAGTTCAGCCTGATCTCGACCGCGGACGGTGCCGAGCAACCCGTCTTCTGGCTGCCTCCGAGTGGTGATCACGATCAGCCGGTGCTGGTGATCCTGCACTCATGGAGCTCGCGGTACACCCAGCACGCAGGCATCCCCTTTGCGCAATGGGCGCAGGAGAACGGTTGGGCGGTCATCGCCCCCGAGTTCAGAGGCAAGAACGACGACCCCGACGCGGTCGGGTCGGACCTGGCGGTCCAGGACGTCGCCGACGCGATCGACTACGCCGTCGCCCAGAACGGCGTGGACGCCGACCGGGTCTTCGTGGTCGGCTACTCCGGCGGAGGGATGATGGGGCTCCTCGTCGCGGGCCGTCACCCCGAGAAGGTCACCGCGGTGTCCGCGTGGGGACCACCTCATGATCTCGCGGCGTTCTACGACTACTCGCGACGCAACGGCCTCGGCTACGCCACCCACATCAGGACAGCCTGCGGCGGCGACCCGAGAGAGGCCGGCCCCGCCCAGGACGAATGTGTGACCCGTAGTCCCTCGACCTACCTGGACACCGCTCGTGAGCACTCGGTCCCGATCTTCATCGGGCAGGGGATCAACGACCCGTACGTGAACACCGACACCGCTGCCGAGGTGTTCAACGCGCTCGCCGACCCCGAAGATCGCCTCAGCGACGACGACGTCGACCTCCTCGATCGCCGCCGGGTGCCCGGCGATGCCTGGGACGCGGTCACGATCGAGACCCACTTCAGGGACAGGGATCCCAATCCGGTCTTCGCACGAGAGTCGAGTTCAGTGCTGCTCGTCTACTTCCAGGCCGGTCACGACATGGTCTACAACGCCGCTGCGCAGTGGTTCGCGAGCGATCCTCGCTGATCGATGCACCGGCCCGATGCCCCGGCTCGAATGATGGCGACAGCTACTCTGCGACCCATGTCTGAACTGAAGAAACGACTCCTCGCCGGGTTCCTGGCTGCCGCCATGGTCTTCTCCTTCGCCGGGTGCAGCGACGACGCAGACCCGGGCGAGGAAGACGCGCCAGACGTCGGCTCCTAGGCCGCTGCCAGGGAGCTGGCGGCGCGTGACGGTCGGGTTCCGACTCGACACCGCGGCTCCGTGAGAGGCTGACCGTCGTGAAGGCGGGAGCGCATCGACGATCACTCGGTCAGGACTTCCGGGCGCTCCTGTTGGCCACGGGCGTTTCGAATCTTGGTGACGGTATTCGGCTCGCGACCCTGCCCTTGCTGGCTACAACGCGGTCCGACTCGCCCCTCCTCATCGCCGGTGTGACGGCCGCCCAGTTCCTGCCCTGGCTGGTGTTCGGGCCTGTCGGTGGCGTGATCGTCGACCGCTCGGATCGTCGTCGACTCATCCTGGTCACCCAGGCTTGGAGGGCAGCGGTGATGGCGGCGCTCGCCGTTGTGGTGCTCACCGATGCGACGTCGATCTGGATGTTGTTCGTCGTCGCGTTCGTCATCACTGTTGGCGAGATTCTCGTCGATCCCTCGGTGGTCGCCGTCGTCCCCACCATCGTCGAACGGCGCGACCTCGACCGGGCCAACGGTCGGATCAGCGGGACCGAGATCGTCACCAACGACCTCATCGGCGCCCCCGTCGGCGCCGGCCTCTTCATCGCTGCGCCATGGCTGCCCTTTGCGATCGACGGCCTCAGCTATCTCGGATCCACCGTGCCGTTCGGTCGCCTCCCGAGGTCGGAGAGGCCACCGACCCGGGCGCGACTCGCCGTGCGACAGGCGCTCGCCGAGGTCCCCGCGTGGCTGCGCTGGATCCGAAACCATCCGATGCTGGCACCGTGGACCGTCAGCGTCGCCATCTTCAACATCGGCGCCGCTGCCGGGTTCAGTCTTCTCGTTCTGCTGATCCTCGACACCCATCAGGCATCAGAGTTCACCTATGCCCTGGCCCTCACCCTGGCTGCCTTGGGGGCAGCGGTGACCAGCAGCATGGCGCCGCACCTCGTCGATCGGTTCAGCCGGCCGGCCGTGCTGCTCACCGCTGCGGCGGTGGCCGCAGTCACGATGTTCGGCCTCGCGAGCGCCAACTCGGTCCTGCTGGCGGTTGTGTGTTGGGCCGTGAACGGCGCGGCGTCCGGTGTCCTCTTGGCAATCGGCCGAGGCTACGTCCAGCGGTACTGCCCCAACGAGATACTCGGCCGAGCGGCGATCGCATCTCGAACGATCACGAGAACCGCCTTCGTCGTTGGTGCCGTCGGCGGCGGCCTCGTTGCCGACCACCTCGGCCTGCGCGCCACATACCTGGTCGGAGGAATCGCCCAGATGGCCGCACTCTTGCCCATGGCGATCGCCCTGAGCCACGACCACGACTGAACGCCGGCAACATCACCCTTGCGATAGCTTCGCGTCATGGCCAGCGAGTTGGCGGAACTCGTCGCAGCGGCGAGGAACAAGACCGAGGCCGAGCGCGACCTGACGGACGTCCAGCGCGAGCTGGCGACGATCTTCGAACAACTCGACGCCCTTGGTCCGAAGCCGGCGACGTCCCGCTGGAGGTGGAAGCGAGACGACGGCACGCGAGCCGCGCGGAAACGAGACCATGAGGCTCGGAGGGTCGCACTCGAAATGGAGCAGGCCCGGCTCACCGATCTTGTCGCCGGGCTCCGAGAGCGAGCGGAGGGCGCGGATCGAGCCCGCAGGCAGGTCGGCGCCGCCATGTCACGCCTCGAAGCTGGGCTCCGTGACGACCGGGCAGTCGAGCTCGAGAAGCTGGCGAGCAGCCGCGAGGATGAGCTGACTGCACTCACTCAGGACTCCGAGATCATCGACCGGATCCGCGAGCTCCAGGCGCTCTCCGAACGCACCGCCTACCTCTTGCGCACAGAGGGAACCGACCAGAGCTTCGGAGCTATGACCAGATGTTGTGGATGAGCGATCGCTTCGAGGGCGCGACGTACC
>CAYFLT010000039.1:0-5893 GCA_964344055.1 uncultured Candidatus Nemicrothrix sp.
GACGGTCACCCACCCATCAGCAGATGTGACCAACCTGACTGCTAAGTACAACTAGCCGGTCGATCCCGGCTCGGCCCACTGGCGGCGGCGGGCTTCGTAGATCGCGATGGCGGTGGCGGACGCCACATTGAGCGAGCCGACCTTGCCGAGCTGGGGGATGAAGGCGACGGCGTCGCATTCGGCGAGGGTGGCCGGCGTGACGCCGCGGTCCTCGTGCCCGATCACCAGCGCCACATCGGCACCCATCTCGACCTCGTGGAGCGGCACGGCGTCGGTCGTGAGTTCGATGGCGACCACCCGGTAGCCGGCTGCTCGGGCCGCTCCGACGGCCGACGGTCCGTCCTCGGTGACCGTCCACGTGAGATAGCGCGCCGTGCCGAGCGCGGTCTTGTTGACCTTCTCGTGCGACGGCTCGGTGCCGCCTCCGATCCAGAGGTGATCGACGCGCTCGGCCGCGGCGGTGCGCACAATCGATCCCAGGTTGAACGGGTTGGCCACATTGTCGAGGACGAGCGCCACCCGCCCACTCGTGCGGCGACGCCACTCCCGGTGGAGGCGCTTCATACCCGTGCCGTCCAGCTGGCTCATGGCGCTGCTCCGACCCGGACGTCGAGGATCCGGTAGCCGGCGCGGCTCTTCAGTCGCTCCACGGTGAACCCCTGGCCCTCCAACCAGGTGGCCAGGGAGTCACTGCCGAGGTGTCGTTGGACCACCAGCTGGGCGCCGCCTGCGGGGTCGAGGCGGGGGAGCCAACGCATCAGCAGCTCGTGCAAGGCCGCCTTCCCGATCCGGATCGGTGGGTTCGAGAGGATCCGGTCGAAACGGATGGCCTCGGGAACGTCGTCGGGCGCCGCCACGTGGACCTGCTCGCCGACACCGGCAGCGGTGGCGTTCGACCGGGTGAGTGCACGCGCCCGATCGTTCACGTCGACGGCCCACACTTCGGCCCACGGTGCTCGCCTGGCGGACACGCAGGCGATCGGGCCCCACCCGCAACCGAGGTCGAGAACGAGCCGATCCCGCTCCGTCAACTCGGGAGCCTCCATGAGGAGCAACTTCGTCCCGGCATCGAGCCGGTCGGCGGAGAAGACGCCCCGATCGGCGATGAGTTGGAGGCTGAGATCGGGGAGGTTGACGTCGACCGTCGTCGGAGCGGACGCGACCGAAGGATCGTCGTCGAAGTAGTGGGCCGGGCTCACGGCGTCGACGGTAGTCCGACGCTCGGTAGCCTGGCTTCATGGCTGCGTACGACATCCGCATCATCGGTGACCCCGTCCTTCGTCAGACGGCGCGCCTCATCGAGGAGATCGACGGCAGCCTCGTGCGCCTCGTCGAGGATATGCTCGAGACCATGTACGAAGCCCCGGGGCTCGGCCTCGCGGCGCCTCAGGTCGGTGTCCAACGTCGGCTCTTCGTCTGGGACGTGGGCGAGGGTCCCCGTGCGATCGTGAACCCCGAAATCGTGGAGTCCGATGGTGAGTGGTCCTTCGAGGAAGGATGCCTCAGTGTGCCCGGGCTCTCCTGGGAGATCGTCCGGCCCAAGACGGTCCACGTCGTCGGCCGCGATCTCGACGGCAACGAGATGTCGATCGAGGCCGATGAGCTCGAAGCCCGCCTCTTCCAGCACGAACTCGACCATCTCGACGGCACGCTGTTGATCGAACGGCTCGATGACGAGACCCGCAAAGCGGCGCTCAAGACGCTCCGGGACCTCCAGCTGGGTGTGGTGAACGGGTCGTCGGACCAGGGGAAGCCGTCGGGCCCGGGCGAGGGTCTGCGACTTCCGTGACCCTGCCCCCGCCGGACCGCGTCCGGCGTGTCGTCTATCTCGGCACTCCCGAGTTGGCCGTGCCCCCGCTCCGTGCCCTGCACTCGGCCGGCTACGAAATCCCGCTCGTGGTGTCCAGACCCGACGCCCGCCGTGGTCGGGGAGGCGCCGCCCAGCCCTCGCCGGTCAAGGCGGCCGCCGCCGAGCTGGGCCTGCCCGTCACCGACGACCTCGCGGATGTGGCCGAAGCCGATGCGGATCTCGGCGTGGTGGTGGCCTACGGCCGGATCATCCCGACCTCGCTCCTCGAACAGCTGCCGTTCGTGAACATCCACTTCTCCCTGCTGCCCAGGTGGCGTGGCGCCGCGCCGGTCGAACGGGCCATCCTCGCCGGCGACAGCCACACGGGTGTGTGTCTCATGGCCCTCGAAGCCGAGCTCGACAGCGGGGCGGTCTACCGGCGCGACGAGGTCGAGATCGATCCCGACGAGACCCTCGAGGAACTTCGAGCGCGGCTCGTGGACATCGGTACGCACCAGCTGCTGGAGGCGCTGGCGGAGGGACTCGGGGAAGCGGTCGACCAGGAAGGCGAGCCGATCTACGCAGCGAAGCTCACCGCCGCGGATCGGGAGATCGACTGGTCGAGCCCCGCAGTGGCCATCCACCGCCAGGTGCGGGTCGGCGGTGCGTTCACCACCTTCCGCGGCAAGCGCGTCAAGATCCATCGGGCCCGCGTGTCCGACGCTGCTGCCGTAGGGGAGCCGGGCAGCATCGACGGAGTCGACGTGGCGACAGGAGTCGGGACGATCGAACTGGTCGAGGTCCAAGCCGAGGGGAAGCCCCGACGACCCGCCAAACAGTGGGTGAACGGTGCCCGACCCGGCGCAGCCGATCGCCTCGGCCAGTGATGTGGGCGGCGACGTGAACGCCACCGACGATCCTCGCCGGGTGGCCATCGACGCCATCGTTCGGATCGACGAGGAAGGGGCGTATGCGAACGTCATGCTCCCACACGTCCTCGCCGACACCGATCTCGAGGCCCGCGACCGGGGCTTCGTCACCGAACTGGTCTACGGATCGACCCGCCGGCGTCGGGCCCTCGACCACGTGGTCGACCGCTTCCTCGTCAACGACCCTCCCCCGAGGGCCCGGGCCGCGCTGCGGATCGGTGCCCATCAGCTGATCGAACTGGGGACACCCCCGCACGCTGCGGTGTCCGCCACCGTCGCGGCCGCCCCGAAACGATTCCGGGGATTGGTCAACGCGGTGCTCCGCAAGGTCGCGAAGCTGGCGGAGAACGGCATCGACTATCCGGCGCTCGCCGTCGAGCTCAGCTACCCCGATTGGGTCGTCGAGCGGTTGTCGGCGGATCTCGGACCGCAACGAGCGGCGGCGGCGCTGCGCTCGATGAACCGGGCCGCCACCGTCCACACCCGAGCGGACGGCTACGTACAGGACCCGAGCTCCCAGCTCGTTGCTGCGGCGGTGCCGGCCGGTCCCGGTGATCTGGTGGCCGATCTCTGCGCAGCCCCCGGGGGCAAGGCCACCGCGATCGCGGCGCGGGGTGCCACGGTGATCGCCGCAGACCAGCGGTGGGCGCGAGCGGGACTGGTGGTCGAGAACCGCGATCGACTCGAGCTGTCCGACCTCCACGTCATCCAGGCCGACGCCACCGCACCACCGTTGGCTGCCGGGCGCTTCGACGCCGTGTTGATCGACGCTCCCTGCTCCGGCCTCGGGGCCCTCCGCCGGCGCCCGGATGCCCGCTGGCGAATCGAGCCCGGCGACATCGACCGGCTCGCCGAACTCCAGATCCGCATTCTTCGAAACGCTCTTCAGCTGGTCGCACCTGGCGGAACGCTCGTCTACAGCGTCTGCACGCTCACCCGGTCCGAGTCGGTCGACGTCGTGACCTCGGTCGGCGAGGAGTTGGCGGCGGCCGGCTACGAGACCCTCCCGGCTCCGGCCGAGGACTGGCAGCCACTCGATCGGGGCGTGTCATTGCTCCTCCCGGGAGAGGACGCCGACGGGATGGCCCTGGCTCGCTGGCAACGGAGAGTCGACCACTAGCCTCGGGCCATGCTCCAGGTGAAGATCCTCACGGTGTCGGACGGCGTCGTGGCCGGCACTCGAGAAGACAAGTCGGGCGAGATCCTCGAGAACCACTTCGACCAGGCCGGCTGGGAAGTCGTGGAACGAGGGGTGACCGAGGACGGCGCCCAACCGGTCGCCGCCGCGCTCCAGGGCCTTGCCGCCGGCTTCCACGGTCTGATCGTGACGACCGGAGGCACCGGCTTCGGTCCGCGCGACCGCACACCGGAAGGCACGAGGGCGGTGATCGACCGCGAAGCTCCGGGCCTGGCGGAGGCCATGCGCCTGGTCAATCCACTCGGCCGTCTGAGCCGGGCCGTCTGCGGCACCCTCGACACCGCCCTCATCATCAACACACCTGGCTCGTCGAAAGGCTGCGTCGAAACCGTCGACGCAGTGCTGGACGTCCTCCCGCACGCGGTGAAGCTCCTGGTCGACAACTACGATCCTCACCCTTCGGGTGACGTGAACGATCCTCACCCTTCGGGTGACGGTCACGGCAACCAGGGTCACGGCCACCCGTGAACGTCGACGAGACCCACATGGCCGACGCGCTGGCGGTGGCAGCCCGGGTCCGACACTCGACGTCTCCCAATCCCTGGGTCGGCTCGCTCGTCGTCCAGCAGGACGGCACCATCAGCGTGGGCGCCACGAGTCCACCCGGAGGGGCGCACGCCGAGCGCGAAGCGCTCGGCGGTGCGGACGCCCCTGACGGCGCCACCCTCTACACGACCCTCGAACCGTGCGGTCACGAGGGACGAACCGGGCCGTGCACCGAGGCCATCATCGAGGCCGGCGTCGGGCGGGTGGTGATCGGGATCGAGGATCCCGATCCTCAGGTCGCCGGACAGGGCATCGCTCGGCTGCGTGACGCCGGCCTCGAGGTCACCGTCGGTGTGCTCGCAGACGAAGTCACCGACCAGCTGAGGCCCTACCTTCATCACCGTCGTACGGGTCGACCGTGGGTCCTGCTCAAGCTGGCCGCGAGCCTCGACGGGCGAACTGCCGCCCCCGACGGATCGTCCCGGTGGATCACCGGGCCGGAAGCGCGCGAGGACGCCCACCGGCTGCGGGCCGAGTCCGACGCGATCCTGGTCGGGGCCGGCACGGTCCGGGCCGACGATCCGGCCCTCACCGTGCGCGAATGGAAGGCGCCATCAGGAACTCCTCCGGCGTCGGATCCACGGCGGATCGTCCTCGGTGCCGCACCATCGGAAGCATGTATCCACCCGTGCCAGGAGTGGCATGACGACATCGGACATCTCCTCGATCGGCTCGGTTCGGAGGGTGTGGTCCAGCTGATGGTCGAAGGGGGAGCCGGTGTGGCCGGGAGCTTCCACCGGCTCGACCTCGTGGACCGGTACGTCCTCTACCTGGCTCCCGTGTTGTTCGGTGGTGACGACGCAGTCGGTCTGTTCGCAGGCCCGGGTGCCCCGACGATCGGCGCCGTCACCCGCGGCGAGATCGTGGGCGTCGATCGGCTCGGCGACGATCTTCGCATCGAGCTCGATCCCCGCGGCGGGGCCACCCCCGCCCGGTAGTCTCGGACGGGTTCGTCCCCCGAATCGTCAGGATCGTTCCCGTGCTGAAACTCGTGCTGCCCAAAGGGTCGCTGGAGAAGGCCACTCTCGAGTTGTTCGAGGCGGCCGACCTGCCCGTCGAGCGATCGTCGTCGGTCGCATACAAGGCCACCATCGACGATCCCCGCATCGAATCGGTGCGCATCCTGCGCCCACAAGAGATCCCCGTGTACGTCGCCGACGGGCTCTTCGACATGGGCATCACCGGCCGAGACTGGATCCAGGAGACCAACAGCAGCGTCGAGTCGCTCGGAGAGCTGAAGTACTCGAAGGCCACCGCCAAGCCGGTTCGCATCGTGATGGCGGTCCCGCAGGATTCCCCGTGGGAGGACGTGTCCGACCTGCCGGCAGGGGTGCGAGTCTCCACCGAGTACCCCGAGGTCACCCGGCGATTCCTCGAAGACGCCGGCGTCGACGCCGACATCCGGCTCAGCTACGGCGCCACCGAGGCGAA
>CAYFLT010000039.1:5953-15526 GCA_964344055.1 uncultured Candidatus Nemicrothrix sp.
GGTGGTCGACATCACCGAAACCGGGCGGGCTCTGCGCGCCGCCGGTCTGCGGATCATCGACACCATCGTCACGAGCTACACCGAGCTGATCGCCAACCCCCAGTCGGCGGCCGATCCGGACAAGGCCCATGCGATGCGCCAGATCAACACGCTCCTCCAGGGCGTGCTCGACGCCCGCGGCAAGGTCCTGGTGAAGATGAACGTGCCCACCGACTCGCTCGACGCGGTCATCGACGTTCTGCCCTCGATGAAGGCTCCCACGGTCAACGAGCTGTTCCATGGTGCCGGCTATGCCGTGGAGACCGTCGTGCCGAAGAACCAGATCAACATCTTGATCCCCGAGCTCCGTGACAAGGGCGCGAGTGGCATCGTCGAGATGCCGATCGCCAAGATCATCCCGTGAGCCCCTCGCCCCGCAGTCGACGGCGGGGTGTCGTGGCCTCCTTCGACGAGTCGTCGGGGTACGGCTCCGTCTCGGCAGGCGAAGGCGTGTGGTTCTTCCATTGCACCGCCATCGCCGACGGCTCTCGCATCGTCGACGTGGGCACGACGGTCGATTTCTCGCTCCGGGCCGGACATCTGGGTCGCTGGGAGGCCGCTGAGCTCCGACCGGCTGGTTCGTGACGGCGTCGGCTGTCGCTCTGGTTCTCGTCTCGGCGTTCGTCCACGCGTCCTGGAACGCCCGGACCCATGCCGGAGGCGACCGGCGGGCTACCCTGACGATCGGGTATCTGACCGGCGCCCTCCTTCTCTCGCCGTGGCTGATCGCCGATCCTCCCACCGAGGTGGTCGGCTTCCTCCTGCTGTCGGGATGTGCGCACGCGGGCTACATCTGGTTCCTGTCGGGGGCCTACGACCGGGGCGAGCTCGCGGCCACCTACCCGGTGGCCCGGGGTTCGGCTCCGCTGATCGTGGCGGTGGTCGGGATCTGGCTCCTCGATCAGACCCCCGCGGCGCTGACGGTTGCAGGCATTGTGGTCGTCGCGGTCGGCCTGGCGCTGATCGGCGGTGTCGCCTTCGGCTGGGGGCAGCTCCATGCGGTGGGGATGGCGATCACCACGGGGGCGTTCATCGCCTCCTACACGCTCCTCGACGCCCGTGGCGCGAGCGAGACCAGTGGTGTGGGGTTCTTTTCGGCTTCGTCGTTCCTCGCCGGAGTCGCGCTGGTGGCCACGAGGCAGGTGAGCGTCGAGCGGCTTCGTGGCGCGGCTCGTCATGGAGCGGTGATCGGGATGATGTCGGCGTCGGCGTACGCCTTGGTCCTGCTTGCCTACACCCGAGCCGACGCCGCGAACGTGGCTACGCTTCGGGCCACGTCGATCCTGTTCGGACTGCTCCTGGTGCGACGCACCCTCACCCGCAACATCGTCATCGGCGGTCTCTTCGTGGTCGCCGGTTCGATCATGGTCGCCAGCTGAGCAGGGACAGATTCGGTACCTGGAGTCCGAGCCGGCCTCGGTCCCACACATTCGACACCCGACCTGACTCGCGACCTGGCTTGACTGAGCTTCTCTCCCGAACAAGACCGTGTCACCCGACCCGATTCGCGACCTGACTCGGTGTTTACCCCTGAAGAGAACCGGGTCAACCTCCCCGGTTCGAGCATGGTTGTCCTACTCGGCGTCTGGCTGGTTCTTGAGTTGGACATAGACCATCCGGAGCTGGTCGAGCGCCTCGTTCAAGGTGGCCTCGGAATCCCCGAGGCGCCCCGCGAGCCCTTCTACCAGGGCCGCCAGGCCGTCGATCGCCACGGTGGCCTCACCGAAGTTCGGTTCCTGCTCGGATAGATGCAGCGCCGCCAGCTCGTAGAGGCCCATGGCGTGGTTCGCCACCACCGTGGCGGCCGGCGCCTCGATCAAGCGCTGCCGCGCCGCGGCCATCTCCTTCACCATCTCTTCGGCCTGGGCCCGCTGCTCGGGAGTCAGATCCGCGAGGGTGACGCCGTCCGGGAGTGCCGCCGCGACAGCGTCGTCCATCGCAGGGTCGGCACTGGGTGGGGGAGGGTCGGCAGCGGGACCTCCATCCCGAGGGACCTCGTGTTCGCCGCCAGGTGTCCAGAGAGAACTCATCCTGGTACCCTAACCGGGACAATTCAGCGGGAAGTGGGGCCGATCCTCGGATCGGTCTCCACCTGGCCACAGGAGTGCGCCAGGTCGGCCACACGGCAACACCGTCACCCTGGTGTTTTCGCGGACGTCGACTCCCGGCGTCCGCTTCGCAGTTTTGCGGCTCGGACGTTCCACTTCACTACGGAGGTTCCGTGCTCACGAGGAGTTCAGGGCGATAGCACCGCCATCAGACGAGCCAAGGATCAACGACCGGATCCGCGCCCGAGAAGTCCGACTCGTCGGACAGGACGGCGAACAGATCGGCATCAAGCCTCTCCCCGAGGCGCTGAACATCGCCCGAGCCGCAGGCCTCGATCTCGTCGAGGTCGCCGACCGGGCGAATCCGCCGGTCTGCCGGATCATGGACTACGGCAAGTACAAGTACGAAGCCGACCAGCGGGCTAAAGAATCCCGCAAGAAGTCGTCCAATCTCACGGTCAAGGAGATGAAGTACCGGCCCAAGATCGGGCCCGGCGACTTCGACACCAAGACCCGCAAGGTCGAGAAGTTCCTCGGCGAAGGTCACAAGGTCAAGGTCACGATCATGTTCCGGGGTCGCGAGATGCAACATCCCGAACTGGGTCGCAGGATCCTCGACAACGTGGCCGAGACGGTGGAGCACGTCGGCAAGGTGGAGTTCCACCCCCGTCAGGACGGCCGCAACATGGTGATGGTCCTCGCTCCGGACAAGCAGGCTCAGGCCCGCCACGAGAAGGAACAGAAGAAGAGGGCGGCGGAGGAAGCCGCCGCAGCCGAGGCCGACGCCGCCTCGGCCGGAGAGGAAGAGTAGAGATCAAATGCCGAAGATGAAGACCCACAGCGGCGCGAAGAAGCGCTTCAAGCGCACCGGCACCGGCAAGCTCATGCGTCGCCAGGCCAACAAGAACCACATCATGGAGAAGAAGAGCCCGAAGCGCACCCGCCAGCTTCGTGGTTCGGTCACCGTCGCCAAGGCCGACGAGAAGAACCTCCGCGATCTGGGCGTCTGAACACGCCCGTCCCCTGCTCACACAGACGCTCACAACAGATTTGAACAAGGAGAACTGAGATGGCACGCGTCAAGCGCTCCGTGCACTCGAAGAAGCGCCGTCGGGTAGTCCTCGAACGGGCGAAGGGCCACTACGGCAACCGGTCTCGTTCCTGGAAGTCCGCCAACGAGTCGGTGATGCATGCCGGCAACTACGCCTTCCGCGACCGCCGCGCCCGCAAGGGTGAATTCCGCAAGCTCTGGATCCAGCGGATCAACGCGGCGTGCCGCGAGAACGGCACCACCTACAGCCGGTTCATCGCCGGGCTGAAGGCGGCCGGCATCGAAGTCGACCGTAAGAACCTCGCCGACCTCGCTGTCAACGAACCGTCGGCATTCACCGCACTCGTCGAGGCTGCGAACAGCGCCGGAGCCGAGGCCGCCGCCTCCTGATCGAGGCGCGGGCTCGAGTCGCATCGACCACGCCACCGTGGTGCACGACGTCCTCGGCCCCAAGAATCCAAGAGTCGTCGAACTGCGTCGCCTGCTCGGGCGGCGTAGTTCGCGTTCGGCCGAGGTCGTGCTCGAGGGCCCGCGGACCGTCGGCGAGGCGATCGACGCCGGTCACGTTCCGACCACCGTCCTGGTGCCGGAGTCCTCGATCGACGAGCCGGCCGTGATCGAGGTCCTCGAGCGGTTGGTCCCGACCGTCGAGCAGCTGGTCGTGCGCGACCACGTGTTCGACAAGCTCGCGCCGTCGGTCACCCCTCAGCCGATGCTCGCGCTTCTCGCCCGGCCGGTGGGAACGGTGCCGTCGCCGGCTCCCGACGATGGTGTCGCCCTGGTCCTGATCGAAGTCGGCGACCCCGGCAATGTCGGCACGCTCGTGAGGGCCGCCGATGCCGTCGCCGCCGATGCCGTGGTGGTCGCCGGTGGGGCTGATCCCTGGAGCCCCAAGGCGGTTCGGGCATCCGCCGGTTCCATGCTCCGAGTGCCGGTCGTCAGCGCGATCGATCCCGACGATGCGTTCGACATGCTTCGAGACCGCGGCTACCGGATCGTCGGCACCGATGTCCACGACGGAGAGCCCCACGACGGTGGCACGCTCCGCGGCCCAGTGGCCATCGTGCTCGGTTCCGAGCCCCACGGCCTCGACCGGACCATCGAGTCCGACGTCGACGCCTGGGTCCGCATCGACATGCCGGGTCGTACCGAGTCCCTCAACGTGGCGATGGCGGGCACGCTCTTGCTCTTCGAGGCCCGACGGGCCTGACTGGCGACGGGGTCCGACGAGCCCGACGGTCAGCGGAGGAGATCGTGATCGGCCGGATGCTGGCGGATGAAGTCGGCCGCATAGGGGCAGATCGGCTGGATGGACAGCCCGCGTGCCCGGAGATCGTCGAGCATTCCGCGCATGAGTCGATCCGCCATGCCCTGACCGCGTAGCTCGGGGTCTGTCTCGACGTGGGGGACGACGACCACGTCGCCGTCGCGGCGGTAGTCCGCGATCGTGACGATACGGCCGTCGACATGGAGTTCGTATCGTTGGCGAGGTGAGTTGTCGCGGACAGAGTGCTCGAGCACCCGATGAGTCTGCCAGGTAATTGGCAACTGACCGCGGCGCCGAACCCGTAACCTGAGGCTCCGATGATCGACGAACTGGAAGCAGTGGCGGAGGACGCCGAGCGGCGCCTCGCCGAGGCGGCGGATCTCGACGCCGTAGCAGCGCTCGACAGTGAACTGCTCGGCAAGAAGTCCCGGGTCACCGCGGCGAAGAAGCAGCTCGGTGGGCTCGATCCGGAGGAGCGCAAGACCGCCGGCCGCGCCGTCAACGAGGTCCGTCAGCGGCTCGAAGTCGCTGTCACGTCGGCGAGGGAGCGGCTGGCTGCGGGCGCACGCCAGGCCCAGTACGAGGCCGAACGACTCGATCTCACCGAACGACTCGACGAGATCCGCCGTGGCTCGCTCCATCTCAACACCCAGGCCCGGGATCGCCTGGAAGACGTCTTCGTCGGGATGGGGTTCACCATCGCCGAGGGCCCTGAAGTCGAGACCGCCTGGTACAACTTCGAAGCGCTCAACATCCCCGAGTGGCACCCCGCCCGAGGCAGCTTCGACACCATCTTCGTCAACCTCGGCGAGCCCGAGGAAGTCATGTTGCGGTCACACACCTCGCCGGTGCAGATCCGCACGATGGAGAACACCGAGCCGCCCATCTACATCGTCGCGCCGGGACGCACCTTCCGGACCGACACCGCGGACGCCACCCATCTGCCGGCCTTCAACCAGATCGAGGGCCTCGTCGTCGACCGGGGAATCACCCTCGGCGACCTCTCCGGCACCATCGATGAGTTCGTCCACGCCTTCTTCGGCGCGGAGGTCGAGACCAGGCTCCGACCCTCCTACTTCCCGTTCACCGAGCCATCGGCCGAGTTCGACATCTCCATGCCCGACGGGTCGTGGCTCGAGCTCGGTGGTTGCGGCATGGTGCACCCCAACGTCTTGCGCAACTGCAACATCGACCCCGAAGAGTGGCAGGGCTTCGCGTTCGGATTCGGTATCGACCGCCTCGCCGTCATGCGCTACCAGCTCGACGACATCCGCGAGCTCGTCAACAACGACGTCCGTTTCCTGAGGCAGTTCTGATGAAGGTCACCCTCTCCTGGCTTCGAGAGTTCGCGCCCGGCATCGACGGTGATCCGGTCGAGCTCGGTGAGATCCTGTCCGCCCTCGGCCTCGCGGTGGAGGAGATGGAACTCGTCGGCGACGTCGTCGACGGGGTAGTCCTCGCCAAGGTGCTCGACCTCCGTCCTCATCCCGACGCCGACAAGATCCAGCTGGTCGACGTCGATCAGGGTGATGGCCAGCCGCTCCAGGTGTGCTGCGGCGCGTTCAACATGGCCATCGGCGATCTCATCCCGTTCGCCACCATCGGCACCGTCATGCCCAACGGCATGGAGATCGCCCAGCGACAGCTCCGGGGTCAGACGTCCAATGGCATGTGCTGTTCCGGTGCGGAGATCGGCATGGGTGATGACGCCGAGGGCATCCTCATCCTCAACGATCGGGTGGTCGACGGCGCCGAACTCGGGATGCCGCTCGGTCAGGCGCTCGGCATCGAAGCCGACGTGCTCTGGGATCTGGAAGTGAACGCCAACCGCCCCGACGCGATGTCGGTAGCCGGGGTCGCCCGGGATCTCGCCGCCGCGCTCGGGGTGTCCTTCGCCTACCCGGAGTACGGGATCTCGTCCTCCGACGAACCGGTGGGCGACCTCATCGACGTCGAGATCGTCGACCCGACCCTCTGCGGGCGGTTCGTGGCCACGGTCCTCCGCAATGTCACGATCGGCACCTCACCGGCCTGGATGCAGAACCGCCTCCTCCAGCTCGGAATGAGGCCGATCAACTCGATCGTCGACATCTCCAACTATGTGATGCTCGAGCTCGGCCAACCGAACCACACCTTCGACCTCGCCACCGTCCCGAACGGCAAGCTGCGGGTCCGGCGAGCCGCGGACGGCGAGACCCTCGTCACCCTCGATGACGTCGAGCGGTCCCTCGTGCCCAACGACGGTGTCATCACCGACGAGTCGGACGAGATCATCTCGCTCGCCGGTGTGATGGGTGGCGCCACCACCGAGATCAGTGAGCGCACCACCGACGTCCTGCTCGAGATGGCCTGGTGGGATCCGCCCACCATCTCCCGCACGGTGAAGCGGCTCAACCTGCCGTCGGAGGCATCGACCCGGTTCCGGCGGGGAGCCGACTGGGGCGAGAACATCGACCGGGCCATGCGCCGGTTCATCCAGCTCGCGGCCGAGTCCGGCGTGGTGGCGGTCGACGGCTTCATCGACGTCGCCGGCGAAACCCCCGACCGCGCTCCCATCTCGGTCCGACCGGCCAAGATCAACGGCCTGCTCGGCACCGCCCTGTCTCCCGGTGAGATGGTCACACACCTCTCCTCGATCGGTTTCGGCGCCGAGGTCGATGCTGAGAATCTCGCCGTCACGATCCCGACCTGGCGGTGGGACACCGCCACCGAGACCGACATCGCCGAGGAGATCGGACGACTCCACGGCTACGAGAACATCGAGCGCACGGTCCCCAAGGGCGACGACGCGGGCGGCCTGAGCCAGTATCAGAAGGATCGGCGCCTCGTGCGGGAGGTGCTCGTCGGGGCCGGCTGCGACGAGACCCTACCGATGCCCTTCCTGGCGCCCGGTGACCTCGCTCGCGCCGGTCTGCCCGAGGACGGGGTGACCCTCAGCAATCCGCTTCACGCCGAAGAGTCGGTGCTGCGTACTTCATTGCTGCCCGGCCAGCTGAAGGCGATCGCGTACAACCAGTCCCATCGCAACCCAGATGTTCGGTTCTTCGAGATCGACCACGTCTTCCTTCCTTCGCCGGAGGGTCAGCTCCTCCCCGACGAGCGCGAGTACCTCGCGGTCGCGCTGGCAGGGGAGGAGGCCACCGCGGCGGTGGCGGTTCTCAATGCCCTCGACCGCGCGCTCGTCTTCCCGAACATGCAGTTGAAGCCGGCGTCGCCCCGGGGACTGCACCCGACCCGGTCCGCCGAGATCGTGATCGCCGGCCGGACTCGGGGACACGTCGGTGAGGTCGACCCGGCCGCGCTCGAGGCCTATGGCGTCGAGGGTCGGGTCGCGTGGATCGAACTCGACCTGGGCACCGTCCTCGACGGTCCCCACGGGGTTCGCCGGTACACGCCGGTGAGCAAGTACCCGTCGTCCGACATCGATCTCGCCTTCGCGGCCACCGACGATGTCGCGGCTGCGGCGATCGAGAGCTCACTTCGCAAGGGCGGCGGCTTGCTGCTCGTGGGGCTCGATCTGTTCGACGTCTACCGGGGCCCCGGCGTCGACGAGGGGTCGCGATCTCTTGCCTACCGGTTGCGATTCCAGGCCCCGGATCGAACCCTCACCGATCTCGAAGTCGCCGACGCACGGCAGGCCTGCATCGATCAGGTTGCGAAGAAGACCGGAGCCACGCTGCGAGCGTGATCGCCGGCGCGATCAGTGGGCGAAGGCCGGAGCCCGCTCCGCCGGAACATCGGCGGGGGCGGCGTGAGCCTGCTCCGCGACGTGCTGAGCGGCCTGACCGACGAGGCGGTTCTGGTTCGTCACCAGGTCCCGGAGGCCTTGGGCCAACTCGGTGAGCGAGGAGGCGGCCATGGCCGTGTCATCGCATGCGGTTCGCGTGGAGGCGCCCGACTCCTGGATCAGGTTCATGAGCTGCATCGTGGTCTCGCGCTGGTCTTCGACCGCGGAGGCCACATCCTGCGCCCCACCGCTGAGTGAGCGGACGTCTTCCATCAGCTGATCGGTGGACGACCGCACCTCACCACAGCGGGTCTGGATGTCGGCGATCATCGATGCGATCCGGTCGGTGGCGCCGGAGGTCTCCGACGACAGCGACATGACCTCGTCGGCGACCACGCCGAAGCCACGGCCGTACTCACCGGCCCGGGCTGCTTCGATGGTGGCGTTGAGCGCCAGCAGGTTGGTCTGATCGGCGATTCCGGTGACCACCTCGATTACCTGGCCGACCTGGACGCTCGACTCGACGAGGGCATCCATCTCGCCGAGGGAGGCGGAGACGTTCTCGAGCGAGCGTGCCGACAGGCGAGCGGCGTTCTCGGCGTTCTTGGAGATCGCGTCGGCGGTGTCGGCGGCCTTGGAGACGGCGCTGCTCATCATGCCCACCGAGTCGGTGGTAGACTGGAGGGTCTCCTCGCTGGACACCGAGAGTGACTCGGCGCGCCGCAGGAGGTCCCCGGCCACCCGCTCGACCTCGGCGAGCAGCTGCATCATCGTGTCGGTGTTGTGCTCCATCTCGGCTTCGAGCTCGAGCCGTTCGCGAGCACTCGCGGTTGCCTTCTCTAGCGAGCTGGCCACCTCACCGACCTCGTCGCGGGAGTAGCCCTCGAACTCGAGATCGACCCGTCCGGACGCGAGGGCCAGGGCGGACTCGGCCAGGCGGGTGAGCGGCATGCTGATCCGGTGGATGAGGAAGCCGCCGAGGGCGAGGGCGACGATAGCCACCACGATCGACAGGATCATCGAGGTCTGCTGGAGGTCGGCTGCGGTCGCGGTCGCCGCCTCGAGTTCCACGGCCGCCTCGGCCAGGAGCTCCTCGACCAGCGCGTCCACGGTCTCGCCCATGGCGGCTGCAGCCGCGTCGAATTCGCCCATCATCACGTTGCCGCTCGCGGGGCCGCCCTCGATGTAGGCATTGGCCATCTCCCGACCGGTGCTGTGGTACTCGGCGAAGACGTCGCGCAGTTCGCGGAGCTGGGGCGCCAGCTCGGGTCGGAGCACCTCGAGTTCGTCGACGGCCAGGTGGAAGTCGTCGGCGAACTCCGCGGCCACCTCGAATCCGTCGTTGAGTCCGTCCATGGCCCGGGTGGCCGAGATGTCGGTGAGCCACTGCTGGACCTGGACGACGTCGAGCTTGATCCGCTCGGCGAGGAGCGCGCCTTCG
>CAYFLT010000039.1:15536-25426 GCA_964344055.1 uncultured Candidatus Nemicrothrix sp.
CGGTCATCCGGTCGACGGTGTGGCCGGCCATGCTGCGGGTGAACACCGCCTGGGCTCCGATGAGGAGGAGCATGAGGGAGATACCGATGATCAGTTTGGACTTCAGGGTGCGCACGGGGGTTCCAGTCTCGACGCGGGGAATACTGCGACCGACAGTTTCGGCAGCCCTGCTCCTGCCATGAGACCTCTCGGCCTGATTTGAAACGGCGTTCACTCAGTGTTTCCAGGCCTCCGGACGGCAATGGGACGCCGTATCCGAACCCGGACTAGGTTCCGGCCATGCGAATCTGGCGATCCCACGAGCTCGGCGACCCGATCGATGTCCTGCGCCTCGAAGAGGTGGATGACCCCGAACCGGGCCCCGGTGAGGTCCTGCTCGACACCACCGCAGTCGGCCTGACGTTCCCGGACGTGCTTCAGTGCCGCGGCGAGTACCAGGTGAAGACGACCTTTCCCCACGTTCCCGGCGGAGAGACCGCCGGAGTGGTGGCGGCGCTGGGTGAGGGGGTGGACGGACTCGAGGTGGGAACCGCGGTGACCGTCTTGGGCGGAGGCCTGGCCGAGAAGAACGTGGTCGCCGCGAGCTCGTGTCACGCCTACCCGTCCGGAGCGCTCACGCCGGGGGAGGCCGCGGCCCTGCCGATCAACTACTGCACGACCTGGTTCGCGCTCCACGATCGGGCGAAGGTCCAAGCCGGCGAGACCGTGCTGATCACGGGAGCCGCCGGCGGTACGGGCACTGCGTGCATCCAACTCGCCCTCGCCGCAGGAGCCATTCCCATCGCGGTGGTCGGCGGCGACGAGAAGGTCGAGTTGGTGCGAAGCCTCGGCGCTGAACTCGTGGTGAACCACCGGGAGACCCCGGACTGGGTCGACACGGTCAGGGACATGAGTGGGGGAGGGGTCGATGTCGCCTATGACGCCGTCGGTGGCGACGCCTTTCATCAGGTTCGTCGATGCA
The DNA here is from genome assembly GCA_964344055.1 of uncultured Candidatus Nemicrothrix sp. Taxonomy (GTDB): domain Bacteria; phylum Actinomycetota; class Acidimicrobiia; order Acidimicrobiales; family Aldehydirespiratoraceae; genus OFTM10. The sequence goes on from CAYFLT010000039.1 coordinate 16,498, forward strand.
TGGCATGGGACGGTCGGCTGCTCATCATCGGATTCGTGGGAGGAATCGCTCAGGCGCCGACCAACCACGCGCTCTTGAAGAACTACTCGATCGTGGGTGTGCACTGGGGGGCTTCGCTGATGCGGGACCCGTCGAGCATCGGGCGACAACTGGCGGCGATCTTCGCTTTGGCCGAGAAGGGCCAGGTCTCACCGGCGCTGTATCCACCGGTGCCCTTCGATCAGGCCGCCCGGACGATCCAGGACATCGCCGATCGGAAGGTGTCGGGCAAGGCCGTCGTCGAGGTTCTCTGAACGGGGTTCAGGATTCGATTCGGACGTCGTTAGGACCAATCGCAGAATCGATAGACACTCTAACTTCGCTCTGTTAGGTTGCGAGGAGCGCACCGACGTGCCGCGCATCTGTCAGGGGGATTCTGATGACCGATCTGCGAAGTGACGCCCAGGCGCATGTGGTCCCACATTTCACGAAGGGGGCCGCGTGGAACGCCGACAACCTCATCGTCATGGATCACGGTGAGGGCTGTTACGTCTACGACACCGACGGGAACAAGTACCTGGACGGCCTCGCCGGCCTCTTCTGCACGAACCTCGGTCACGGCCGCGCCGATCTGGCTGCCGTGGCGTCGAAGCAGATGGAGAAGATGGCGTACTACCCGAACTGGGGGTTCACCCACGAGCCCGTCACCCGGGCTGCCACCCTGATCGCCGAGGAAGCGCCGGGGGATCTGAGCGAGACCTTCTTCGTGAGCAGCGGCTCCGAAGCGGTCGAGTCCGCGCTGAAGTTCGCCCGCAACTACCACGTCGCCAACGGCGAGGAGTCGCGTTACAAGGTCATCTCGCGCGAGTGGTCGTACCACGGCACCACGATCGCGGCGCTCACCGTGACGGGTGTGCCGAAGTTCCGCGACACCTTCAAGCCGATGATGTGGGACGGTGTGCGCCACGTCCGCAACACCCTGGGCGACACCTCCGACGTGCTCGCCAGTGCCCGAGCCGTCGAGGACATGATCCTCGCGGAGGGGCCCGAGACGGTCGCCATGGTGATCGCCGAACCGGTCCAGAACGGTCGAGGCTGCGTGGTGCCGCCCGAGGGGTACTGGCAGGAACTGCGTCGCATCTGCGACAAGTACGGCGTGCTGCTCTGCGCCGACGAGGTCATCTGCTCCTTCGGGCGCCTGGGCCACTTCTTCGGCAGCGAACGCTTCGGCGTCGTGCCCGACATGATCACCTTCGCCAAGGGCGTCACCAGTGCCTACCTCCCGCTCGGTGGTGTCGTGATCCGCCGCCCGCTCGTCGAGCAGGTGTGGGAGTCCGAGGTCGGCTGGTACAACCACGGCTCTACCTTCGGCGGCCACCCTGTGGCCACCGCCGTCGCGGTCGCCAACATCGAGGCGATGCGTTCCGAGGGGATCATGGAGCACGTCCGAGCCAACGAGGGCTACTTCCGCGATGGGATGGCCTCGTTGGTCGACAAGTACGACATCCTCCGTGAGTACCGCGGCACTGGTTACTTCTATGCCCTGGAGCTGATGGGCAGTCGGGCCGAGGGGCGTGATCTCTCCGAAGGGGAGGCCGCCGGCCTGCAGGGCGGTGTGCTGGCCGGACTGGCGCCACCATGATCACCTATTCGCCGCCGCTGGTCGCCGACCAGACCGTGATCGACGACATCATCGATCGTTCCGATCAGGTGCTCACACGCGCCACGGCCTGGCTCGCGGGCGACCGCTGAGCCACGACACGACTTGGGGAAGGGCCGCGGCCGTTCCCCGGGCAATCTCCCGAGCAACGGAGCTCGGGAACGAGACAACACCCTGGAGAGGGGACCAACGAATATGAAGCGACTTCTCGCACTCTTGATGGTGCTGGGTCTGTTCGCCGCCGCGTGTGGTGACGACAGCAGCTCCGATGCCGGAGATTCCGGCGACGACTCGTCCGGCGACTCCGGCGATTCCGGTGACGATGGTGATTCGGGCGGCCTCAGCGTCGACTCGATCAATGTCGCCTACTTCGCCCAGTGGCCGACGCCGAACCAGTTCGGTCAGCTCGACGGCTCCTTCGGGGAAGCCGTTGGCGCCGAGATCAACTGGCTGCCCTTCAACAGCGGTGGCGAGATGTCCGAGGCGATGATCGCCGGCGACGTCGACATCGCCTACAGCCAGGGCCTCACCCCGTTCGCCGGCGCGATCAACTCCGGTGCTGACCTCAAGCTCGTCGGCATCGCCGTGAGCTACGCCGAGGCCGACAACTGTGTCGTCAACGCTGATCTCGGGGTCACCCGTGACAACGCGGCCGAGACCCTCGCCGGCGCCACCGTCATGACGCCGATCGGCAACGTCACCCACTACAAGATGCTCTCGATGATGGAGTTCCTGGGCGTCGACATCGGCGGCCTCAACGTCTTGCAGGCCGAGGGTGGTGCCACCACGGCAGCCGCCTTCGAGGCCGGTGACATCGACGTCGGGTGCGCCTTCGGTGGCTCGATCGAGACCATGCTGGCCAACGGTGGCGAGCTGATCATGACCGGTGCCGAGCACGAGTCCGACGTCGGCATCTTCACCTACGACATCGTGTCGATCCCCACCTCCTACGGTGAGGAGCACGCGGATGCCGTTGCCTCCTTCCTGAAGGCGACCGACGAGTTCAACGCGGCCTGGGCTGCCGACATGGACGGGCAGAACCCGACCATTGCGACCGCTGCAGGTATGGAGGACGTCGGCAACTTCCTCGGCGGCGAGCTCTGGTTCGTCTTCCCGACCATCGACGAGCAGCTCGGCGCTGACTGGCTGGGCGGCAACGTCGCCGCAGCCATGCAGGGCCAGGTGGAGACGCTCGCCGAGCTCGGTGGCGGCGACCCGGCCGTCGGCGACTTCGCCGGTGCCGTCGACACGCAGTACCTCGAGATGGCCAAGGGCTGATCTCGAATCCGGCTCGGTGCCATGATGCACTGAGTCTCTGAACGTGGGCGGCGCCGGGGCTTCGGCTCCGGCGCCGCTGTCGTTCGGGCATCAAACGGGGACAGGGGGAACAGTGAAGGACCTATCGGTCAATGGCGTCGACATGGTGTACGACGTCCCCAACGGAAGCTCGGTTCACGCGCTGAGCAACATCACGTTCGATCTCGAAGCCGGGCGGCTGCTCACGCTGCTCGGCCCGTCGGGCTGCGGAAAGACCACGCTGCTCAACATCACCGCCGGATTTCTCGCGCCGACCGGCGGCTCGGTCACGCTCGGCGGGGAGCCGATCACCGGCCCCGGCCAGGAACGCGGCATGGTGTTCCAGCAGGGTGCACTCTTCGAGTGGCTCACGGTCGAACAGAACATCGGTTTCGGTCCGCGGATGAACCGAGCAGACAAGGTCGGGACCAAGGCCCGAACCGAGGAGCTCCTCGAGATCGTGGGCCTCGGGGGGTTCGGCGACAAGCGGATCTACGAGCTCTCCGGTGGCATGCAGCAGCGGGTCGCCCTCGCTCGCTGCCTCGCGAACGATCCCGAGGTGATCCTCATGGACGAGCCGCTCGGCGCGCTCGACGCCCTCACCCGAGAGAAGATGCAGGGCCTGATCCTCGAGCTCTGGAAGGAGACCGGGAAGACGATCATCCTCGTCACCCACTCGGTGGAGGAGGCGCTGTACCTCGGTGATCGGGTCTTCGTGATGGCCCCTCGACCGGGCCGCATCCACAGCGATTACCAGCTCCCGTTCGCCGAGCAGGGGCTCACCACCGACGCCCGCGAGCTCAAAGCATCGCCGGAGTTCACCGAGAAGCGCGAAGAGATCCTCTCGCTCATCTGGGAGATGGAAGAGGAGATCATGGGACGACAGGAGGCCGGCTGATGGTGATGAGCGTCTTCGATCGATCCGCCAACAGTGCCAATGCACGCAAGACGGTCACGTTCGGTGACTCGAGCGCGGTGCGGAGCCTGCCGCTCTGGAGCTTCATCTCGTTCGTCTGCCTGTTCGGGTTCTGGTTCGCCGCCACCTACGCGTGGGGCTTCCCCGACGAGTTCAAGGACCCCGATCTGAGCGACAAGCTCCGCATCGCGGCGTGCAACTCCGACGACGCCTGCAAGGGCTCGTTCTCCCAGCTCCTCGAACCGTTGCAGTTCCCGTCGGTTCGGGACACCTGGAACACCTTCTTCGAGCTCATCGACGAGGGCTTCCGCGGCGTCACCCTCTGGAGCAACACCTGGGCCAGCCTCTGGCGCGTCATCCGGGGCATGTTCTTCGGCACCGTGATCGGCGTGCCGGTCGGCTTCGCGATGGGTCTGTCGTCGCGGGCTCGCGGCTTCTTCGACACGCCGGTCGAGCTGTTCCGGCCGATTCCGCCCCTGTCGCTGATCCCGCTCTTCATCCTGATATTCGGCATTGGCGACGCGTCTGCGGTCCCGCTGCTCATCTTCGCCTCGGTGTGGATCATGATCATCGCCGCCCGCTCCGGCGTCCAGGCTGCGAACCTCTCGAAGGTCCGCGCCGCCTACTCGCTCGGTGCGTCCAAGCGTCAGGTGCTGTTCAACGTGCTGCTCCCGAACGCCCTCCCCGAGCTGTTCACCGGCTTCCGGGTTGCGCTCGGTGTCACCTGGGGCACGCTGGTCGCGGCCGAGATCGTCGGTGCACCGGACGGCCTGGGCGCGATGGTGTTCGCCGCCCGGCCCCTGTTCCGTCTCGACGTGATGGTGGTCGGCATCGCCGTGATTGCCGTGCTCGGGGTGGCGATGGACATCGTCCTCCGGTTCCTCGAGTCGAAGCTCATCCCCTGGCGGGGCAAGGGCTGAGTCTCGAGTGGCAGATGTCGATTCTCGACGATTGGTACGAGCGGGCGGCCGCCTCGCCCCGGCGAATCATCCTCGCCGATGCGGGCGACGCCCGCGCGCTCGAAGCTGCTGATCGTCTCAACTCCGCTGGATTGGCGGAGGCGGTGGTGTTGGGTCGCGACCTCGGTTCCCTCCAGGAGGCCGGCCACACCACCGCCGAAGAACTCGTAGAGGAGCTTGCCGCCGTCACCGAGGGGCCATGGGCGGGTCGGCCCCTCGACCGCGACGACCCGCTGACCGTCGCGACCGCCTTGGTGAAGACCGGGTGGGCCGCCGGAGCGGTGGCCGGAGCGACGAGGCCGACCGGTGACGTGATCCGGGCCGGTCTGAGGGTCCTCGGCGTGGCCCCTGGTGTCGACGCGGTCAGCAGCTCCTTCTTCTTCGTGCTGCCCGACGGCACACCCATCGCGTACGGCGATTGTGGCGTCTTGCCGGATCCGACCGCCGAGCAGCTCGCCTCGGTGGCGATCTCGAGTGCGGCGACGTTCAGCCAGCTCACCGCCGAAGAGGCGCACGTGGCCATGCTCTCGTTCTCGACGAAGGGCAGCGCGTCCCACGCGCGGGTCGACAAGGTGCTGGCCGCCACGACCCTCGTGCGTGAGAAGGCGCCGGCGCTCAGTGTGGACGGCGAGCTCCAGTTCGATGCCGCGTGGGTGCCGGCGGTCGCCGAGAGCAAGGCTCCGGACTCGTCGGTGGCGGGCCGGGCGAACGTCTTCGTCTTCCCCGATCTCGACTCGGGCAACATCGCCTACAAGATCACCGAGCGGTTGGGCCGAGCTCAGGCGTTCGGCCCCCTGCTGCAGGGCCTCGACGGGGTACTCCACGATCTTTCCCGCGGATGTAGCACCGACGACATCGTCAACGTCGCGGTCATCGCCTCACTCCAAGCAGCCGGCTGAGCTCCGGATGGACCTGGCCGCGGCCGAGATCGTCGCCGCCCTCATCATCGTCTTCGGGGGTGCCGTCATCCGGGGATTCACCGGCTTCGGCGCCTCGCTCATCTGGGTCAGCGGGCTGAGCCTGCTGATGGACCCCGCTGAGGCGGTTCCGATCATCTTCTGCCTCGAGATCGCCGCGTCGGCCCACCTGTTCAGGGGCGCTCGGTCCCATGTCGACTGGGCGTCCGTGCGCTACCTCGTGCTCGGTGCCATCGCCGGTCTGCCGGTGGGGGTGAGTGTGCTTTCGGCGGTCGACGCGGATGCCATGGGCGTGGTGATTTCGGTTGTCGTGCTCGGCTCAGCGGTCGTTCTCGCCCTTGGGTGGCAGCTCCGTCGCTCTCCGGGACGGTTGGCCACCGCTGGAGTGGGTCTGGCATCAGGGGCCCTAAACGGGGCGACGTCGGCGGGTGGTCCGCCGGTCATCGTGTTGTATCTGGGTTCCCCCGAAGGGGTGGCCACGGGGAGAGCGTCGATGATCGCCTACTTCGGTCTGCTCGATGCCCTTGGTCTCGGGGTGCTCGCCATCGCAGGACTCGTGGATGCCACGGCGCTCCTCCGGTTCGTCGTGTTCGTGCCATCGATGCTGCTCGGGGCCCGGGTGGGGGAGCAGGGCTTCGGGCGGGCGAGCGAGGCCACCGGTCGGCGGGTGGCGATCGCGATCCTCGTGGCGCTGGCGGTGACGGGGCTCGTCAATCGGATCTAACGCCGATGAGATACCCTCTAACGAATGGCGCGACGACCACTCGACAGCGAGACCGTGATCGACGAAGCGGCCCACCTCGCTGACGAGGAAGGACTCGACGCGGTCACGCTCACCAGGGTGGCCGACCGATTGGGGGTACGCCAGCCGGCGCTCTACCGGCATGTGGAGGGGTACGACGACCTGATCCGGAGTCTGGGTCTTCGGGGCCGGGAACGTCTCGCGACAGCGCTCGGCGACGCCGCGATCGGTGTGTCGGGTGACGAGGCGGTGTGGGCGGTCGGTCAGGCATGGCGCCGGGTCGTCCGCGAATCCCCCGGGCTTTACGCCGCGACCGACCGGTACCCCTGTGCCGGAGACGAGGAGCTCGAGGAAGCGGTCGAGCGGGTGGTCACCATCATCGCCGCCGCACTCGGTGCATTCGATCTCGACGAATCCGAACGCATCCACGTGGCCAGGGGCCTCCGGAGCGCGTTTCACGGTTTCTCCCACCTCGAATCGGGCGACGGTCATCCTCATCCGCACGATCTCGAGGAGAGCTTCGAGCACCTCGTCGAGCTGCTGGTGGCGGGCATCCGGAACCTCGAGTCGGCGCGTGACAGTGTCGACGCAAAGGCATAGGATCTAGCAGTTCTGTTAGAGCCTCTCACCGGCGAGGCTCAGACTGTCAGAGGGGGATCAACAATGACTCGAATGACGCCCAGCGAAGCGTTCGTCGAGACCATGGTGGCCAACGGCGTCACCACGACCTTCGGCATCATGGGCAGTGCGTTCATGGATGCCATGGACATCTTCGCCCCCGCGGGCATCCGGCTCGTCCCGGTCGTGCACGAACAGGGCGCCGCGCACATGGCTGATGGCTACGCGCGGGTGAGCGGTCGCCACGGCGTGGTGATCGGCCAGAACGGCCCCGGAATCTCGAACTGTGTCACGGCAATAGCGGCAGCGTTCTGGGCCCACAGCCCGGTCGTGATCGTCACCCCCGAGACCGGCACCATGGGCATCGGCCTCGGTGGCTTCCAGGAGGCCAACCAGCTCCCGATGTTCCAGGAGTTCGTGAAGTACCAGGGCCACATCAACAACGAGAACCGCATGGCCGAGATCACGGCCCGGTGCTTCGATCGGGCCATGTCGGAGCTCGGTCCGACCCAACTCAACATCCCCCGGGACCGCTTCTACGGCGACATCGACGTGGACATCCCCGAACCAATGCGGATCGACCGCGGGCCCGGCGGCGAGAAGACTCTCACCGAAGCCGCCGAACTGCTCGCCCAGGCGGAATTCCCGGTGATGGTCAGCGGCGGCGGGGTCGTTCAGGGCGACGCCATGGCCGAAGCGGTTGCACTCGCCGAGCGGCTGGGCGGTCCGGTCGTCAACAGCTACCTCCACAACGACTCGTTCCCGGCCAGCCATCCGCAGTGGACGGGCTCCCTCGGCTACCAGGGGTCCAAGGCCGCGATGAAGCTGATCAGCCAGGCCGACGTCGTGCTCGCCCTCGGCACCCGCCTCGGCCCGTTCGGCACCCTGCCTCAGCACGGCATGGACTACTGGCCCAAGGACGCCAAGATCATCCAGGTCGACGCCGACCAGAAGATGATCGGGCTGGTCAAGAAGGTCCAGGTCGGGATCGTCGGTGATGCCGGCGCCGCCGCCACTGCCTTGCTGGAGCGGCTCGATGGGAAGACCCTCGCCTGCGACGCGAACCGGGCCGAGCGGGAGGCCAGGACCGCCGAGGAGAAGGCAGCCTGGGAGGCCGAGCTCGACGAGTGGATCCACGAAAAGGACGACTTCAGCCTCGAGATGATCGAGGAGGCGAAGAACGAGCCCGGGAACTGGCTCCATCCCCGCCAGGTGCTCCGCGAGCTCGAGAAGGCGATGCCGGCCCGGGCGATGGTGTCCACCGACATCGGCAACATCAACTCGGTCGCCAACAGCTACCTCCGCTTCGAGGAGCCCCGCTCCTTCTTCGCCCCGATGAGCTGGGGCAACTGCGGCTACGCCCTGCCCACCATCATCGGCGCCAAGGCCGCCGCCCCGGATCGCCCGGCCATCTCCTACGCCGGCGACGGCGCATGGGCGATGAGCATGAGTGAGCTGATGACCGCGGTGCGCCACGACATTCCAGTCACCTCGGTCGTGTTCCACAACCGCCACTGGGGGGCCGAGAAGAAGAACCAGGTCGACTTCTACGGTCGCCGGTTCGTCGCCGGCGAACTCGAAGGTGGTGAGAACTACGCCGAGATCGCCCAGGCCATGGGTGCCGAAGGCGTGCGGGTCGACGACATCGACGAGGTCGGGCCGGCGCTGAAGGCGGCCACCGACGCCCAGATGAACGAGGGCAAGACCACCGTCATCGAGATCATGTGCACCAAGGAACTGGGCGATCCGTTCCGCAAGGACGCCCTCTCGAAGCCGGTGCGCTACCTCGACAAGTACAAGGACTATGTCTGATGTTCGAGCCTTCGGCTCGAAGCGTTTCCA
>CAYFLT010000039.1:25526-35970 GCA_964344055.1 uncultured Candidatus Nemicrothrix sp.
CGCAGGTCGCGATGTCTGATGTTCGAGCCTTCGGCTCGAAGCGTTTCCACGCAGGTCGCGATGTCTGATGTTCGAGCCTTCGGCTCGAAGCGTTTCCACGCAGGCCGTGTCGACCTCGCCTGAGTCGGTGCTTCCTTCCGTCGCGGTCGACGTTGAGGCCACCTTCGGGTTTCGCTCTGACCTGAAGGTCTTCGGCTTCTCCGAGGTCGACGAACACGTGCCGGAGATCGATCCGGCCTACCGGTTCGACCCGGCCGCCACCACGGCGATCCTGGCCGGATTCGCCCACAACCGTCGTGTGCTGCTCCAGGGTGCGCACGGCACCGGGAAGTCGACCCACATCGAACAGGTCGCGGCGCGTCTCAACTGGCCGATGGTCCGGGTCAACCTCGACGGTCACATCACGCGCCTCGACCTCGTGGGACGCGATGCCATCGTCGTGCGTGATGGGCTGCAGGTCACCGAGTTCCGCGAGGGGATCCGGCCGTGGTCTCTCCAGCGGCCGGTCGCGCTCGTCTTCGACGAGCTCGACGCCGGCCGGCCCGACGTCATGTTCGTCATCCAACGGGTACTCGAGCGAGGTGGCCGATTCACCCTGCTCGACCAGAATCGGGTGCTGACCGCCAACCCCTCGTTCCGGCTGTTCGCCACCGCCAACACCATCGGACTCGGCAACCTCACCGGCCTCTACCACGGCACCCAGCACGTCAACCAAGCCCAGGTCGATCGCTGGGACATCGTGGCGAAGCTCGACTACCTCGACCCGGTCGTCGAGGCCGGCATCGTCGCGGCCCGCGTACCCGAGTTGGCTGCCGCGGCCGACGGGTCGTCCACGATCGAGTCCATGGTGGCGGTCGCCGGGATGACGCGGGTCGGATTCGAGGCCGGCGACATCTCGACGGTGATGTCACCGCGAACCGTGATCAGCTGGGCGGAGAACCTGGAGATATTCGGCGATGTGGTCGACGCCTTCCGGGTGGCCTTCCTGAACACCTGTGACCCGGCCGAGCACTCGATCGTCGGCGAGTACTTCCAGCGTGCGTTCGACCGCGAGCTGACCGGGGCGGAGGACGGTGGCGACTCCTGAGGCCGTCCGGCGCCGCTACCGGGAACGCCACATCGCAGCGGCGGTCCGGGCCGTCAGCGGTGAACCATCGGCCGACCTGCGGGCTCGGCGGTTGCGGATCGGCGGCTCATTCGTCGGTTCCGCGTCGCCCCACCTGGCGGCAGATCTCGCCGAGGTCGAGCTCCCGGTCGCTCGCGGGGTAGGGGACGGCTTCGGCCTACTGGTCCGCAACAGTGATCGGACCTTGCACCGTCAACTCGCCCCGAAAGACCCGCTCGAGCGTGTGGTGTTCGACCTGTGCGAGCAGCTCCGGTGCGAGGCGCTCGCCCCGGTCGAGCTCCGTGGACTTCGTCGGAATCTCGACGCCGGCTTCGACGACTGGATTCTCCGGATGCAGCGTGACGGGGTCACCGAGACCGGCGTCGGAATGCTCATCTTCACCATCACGCTGATGGTTCGTTCCCGTCACGGCCACATGATCAACGATCAGCTGCTCGACGAGACGATCGAGTCCACTCGCGGCAACCTCGCCCCACTCGTGGGGGCCGCCCTCGCCGAGTTGGCGGCGGTCGTCGACGACCAGCGAGCCTACGCGTTCCACGCTCGGGAGATCGCCGAGGCAGTTGCGCTCGTGGCCGGTGACGCCGCTCTCGCCCCGGAGTCGCGGTCGGTCATCGAGCGGTCGAAGGTGTTGCTCGCCGACTGGGACGACGCCGACGAGTCGACCGATGACGTCGCCGACTCCGGCGACGGAGCAGGTGTGGAGTCCGTCGTGGCGGACCTCGACCTCGAGGGTCTGGGTGGCTACCTCGTCTTCAGTCGGGAGTTCGACCGGGTGGTCGCCGGCGATGAACTCGTCCATCACACCCGCCGCATCGAGCTGCGGGAGTCGTTGGACGATTTCCGCCGGGCGCAGGCCGTGAGCGCGCCCCGCATCGCTCAACGGCTGAAGCGGCAGCTGGCGTTGCCGGCCATCGATGGCTGGTCGTTCGCCCAAGAGGACGGTCAACTCGACGCCGCCCGCCTGAGCCAACTCGTCACGGACCCAACCAACCATCGGGTCTTTCGCCACGAGGCGGTCCAGCCCAGCGCCGAGTTGTGTGTCACGTTCCTGGTCGACACGTCCGGCTCGATGAAGGCCCAGAGGTACGAGACCCTCGCGGTGATGCTCGACACGTTCACCCAGGCCCTCGACCTCGCCGGTGCGGCCTGCGAGGTGCTCGGTTTCACCACCGGTGCCTGGAATGGCGGTCGGGCGATGAAGGCATGGCGGGCTGCTGGGGCGCCCGCGGATCCCGGACGACTCAACGAGATCCAACACATCGTGTACTCCGACGCGGACACGTCATGGCGTCGGTCGCGTCGATCGCTGGCCGCGATGCTGTCGACGTACCACTACCGCGAGAGCGTCGACGGTGAAGCTCTGATCTGGGCCTACGAGCGGCTCCGATCACGGCCCGAGGCGCGACGTCTCCTGGTGGTGGTCAGCGACGGCGCCCCGATGGACGCCGCCACGTCGAACCACAACCGGCTCGGCTTCCTCGACGACCATCTCCGCGCCGTGGCTCGCGGCATCGAACGCCGGGGTGAGGTCGAGCTGGGCGCGATCTCTCTCGACCGCGACGTGGCGGGCGTGTTCAGTCGATCCGTCGCCCTGGACCTCGCCGCCCCCCTCACCGTCAGCACCTACGACCTCCTCCCCGAGCTTTTCTGACACATTCGGACGCTGTGGTGGTCCGCAAGTGTCAGAGATCGTCGGGGAGTGGGATCTGTGACACATTCGGACTCTGTGGTGGTCCGCAAGTGTCAGAGATCGTGGGGGAGTGGGGCCCGATAGCGTTTCGGCCATGTACATCAACGGGGAATGGGTCGAGGCGTGCTCGGGGGCCACGTTCGAGGTCACCAATCCGGCCACCGGCGAGGTGATCGGCGACGTTCCCGACGGGGGAACGGCGGACGCGGAAGCGGCGATCGCCGCCGCCGACGCCGCTCAGGCAGGGTGGGGCGCCACCACGCCGTACCAACGCGCCGACCTCTTGATGGAGGCGTGGCGACTCATGACCGAGCGGTCTGAGCACCTCACCGCGCTCATGACTCGCGAACAGGGAAAGCCGTTGCGAGCCTCGGCGAACGAGGTGAAGTACGGCGCCGACTTCCTGCGCTGGTTCGCGGAGGAGGCCCGTCGGATCACCGGAGAGTGGCTGCCGTCGGCCCGCCCCGATCAACGCTTCCTCTCGGTGAAGACGCCGGTGGGTGTGGTCGGTGCCGTCACCCCGTGGAACTACCCGATCTCGATGCTGACCCGGAAGATGGGTCCGGCTCTGGCCGCCGGCTGCACCGTGGTCCTCAAGCCGGCTGAGGCCACGCCGTTGTGTGCGAAGGCGATCTACGAGATCTTCCACGATGCCGGGGTGCCTGCTGGGGTGATCAACCTGGTCACAGCGAGCGATCCGAAGCCGATCGGTGATGTGCTCACCTCCGACCCGCGGGTCAAGAAGCTGACCTTCACCGGATCCACTGCGGTCGGCCGCCTGCTCGCCGCGAAGGCCGGTCAGAACCTGCAGCGGGTTTCGGTCGAGCTCGGCGGCCACGCACCCTTCATCGTCTACCCCGACGCGGACCCCGTCCACGCCGCCAAGGGTGCGGCCGCGCTCAAGTTCCTGAATTCAGGCCAGGCGTGCATCAGCCCGAACCGGATCTTCGTCCACGTCGACCACGCCGATGCGTTCATCGAGACGATCGTGCCTCGGGTGGCGAAGGTGAAGGCGGGGGAGGGCACCGGAGAGGGTGTCGGAGTCGGTCCGCTCGTCAATGACGCCGCAGTGGCCAAGGTCGCCAACCAGGTCGACGACGCTCGAGCGAAGGGCGCTGAGGTGCCGGTCGGAGGCGTTCGCCTCCTCGACGGTGGCCTCGATCGGGGTCACTTCTACGCCCCTACCGTGGTCACCGGCGTCACCGACGACATGCTCATCTACCGCGAGGAGACGTTCGGCCCGGTCGCCCCGATCGTGATCTACGACGACGTCGACGAGGTCATCGCCATGGCGAATGACACGAACTACGGCCTCGCCGCCTACGTCTACACCCGGGACCTCTCCACCGCGATCCGGGCCATGGAGGGCCTTCGGTTCGGGATCATCGGCATCAACGACGTGAACCCGACCTCGGCCGCGGCCCCCTTCGGCGGCATGAACGACTCCGGCCTGGGTCGGGAAGGCGGTCACGAGGGAATCGCCGAGTACCTCGAGACAAAACTCGCCGGAATCGCGCTCTAGTCATCCGTTCTGGGTGGACAAAGGCTCGGAAAACGACACCTCACCCACCCAGAACGGATAGGGGCGCGATGTTCATGCGAATAGTTGCATGAACATGCATTGATTCGTATAGTGCACGGATGCACAAGATCGCGATCATCGGAGCTTCGGGGTTCACGGGCGCCGAGCTGCTCCGAATCTGCGCCTCCCACCCCGAATTCGAGGTGGTGGCGGCGACCGGTGACAGCCAGGCGGGTAACTCGGTCGCCGACCTGTACCCGAGCCTGGCGGCGGCGTACGGCGACATGACGTTCGCGTCCTACTCCGACGACCTGGTCGAAGCGGCTGATCTGGTGTTCCTCGGCCTGCCCCATGGCGCGTCGCAGTCGATCGTGCCTGACCTGCGCGGCAAGGTGAAGCACATCGTCGACCTGGCGGCCGACTTCCGGCTCGACGATCCCGACCTCTACCCGACCTGGTACGGCGAGGCACATGCGGCCCCTGAACTGTTGAACAGCTTCGTCTTCGGGATGCCCGAGTTGTTTCGCGACCAGATCCGCAACGCCGAGCTCGTCGCGGCGCCGGGCTGCTACGTCACCACGTCAGCGCTCGCGCTCGCCCCCGTCCTGAAGGCCGGGCTGGTGGAGCCGACCGGCATCGTGATCGACGCGGCCAGCGGAGTTTCCGGTGCCGGCCGGCCCCCGAAGCCCAACACCACCTTCTGCACAGTGGACGAAGACTTCACCGCCTACGCCCTGCTGAATCATCGGCACACGCCGGAGATCGAGATGGCGATCGGCACTCACGCCGGCCAGGCGGCCCAGGTGCTGTTCACACCGCATCTCGCCCCGATGAATCGGGGCATCCTCGCCACCTGCTACGCCCGCCCCGCCCAGCCGACCACCACCGACGAGGTCCTCGGTTGTCTCGCCGATGCGTACGCGGACGAGCCGTTCGTAGTGGTGAGCGAGCGGTCGCCGTCGACGAAGGCCACGCTCGGCTCGAACAGCTGCCACATCACCGCCCGGGTCGACGAACGCACCGGCTGGGTGGTGGTGATCTCCGCCCTCGACAACCTCGTCAAAGGGGCGTCGGGTCAGGCCGTGCAGTGTGCGAACCTCGCCCTCGGGCTTCCCGAGGACACCGGCCTGGCGGTCGCCGGGCTCTATCCCTGAGCCGATCTGATGACCGACGCCGTCTCTCCGCTCGCGCCTGAGTCGTTCCCGACCATGCCCCCAATCGCCGGGGTGGAGCTCGCGACCCATGCAGCCGGGATCAAGTACGAGGCTCGGGCCGATCTCTTCCTCGCCACCCTGGCTGAAGGCACCACGGTGGCCGGTACGTTCACCCAGTCGCTGTGTCCCTCGGCACCGGTCGACTGGTGCCGCCGCATCCTGGCCGAAGGCGACCACACCGCACGGGCCGTCGTCTGCAACTCCGGCAACGCCAACGCGTTCACCGGTCGCGCCGGCGAGACGGCCGCCGCGCTGACTGCGGAGACGATCGCCGAGGCACTCGGCGTCGACACCGACCGGGTGTACCTCGCCTCGACCGGTGTGATCGGCGAGACGCTTCCCGAGCCGGCCCTACGGGACGGCCTGCCCGCCCTCGTCGAGAAGCTCGACACCTCGGGCCCCGACCATTGGCAGGAAGCGGCTGCGGCCATCCGCACCACCGACACCTTTTCGAAGGGCTCGTGGTCCCGGATCGACGGCTGTGCCGCCCACGTCGTCGGCATCGCCAAGGGCAGCGGCATGATCGCCCCCGACATGGCCACCATGTTGGCGTTCGTGTTCACCGATCTCGCCGTCGAGGCCGGTCTCCTCCAGGAGTGCCTGTCCCGCGCCGTCGACAAGAGCTTCAACCGCATCACCGTCGACTCCGACACGTCCACCAGCGACACGGTGCTGCTCTTCGCCACCGGCGAACAGATCGACGACGACCTCCACGACCACGCGGACGCGCGGCTGCCGGCGTTCCAGGCCGCCCTCGACCATGTGGTGCTCGACCTCGCCCATCAGATCGTGCGGGACGGCGAAGGCGCCACCAAGTTCGTCGAGGTCACCGTGACCGGCGCGGCCGACGAAGCCGCAGCCTCGAAGATCGCGCTGGCGATCGGCAACTCGCCGTTGGTGAAGACCGCGCTGGCCGCGGAGGACGCCAACTGGGGCCGCATCGTCATGGCTGTGGGGAAGGCCGGCCAAGCCGCCGATCGAGATGCACTCGAGATCTGGATCGGCCCAGAGCAGGTCACGTCCGACGGCAAGGTGCTGGACGGCTACAGCGAGGATCGGGCCACCGAGCACCTGAGAGAGAACGAGGTGAAGATCAGCGTGGACGTGGGCGTCGGTGCCGGCGAGGCCACGATCTGGACCTGCGATCTGACCCACGGCTACATCGAGATCAACGCGGGGTACCGGTCATGAGCGAACGACGGGAGCCGGGCCGCCCGGCCCGGCGCGTCAGCGCCACGAGGGCAAGATCATGAGCGGAGTGACTTCTGACCAGCTCCTCCCGGACCGTGGCTTCGCTCCCGCCCAGCGAGCCGGAGCCCTCATCGAGGCCCTGCCCTACATCCAGCGCTTCCGGGATGCCGTCGTGGTGGTGAAGTTCGGCGGCAATGCCATGGTCGACCCGATCCTTTCGGAGACCTTCGCCGAGGACGTCGTCCTTCTCCGCTCGGTCGGCCTGAAGCCGGTCGTCGTCCACGGCGGAGGGCCCCAGATCGGCGATCTGTTGAGCCGGCTCGGCAAGGAGACCGAGTTCGTCGATGGGCTCCGGGTCACCGACGAGGAGACTCTCGACGTGGCGCGGATGGTGTTGGTCGGCAAGGTCGGCCGTGACATCGTGGGCGCCATCAACGTCCACGGCGCCTACGCGGTCGGGCTCTCGGGTGAGGACGGTGGACTGATCACGGCAGCTCCTCGCAACGAGGCGCTCGGCTTCGTGGGTGACGTCGTATCGGTCCAGCCGGGCATCGTGGAGCGACTTCTCGCCGAGAACATGATCCCGGTCGTCTCCACCATCGGTGCCGACAACAGCGGTCAGGCCTACAACATCAACGCCGACACGGTGGCCGGTGCGTTGGCCGGTGCGCTCGGTGCCGAGAAGGCGATCTACCTCACCGACGTCCCCGGTCTCTTGACCGATGTCGACGACGCAGCCTCGATCGTGGCTCGGGCCACGATCGAGGAGACTCGGGCCATGATCGCCGATGGCACGATCTCCGGCGGCATGATCCCGAAGGTCGAGGCGTGCATCGAGGCGGTCGAGTCCGGCGCGGCGTCGGCCCACATGCTCGACGGCCGGATCCCGCACGTGCTCCTGCTGGAGCTCTTCACTGATGCGGGCATCGGCACCATGATCACGAGTGAAACAGTGGACATCCCGGGGGAGGGCTCCGATGACAGCTGAACAGGCGGCGGCATGGGGAGCGTCCGGCGACCATTCGCCACTCATGAACAACTACGGCTCACCGCCCAGGCTCTTCGTGAAGGGCAGCGGCGCAGAGCTCTGGGACTCCGACGGCAAACGCCACCTCGACTTCCTCTGCGGCCTGGCCGTCACCGGACTCGGGCACAGCCATCCCGCCGTCGCCGATGCGATCGCCCGACAGGCTGCCATCCTCTCGCACACATCCAACCTCTTCGCCACCGAGCACCAGGCCCCGGTGGCCGAAACCCTCAACCGGTTGATCGACGCGGGGTCCGGTCAGGTCCTCTTCCAGAACTCCGGCGCCGAAGCGAACGAGGCGGCCATCAAGATCGTCCGCAAGTACCAGGGCCGCGGCCGTTACGTCGTGGTGAGCGCGATGCGCTCGTTCCACGGCCGGACGATGGCCGCCCTCGCCGCCACCGGTCAGCCCGAAAAGCACGAGCCTTTCCAGCCTCTGCCCGAAGGGTTCCGCCACGTGGTGTGGAACGATGCCGATGAGTTCGAGCGATCGCTCGGCCCCGAGGTCGGCGGCATCATCCTCGAGCCGGTCCAGGGCGAGGGTGGCGTGAACCCGGCCGACGCGGACTACCTCCGAGCGGTGCGACAGATCTGCGACGAGCGGGGGATCCTGCTCGTGATGGACGAGATCCAGACGGGCTTCGGCCGCACGGGAGAGTGGTTCGGGTTCCAGCACGCGGGCATCATGCCCGACGTCGTCACCATGGCGAAGGGCATCGCCAACGGCATGCCGGTCGGAGCGATGTGGGCCCGCGACGAGGTCGCCGCAGCCTTCGTACCGGGCGATCACGGGTCGACCTATGCCGGCCAACCCCTTGCCCTGTCCGCGGCTCGGGCGACCCTGGCCGAGCTCGAACTGATCGACGCACCGAAGGTCGCACGGGCCAAAGAAGCCACCATCCGGTCATTGCTGGACGGAGTGAACGGCGTGGATCACGTTCGTGGACGCGGGCTCCTCCTCGGCATCGAACTCACCGCGGACGCGCTTGCCGGACGAACCGCCGCCGAGATCGCCCGCACCTGCCTCGATCGTGGCCTCATCATCAACGGCGTCACGCCCACCGCTCTACGCCTCGCGCCCCCCTTCATCGTCTCCGATGGGGAACTGGCGGAGGGCGTCGCGGTGATCGACGCGGTGGTCAACGCCTCGGACGGAGGGACGTGATGCGCCACCTACTGGACATCGACGACCTGTCAGCGGCGGAGCTCGAGCGGATCCTCGTGCTGTCCACCACCACCGACCCTCCACGCGTGCTGTCGGGGAAGGGTACGGCCCTCATCTTCGAGAAGCCGTCGGCGCGGACCCGCAACTCGATGGAGATGGCGGTGGTGCAACTCGGTGGCCATCCCGTCTACATCAGCGCCGAGGAGGTCGGGCTCGACAAGCGGGAGACGGTGGAGGACGTCACGAACACCATGGCCGGCTACCACGCCGCGCTCGGTGCCCGTGTGTTCGCCCATGCGACGGTCGAGCGGATGGCGGCCGTCGACCGAATTCCGGTGGTGAACCTGTGGAGCGACGAGGCGCACCCGATGCAGGCGCTGGCCGACCTGCTCACCATGCGGCGTGAGTTCGGCACGCTCGAGGGTCGAAACATCGCGTACGTCGGCGACGCCAACAACGTGGCCCGCTCGCTGGCACTGGCCGCCGGCCTCGCCGGTATGGGATTCCGGATCGCCAGCCCTCCCGGCTACGAGTTCAGCGAGGTGGACCTCGACCGCATTCGGACCTCCGGTCTCCAGCCGGTTGTGTGTGACCGTCCGGAGGACGCGGTCGCCGGTGCCGACGCCGTCTACACCGACACCTGGACCTCGATGGGACAGGAAGCCGAGGCCGAACAGCGCCGTCGAGACTTCGAGGGCTTCCAGGTAGATGACCGGATGATGGGGCACGCTCAGGTCGGCGCCATCTTCATGCACTGCCTGCCGGCTCATCGAGGCGAGGAGGCGTCGGACGAGGTGCTCGACGGAGCCCGCAGTCGGATCTGGGTCCAGGCGGCCAATCGCATGCACGCAGCCAGGGGCGCCCTGGCCTGGCTATTGACGGAATCCAGTGAGTAAGGCGCGCCGTCAGCACCGGATCGCCGGCCTGCTCGAGGAGCATGCCGTCACCAGCCAGACCCAACTCGTCGAGTTGCTCGAGGAGGAGGGCCTCGGTGCCACCCAGGCAACCGTGTCGCGGGATCTCGATGAACTGGGTGCCATCAAGGTACGGGTGCCGGGTGGTGAGACCGTTTACGCCATCCCCGAACACCCGGTCGATCGCATCGTGCCCGAGGACCACCTCCGGCGGGTGATGGGGGACTGGGTGGCCGATGTGGGCCACTCCGGGAACCTGGTCGTGGTGCGCACACCGGTGGGATCCGCACACGTGGTCGGATCCGCCCTCGACCGGGCGGGGATGCCCGAAATCCTCGGTACCGTCGCCGGGGACGACACCCTCGTGGTGGTGGCCACCGAGGAGATCGGCGGCAAGAAGCTGGCGGCTCGCCTGCGCGAGCTGGCCGGACTGGATTCGTGAAGTAGTCCGAAGGGAAACCTTGAGATGGCCCGAAGGGAAGCCGTGAAATGAAGGTCGTACTCGCGTACTCGGGTGGTCTCGACACCTCGATCATCCTCCGCTGGTTGCAGGAGACCTACGACGCCGAGGTCATCACCTTCACCGCCGATC
>CAYFLT010000039.1:35980-41267 GCA_964344055.1 uncultured Candidatus Nemicrothrix sp.
AGGGCGGGGGTCGGCTGGAGGTGCGGGTCCCGATCACCGCCGATCTCGGCCAGGGTGAAGAGGTCGAGCCGGCCCGCGCGAAGGCACTCCAGATGGGTGTGCCCGAGGAGAACATCCACATCGAGGACGTGCGCGAGGAGTTCGTGCGTGACTTCGTGTTCCCGATGTTCCGGGCCAACACGATCTATGAGGGTGAGTACCTGCTCGGCACGTCGATCGCTCGCCCGCTGATCGCCAAGCGGCTGGTCGAGATCGCCCACGAGCACGGCGCCGATGCCATCAGCCACGGTGCCACCGGCAAGGGCAACGACCAGGTTCGGTTCGAGCTCGGCGCCTACGCCCTGTCGCCCGACATCAAGGTCATCGCTCCCTGGCGGGAGTGGGATCTCGGCTCGCGCGAGTCCCTGATGAACTACGCCGAGGAATACAACATCCCCATCGAGATGAAGCGGGGCACGAAGTCGCCGTTCTCCATGGACGCCAACCTGCTCCACATCTCCTTCGAAGGCGGCCCGCTCGAGGATCCGTTCACCGAGCCGCCGTCGGAGATGTGGCGTTGGTCCGTTTCCCCCGAGATGGCCCCCAACGAGGCCACCTATCTCGACCTCACGTACGAGAGGGGCGACATCGTAGCTATCGACGGCAAGGCGATGACGCCGGCTGAGGTCCTCACCGAGCTGAACCGGGTGGGCGGGGCCAACGGAGTGGGCCGGCTCGACATCGTCGAGAACCGCTTCGTCGGCATGAAGAGCCGGGGCGCCTACGAGACGCCGGGGGGCACGATCATGCTCCGTGCCCACCGGGCCATCGAGTCGATCACGCTCGACCGGGAGGTGGCCCACCTCAAGGACGGCCTGATGCCGAAATACGCCGAGCTGATCTACAACGGCTTCTGGTGGAGCCCCGAGCGCGAGATGCTGCAAGTGGCCATCGATCACAGCCAGCAGCACGTCAATGGCGACGTGCGGGTGCGGCTGTACAAGGGCAATGTCGACATCGCCGGCCGCAAGAGCCCGGACTCGCTCTTCGACGAGAAGATCGCCACGTTCGAGGAGGACGAGGGCGCCTACGACCAGGCCGACGCCGAAGGCTTCATCAAGCTGAACGCCCTCCGCCTCCGCAACCTCGCTCGGAAGCGGAATGGCTGACCGCGGCCAGCTCTGGCACGGCCGGTTCGAGGGTGGGCCGTCCGAGGCGTTGCAGGCACTGAACGACTCGTTGCCCTTCGACCAGCGGATGTTCCGAGAGGACATCGCCGGGTCGCGCGCCCACGTCACCATGCTGGGCGACGTCGGCCTGCTCACCGACGCCGAGCGTGACGGTGTGCTGGCCGCGCTCGACGCGGTGGAGTCGGAGATCGAGTCGGGAGCTTTCGAGTTCGCCACCAGTGACGAGGACATCCACACCGCCGTGGAGCGCCGGGTCACCGAGCTCGAACCAGCCGGCGCGAAGATGCACACCGGTCGCAGCCGCAACGATCAGGTGGCCACCGACGTTCGCCTGTGGACCCGTTCGGCGATCGACGAGGTGGTCGGGCTGGTCGCTCGCTTCCAGGCGACCCTGCTCGACCAGGCCGAGGCGGCCGGTGATGCCTACCTGCCCGGCTACACCCACCTGCAGCAGGCCCAGCCGGTTGCGCTGGCCCACCATCTGCTCGCCCACGGGTGGGCGCTCCAGCGCGATGTCGAGCGCCTGCACGATGCTCGTGGTCGCACCGACGTATCTGCGCTCGGGGCCGGCGCTCTGGCCGGTTCGTCGCTCCCGCTCGACCCGGCCCGCACGGCCGAACTGCTCGGCTTCGCGAAGGTGTTCGACAACAGCCTCGACGCCGTCGCGGACCGAGACTTCGTGGCGGAGACCCTCTTCGCGATCGCTCTCCTCGGTGTCCATCTGAGCCGGATCGGCGAGGAGTGGATCCTGTGGGCCTCGACCGAGTTCAGCTTCGTCACGCTCGACGACAGCTTCTCCACCGGCTCGTCGATGATGCCCCAGAAGAAGAACCCCGACATCGCCGAGCTGGCTCGCGGCAAGGCCGGTCGTCTGATTGGTCACCTGACCGGCTTCATGACCACGCTCAAGGGCCTGCCGCTCACCTACAACAAGGACATGCAGGAGGACAAGGAGCCCTTGTTCGACGCAGTCGACACCGTCCGGCTCACCCTTCTTGCTCTCGATGGCATGGTGTCCACCACCGTGTTCAACACCGACACGATGGCGACCCACGCCGACTCGCCCTATGCCGCGGCCACCGATCTGGCCGAGTGGCTGGTGGCCCAGGGCATGCCGTTCAGAGACGCCCACGCGGTGGTCGGGGAGCAGGTGCGAAAGGCGCTTGCGGGGGAGGGCAGCCTCGTCGATCTCGTAGCTGCTCATCCTGCACTCGGTGGCGACGCCGCGGCGCTTCTTGCGCCCGGCGTGTCGGTCACCCGTCGCACCACGCACGGCGGGGGCTCCCCGGTCTCGACCGCGGCCGAGATCGAACGCTTTCGGTCCGCGATCGGCGGATGAGTCGACGGCTCGGGCGTCGCTTCTTCGCCCGGCCGGCGCTCGAGGTCGCCCCCGAGCTGGTCAACAAGATCCTGGTGACGCCGGTGGGTCGGGCCCGCATCGTCGAGGTCGAGGCCTACTGCGGATCCGAGGATCCGGGCAGTCACGCCTTCCGGGGTGTCACGCCGCGTACCGAAGTGATGTTCGGCCGCCCCGGCCACCTCTACGTCTACTTCTCCTACGGGATGCACTGGTGCGCCAACGTGGTCGTCGAGCGAGACGGTGTCGCCGGAGCGGTGCTGCTGCGGGCCGCCACACCGCTCCAGGGCATGGATGCCATGTACGAGCGACGGACGAAGGCCCGCCGCGACCGAGACCTCTGCTCCGGTCCCGCCAAGCTGTGTCAGGCGATGGGCATCGACGGCGTCCACGACGGTTCGGATCTCGTCGTCGCTGACCGGGGGATCTCGATCCGAGATGACGGGACACCACCGCCGAGCGGAATCGTCCAGACGACGCGAGTCGGCCTCTCCCGCGGCACCGATCTTCCCTGGCGCTGGTACGTCGAAGAATCGCCCGACGTCAGTGTGAAGGCGGCTACGTTCGGAGGATCGTGATGGCGGAGCCCAGCGAGCGAACGATCCTCGACTTCCTCGCCGAGATGGTGAAGGAACCGGCACCGATCCTCGACTTCTCGAACAACGGCCCCGTGGTGCCGGTCTTCCCGAAGCCTTCTCATCTCTTCGGGGCCGAAGAGCTCGGCCAGAACGAGCAGCAGTTCCAGCGGTTCGACCATCGCCGAGTCGAGCGGATGATCGCCCGTGACCGGCTCCACCCGAACGAAACGCTGCTGCGGGTCGGATGGGGTTGGGTGGTCGGCCTCACGGAGGTGGATGGCCGAGAACGTCGGGTCCTGGCCCCACTCGTCTCCGTTCCCGTCCGGCGGGGCCGCATCCCGACCCAGCCGGTGACCGACACCGAGACCGGCGGCGTGAGCAGACTGGTCCGGCGCTGGTATGCCGACGGCGATGTCACGGCATCGCACCTCATCGCCGATCCCGTACGACGCCATCGCATCCTCGAGCGGGTGGAGTTCGGGGGCCTCTCACTCGAGCCCGACGTCGACCGGCGGCTCTGGCAGCGCTATCCGAGGCTGCGAGGCTGGCTTCGGGACGGTGCCGTCGCGATGGGGTTCTCCGCGAAGGTCGTACCTCCGGTGGCCGATCTGGAAGCGGCCCGCGACGCTGATGATCTCGTGGTGACACCGGTGGGGGCGTTCTACCTCTCACAGGACCTGAGCCAGACCGGGCGACGGGCATCGCTGGAGCAGTGGTCACGACGGGTGATCGACGAGACGTCGACCGCATTCAGCGCCCTCTATCTCCCGCAACCGTCGGCCCCGCCGGACGAACCGGAGGAAGAGCCAGTCGACGTCGCTGTCGTCCCACTCGACCCGCAACAGGCCCTCGCGGTCGCTCGGAGTAGGAGGGAGCCGGTCTCGGTACTCGCCGGTCCGCCAGGAACCGGCAAGTCCCACACCGTCATCGCGATGGCGGTCGACGCGGTGCACCGAGGGGAGAGCGTCCTGATCGCGACCCAGAGTCAGCACGCCGCTTCGGTGCTCATCCGGTTCCTCGAGGCCGCGGGTGGTCCCCGGCCGGTGGTGTTCGGCGACAATCGGTCACGATCCGAGATGGAGGCTGATCTCTGGACGGCACTGGGCCGGGAGGCTCCCGAGCGCAAGGGGGCCGAGAGCAGATTCCGTGAAGCAGTGCGGGCGCTGACGACGGTGAGGACCGACGCCATCATGGCGCTTCGAGCCGAGGCCGCCTTCGCCGAAGGCGACGCCATCGCGCGGGTGAACGCGGCAACGGCCGGTCCGAGGGACTGGCAGCGAATCGCACGTGCGCTCGCCGAACTGGATGACCCGTCTCGCGGGCGGATCGCGACCTGGTGGACCCGGCGCCGGCTCCGGTCGCTCGTGGGGGACACGTCATTCGATTCCGTTCGAGTCGACCTGGCCAAGGAGCAGCTCCGTTCGGCCGGCGGACTCGCGCTCGACGAGGTTCTCGAGGACCATTCCGGCGGTTTGGCGCCCTCGCGGGGGCCCGTCGCTTCGAGCGCCTCGGGCGGAAGCACCGGGCCGCCTTGGTGGACCTCGGTCGAGCCCTCCGATCGGGAAGGGCGACCCGCCGAGACATGTTGTCGGAGCTCGACGCGGATGCCCTGCTGGACGCCATGCCCCTCTGGATCGGCACGATCTCCGACATCGACGACCTCCTCCCACCGCGGGCGGCGATGTTCGACCTCGTCATCGTCGACGAGGCATCCCAGGTCGACCAGACGGTTGCACCGCCCGCGCTTCTCCGGGCGAAGCGACTGGTCTCGGTCGGCGATGCCCATCAGCTGCGCCACACGTCGTTCACCGCCGACGACACCATCGCAGAGGCGCTCGAACGTCGGGACCTGGGCGGAACGGCGCTGGGCGCGTTGCTCGACGTCCGTCGAAACAGTCTGCTCGACGTCTCCGCTGCTGGCGGGACGCTCACCGAGCTGTCCACCCACTACCGGAGCGTGCCTCACCTGATCGAGTTCTCGGCCCGGCGGTTCTACGAGGGGCGGGTGGCGGCGGCCACGCGGCATCCGGGTGTCGATTCCATGGACTGCATCGATGTGGTCCGGGTGGCGGGTCGTCGCGCTGACAGTGGGGGCAACCCCGCCGAGGTGGACGCCGTCGTGGGGCTGATCCGCTCTGTCATGAATGCGTCCGACGGCGACATCGGGGTGATCACCCCCTATC
>CAYFLT010000040.1:0-11043 GCA_964344055.1 uncultured Candidatus Nemicrothrix sp.
CACGCCGCGGACCAGATCGGACCACCCCACTTACACACTCCCTGCAACGGTCCCTCCCTCGGGCCGTCGCCTCCCTCGGTGACCACGTCCGGCGGACCCCCGGTCACCGGTCCCCCGATGTCGCCCTCCGTCATCGGGCTTCTTCCGCTCCCGCGTGCGGTAGTAGATCCAGAAGCCACCGATAGCGAGCCCGAGGCCGATGACCAGTACCGGCACCCAGATCCGGAACGAACCGTCGCTCGAGTTACCGCCGCCGGTCGTGTCGGTGCCCGAGGTGTCTGGCTCCCCGTCCCCCGTCGCCTCCGGAGTGCCTTCTGGGAGGGAGGCCGAGTCGTCACCGGCCGGTTCTTCGTCGTCGACCGGCTCGTCACTCTCACCTGCGCCATCCTCTGTGGGCGACGCGGCGGCGATTTCGGTCCGGAGCCGCTCCAAGAGCTCATCGAGCGTCGGAAGCTCGACGGCCGGACCCATGTACGGGACAACCAGTGCAGGATCGAAGAAGCCGGGGAACTCGTCATCGACGCTGCTTCCGACCGCACCCGGGGCCTGCGCGGCGAACCCGAAGCCGGCTGCGACATCGAGCATCCCGTCGGGGACGACGAAGATGGTGTCTCGCCCGACGACCGCGACGTCGCCGAACGGCTCGACCGACGACCAGAGACCGTCCTCATACGCGAATGCGAAGACCTCCACTTCGCTCGGGGTGGCGCCCTTCAGATCGGTGACCTGGTGTCGTACGCCGAGAATCGCGTTGGCGCCGTTGAAGATGTCGCCAGCGAAGGAGCCGTTGTACGCCGGGCCCCCACCGATCGTGTTCCCGTCCGGGAGGACGATGGGGCTCGGTAGCACGAACCGGAAGACGTTCTCGGCGCGGCCCACCGGCGTGGGAGCCATGAACGGCTCTCTTTGCCGGAGCACGAACACGTCGGGTCCACCTCTGACCGTGTCAGCCTCGGGGAACAGGTCGAGCAGCTCCTCCAGGGACTGGTCTTCGAAGCTCGGCTCGGCGCTGTCGAAGAAGAACAGGGGTGCCGACGGGTCAGAGCGATGCTGGGCCAGCCCCAGTCCTTCGACTTGCTCTTGGGTGACCAATCCGAGCGCCGAGAGTGCGTCGTCCACTCCCCGGTCAGTCGCATCCAACAGCGGCTGCGGCGGCGGCACCGCGGGGTCGGTCGCCGCGATGATGAAGTCATCGACCAACGGAGAATCCGGACCGGCTCGGCGGAGCTCCTCTTGGGCCAAAGCCACACGCAGGTCTCGGATCACCTCGTCTAGCGGCGAGTCGTCCGAGTCGGTCATCGGGCCGTCCAGCCCGAGAGCCAGCTGCACGAGGCCCTCTGAGTCGATGAGGTACTCAGCGTCGAGCGACACCGCGCCGAACTCGATGATCGGGTTTCCGATCGTCGTCGGACTCAAGTCGAAGTTGTCGAAGAGGTCACCCTGCTGCGGCCGGGTGGTGACGTTCGTGCCGAGCCCGATGTTCTGCATGAATACGGTGATGTCGTCGGGAGTTCCCGCTCCGGCCGGGCCTGCGGAGAACGCGGCAGCCAGCGAGAGGGCCGCGCCGAGGGTGAGAAGTGTGCCGTTGGTCGTGAGGCGTCGGGTCATGGCGATCTCCTGGGCTCCGGCGCTCCCGCATTCTGGCGAGGTGTCACCGGATGGCGAGTTGGCGAGTCGGGATCCGACTCAGCTCTTCGCGTCGGCCCAGGTGTCGGCGATTTGAAGATCGACCTCGAGCGGCACTCTGAGTGAGAACGCGTCACGCATGATGCGGACCGTGAGCTCGCTCGCGGCCTCGATCTCGTCCTCAGGTGCTTCGAGGATGATCTCGTCGTGGACCTGGAGCACGATCCGACTGCGCAGGCCCTCGTCCTCGAGCGCCTTGTCGAGCCGGACCAGGGCCACCTTGAAGATGTCGGCGGCGAGACCCTGGATGCCCGCGTTCATCGCCTGCCGCTCCCCTGCTTGTCGGATCTGGCGATTGCCCGACGACAGCTCCGGGATCTGGCGGCGCCGCCCGAACAGGGTCTCGGTGAAGCCCCGTTCCCGCGCCTCGGCCACCGTGCGGTCCATGTAGGAGCGAACCGCCGGGAATGCAGCGAAGTACGAGGCGAGAATCTCGGCTGCCTCGGGGACCGGGATGTTCAGCCGCTGGGCCAAGCCGTAGGACTCCATGCCGTACGCGAGCCCGTACGACACCATCTTCGCCTTCGATCGCTCCTCGACGTGCACCTCGTCCGGGTCGATGCTGAACACCTTCGCCGCGGTGGCCGTGTGGATGTCGTCACCCGCCTCGAAGGCCTCGATGAGACCGGGGTCCTCGGCGAGATGGGCGATGCACCGCAGCTCGATCTGGTCGTAGTCGGCCACTAGGAAACGATGACCCTCGGGGGCCACGAACGCGGTACGGAACACCCGACCGCGCTCGGATCGCACCGGGATGTTGTGGAGGTTGGGTGCATCAGAACTGAGCCTGCCGGTGCGGGCGACCGTCTGGTTGAACGTCGCCCGGATCCGGTCACCGGGCCCGACCTCGGCCAGAAGCCCCTCACCGTAGGTCGACCGGAGCTTCTCCACCTCGCGGTACTCGAGCAGGTGCTCGACGATGGGGTGCTCACCGCGCATCTTCTCGAGCGACTGGGCGTCGGTGCTGTAGCCGGTCTTCGTCTTTTTCTGCGGGGTGAGGCCGAGCTCGTCGAACAACACCTCGCGTAGCTGCTTGGTGGAGTTCACGTTGAAATCGTGCCCGGCATCGTCGATCACCGCGGCGCGGAGTCGATCGGTGTCGGCGACGAGCTCGTCGCGGATCCCGGTCAGCACGGCGGGGTCCACACCGATCCCCCGGTGTTCCATCTTCGCCAGCACCCGGACGAGCGGGACCTCGAGATCATCGTGGAGGTCGGCCAACCCCTGGGAGGCCATGGCTTCCCGCAGTGGCATCACCAGCCGGTCGACCGCGAGCGCATGCCGAGCGGGCTCCGTCGAGGGATCGTCCAGCTCTCCCCCATCGAGATCGAGCTGGCCCTCCGGTGGCCCCGAAGCCGGCAACTCCATACCCGTGTAGCGGTAGAGCAGATCACCCAGGTCGTATCGGTTGTCCGCGGGATCGAGCAGATACGCCGCAAGCCGAGTGTCGACGGCCAGATCGCGCAGGTCGACGTCGTGGTCGAGGAGGCGGCGCATCGTCGCCTTGGCCCCGTGCATCGCGACCGGTCGGCCCTCGGGCCCGAGGACGGCACGGAGCGCATCGAGCACCTGGGCGTCGCCGATGAGCCGCCCGGGGATGAACCCGACCTCGGCGGCCGCGCCGTCCACCACGAAGGCGAGCCCGTCGACCACGCCGCTCTCCGGGACTGCAAGGGCGAGCTCCCCGGCCCCTCCCGCGGTGACGCCCAGGGCCGCGACGGCGTCCGCCGCCGTGTCGTACACAGTGACCTCGGCCTCGAGAACCTCCGCCGGTGCCGACTCGGCCTCGCCGAGAAGCGGAGCCAGCCGGTCCCACAGGGTGCGGAACTCGAGGAAGTCGAACAGCTTCTTGACGGCCTCGGCATCGATCTCGCCCTGGATGAGATCGTCGAGGTGATACGACATGTCGACGTCGCGGACGAGCTCCATCATCTCGACGTTGTTGCGGACGTTCTCCTCGTTGGCCGCGAGGTTCTCCCTCAGCTTCGGGGTCAGCTCATCGAGGACCTCGTAGATGCCGTCGATCCCGCCACGTTCGTTGATCAACTTGGCCGCGGTCTTCTCGCCGACACCCGGCACGCCGGGGAGATTGTCGGAGTTGTCGCCCCGGAGAGCGGCGTACTGCACGTAGTCGACGGGTTTCACGCCTGTGCGTTCGAGGATGCCGGCCTCGTCGTAGAGGGCGTAGTCGCTCACGCCGCGCTTGTTGTACAGGACCTTGACGTGAGGGTCCTCCACGAGCTGGTAGCTGTCGCGATCGCCGGTCACGACGATGACGTCGTCACCTCGATCCCGGGCCTGGGTGGCCAGCGTGGCGATGATGTCGTCCGCCTCGAAACCGACGATCTCCAGCGAGGGCAGCGCCAACGCCTCCAGCACCTCCCGAACCAGGCCCATCTGCTGGCGAAGGATGTCGGGCGCCGACTCGCGCTGCGCCTTGTAGGTCGGCGTCATCTCGTGCCGGAAGGTCGGCTCGGGTCGATCGAACGCCACCGCGATGAGATCGGGTTCATGATCCTTCATGAGGTTGATCAGCATGGAGGTGAACCCGAACACCGCGTTGGTGACCTGACCGGACGCCGTCGCCATGTCCGTGGGGAGGGCGAAGAAGGCTCGGTAGGTGAGCGAGTTGCCGTCGATGAGCATCACGTTGGCCATTGCGGCCGACCCTAACGCACCGCCCCGCGCATCGAGCAGGCTCAGGGACCGAGACCGCCCGCCAGAACGTCCTCGGCGACCTCTCGCATCCGGGTGCGGCCCGACATCGCCGCGCGCTGGAGGAATCGGAATGCGTCGGCCTCGCTGAGTCCGTGCTCGTCGATCAAGCGGCCCTTCGCCCGGTCGATGATCTTCCGGTCCTCGAGGCGGGTCTCCACCTCGTCGAGCCGTCCGGCCAGGGCGGTCGCCTCGCGTCGGCGCGCCATCGCGAGTTCGAGCGCCGGCACGAGGTCCGTTCGCTGGTACGGCTTCACGAGATACGCCATGGCGCCCGCGTCGCTGGCAGCCTCGATCAGCTCGCGTTGGCTGAATGCGGTGAGCATCACGACCGCGGCATGCGACGTTTCCCGGATCCGTGCTGCGGCTTCGAGCCCGTCCATGCCGGGCATCTTGATGTCGAGCAACACCAGGTCCGGCTCGTGTTCGATGACGAGTCCGACGGCCTCATCGCCCCGCCCACAATCCGCGACGACCACATAGCCCTCGTCGGCGAGGATCTCCACGAGGTCGAGCCGGATGATCGCTTCGTCCTCGGCGACCACCACCCTGGGGGCGGGGGTCGGTTGATCGTCAGGTGGGGTCACGACAGGGCGCTGAGCCGGTCGAGGAGGGCATCCTGTTCGGCGTCGAGGCTGGAGATCTTGGCGGCAATCCGATCCCGGTGTTTGCGGAGGCGCTCCACATGACGGCTCGCCTTGCGGTGCTCCTTCTCCGCGACGGGAGTCTCCGACACGAGGGCCCTGAGCCGGGCATCGTCGGCTTCGTCGGCGAGTTGAACCAGCTGTTCCTCGGTGACCGCCAGATCCGCGCGAAGTGAGCGGAGCTGGTCGCTCACGCCTCTCAGCTTCCGCTCGATCTGGGCTCGGGACATGGAGCCGATTGTAGGACGATCCTTCGCGACAGGCGGCCGCGTGCACCCACGCCGTGGCTTGTCGACCGTCGAGATCGCCGACAGACTCCGGCCATGCCTGATCCCCAGCCCACCTTCGACGTCGTCATCCCGCCTGGACAGGAAGTGATCTACCAGAACTGGCACTTCGCGCCGGCGGTCCGGACCGGCAACACGATCTACGTGTCGGGAGTGATCGGGATGGGCGCGGATGGGAAGGTCCCAGGCGACCCGGCCGAGGAGTTCGCCAACGCGTTCGCCCAGCTCGCGGCCACACTCGACGCGGCGGGTGCCTCGGTCGGCGACATCGTGGAACTGCCCTCGTTCCACGTCGACATGGCTTCCACCCTCGGCACCTTCGTCGACGCCAAGGACGCGGTGATCTCCGAGCCCTACCCGGCCTGGACTGCCATCGGCTGTACCGAGCTGGCCGTGCCGGGCGGCCGGGCCGAAGTGAAAGCGACCGCCGTAGTCGCCGACTGAGCGGGCAGACTGCGCCCCGTGCGTCGAGCCGTCCCCCTGTGCTTCGTCATCGGACTGATCGCCACCGCGTGCGGTTCCGGTGACTCCTCGGGCTGCGCGGAGCTTCGCGAGGCCGAGGATCAGCAGTCCGGCCGTCACGTACTTTCCGACGCGGGGCTCGTGTATCTGTCGGATCCGCCGACGTCCGGACCGCACGCGTCCGGCGCGAGCCCGACCGGCGCGCTCGATTCGCCCCTTCTGGCACCGGTACAGGTGCGAATCCTCGAAGGGGGTGGCGTGGTCCTGCAGTACGAGGACGGGGTCGGCGCCGACACGGTCACACTGCTCGAGTCGATCGCGTCCGACACGATCGTGGTCGCCCCGGCGCACGGTGATCTCCCCTCGCCGATCGTCGCAACCGCATGGACGTGGAAGCTCACCTGTGGCGAACCCGACCTGGAGCGCATCCGCGAGTTCGCCGACGCTCGAAGGGTCGACGCGCCCGGCTACGACTGACCGTCGGCGACGACCTGCTCGAGCCGTTCGAGCGTCGCTTCCATGTTCTTCGGGTGACTCTTGGGGTAGCCGAGGATCTCGATCCCCTTGGGGAAGATCGAGGTGGACCAGTCGAAGGTCTCGGTCACCTTCGTGCCACCCTCGACCTCCTCCAGCTCGAACCGCCACCGATGCCGGCCGAGATGCGCCCAGGCGATCAGCCGGTTCTCCTCGTACTCCTTGATGGTGCTCGCCATGCGATATGGCACACCCATCTTCATGCTCATACGGAACTTCGAACCCAGCTTCATGGGATCGTCGCCGCTCAGGACACCCTTCACGGTGCCGCTGCCATCCATGTCGACATGCCCTTGCGGGGATGACAACACCGCAAAGATCTCCTCAGGGGAGGCCGGGATGACCCGACTCACCGAGACCATCTGATCAGCCATGCGTAGACCCTAACGGAGCGGTCAGACGCAGGCCGGTCGCCCCCCGTCTGGTCGGATGGGGGCTCGGATTCCGTCGATCAGGCCGCGACGGGGACAGGTTCGGACTCATGGACGAAGCCGGCCCGTTCGAGCGCATCCCACTCGCCCGCAGTCCCGCGAACCGCGAGCACGAGCCCCTCGAGGCGCCAGAAGGCGTGCATCGGCCGGAACAGGGTGACCTCGAACACCGAAGCCAAAAGCGCAGCCCCGAGGTCCCTCCAACGGGAGTACCGGTGGTAGGAGAACTCCTCGATGGCCAGTGCCGCGACCGAAACCATCACGCCGTAGAGCCAGGCGACCGCGAGGAACAGCAACATGAACCCGACGTCGATCAGGCCGAAGTAGAGCCCGGCCGCCACGACCAAGAACCCGGTCATCTCGAGGACCGCGCCCAAGAGCTCGAACAGGAGGTAGTACGGCAAGACGACGACCCCGATGCGGCCATAGCGTCGGTTGCCGATCATCTCCCGGTGCTTGGACAGCAGATCGGCGAGCCCGTGACTCCAGCGCCGACGCTGGCGTCGAAGCTGCCCGACGGTGCCGGGGACTTCGGTCCAGCACACGGGCTCGGGACTGAACGCGATCCGGTAGTCCGTGGCGGTGTCGCGCATCCGGCGATGGATTCGGGTGATCAGCTCCGCGTCCTCGGCCAGGGAGTCCAGATCGAGGCCGTCGACCCGAACGAGGACGTCACGTCGGAACAGACCGAACGCTCCCGACACGATCAGGAGCCCATCCACTTCCGCCCAACCCACTCGACCGACGAGGAAGGATCGGAGGTACTCGAGGACCTGCACCCGGGCCAGCCAGGACTTCGGCTGGCGAGGGGTGCCGAGTTCGCCCGCAGCCACTGCTGTGCCGTTGACCACCCGGATCGTGCCACCGACCGCAACCGTCCGGGCCGGGTCCTCGAGGTAGGGCTTCACCATGTGGAGCATCGAGTCTGCGTCCAGCACCGAGTCGGCGTCGGTGACGGCAACCAGCGGATTGCGAGCCGCATTGATACCGACGTTGACCGGGTCGGACCGGCGGCCGGTGTTGTCCTTGCGGACCACCACGATCTGGGCACCAGTGCGGGAGCGATGGACCGACCGGACCGCGCCGATGTGGGGCACGTCGTGGGGAAGGACCTGATGGACCTCCTCGAGATCCCACTCCTGGCGCAGGAGCGCGAACGTCTCGTCGGTGGACCCGTCGTCGACGACGACGACCTCGAGCTTCGGATAGCGAAGAGCAAGGATGCTCCGCACGCAATCGACGATGCCGAGCTCCTCGTTGTAGGCGGGCACGACCACCGACACGCCAGGGGTCATCGGGTTGGCGAAGATCTCGTCCAGCTCTGTGTCGGTCGTGCGGCGCATCCGGTGGGAGACTGCTCGCGCCGCGATCACCGTCAGTGCCAGATAGATGGTGTTCAGGACGAGGAAATAGACGAGCACCGTCGCGTTGAAGACCTCGAAACCCGCGATCGCGAACTCGCTCACTTGCCTGCCCTCCTGCTGCGCACGCAGCGGGCCGGGCGGCCCCGCTCCCTGAACTCGCTCACGCGAAGCTCCGTTCCCGGGTGGGGCGCAGGGCCGCGAAGTCGAGCGCCTCTCTCGCGTAGGCGGCCTCGTAGCCGTGCCGCTGGCTGGAGTCGAAGAGCACCTTCGCGCCGGCCGGACCGAGCTGCCCGAGGGAATGGGCGGCAGCTCGCGCGAGATCGGGCTGGCGAGCCCGCAACGCCGCCCTCAGATCGTGGACCACTCCCGGATCGCCGAGTCGGCCCAGAGATGTCGCCGCTTCGGCGCGGAATTGGAAGGGGCCGTCGTTGTGGATGCACTGCACGAGGAAGCCCTCCACTCGTGGATCACCGATCTGGCCGAGCGCCTTCACCGCCGCACACCGGGTATCGAGATCGACGTCATGTTCCGCCACGGGCAGTAGCGCCTCCACTGCCTCGATGTCGCCGAACAGACCGAGACATTCCGACGCAAGCCGGCGTTCGAGCACGTGCGGGCTCCGAAGGCTCATCCGGAGGTGGGGGCAGCACGGCGTACCGAGATGGACGATCGCCATCCCGACCACACTGAGCGGGAGTCGGTCGGCAACCAAACCCTTCATCAACTGGGGGACGGCACTCGGCACGCCCAGCGAGCCGACGGCCCTCGCCGTGGCGACCCGAACCTCGAGGTGACGGTCCTGCAAGAGCCGGCCCAGCTCGGGGGTGGCCTCGACCGGATCACCCGATCCCAGCACCTCGACCGCCCGGGCCCGCCCGACGGCCCCGAACCGGTGGGTGCGGCGCCGGGCCGATTCGAACGCTCCGCGCCGGGTGAGGAGTTCCGCCAGCACGGCGCGATCCCGGCCGCGGAGCTTGGTCATGAGCCGGTAGGCGAGCAGGTCGATGATCTCGGACTCCCCTTGCCGTCCGCCGGCCCGGACCAACTCGTCGATACACGGATCGTCCTCGGCCAGGAGCTCCATCAAGCGGGGACGGAACTCGGCGACTATCCGCTGTTCGCGTGCGTCGGCCCGGCTACGGGCGAACTTCCGTGCCACCGAGGCCCCGACCAGGAGCGCGACGAAGGCACCGGCGACGAACAGGGCGAGCGTGGCGACCAGGACCATCGATCTCAGCGCTTCACGCGTGCCATCACCGCGTCGACCCGGCTCTGGAGCTCACGGGGGCTGAACGGCTTGACGATGTAGTCGTCGGCGCCGGCGGCGAATCCCCGTTCGATGTCGGCCTCCTGCGCCCGAGCCGTCAACATGATGACCGGGATGTTCGCAGTGGCCTCGTCGGCACGAAGCCGGAGCAGGACCTCGAGGCCGCTGAGGCGGGGCATCATCCAGTCGAGCAGGACGACGTCGGGCTTCAGCTCGACGGACGCGGCCAGGCCGGTCTCACCGTCACCTTCTTCGGCCACTTCGAAGCCGCAGTGCTGGAGCTTGAATGCGATCAGCGTGCGGATGTCGGGGTCGTCGTCGACGACCAGTGCTACGGGACTCATGACAGTCCTCCTGTCTCGGGTTGGGCATGTGTCGTTCTGTGCTCGGCGTCTGTGCTCGCCGCGTCCTCGTCGACCGCGGGCAGGGTGAAGGTCATCGTCGTGCCTTTCCCCAGTGCCGAATCGACCGAGATCTCACCGTCGTGCTGCTCGATGATCGCCTTGACGATCGAGAGACCGAGGCCGGTGCCCTGAACCGCATCGGTCAGCGCCTGGGACCCGCGGACGAACCGGCCGAAGAGTTCCTCCTGATCCTCTTCGGCCATCCCTTGACCTTCGTCGACCACCGAGACCCGGACGCCCGGGCCGTCGAACCGATTGCCGACGAGGACCGTGATGGCGGCACCATCCGGGGAGAACTTCCGGGCGTTGTCCAGCAGGTTGATGAGGACTCGCTCGATCTGGCAGCGATCCGCCCACGCCTCAGGCAGGCCGGCCTCGACCTGGGTCACGATCCGCTGTGACCGTTGGTCGGCCATGGGGGTCACCGTCTCGATGACCGACTTGACCAACGCCTCCACGTCGAGCGGGGCCGGCACCATCGACACCCGTTCGGAGTCGAGCTCGCTTGCGTGGAGCAGGTCCTCCACCAGGGCCAGGAGACGCTGGCTGTTGCGGTCGATGACCTCCATCGCGACGGCTTCGGTCGAGGAGGGTGACCAGTCGGGGGCGTCGACCAGCAGCTCCACGTAGCCGAGGATGCTGGTCAGCGGTGTCCTCAGTTCGTGCGACACCGCGGCGACGAAGTCGGTCTTGGCCTGATCGAGGGTGCGAAGCCGGTCGTTGGCGGCGGTCAGCTGGGCCTTCTCGTGACGCAACCGGGCCGCAGTGTCCTCATGGTGCTCGATCTCGGTCATCAACTCGTCGGAGCGGACCAGCAGGTTCACGATGGCGAGCCGGAGACGCTTTTCACTCGACGCCCGGGCGGTCGCGTGCCGGATCGTGCGGCCGAGGACCTCGGCGTCGAACCCACCCTTGATCAGGTGGTCGTGCGCACCCTCCTGGAGGGCGGCTTCTGCGGCGTCCCGGTCGCTGTTGCGGGTCAGCACTACCAGCGCCTCGTGGGGCGCGAAGGCTCTCACCGCTCGGAGCGCACCGACGCCCGACCCGTCGGGCAAGCCGAGATCGAGCAGGACGATGTCGTTGTCGGCCCCTCCCTGGCTCGACCGGGCCTCACCAATGGTCCGACACCACGCCACCTCGACCGGCTTCTCGAAGGCTCGCTTCAGCAACAGCCGGATGAGGTGGGCGTCGGTCTCGTTGTCCTCGATGAGCAGGACGGTGGCGGAGGACATCGGGGCGTGGGCCTCTG
>CAYFLT010000040.1:11053-22885 GCA_964344055.1 uncultured Candidatus Nemicrothrix sp.
CGCCACGACCCTCTTCCCTCGGCCGTCGTCGCGCTGTCACCGATCGGATCCGAGGTGACACCCCGCAGGTAGTCGACGAGGCTGGCCCGATCTCGGGCGAGATCGGATCGAAGGGCTTCACCTGGCTCGGGAATCGGTTCCGGGGGACCATCCACGAGGCGTCCTCCTTGACTCCGAGCCGAACCCGTCTCCGGGTCCGACCGATCGTTTCATGGTCACCGAGGAGTATCGGAACACCCATGATCGAGTTGATCGGGTGCCACGCCATTGGTGGCCGGCTCCGACAGATCGATCCGTTCGCCTCACCATGGGCGATGACCTCGGGCGCGGGAGGCGACCTTTTGTCACCACCAGAAGGGCCCGCGGGACCTATCAGGTGGTCGGGAGCCGACGATCAGGTGGTCTCGAGCGCGTGTTGACGCTCGGACCACTCGAGGGTGATCCCGTTCTTCTGCGCCAGCCGATCGAGCTCACGGCCGACCTCGAGCTGGCTCGCGGCCGCCATGTACGCCGAGATCTGGTCCTCCGGGATCACACAGCCGTGCTGGGGGCAGAAGCGAGCGACGCCGGGACCGTCGATGAGCTGTTGGATCCGCTTCAGGGCGTATTCGAGCGCCCGCTTGGACCCCATGTACTGGCCGAGGAACGCGCTGAGGTACTCCGGATAGGACTCGTCGGCGGCGATGTTGGTCCCGGTGGTGAAGCCGCCGAAGACGTCGGAGGTGAACAGTGACTGCGTCTCGTGGTCGTAGGTGACCATCGCTCCGACGAAGTGGGCGTACGGGGTCATGAGGAACGAGAGCTGACGGGTCCCGCCGACGGTGATGGTCTCGCCGTCCTCGATGCCGACGAGCGGTGCCGTCAAGCCGTAGTGCTGCACGAGCAACTCGGCTGGAGCCGGGGTGAAGATGCGCAGGTTGGGGCTGACGAGCTTTTCGAACAGAGGGAGCGCCGCGCACAGGTCAGGATCCTGGTGCTGCACCACCATCATCGTGATCTTCCGAGGGTCCAGCACCTGGTGCACCTTGCGGACCACACAGGAGTAGAACTCGGGTCGGGCCGACCCCGGGTCGATCAGTACGGCCTCGTCATCGGTGGTGATCAGGTACGGAACGTTGGCCCACGACTTGCGGTCGTCGCCGACTCCGAGATGGAACACCCCGGGCGCGATCTCGACGGGGTTCTCGTCGTCGTAGTCCGCCATTTCGGCACGGTCCGGCATCAGGGCTCCTTCGCCTCGGGAGGCCACCGGTCCTCCCTGCCGATCCAATCGGCCACGCCGCCCCGAGTCTGAACGCATCCCGCTCAGAATGGGGCTTTGGTAACCCCGTCCGACGCCGACCGCACGACCCCTGGTGCCCGGGGCGGGACTTGAACCCGCACGCTCTCAAAGAGCAACGGATTTTGAGTCCGTCGTGTCTGCCAATTCCACCACCCGGGCGAGGTGAGGAGTTCGCCGCAGCGTAGCCTTCCCGGCCATGAGGTCGGACACGAGAAAGCGGTTCCGCCGGCTCCTTCTCGTAGCCGCCGTACTGGGCGCGATCCGCGAGATCTCGATCCGCCGCCACAACGACGATCTGCACGACTGGCCAAGACGAACCTGACCCGGTCCTGTTCCGGGATTAGAACCGAGTCAGGTTGATCGACGCAGGTCGAGGTCTGTTCGTGACACATTCCACGAGCATTACTGGCGAGTAATGAAACCAAAGGGCAACCTTGTGGGTCAGAATGATTCGACCCCCACGCTCGGTGAGGGGCATCGCGCCTGGAGGGCCCCCGACTCATGACCGGTGATCTCGCATGATCGTCTTCACCTATCCCGGACAGGGCTCCCAGTCGCCTGGCATGGGCGAGGCCTGGGCCGACCACCCCTCCTGGGAACTGGTCGAGGAGGCGTCCGACGTCACCAACCGCGACATCGCCGGCCTCCTGCTCACCACCGGAGCCGACGAGCTCACGATGACCCGCAATGCGCAGCTCGCCACCTTCGTCACCGAGATGGTCATCCTCGACGCGGTCAGCCGCACCGGCACCGAAGCGGTCGCCCACGCCGGGCACAGTCTCGGCGAGTACTCCGCGCTCACGGCGGCCGGCGTGCTCGACTACGCCGACGCCCTCACCCTCGTCAACGAACGCGGCGACGCCATGCAGTCGGCCGCCGACGAGCAGGAGGGCACGATGGCCGCCGTGCTCGGCCTCGACGACGACCAGGTCGACATCGCCTGCCAGCGCGCCGCCGGCGAGGTCTGGATCGCCAACTACAACGCCCCCGGCCAGGTAGTGATCGCCGGCATCCCCGACGACCTCGACCGGGCCTGTGAGATCGCGAAGGAACTCGGCGCCAAGCGGGCCATGCGGTTCCCCGTCGGTGGTGCCTTCCACACCCCTCTCATGGCCCCGGCCCGCGACCGACTCCGCAAGGCCATCGACCAGGTCGAGTTCCGGGCCCCCGAGCAGCCCGTTTACGCCAATGTCGACGCCACCGCCCACGCCGACCCGTCCGACTGGGCCGACCTGCTGAGCGCCCAACTGTGCTCCCCAGTCCGCTGGCGCCAGACGCTCCGCCAGCTCGATGACGACGGTTTCACCACCTTCGTCGAACTCGGCCCCGGGACCGTCCTCACGGGTCTGGTGAAGCGGGCCGTCAAGACCGGCAACCGCATCAACGTCTCCACGCCCGGCGATCTCGACGGGCTCCTCGAAACTCTGTCGGGCTCCAAGAGCACCGACACTGGCGGTGTCCTCGAAGGAGAGCATCTCTTCGCCACCGAACGCATGGTGGTGTCCCCCGGAGCCGGAATCTTCAGTCCATCCGACGACTGTGTGGACGGCCAGCTGATCGAAGTGGGCCACATGCTCGGTACGGTCGGGTCCATGGAGGTCCGCAGCTCGTTCGCCGGGGAGATCAAGGGTGTCCTCGCCTACGAAGGCGAGCGGGTCACGTCGCGTCAACCCATCGCCTGGCTCCGGACCCGCTGACCCATGTCGATCCGAATCGCCGGCATCGGCACGTCCCTGCCCGAGAAGGTCGTCACCAACGACGATCTCGCCCAATACCTCGACACCTCCGACGAATGGGTCCGCGAACGCTCGGGCATCGGTTCGCGCCACGTCGGCGGCATCACTTCGGTCATGGCGATCGACGCGGGCCGCGCCGCGATCGCGGCCGCCGGCATCGACACCGCCGACATCGGCTTCCTCGTCCTGTGCACCACAACCCCCGATCGCACCTTCCCGGCCACCTCCGCCGAGGTGGCCCGATCCCTCGGCCTGAACTGCGGCGCGATGGACGTCAACGTCGTGTGCGCCGGGTTCCCCTACGGCTACATCAGCGCCTACGGAATGATGTCGATACCCGGCGGCCCCGACAAGGTCCTGCTCATCGGCAGCGACGCGATGTCGAAGATCACCGACTGGACCGATCGCGGTACCGCCATCCTGTTCGGCGACGGCGCCGGCGCGGTGGTGCTCGAAAAGCACGAGCAGGGCGAGCTCCTCGGTTCGGACTTCGGGGTCAACGGCGACCTGCAGTCGATCCTCTACTGCGATCTGAACGACACCATCAAGATGGAGGGCCGCGAAGTCTTCAAGCGGGCCGTGCGGGCCGTCACCGGGTCGGTCACCGCCGCCCTCGAGAACGCCGGCATCACCGCCGACGACGTCGATGTCGTCCTCGCCCATCAGGCCAACATCCGGATCGTCGACGCCATCTGCCAGCGCGTGGGCTTCAGCCCCGACAAGACCTACAACGTGATCGACCACACGGGGAACACCTCTTCGGCGAGCATCCCTCTCGCGATGGCATCCGCCGATGAGGCGGGCGCGCTGGAGCCTGGCAAGATCGTGCTCATGACCGGATTCGGGGGCGGCATGGCGTGGGGCACCGTGGTGATGCGCTGGTGAACCAGGCCGAGCCACCACACGAGAACACCCAGATGTCGAAGGAGAAGACATGACCGGGCGCGTTGCACTCGTCACCGGCGGTAACCGGGGGATCGGCCTCGCCATCGCCACCCGACTCGCCGCAGCCGGCCATCAGGTCGCCGTCACCTCGCGTAGTGGCGAAGCCGATGTCAGCGACGACATCACCGTCGTGAAGTGCGACGTCACCGACACCGACTCGGTCAACGGCGCCGTCGACGAGGTCGAGGAGAAGCTCGGCAAGATCGAGATCCTCGTGTCCAACGCCGGCATCACCAAGGACGGCCTGGTGCTCCGGATGAGCGACGACGACTTCGACGATGTCATCGACGCGAACCTCACGGGCGGCTTCCGGGTCGCTCGGCGCTGTGCCAAGTCCATGATGCGCAACCGATGGGGACGGATGGTCTTCATCTCCTCGGTGGTGGGCCTCGGCGGGCAGGCCGGACAGGCGAACTACGCCGCGTCCAAGGCCGGCCTGATCGGTATGGCCCGATCACTGGCGAAGGAGTTCGCCAGCCGGGGAATCACCTCGAACGTCATCTGTCCGGGGGCGGTCGACACCGACATGCTCGCCGAATTGAGCGACGACCAGCGCGAGGCCGTCTTCGGACACATCCCTGCCGGGCGGATCGGCAGTGGCAACGAGATCGCCGCAGCGGTGGAATTCCTCGTTTCTGAGGACGCAGGCTACGTCACGGGTACTGTGTTGCCCGTCGACGGTGGCCTTTCGATGGGCTGAGTAGGGTCCACACCACGAGTTCGATGCAGAACGGTTCCGGCGCGACGCCGGGCCATCACAAAATGGAGAAATTCAAGTGAGTGACGACAACTTCGATCGGTTCAAGAAGTGCGCTGTCGAGGTGCTTTCCGTCGAGGACGACCAGGTCGTGCCCGAGGCCACCTTCGAGTCGCTCGACGCCGACAGTCTCGACCTCGTCGAGCTCGTCATGGCGCTCGAGGAAGAGTTCGACGTCAACGTCGAAGAAGAAGAGCTCGAGGGCGTCACCACCATCAAGGCGGCCTTCGACCTGGTCACCTCCAAGCTCTGATGCAGGGGCGACGGGTAGCGGTCACCGGCATCGGCGTCGTCGCCCATGCCGGCGTCGGCAAGGACGCGTTCTGGGAGGGCCTGATCAGCGAAGCGCCGGTCGGCGGCCGCAAGATCGAGGACTGGGACGGCACTCCCTACTTCGACAACCCCAAGGAAGCGCGCCGTAGCGGTCGCTACTCGCAGTTCGCTCTCGCGGCCGCCGCCGAGGCAATCGAACAGGCCGGAGAGCTCACCGCCGATCCGGCCCGCCGGGCCACCTTCATCGGCACCGGGATCGGCGGCATCGGCACGCTCGAGGAGCAGATCGAGGTGCGCCTCAACAAGGGCGACCGCCGGGTCTCACCCTTCCTCGTCCCGATGATGATGCCGAACGCGGCCCCGGCCGCGGTTTCGATGCGCTACGGCTGGCAGGGACCGTGTGAGAACACCGTGACGGCCTGCGCGGCCGGCACCCACGCCATCGGCAACGCGGCACGCATGGTGGCCGACGGCCGCTGCGACGTCGTGATGGCAGGCGGTTCTGAGGCGCCGTTCACCCCGACTGCGATCGCGGGCTTCTCGAACATGACCGCCCTGTCCTCGACCGGCGTCAGCCGGCCCTTCGACGTCGACCGCGACGGGTTCGTCATGGGTGAGGGCGCCGGCCTCCTCGTTCTCGAGGCCTGGGACATGGCCGTCGAGCGGGGCGCCACCATTCTCGGCGAGATCATGGGGTCGGCCAGCACCGCCGACGCCCACCACATCACCGCCCCCGCGCCAGGCGGCACGGGCGCCGTGAGCTGCATGCAGATCGCCATGGAGGACGCCGGCATCAGCCCGTCCGACGTGGCCCACATCAACGCCCATGGCACGTCCACGGACCGCAACGACGAGGCCGAGGCCAACGCAGTCGCCAAGGTGTTCGGCACCGACGGCGGCCCGATCGTCACCTCCACCAAGGGCGTCACCGGTCACGCACTCGGTGCGGCGGGCGCGCTCGAGGCGGTGGCGGTACTGCTCGCCATGCAGCACGGCAAGATCCCGCCCACCGCGGGTCTCACCCAGCCCGACCCGGAGCTCCCCGCCATCGACATAGTGCAGGGAGAACCCCGGGACTGGACCCCGGGCCCGTCACTGTCGAACTCGTTCGGGTTCGGCGGCCACAACGGCACCATCGTCATCGGCCCCGCGTGAGTCCACGGGTCTTCGAGTTTTCTGGACACCGACGCGCGCCTGGCGCGCGCTGACGTCCAGAGAATCCGATCAGACGATCACGAACATGAGGTCGCAGGAGACGGCGACCTCGCCGTCGAGGAGGGCTCGTCCTGAGCCCTTGCCGGCGCGTGCCGAGAGCCGGGTCATCTCGACCTCGAGCGTGAGCGTGTCGCCGGGACCGACCTGACGCCGGAAGCGAGCCCCGTCGAGCCCGCCGAAGAGGGGCAACTTGCCCTCGTAGCGTTCGTCGGTGAGCACCGCGATGGCCCCCATCTGGGCGATCGCTTCACACATGAGGACCCCCGGCAGGGTCGGGCGACCCGGGAAGTGGCCGGCAAAGAACGCCTCGTCGCCGCTGAGCGTCCACGTACCCGATGCCGACACGCCCGGTTCGAGGGCGGTGATCTCATCGACGAAGAGGAACGGGTCCCGGTGCGGGATGACATCGGTGGGGTGCGGCAGGGTCATGCGTCCGCCTCCAGTGAGGCGAGGAGCTTCTCGGGAGTGGCTTTCGGGCTGATCTTGTACCAGGCGTGCTCGATCTTGCCGTTCGCTCCCACGAGGAAGGCCGAGCGGGTGATGCCCTCGTACTCTCGACCGTAGAGCTTCTTGGGTCCCCACACGCCGTACTTGTCCGCCACCGCGTGGTCCGGATCCGACAGCAGCGGAAACCCGAAGTCGTGCTTGGCATCCCACTTCGCCTGTGCGTCGGGCGCGTCCGGGCTGATCCCGAGCACCTGGGTGTCACCGATGTCAGCAACGACGTCGCGGAGACCACACGCTTGGGCCGTGCAGCCTCCCGTGTTGGCCTTCGGATAGAAGAACAGCAGCACTCGACGGCCCTTGAAGCTGCTCAACCGCAGCTTGGTTCCGGTCTGGTCGGCGAGGTTGAACGCCGGGGCTCGGTCACCCGATGCCAGTCGCTGGTCGTTGGTCATCCGCCGAACATACAGCGGCGGCCGGTCCGAAAACGTGACATGGGGACGACCCTCGGTCGCCCCCATGTCTCACATCTGCCAAACCGCCGTAGCGGTCGGACTCAGCTCTTC
This sequence comes from uncultured Candidatus Nemicrothrix sp., assembly GCA_964344055.1. Classification (GTDB taxonomy): domain Bacteria; phylum Actinomycetota; class Acidimicrobiia; order Acidimicrobiales; family Aldehydirespiratoraceae; genus OFTM10. Next base: position 18,272 of record CAYFLT010000040.1, read on the forward strand.
CCGGCAGCCTTCAGCTTCGAACCGGCACTCACCTTCGTGCGGGTGCCCGCCGGTACCTGGATGGCCTCGCCGGTCTGGGGGTTGCGCCCCGTGCGAGCGGAAGTCTTGGCCTTTTCGACCTTGAGCCAACCGGTGATCGCAACCTCGTTGCCGGCGCTGACCTCGCCGGCGATGATGTCGAACATGGCGTCGAGGCAAGCCCCGGCGTCCTTCTGGCTCACGCCGGCCGAGTCGGCCATTGCAGAGACGAGTTCGCCCTTGTTCATTGTCGTACTCCTTGCTTAGTCCACGGCTTTCGCGGTCTGGTGAACTACACGTGAGTCGATTTTGGGGCGCGAGTCAAGCATTTCCGCCCTTCCGGGCTGTCGAAGTCCCTTGAAAACACGCCGATTCGCCAAGACCCAGATCGGCTGAGGCGCAAATTACACGCCCCGTCACGGCCTGTCGAATGGTTCGGTCCGACCGGCTCAGCCGTCGGATTCGGCCGGAGGCCCGCCCTCGTCGACGTTGCGCATGAAGTCGGCCGAGCGCACGAAGTAGTCGCGCATCATGTCCTTGACCAGGTGGTGCGCTTCCATGGACTCGAGCGCCTCACCCATGTGACGGAGCCAGGCATCGCGGGCCTCGGTGTCGACGTGGAACGGGAAGTGGCGCATTCGCAGCCGTGGATGGCCACGTTGCTCGGTATAGGTGTCGGGGCCGCCCCAGAACTGGACGAGGAACAGGGCGAGCCGCTGTTTGGCGCCGTCGAGATCCTCCGGCGGGTACATCGGTCCCAGGATGGGGTCGTCGACGACACCCTCGTAGAAGCGGTCGACCAGGTCGTGGAAGAACTGCTCTCCGCCCACCGCCTCGAAGACCGTGATCATCTCGGGCTCGCTCACGAACCGGACCGTAGCGGTGCCCCGGACCCGACGAGATGCCGGGGCCGGTCCGGTTCAGTCGAACAGGTCGTTGGACCGGGACGACGAGGGCGCGGACGAACGTCCGTCCGGGTGAGCGTCAGCCGACGCCGAAGTGGCCGGCGAGGAGCCGCCGGAGGGTCGACTCGTCGAGGAAGCCGGTCGTGTCCACGTGACGACCGGTGGCGTCGTAGAACGCGGTGACCGGCATTCCCCGCACCCCGGGGATGAGCACCGACTCGTACAAGCCCGAACCGCCACCCTGCTGTCCATTGATGTCCTGGGCGATCGGCCACCACCCGGTGCCGAGCTCCATCAGCCGCTTCCAGTCGCCGGTCTCCTGTGAGTTGACGTGCACGAAATTGACCTCATCACCGAACTCGGCACTCACGGTGGCGAAGTCGGGCAGCTCTCGCTCGCAGGCGACGCACCAGTCGGCGTAGAAGTTGACGACCGTCGGCTTCCCCTCGAAGTCGGACAGCTTGATCCGGCCGTCGCCGTCGGAGTCGTTGTCGCGCGCCGGCAGATCCCATGCCGATCGCGAAGTGTCGCCCGAGCGGGGCCGAGCATCCCACACCGAGACCGCGATGATCGTCCCGAGCACGCCGACCACAACGCCGATGACCACCATCCACTGGAGTCGGGCCTTGCGGGCCGCCCGTGCGGCCGCGAGACGGCGTTCCTCCGGCGTGGCCTTCTTGCGCTTCCTGTGGGGGGAGCTGCGCTGTGCTGCAGCGTGCGGACGAGCCATGGAGGTCCCTTTCCGGGTTCAGCCGAGCTCGACGAGGAAGTCGAGCCCGACGGAGCGGGCGACGCGTTGGAGCTGGACGGTGACCCAGCTGAGACGATCGAGGGCGAGCACCGTGCCGAAGAAGGTGAGCGAGACGGCCGAAACCCACGTCACGGTCCGGAGGTGCCGCTTCATCACCCCCAACGCCCGGGTGGTGCGGGCGAAGGCGACGCCCGTGACGAGGAAGGGAACGCCGAGGCCGGCCGAGTAGACCGCCAACAGGAGCGCACCCCGACTGGCCCGCCCATCCGCGGCCGCGATGGCGAGCACCGAGGTGAGAACCGGCCCGATGCACGGGGTCCAGCCGAACCCGAACGCCACCCCGGCGACCGGCGACGCGAACGGCCCGAACCAGGCGAGTCGAGGTGAGAACCTCGCTTCCTGGTACAGCCACGGGGCCTGCAGATAGAGCGAGCCGAGGACGAACAGGCCCATGGTCAGCACCAGCAGGCCGGCCCCTCGGGTGAGCAGACCCTGGTGGTCAGTGAGCGCCTGGCCGATCGACGTGGCCCCCATTCCGAGCAGGACGAAGACCGCGCTGAAACCGGAGACGAACAGCGCCGTGTTCGCGACGACCCGGCCGGCCACCCGGCTCCCCGACTCAGTGCTCTCCAGGTCGGCGATGCCCACACCGGAGATCAGCGACAGATAGCCCGGCACGATCGGGAGAACGCACGGCGACAGGAACGACAACAGGCCCGCCCCGAATGCCGCGATGAGGGTGACGTCGTCGGTCACCGGGAGTGCTTCCTCACCGGACCTCGAGGCGGCTGAGCGCCCGCTTCATCCGGGCGAGTGCTTCGATCTCATGGAGACAGTCGGGGCAATCCGAGACGTGAACCAGAACGGACTCCGAGCGCGTGGGGTCGAGCTCCTCGTCCACCCATTGCTCGATGAGCGGGCCCGGTGCAGGTGCCCCATGTCGAGGGAACCCTTCCCCGGGTTGGGCCATTCCCCTCCGGACCCGTCGGGGGTTCGACGGCCCGCCGCCACTAGAGGCCCAGCATTGCTAGGTTGGCTCGGATGGGCGATCAGGGAATCGACGAGCGCACGCTACGCGCGGCGTTCGATCGCTACGTCGTCCCAGAGATCGAGGTGCTGTACCGGGTGGCCCGGTCGATCACCCGCAATCCCACCGACGCGGAGGATCTCGTCCAGGACACCATGTTGCGGGCCTACCGTGGGATCGGACGATTCGACGGACGCCATCCCCGCGCGTGGCTGCTGACGATCATGCGCAACGCCCAGATCAACCGGGTCCGCCGCAAGCGGCCGGAGTTGCTCCACGACCCGGACGCCACCATGGAGCGACTGGCCGATGAGGACTCCGGCGACCTCGGTCCGGAGGCCCAGGTGGTGGACCGGGAGTACGACGCGGCGGTCGAGACCGCCGTCGGCGCACTCCCCGAGAAGTTCCGCGCCGTGGTCGAGTTGGTCGACATCCAGGGTCTGTCCTATCAAGAGGCTGCCGAACTCCTCGACGTGCCGACCGGCACGGTGATGAGCCGGCTCCACCGGGCCCGTACCCGGATCCGAAAGCACCTCGAGCAGAGTGGGGCGTACGTGAACGGTCGGCCGACATGATGAAGCGCCGCTGGTTCCGACGGAGCGCCGATGTGACCTGCCGGGAGGTGGGTCGAGCGCTGCAGAGCTACCTCGACGGCGATGTCGAGACGGACTTCGCTGCGAAGATCGCAGAACACCTCGAGAAGTGCAAGGACTGCGGGCTCGAGGAAGAGACCTATCAGCAGATCAAGGACTCGCTGGCCCGCCAGCAGCCGGGTGTCGACGACGAGGCCATCGAGCGCCCCCGTGAATTCGGCCGCAAACTCACTTCTGACTGAGCAGCTCCTCGTACAGCCCGAGGTTCTCGTCGTCGAAGCAGACGAACGTCACCGTATCGATCTCGGTGCCGGCCGTGGCCGCCCGCACCGCCTCGATTGCGATCGGCGCAGCCCGATCCTTCGGGAACCCGTAGACACCCGTGCTGATGTTTGGGAAGGCGACCGTTCGCACACCGAGCTCGATGGCACGCGTGATCGAGCGTCGATAGGCCGACGCCAGCACGGCGTCGTGGGCCGCCGCGTTCTCGGCGGTGAACACCGGCCCGACGGTGTGGATCACGAACCGAGCCGGCAGGTCTCCGGCGGTCGTGACCACGGCATCGCCGGGATCACACCGACCCTGCCGAGCGACGATCTCGCGGCACTCCTCCAGGATCCCGGGACCACCAGCTCGATGGATGGCGCCGTCCACTCCCCCACCGCCCATCAGCGACGAGTTGGCCGCGTTGACGATCGCATCGACCGCGAGATGTCGCCCCGGATGACGGCCAGAGTCGTCATCGGCGGTGGCCTCAGTCCGCCGCGGCGTTCGAGTCGCGCTCGCCTCGCATGAAGGCCTCACGAGCCTCCTCGCCGTGACCCTGGAGGTTCAGCTCGAAGGTGAATCCCTGCTCGTAGCGGTAGGAAGTGACCGGATCGTCGTCGATGCCGTTGAGCGATCGCTTCGCGGCGCGGATCACCGAGCCGTCCTTCGATGCGATCACGCCCGCCACTTCACGGGCGGTCGTCATGAGGTCGGCCAGAGGCACGACTCGAAGCACGGTGCCCCACTCGTGCAACTGCTCGGCCGCGACCGGTTCGCAGCTGTAGAGCATCCAACGGAGGTGCTTCTCCGGCACCAGCCGTCCCAGGTGGGTGGCCGCACCGAGCGCGCCATTGTCGACCTCCGGCAGTCCGAAGCGAGCCCCCTCGGCCGCGACCACGACGTCGGCCGAGCCGGCGATACCGATGCCGGTGCCGAGGCAGAAGTCGTTGACGGCACAGATGACGGGCACCGCACACTCGTAGACGGCCCGGAAGAGGTCGAAACAGGCCTGGTTCACCCCGAGGATCCCCTCGTGGCCCGGCAGCGCCTGCA
>CAYFLT010000040.1:22895-25842 GCA_964344055.1 uncultured Candidatus Nemicrothrix sp.
TCCTTGATGTCGACACCGGCGCAGAAGCCGCGACCGGTGGCCGTGATGATCACCGCGAGGATCTCGGGCCGGTGTCGCACTCCCTCGAGAACGGCGGCCAACTCGTTGGTGTCAGCGATCGGGAGCGCGTTGACCTTGGGATTGTCCATCACCAGCTCGAGCACCCCGTCGGTGACGGACTGGTGGATGGTCATCGACGAACCAACACCGAGGACCCGTGGCCGAACAGACCCTGGTTGGCGGTGACACCGACTCGGGCCCCTTCGACCTGACGACCTTCGGCCTGGCCTCGCAGCTGCCACGTGAGCTCACAGACCTGGGCAATGGCTTGGGCCGGAACGGCTTCGCCGAAGGCGCCCAGCCCGCCACTGGGATTCACCGGCAGGCGCCCTCCGATCGTGGTGACGCCATCTCGGAGCAGACCTTCGGCCTCACCGACCGGGCAGAAGCCGAGCTGTTCGTACCAGTCGAGCTCCAGCGAGGAGGAGAGGTCGTAGACCTCGGCGACGTCGACATCGTCGGGACCGAGGCCGGCCTCGGCGTACACCTTGTCGCCGATCGATTGCTTGAACCCACGCTCCGGCTCTGCGGTGGCGCCGGCCGAATCGGTGGCGAGGTAGGGAAGATCGATGACGGTGTCGGGATAGGTCGGTGTGACCGTGGAGATGCCGGCCACCCGGACCGGGTCGGTGTGGCCGTGGGCCTTCGCGTACTCCATGGAGGACACCACCAGCGCCGCCCCACCGTCGGAGGTGGCGCAGATGTCGAGAAGACGCAGAGGATCGGAGACCACCGGCGAGTTCATCACGTCCTCGACGTCGTACTCCTTGGTGAACCGGGCCCGCGGGTTGTGGACCGAATGGCGCGAGTTCTTCGCCTTCACCTTTGCGAAGTCCTCCTGGGTCGCCCCGTAGAGATCCATGCGGCGCCGGGCCTGCAGTCCGAAGTACACCGGATTGGTGGCTCCCACCAGCTTGAAGCGCAGCCAGTCCATGTCGTCGGGCCGGTCGCCCTCGTTCGGAGCGAGGAATCCCTTCGGCGTGGTGTCGGCGCCCACGACCAGCGCCACGTCACACGCACCCGAGAGGATCTGCCCGCGGGCGACCTGGAGTGCGGTGGCACCCGAGGCACACGCGGCATAGCTCGACGCCACCTGGGCACCGTTGAAGCCCATCGCCCGGGCAAACGTGCTGCCCGCGACATAGCCGGGGTAGCCGCACCGGACCGTGATGGCGCCGGAGACGAAGTCAACGTCGTCCCACGGCACGTCGGCGTCCGACAGCGCCTCGCGCACGGCCGCACTGCCGTACTCGACGAAGTTGCGGCCCCACTTGCCCCAGGGGTGCATACCGACCCCGAGGATCGCGATCTCGTCCATTTCAGCTCCCCTCCCCGGCGACCGGTCGCCACTTCCAGACCATGTATTCGTTCTCGTCGTCCTCGTAGAGGGTGTCGATCACCAGCTCGACCTCGGTGCCGACCTCGAGATCGTCGGGCGTGACGCCCTGCACGCACTGGCCGAGAACGACCATCTGCTCCTTGGCGAGCTGGACGGCGGCAATGGTGATCGGTTCGTAGGGATCGGTGGCCGCGACGAACGGGGGCGGGGGCGGGTAGTCGCTGGTGGTGTAGGACCACACGGTCCCGCGGTTCGACAGCGGGACCTCCTCGAGCTCGACGCCGTCGGTGACCGCCGGATCACCACCGGCGAGATGCTTCGGGAAGAAGTACGACTCCCGGCCCGGCACCTTCCCACCGATGAGTCGCGGGTCGTCGGCATCCATGGTGAACAATCCCTCGACCACCGGAATCTTCGTCTTCGTCACACAGCACCCCTTCTCAACACAGCACCCCTTCGAAATCTGACGCTCCGTCAGGCTATCCGGTCGACGCCGCCTGCCGGAGATCGGCACCCCGGGCCAACAGCCTGGACCGCCCCGGTTCTCCCCGCTCCGAGGCAATACGCTGGCCCCGCGATGACCGAGTCCTCCCTCCCGCCGCCACCTCCGCCGCCCCCGCGGCCGCCGGTGACCGGTCCTGGAGGCCACACGTCCTACCGGGAGCTGCACGGTCGCCCACCACTCGTCCCCTTCCCGCTCGAGAGCCGGTGGGGACTCGGGGACGCGTTCGCCAGCTACGGGCTCTTCATGCTCGCCTCGCTGACCATCGGCCTCATGGCGTTCTTCACCCTCGACGGAACTCGAATAGTCGGGCCCTGGCTGCCCGCGGTGTTGGTGATTCCGCCGCTGGCCCAGCTCGCGCACATCGTCTGGGTCGGTCGGGCCCGGGGAGCGGGCCTCGACCGCGATTTCGGCCTGGCCTTCGCGTGGCGGGACCTGGCCGTCGGGGCCGGACTCTGGTTCGTCTCGCTGGCCGGCGCCGCCCTCGCCGCCTGGCTCCAGACCCTCGTTGGGGTCGAGGCGCCCACCGCAGCTGTGGCGGAGCTGGCCGAGGAATCCGAAGGCGGCGACGGGATCACCGTCTGGATCGTGCTGCTCGCCGTGGGAGCGTCGACCGTCGTACCGGTGGTGGAGGAGCTGGTGTACCGCGGCCTGTGGTGGAGTGCTCTCCTCAAGCGAGGGATGGACGAGCGATGGGTGCTGGTGGTCACCTCCGCCGTCTTCGCCGTCGCCCACCTCGAGCCCACCCGGTCATTCGTGCTCTTCGCGCTCGGCATGGCCATCGGTTGGGGCCGGCTGCGGACCGGCTGGATCGGGTCGTGCATCGTGGCCCACGCGGCGATCAACACGATCGGCATGGCCGCGCTCCTCGCCACGCTCGACTGACCGCCCCTGCGCCACGCCCGGCCCGGCCCGGCTGTGCCAGCATGTCGGGACCGACCTCGGAGGATCGAATGCCCGACTCGAATCACCGTCCGTCCCTTCAGGAACTCGAAGGACGCGACGCCTTCGTCCACCGCCACATCGGCCCGGTGGCGGACGACCGG
>CAYFLT010000040.1:25852-39341 GCA_964344055.1 uncultured Candidatus Nemicrothrix sp.
AGCACATGCTCGAAACCATCGACGTGTCCTCCATCGACGAACTGATCGACCGGACGGTCCCAGCCGACATCCGCCAGACCGAACGCCTCGACCTCCCCGAGCCGGTCAGCCAGCAGGGGGCCCAGGAGGAACTCCGATCGATCGCGGCGGCCAATCGATCGATGGTCAGCCTGATCGGCATGGGCTACCACGACACCCACACCCCGCCGGTCGTCCGCCGCAACATCATGGAGAACCCCGGCTGGTACACCGCCTACACGCCCTATCAGCCCGAGATCTCCCAGGGTCGCCTCGAGGCGCTCCTCAACTTCCAGACGATGACCATCGAACTGACGGGGATGGAAGTGGCGAAAGCTTCACTCCTCGACGAGGGCACGGCCGCGGCAGAGGCCATGACGATGTTGCATCGGGTGAACAAGAAGAAGTCGGGCGACCGCTTCGTGGTGGACGCCGCCTGCCACCCTCAGACGATCTCGGTTCTCGAGACACGAGCAGAACCGATCGGACTACCCGTGTCGATCGGGGATCCCTCCACGTCCGATCTCGACGGCGCCTTCGGCCTGCTCGTGCAGTACCCGGGCACCACCGGCGAGATCCCCGACCTCGGTGCGATCATCGAGCGGGCCCACGAGGCGGGCGTCCTGGTGGTCGTGGCGGCGGATCCGCTGGCCCTGACCGTCCTGACCCCACCGGGTGACCTCGGTGCCGACGTCGTCGTCGGGTCGACCCAACGGTTCGGCATTCCCATGGGCTTCGGCGGGCCGCACGCGGCCTACTTCGCCACCCGGGAGTCGTACCAGCGATCGCTGCCCGGCCGCCTCGTCGGTGTCTCGATCGACGCCGACGGCCGCCCCGCGCTCCGGCTCGCCCTACAGACGCGCGAGCAGCACATCCGCCGGGAGAAGGCGACCTCGAACATCTGCACCTCGCAGGTGCTCCTTGCCGTGATGGCGTCCTTCTATGCGATCCACCACGGACCCATCGGCCTGCGGCGGATCGCCCGCCGCGTCAACCGGCTCGCCGCCGTGCTGGCCGAGGGTCTACGCCAGGGAGGGGTCGAGGTCGCCCACGACGCCTTCTTCGACACGGTGTGCGCTCGGGTTCCGGGCCGGGCGGACAAGGTCATGGCGGTGGCACTCGCGGAGGGCGTCAACCTCCGGCGGGTCGACGCCGACACCGTTGCCGCGTCGCTCGACGAGACGACCAACCGGTCGATCATCGAGACCGTTCTCCACGCATTCGGTGTCGATGCCGACATCGATGCTCTCGACGCCACGGTCGACGACCCGCGTCCGGAGGCGCTCCGCCGCACCACCCCCGCGCTGGTTCACCCGGTCTTCGACGCCTATCACAGCGAGACCGAGCTCGTCCGCTACATGCGCCGGCTGGTGAACCGCGACATCGCCCTCGACCGGTCCATGATCCCGTTGGGCTCGTGCACCATGAAGCTCAACGCGGCAACCGAGATGGAGCCGGTGAGCTGGCCCGAGCTGGCCGGGATCCACCCGTTCGTCCCGGTCGACCAGACCGTCGGCTACCAGAGAATGCTCGACCAACTCGAGCGATGGCTGGTGGAGATCACCGGCTATGACGCCGTCTCCCTCCAGCCCAACTCGGGCGCTCAGGGCGAACTGGCAGGGCTTCTCGCGATCCGTGAGTACCACCGCAGCCGGGACGACCACCAGCGCGACGTGTGTGTGATCCCGAGCTCGGCGCACGGCACGAACGCCGCCAGTGCAGTGATGGCGGGAATGCGGGTCGCCGTCGTCGAGTGCGACGTCTTCGGCAACGTCGACGTCGCCCATCTCGACAAGGTCGTGAGCGAGCACCGCGACGCGCTGGCCGCGCTGATGATCACCTATCCGTCGACCCACGGAGTGTTCGAAGTGGAGATCCGGCGGATCTGCGACCTGGTGCACGAGGCCGGCGGGCAGGTGTACCTCGACGGCGCCAACCTCAACGCCATGGTCGGTCTCGCCCAACCGGGCGAGTTCGGCGCCGACGTCTCCCACCTCAACCTGCACAAGACCTTCTGCATCCCACACGGCGGCGGTGGACCCGGCGTGGGCCCGATCGGCGTGCGTGCCCATCTCGCACCCTTCCTGCCGAATCATCCACTCAACCCCGTGGCCGGACCCCCGACCGGACCGGGCCCGATCGCCGCGTCGCCGTGGGGAAGCGCCGGGATCCTCGCGATCCCGTGGATGTACCTGCGGATGATGGGTCCCGACAGCCTGCGCACGGCCACCGAGGTGGCCATCCTCAACGCCAACTACATCGCCACCCGGCTCGACCCCTACTTCCCGGTGCTCTACAAGGGTGACGACGGCTTCGTGGCTCACGAGTGCATCCTCGACACCCGGGTGCTGCGCGAGGAGACCGGCATCAGCGTCGACGACATCGCCAAGCGGCTCATCGACTACGGCTTCCACGCGCCCACGATGTCGTTCCCGGTCGCCGGCACCTTGATGGTGGAACCCACCGAGTCCGAGAGCCTCGCCGAACTCGACCGATTCTGCGAGGCGATGATCGCCATCCACCAGGAGGCCCATCGGGTGGCCGCCGGCGACTGGCCGGCCGACGACAACCCGCTGGTGAACAGTCCGCATCCGGCTGACGAGGTGATGGCCGACGAGTGGTCTCACCCCTATTCCCGCCAGGTCGCCGCCCATCCGAGCGCCTTCGATCGGGCCAACAAGTACTGGCCACCGGTGAGCCGAATCGACGGCGTACACGGCGATCGGAACCTGGTGTGCTCGTGTCCCCCTCTGGACACCCTCGCCACCCTGAGCTGACCAGTGCGTGCTCTGGCGTCACATGTGCTTGCGTCGGCAAGCACGACTCCGTAGGGTGGCAAACCAGAACATGTTCTAGTTTTCACACCTGGAGTTCCTGATGGAGTTCGGCCTGTTCTTCAACGGCTACCTGCCCGGCCCCGGCGCCCATGATCCGGCGTGGGAGCACACCATGCTCATGAACGAGATGGACTACGCGGTAGCAGCAGACTCCCACAACTGGAAGTACGCCTGGTTCGGCGAGCACCACGCCCTCACCGAATACAGCCACATGTCCGCGCCGGCTCCGGTGATGGGTTACGTGTCGGCCAAGACCGAACGCATCCACGTCGGTACTGCGATCACATCGCTGCCGACTACCAAGGAACACCCCACCCGGATCGCCGAACGAGCCGCCATGCTCGACCACATCACAGAGGGCCGCTTCGAGTTCGGCACCGGTCGAGGCGCCGGTGCCCACGAAGTCGCCCTGTTCAGCGACACCGACATGTCCGTCACCAAGGCGATGTGGGACGAGGTCATGCCCGAGATCCCCCGCATGTGGGAGGAGCGCGACTACTCCTTCGAGGGCGAGTACTTCTCGGTGCCCGAGAACCACAACGTGTTGCCGAAGCCCTACGGCAAGGGACATCCGCCACTGTGGCTGGCCTGCGGAAACCCCGGCACGTTCGCGAAGGCCGGCTCGCTCGGCCTCGGCGCGATCGCCTTCAACTTCGAACCGATCCACAACCTCAAGGGCCGGGTCGAGGCGTACAAGGAAGCGGCCGAGAATCTGAACGAAGACGAGATCATCGGCCAGTACCAGAACAACAACGTCATGATGACCAACGCGGTCATCTGCCTCGAGGATCGAGACGAAGCCCGCCGGATCGCCATGGCGGGGGGCAGCCGCTACCGGGTCACGATGGTGAACCTGTACCACACGTCGATGCCGAAGTCGCCAGACGCGATCGTCTGGCCCGATCCCTCTCCCGCGATCGACTGGACCGAGGAGATGCTCGACATGGCCATCGCCGGGGGCTACCTGCTCTGCGGCAACCCCGAAGAGGTCGCCGAGCAGGTCACCGCCTATCACGACGTCGGCTGCGACCAGCTGGTGTTCGGCGTCCCCGACTGTGTGTGGGAGCACGAGCAGGTGCTCGAGATGATCGAGGTCTTCGGTGACCGGGTGATCCCCGAGCACGACAAGGACCCGGTGCACTCCACCACCCGGTTCCGCGAGAACGCGAAGCCCCGGTTCAAGGAGTTCAACCTGGACCACCCCGCGGACCTCAACCGGGCCGAACCACCACCGTTCCCCGTCGCCCGCCCCCGATAGTCACACTGTCCGGCCCGGGTCGGGTGGGCGATGGCTCAGTCGTCGAACTCTCCGACGAGGACCTGTGCGGTCCCGAGCGGCCCACCCGGCGTGAGGAAGTGTTCGTAATAGCGACTGAAGCGACCCTGGAGCTTGGCGTCGATCTCGTCGGCTGAGTAGTCGAGGGTGTGGAAGGCCGGCACCCCGAGCTCGGAGGCCGCATCTCGCGCCCGGTCCGCGTCGGCGACGGCCCACACGACACCGATCACTCCCTCACCGCGCTCGTCGATGATCTTCTCGACGTGGCTGCCCGCACCCGGAATCGGCGCGACCAACTCGACGCCGCCGTCCCACGACATCAGCAATCGGATGCCGTATCGGGCCGCCTCGGCATCGTCGGCGGAGTGGAACGTGCAGCCCAGCAAACGTTCGTAGAAGGTACGCCCGGCGTCGAGATCCCGAACCGCCATCACCACCCGGTTCACACCCTGTTGGCGTCCCATCTCTCCCCCACTGGACTCGACTGCGCTCCGTGCGGAAATCGGGTGCTGGACCCGCCCCGCCGCGCACGGTAGTGGATACTGGAACAACACCCAGAGAACCGGAGACCGGATGTCCGAGACGTACCGCCTCGCCGACCGCTACACCGCTGACACGGGCACCGTGTTCATGACCGGTATCCAGGCCCTGGCGAGGCTGCCGATCGAACAACTGAGAGTGGACAAGGCGAACGGTCTCAACACGGCTGCGTTCGCGTCGGGATACCCCGGATCGCCGCTCGGCGGACTCGACGGCGCCTTCTCGGCCGCGATCCGCGAGGTTCCCGACCTCCCGTTGACTCACATCCTCGCGGTGAACGAGGAGTACGCCGCGACCGCGGTGATGGGCAGCCAGATGGCCTCCACCCGACCCGACGCCCTGTACGACGGCGTCGTCGGACTCTGGTACGGCAAGGCTCCGGGCATCGATCGGGCCAGCGACGCGATCCGCCATGCGGTGTTCGCCGGCACGGCCCGCCACGGCGGTGCCGTCGCGATCGTCGGCGACGACCCGAACGCGAAGTCCTCCTCGGTGCCCTCCTCGTCCGCGGGCAGCCTCGCCGACATGCACATTCCGGTGCTCTACCCGGGCGATCCCACCGAGGCCCTCGATCTGGGTCGCCACGCCATCGCCCTCAGCCGAGCCACCGGCCTGTGGACCGGCCTCAAGATCGTGGCCGATGTGGCTGACGGGTCATCGAACGTCGATCTCGACCCCCGCCGGGTCGACCCGGTGCTACCGCTCCTCGACGGCAAGCCGTACGAACACCAGCCCGACGGCACGCTCGTTCCTCCCCACGTCGTGGACCTCGAGCGGGAGATCTACGAGGTCCGGTACGGCCTCGTGCTCGAGTACGCCGCCCTGAACGGACTGAACCGGTGCACCGTCGACCCTTCCGACGCTTGGATCGGCATCGTGTCGTCCGGCATCACCTACGGCGAGGTCCGAGAAGCGCTCCACCGACTCGGCCTCGAGTCCGACGACGACATCGCGGCAGCAGGCATCCGGCTCCTCAAACTCCAGATGCCGATCCCGTTCAACGCCTCGACAATTCGGAACTTCGCCCGCGGCGTCGAGGAGATCCTCATCCTCGAGGAGAAGCACCCCGGCGTCGAGACCCTCGTCAAGGACGCGCTCTACAACCAGTCACACCATCCTCTCGTGGTCGGCAAGTTCGACGAGAACGGCAACCAGCTGACACCAGGCCACGGCTCGCTGACCGCCGACAACCTGATCGGCGCGGTCCATCGTCGCCTGGCCCCCAAGATCGGCGACCGATTGCGTCCGCCGGAGCCGGTCCGTCAACCGATCCCTCTCTCGGTGACCCGCACTCCGTTCTTCTGCAGCGGTTGCCCCCACAACCGCTCCACGGTCGTGGACGAAGGCACGCTCGTCGGTGCCGGCATCGGCTGCCACACCATGGTCCTGGTAATCGACGACGAGCGCTACGGCGACATCGTCGGGATCACTTGCATGGGCAACGAGGGCCTTCAGTGGGTGGGCATGTCGCCTTTCGTGGAGACCGATCATCTCGTCCAGAACCTGGGCGACGGCACGTACTTCCACTCGGGCCAGTTGGCCATCACCGCCGCCGTCGCGGCCGGGGTCAACATCACCTACAAGTTGCTCTGGAACGGCGCGGTCGCGATGACCGGTGGCCAGGATCCCACCGGCCGGATTCCACTCGCCAACGTCGCCGGCAACCTCCAACGCCAGGGCGTGGCCAGGATCATCATCACCAGCGACGACCCCGATCGGACCCTCACCGAAGGCATCCCCCACGGAATCGAGGTCCGGCCCCGTCGAGAGCTCGCCGAGGCCCAGCGGGAGCTGGCGGCCACACCGGGCGTCACGGTCCTCATCCACGATCAGGGCTGTGCCGCGGAGAAGCGCCGCGACCGCAAGCGGGGCCGGGTCCCCACGCCACCCACCCGGGTCGTGATCGACCAACGGGTGTGTGAGGGCTGTGGTGACTGCGCCCGGATCTCCAACTGCTTGTCGGTCCATCCGATCGACACCCCGTTCGGACGCAAGACCACGATCGAACAGGACAGCTGCAACCTCGATCTGTCCTGCATGGAGGGTGACTGCCCCGCGTTCGTGGCAGTCACCAAGCGGCCCGCCCGCTGGTGGCGCCGCCGACCGGTGGCCGCTCCGAAGAGCCTCGGCATGCTCAGTCCTCCGGACACCATCCCCGAACCCCAGGCCGCATGGGACCACGACGTCAGCGTGCACATCACCGGCGTCGGCGGCACCGGTGTCGTCACCATCAGCCAGATCCTCGGCACCGCGGCGATGCTCGAAGGGGCCGAAGTGTCGGGGCTCGACCAGATCGGTCTGTCGCAGAAGGCCGGTCCGGTCGTGAGCGACGTGCGGATCACCCACGGGGTCCATCCCGACTCGAGTCGAGTCGGAGCCGGCCAGGCCGACCTCTTGTTGGCGTTCGACCTCATGGTCGCCTCCTCCTGGGCCGGACTCGCCGCGGCCACCCCGGAACGCACCTCGGTGGTCGGATCGATCGACCTGACCCCGCCGGGCCGCAAGGTCGCCCATCCCGAGATCGAGATGCCCGGGGCGGACGAGCTGCTCGCCCGCATCGCCGACGTCACGGTTCCGGAGCGTCGCTTCTGGGCCGACGCCACGGCACTGGCGTCCGCGTTGGTCGACGACAAGGTCGCGGCCAACATCCTCGTCGTCGGCATGGCGGTGCAGTCCGGGCTCCTCCCGGTTCGGCCGAGCAGCGTCGAGGAGGCCATCGAGCTCAACGGCGTCGCCGTGGAGCGCAACCGCGCCGCCTTCCGGTGGGGCCGGGCGTGGGTCGCCGACCCCGAGGGGGTCGAGGCCACCGCCGCTGCCCGTCGCCCGCCACCTCCCGCCGCGCCGACGGTCAGCGCCACGCTGTCCGACTCCATCCGGGACCTCGCCGATGACGACAGCGAGCTGTCAGAGTTGCTCCGGCTGTTCTGCGCCGAACTCACGGCATTCCAGAACGAGTCGCTGGCTCGTTCGTTCCTGTCCGATCTCGGGCCGATCCGCGACGCCGAGCGGGCTGCCGACCCGAACAGCGACGCGCTCACCCTCGCCGCGGCGCGTGGCCTCTTCAAGCTGCTCGCCTACAAGGACGAGTACGAGGTCGCTCGGCTCTTGTTGCTGCCGACCGCGAGCGACCAGATCGGGACTGTCGCCGACCCGGGTGATCGCACCGCATGGAAACTTCATCCGCCCCTGCTTCGCGCCCTCGGCCGCAAGAAGAAGGTCGGCCTGTCGACCCGGTGGGGACGCCCGGCCATGCGGGTCCTGGCCGCGTCGAAGCGTCTACGCGGCACGGCTCTGGATCCGTTCGGCAAAGCGAAGGTCCGTCGCGTCGAGCGCCGGCTGCCGTCGGAGTACCTCGAGGCCCTCGTGGCGGCGACTGCCGACCTCGGTGAGGGCGGGCTCGATCACGCGGTGCAAGTGGCCGAAACGGCCGAGCTGGTACGGGGGTACGAGGACATCAAGCTCGCCAACGTCGATCGGTTCCGGGACCGACTGGCCGAGCTCGCCGACAGCTGACCTATCTTCTCGCCATGTCCATGCCAGACCGGATCCGATCGGCGCTCTTCGCTCCCGCGGTACGCCCCGACCTCGTACGGAAGATGCCGTCCACCGGTGCGGACGTGATCATCATCGATCTCGAGGACGCCACCCCACCCAATGCCAAGCAGGACGGCCGGGATCAGCTGCGGGAGCTGGTGGTCGAGTTGGCCGGCATCTCCGCAGCCGTGTTCGCCCGGATCAACGACGAGACCACGCCGTGGTACAGCGACGATCTCGAGTCACTCCCCGATGGCCTCGACGGTGTCGTCGTCCCCAAGATCGAAACCGTGGACGGCCTCGACCGACTACTGGGCGATCTCGCCGCGGCCGGCCACGCGGACCTCGGTGTCCTCGGCGGGGTCGAGACCGCGCTCGGGGTGGCGAACGCTCGTGACCTGCTCGCCCACCCGGTCGTCGACGCCGCCTATTTCGGCGCCGAGGATTTCGTGGCGGACATGGGTGGCGTGCGCCGACCCGACAACATGGAAGTGCTCTACGCCCGGTCCCAGACCGTGCTCGCAGGCCGCCTGGCCGAGGTGCCGATGCTCGACCAGATCGTGGCGGACTTCCGCGACGACGATCGCTGCGGGCGCGAGTGCGAGGAAGCCCGCGCCATGGGCTACGCGGGAAAGATCTGCATTCATCCCGCGCAGGTCGCGATCGCCAACAACTCGTTCACCCCGTCGGCCGAGGAGGTCGACCGCGCCCGCCGGATGCTGGAGGCCTACGCCGAGGCGACCGAAGCCGGGGTGGCATCCATCGCGTTCGAGGGGCAGATGGTCGACGAGCCGGTCGCCGTGCAGGCGCGGCGAGTGCTCGCACTGGCAGGCGAGGCTCCCGTGTCCTAGAAGCGGCGGCCTATCCCACGCCGGCCCGCGCCCGCTCGAGCGGGTGGACCGGGTGATCGAAGGGTCGGAACAGGAACCGCCGGAACACCTCGCGATAGCCGCGGTAGTGACCGGCTCCGGCCCGTGCCGCGTCGTCGGATCCGAGCTCGTCGGCGAGCGCCGGCAGCCGGTACCACGCGGCCCCGGGGAGGGCGTGGTGGGCGTGGTGGAGGTTGTTGTTCAGGAACAGGAGGCTGAAGACGGGTCCGGAACGCACGACTGCGGAACGTGAGACCTCGCCCTCGACCCATCGGTGCTCGCAGTACGACCGGATCAGCCCGATGGAATGCCCGAGGTACGCACCGAGGAGGTACACCCAGGCTGAAACGCCCGCGACACCGATGACCAGCCAGAGCATGACGGCCACCGCCACGGCATGGCCGAGCCACCAGCGAAGCACCGTTCGGTTGCCCTCTCTCGCCTCGCGAACCTGGCCACGGATGACGATGTAGTTCATCACGATCGGCCCGACGAGCAGGCGCCCGACCAGACACTGGTGCATCAGCACGAATCCACGCCACAGGCGGGAACTGCCGGCCCAGCGGTCGGCATCGACGTAGAAGCTCTCGGTGTCGAGTTCGGGATCGGTGAGGAGCTGGTCTCGATGGTGCGCGAGATGATCCCGCTTGTAGAGCGGGTACGGGAGACGAACCGCGAACGGGGCGGAGCCGACCAGGTCATTCAGCGCCTGCTTCTGGAACGGATGGCCGTGCAGCACCTCGTGCTGGAACGAACCGTGCCAGGCGATGACGACCGCCAACGCGGCCACCGTCCCCCACGGAGTGAGCGTGTCATGGCCCACGACAACGGCCACCCACGCGGCGTGGATCAGGCCGGCGAGCGCCAGCGTGACCCACTCGATCGGCGCGGTGATCTGCCGCTCTGTCTCCCCCTCAGGCCCCGGGGAGGGCTGCCGCTTCATCAGCCGGGTTGCTCCTTTGTCAGATTTCGATCAGTTTCTCGCCGTGGCCATTGCACCGCTTTTCGTGCGGTGGAGCCACGAGATCATGCGCACATACCGCTGCACTTGCCATCACCACGCCTCAGATGTTGCGGAAGCGCTACAGATTGCGTAGCTTCACCACATGTCCGAGCGACAGGTCATCCTCGATCGATTCCGCGAGCGACTGGCCGAGTCGCTCGCCGCGGACCACCAGAGCCACACTGCGTTCGCCCGCTCGGCCGGCATCGACCGCTCCACCCTCTCCCAGCTCTTGTCGCCCCAGAACCGCCGCCTCCCGAGGGTCGAAACCCTCGCCGCGCTGTCGAGGGCCACGGGCACGTCGGTCGACTGGCTACTCGGCCTGTCCAACGACGGACCGGCCCGAACCGACGTCGTCCGCGAGGAACTGTCCCTCGCCCGCGGCGAACTCACCCCCTTCGACCACTCCCTCATCGAGTGGTACGACGAGCTGGCCGGGCAGAAGGTTCGCTATGTCCCGGCGTCGCTCCCTGACCTGCTCAAGACCGAAGCGGTGATTCGTCACGAAGTCATCCGCTTCGCCTCGATCCGCGCCGAGCAGCGAATCGAGACATCCGAAGCCCCGCTCCTGATGGCTCGGGCGCCGGGGAGCGACATCGAATGCTGCACCTCGGTGCAGATGCTCGAGGGATTCGCACGCGGCCACGGTGTGTGGGCCTCGCTCGACCACAGCCACCGCGTCGACCAACTCGACCGGATGATCGAGCTCGTCGAAGAGCTCTACCCCACCTTCCGCTGGTTCCTCTACGACGCCCGCCAGCGTTACGCCGGTGCCGTGACCGTCTTCGGGCTCACCCGAGCCGTGCTCTACCTCGGCCAGCTGCACCTGGTGCTCACCAACGAGGACCACGTGATGAGCTTCGTCGAGCAGTTCGACGACCTCGTCCGCGCCGCCGTCGCCCAACCCCCCGACCTCCCCCGCCTGCTCCGC
Organism: uncultured Candidatus Nemicrothrix sp.; assembly: GCA_964344055.1. GTDB lineage: Bacteria > Actinomycetota > Acidimicrobiia > Acidimicrobiales > Aldehydirespiratoraceae > OFTM10. The sequence continues at coordinate 36,861 of CAYFLT010000040.1, forward strand.
CGCCTCAGAGCCGCGATCACGTAAGTCCTTGGCTCACCTTCAGGCTCGCTCCGCTCGCGCCGTGCGGCTCACATGTGCTCATTGGGCCCCAACCCCACTCGCCTGGTCCTTGGCTCGCCTTCAGGCTCGCTCCGCTCGCGCCGGGGGCCGGCGGTGCATCAGTGCGTTCCTCGTTGCCCGACAGACGAGGACGTCGTCCTGATTGAACGCTCGGTGCTCGAAGGTCACGATCCCCTGCTCGGGTCGGGAACTCGAGGCGCGGGAGGCCATCACCTCGGTCTCGACGCGGATGGTGTCGCCATGGAACAACGGCGCAGGGAACTCGGTCTTCTCGAAACCCAGGTTCGCCACCGTCGTGCCGAGCGTGGTCTCGTGCACCGAAATCCCCACGACCATGGCGAAGGTCAGCATCGAGTTCACCAGCGGCTTGCCGAACTGTGTCTCCTTCTCGGCATAGTCGAAGTCGAGATGCAACCAGGCCGGGTTCATCGTCATGGACGTGAACATCACGTTGTCGGCCTCGGTGATCGTGCGTCGGATCACGTGCGGGATCACCAACCCCACGGTGAGATCCTCGAACCAACGGCCGGAAACAGGTCGATCCATGGCGAGAGTCTGCCAGCCCCGAACTCAGCCGGCAGGCTCCGGGACCAGATCGAACCCGAGCTTCCCGTCCGGCGACGCACTCTCCAGCCAGCAGATCACGGCTCGGTCACCATCCGCCCACGCCGAGGCGTCGGGAACATAGGCCGACAGGTCGAGCTCGGGAGCGTCGACCACCCCAGCCAGAGCCGAGGCCGCGTCCGCAGCCGCCCTGGCGCAGTCGGTCCCCACCGACTCGAGCAGGGCATCGGCACCCGGCCACGGCTCCTCCCCCACCACCTCCATCCGGGCCACCACCTGTGCATCATGAGGCTCCCAACACGGAACCGCGTCCACCGATCGGACCGTGCCGGCACGAGGCTCGTCGAAGCAATCGCCGACCCGAAGGCGGCTTGTCCCGACCGGGCCCGCGCCCACGATCTCACCGGTCTCATCTCGTGTGGACTCGTCGCGGAAGGTCTCCTCCGAGCATGCGGCGACGAACAGCGCGAAGACCGCGAGTCCCAACCATCGTCCACATTGCACCGAGCCCATCACCGCCGACGACCGTACCGTCGCCACCGACTGTCGGTGCCGCGACACCTCCCGCGGCGTCACCCTTGGCGTGCGAGTGCGACGGGTAGCCTCCCGGAGTGCAGTCCTTCGACCTCGTCATCATCGGTGCCGGCTCGGGAAACTCGATCATCGGGCCCGAACACGACGACCTGAACATCGCCATCGTGGAGCGCGGCCTCTTCGGAGGGACCTGTCTCAACGTCGGATGCATCCCCTCGAAGATGTTCGTGTACGCGGCCGAGGTCGCTGAACTCGCCGAACGGGAGGGGCCCAAGCTGGGTGTGCACTCCGAGTGCAACGGCGCCGATTGGCCGGCCATCCGGGATCGGGTGTTCGGCCGGATCGATCCCATCGCCGAGGGCGGCGAAGACTACCGCAAGGGCCTCGGCAACGTCACCGTCTTCAAGCACGACGCCCGCTTCGTCGGTCACAAACAGCTCCAGGTCGGCGACGAGATCATCCTCGGCGACAAGTTCGTCCTCGCCGCGGGCGCGCGCAGCTTCATCCCCGACATCCCCGGCCTGCTCCATGTCGACTACCACACGTCCGACACCATCATGCGGGTCGAGAAGGCGCCCGAACGGCTGCTGATTCTCGGCGGTGGATACATCTCCACCGAACTCGGCCACTGCTTCAGCGCCTTCGGCTCGGACGTGACCTTCGTGCTCCGTAGCGATCGTTTCCTCCGCAACGAGGACGACGCGGTCAGCCATCGGTTCACCGAGATCTACTGCCGGGAGTACGACGTGCGGCTCCGATGCGAGATCCACGAAGCACGACAGGAAGGTGACGAGATCATCCTCGTCGTCTCGACCCAGGGCGAACGCCTCGAGCTGCGAGGCGATGCGCTGCTCGTCGCCACCGGCCGCATCCCGAACGCCGACCAGCTCGACGTTGCCGCGACGGGGGTGGCGGTCGACGACGACGGCTACGTCGTCACCGACAGCCAGCTTCGGACGAACGTCGACGGGATCTGGGCGCTGGGCGACATCACGAATCCCGTCCAGCTGAAGCACGTCGCCAACCACGAAGCGAAGGTCGTGGCCCACAACCTCGTCAACCCCGACGCGCCGATGGACGTCGACCACCGCTTCATTCCGCACGCAGTCTTCGGCCACCCCCAGGTGGCCGGAGTCGGCCTCCGCGAGCGCGACTGCCTCGAGCACGGCCGGCCCTATGTCAGCCATGTGCAGGAGTACGCATCCGCGGCGTACGGCTGGGCGATGGAGGACACCGACAGCTTCGTGAAGCTGATCGCCGACCCGCACACCCGCCACCTGATCGGTGCGCACATCATCGGGCCCCAGGCACCCACCCTACTCC
>CAYFLT010000040.1:39351-41264 GCA_964344055.1 uncultured Candidatus Nemicrothrix sp.
CAGCAGCTCATCCAGGGGATGGTGTTCGGTCAGACCGTGGACGAAATGGCGACCGGCCAGTACTACATCCATCCGGGGCTGCCGGAGGTGGTCGAACAGGCTCTCCTGGAGCTGTAACCCGGGTGTTTCAGATGGCGGCGAGCCGCTCCGCCGTCTCCTTCGCCCACACGTAGTCGGCCTTGCCGTTCGGGCTTCGCCGGATCGCCTCCACTCGGAGGATCCGCTTGGGCGTCTTGTAGGCGGCGATCTTGGTGTGCGCGTGAGCCTCGAGTTCGTCGTCGCTCACGGAGTGTCCGTCGGCGAGGCTGACGAGTGCCGTGACTGCTTGGCCCCACCGCTCGTCCGGAAGGCCGACCACGTTGCAGTCGAGCACGGCGCGATGGGTCTTGAGCGCCTCCTCGACTTCCTCGGGGTAGATCTTCTCCCCACCGGAGTTGATGCAGACCGAGCCCCGTCCCAGCAGTGTGATGCCGCCGTCGGCCTCGACCGTGGCGTAGTCACCCGGGATCGAGTAGCGAACGCCGTCGATGACCTGGAACGTTTCGGCGGTCTTCTGTGGGTCCTTGTAGTACCCGAGTGGGAGGGTGCCGCGATTGGCGAGCCGGCCGACTTCTCCCGAACCGGGTTCGACGATGCGTCCGTCGTCGGTGACCACCACCGTCGTGTCGGTCAGCCGGAACTTCGCGGTGGCGGTGGTGGCCTTCTTCCGAGACGTCACCTGCCGGCCCTGGCCCACGCTCTCGCTGCTCCCGAGCAGGTCGACCAGCAGGAGGTCGGCATGGTCGAGGAACCGCTGCTTGGACTCCTGGGACCACATGGTGCCCGACGAGACGATCTGGGTGAGACTCGAGAGGTCGTGGGGCGTGCCGGCCGCGGCTGCGGCGTCGAGTTCGTCGAGCATGGGACGGGCGAACACCTCTCCGACGATGGTCGTGAGCGTGATGCCGTGACGTTCGACGGCCGACCAGAGCTCGCGGGCATCGAGTGACCTACCTTCGAGCGTGGCCACGACTCCGCCGGTACTGAACACATGCAGCGCAACCAGGCCCGACGTGCCGTGCATGAGCGGAGTGGCGGCGAGCAGGCGATTGGCCAGACCCCTCGCACGGAGTTCTTCGGCAGCGTCAACCGCCTCCTCCACGGTGGCGGGCACCGACCGGCCGATGGGGGCGTAATAGCCGGCGCTGGACGCCTGGATGGCCTGATGAGGCCACATCACGGCCTTCGGATGGCCCGTGGTCCCGCCGGTGTAGAGGAACCAGAGGTCCGCCCCGGATCGCGTCAGGCGCGGCGCCGGTTGCGAGGAGGCGACCAGGTCCTCGAATGCGACTGCGCCGTCGAGCAGGGGTCCGCCACCCACTTGAACGAGCAATAGCAGCTGGGGACATCGATCCCGGATCTCGCACACCGCATCGGCGAGCGAGGAGTCGAAGAACAGTGCCTTCGCATCGGCGTTGTCGAGGATGTAGCCGAGTTCGTCGGCCAGGTACCGGTAGTTCACGTTGAAGGGCACGGCCCGCTGCTTCATGGCCGCGAACTGGCCCTCCAGGTATTCGGACCCGTTGTAGAGGTAGAGCCCGACCTTGTCGTCGTGGCCGATCCCGGCGGCCCGCAGCCCTGCGGCCGCGCGGGCCGAGCGATCCTCGAATTCGGCCCACGAGCGAACGTCGGGGCCGTGGATGATCGCCGGCGCGTCCGGCTGTGCATCGGCGATGCCTTCCCAGATCGATGCGTAACTCGGCACCCGGAGCCTCCCTGAAGTCCCGGAAGCATACGCTGTACGTAATGGCTCCCGTCCCCGGCTCCCTCGGCCCCGAACAACGCTCGCGCGACCTCGAACGGCTCTCGTCGGAGGAGTTCGACGTCCTGGTCGTGGGCGGCCCGGCCCTGCGCCGCGTCGACGGCGGCCGCGG
>CAYFLT010000041.1:0-19522 GCA_964344055.1 uncultured Candidatus Nemicrothrix sp.
GAACCCCCCGACCCTGAGGGTTCGGGAGGTTCCGATGTCTCGCGACATCACATTGGCTCGGGGAGGAGGACTTGAACCCCCAATGGCTGGACCAGAACCAGCTGTGTTACCAATTACACCATCCCCGAAGGGTGCCCGAAGGCAGGGACAAAAGCGTATCGCCTCGACGCGGATCAGCCCACGCTCCCCAACCAGTTGTCGATTCGCCGGTACCCGAAGATCCGACCGAGGGAGACCGCTGCGGTCTCACGCGTGAGCTGACGAAGCGACGCCGAACCATCGGTGGAAGAGACGTTCGCGTCGAGGCCCACCTCGTCCGCGATCTGGGTGAGCCGGAGCGTGTGATACGGGTCCGACACCAGCACCACCGAGCCCAGCTCCCGGCTCCGGAGCTGGCGGGCCGTGGCGGCCAACTGCTCCCAGGTCGACGCCCCATCGGTGATCACGAGGAGATCCTCCTCGGGGATGCCGGCGAACCGGAGATACTCGAAACCGGCAAAACCTTCCGTGAAGCGGTCGCCCTCCTGGTTCGAACCGGTCGTGACGACGAGCGGCGCGACGCCTCCGTCCCACAGCTCGAACGCGTGGTCGAGACGCGCCGCCAAGACAGGCGAGGGCTCGCCGTCGTATTGCGCCGCGCCGAGCACCACGATCGCGTCGACCGGCTCCCGCTGGTCGCGGCCGGACGCCACGAGCACGTGGACGAACGTGACACCCACGTACGCCACCGCCACCGCTGTGGCAATCAGCGCGGCTCTCCACACGCGGCCGGCCGGCATCCACTGAGGCCAGCCAACACCCACGCTCAGCCCTTGAGTCGGGACCGTGCCGCTCGGAGTCGGTCGATGGTGGCCTCACGACCGAGCAGCACCATCGCGTCCCACAACGGGATCCCGGCGCCGTGACCCGTGATGGCCACCCGCACCGGCGCCTGGGACATCACCCGCGCGCCGACCTCCTCGGTGAGCCGGTTCCCGATGCCCATCACCGCAGCCTCGAGCATGGCGGGGTCGTCGAATGCATCCGCCTCGAGCGCGGCGATGACTTCATCGAGCACCTGGGTCGCGGCGCGACCCTTCACCATCGCCTTGTTCCACGACTTCTCGTCGTAGGAATCGACCGGAGCGAACAGCCACGACACCCACGACGGCGCTTCGCTCAGCGTCGAGATCCGTTGCTGGATCTCAGGGGCCAGCGCCTCGACCACCTCCGGCCGATAGGCCTCGGCCGGCCATGGTGCGTCCTCGGCGAGCATGTAAGGCTCGACAGCCTTCGCGAACTGAGCCGCATCGAGCGCCTTGATGTACTCGGCATTGATGTGATCGAGCTTCTTCACGTCGAAGAACGCCGAAGACTTGTTCACTGCCTCGAGCGTGAACAACTCGATGATCTCCTCGATCGGGCGGATCTCGACCTCATCGGGCGGGCCCCAGCCCAGCAGCGCCAAGGCGTTGACCATCGCCTCGGGCAGGTAGCCCTTCGCGACATAGTCGCTGAGCGCCACGTCGTCGCGCCGCTTCGACAGCTTCTTGCGCTGCTCGTTCACCAGGAGCGGGAGATGCGCATACGTCGGCGGGGTGCCGTAGCCGAGCGCACCCCAGAGCAGCACCACCCGCGGCGTGGTGTTGAGGAGGTCCTCGCCGCGGATGACGTGGCTTATCGCCATCTCGTGGTCGTCGACCGCATTCGCGAGATGGAAGGTCGGCGAACCATCGCCACGGCGGATGACGAAGTCCTCGATGGTGTCGTGGGCCACCTCGACCCGGCCACGGATGACATCGTCGATCACCGTCGAGCCGTCGTCGGGGGCGCGGAATCGCACGACCACGCCGGGCCCATCCTGGACCTCACCGTCGCGGGACCACCCGTGGTATCCGGCCGGTAGACCGGCGGCCCCCGACTTCGCCTCGATCTCCTCGCGGGTGAGATCGCAGAAGTAGGCCTTCCCCTCGGCCACCAACTGGGCGATCGCCGCCTGATGGGACTCCTCTCGATCCGACTGGAAATAGGGGCCCTCGTCCCAGTCGATCCCGAGCCAGCGCAGCGGCTCGACGATGGCGTCGACGAACTCCTGAGTCTTCTTCGACGCGTCCGTGTCCTCGATCCGCAGCACCATCGTGCCGCCCGTGTGCCGGGCGAAGAGCCAGTTGAAGAGCGCCGAGCGAGCGCTGCCGACGTGAAGGAAACCAGTTGGGGCCGGCGCGAACCGGACGCGGGGTGCAGTCACCCCGCGAGGCTACCGGTCAACCGATCAGCTCGGCCTCCGCGCGTGAACGACCTGACTGTCCACGATCTTGTCGTGCCACGTCTGGCTGTCCTGGTCCCACAGCATCCACAGGTAGCCCAGGTAGCAGATGAAGCTCGACGCGTAGCGGGCGAAAAGGCGCCCGATCGCCCGGCCGAACCCGATCGGTTGGTCCGTGCCGGCGCGGACGGTCCTGATCCCCATCGCCCGCTTCCCCACGGTCTGACCCACCCGTCCCTCCATGTGGCCCCAGTACGCGAGGAAGCCGACGATCGAGATCAGCGCGATCAGCAAAAGGACCGCGATCCCGGCCGAATCCGGCCGCTCACAGATCGCCAGCTGCCCGCTCGTGGTCGTGCACGTGGTGAGTTCGGTGGGCACGGTGGCCGCCGCGATGATGAAGGCGAGAACCACGGGTGCACCGACGACGAAGCCGTCGATGCACAGCGCGAGGAATCGCTGTCCGAAGCCGGCCGGATCCGGCCGGTAGTGCGCCTGCGCCGGGATCGCGTAGCCCCCCGGCGGTGGGGGTGGTGGCGGTGGGAAGCTCCCGCCGCCACCCGGTGGTGGGGGTGGCGGCGGGAGTCCTGAATCACTCATGCCTTCGTCGCCGGCCGTCTACCTCGGATCAGGCCCGCACAACCCGAGCGGTGACGATCTTGTCGTGCCACGTCTGCTTGTCCGAATCCCAGAGCATCCACAGGTAGCCGAGGTAGCAGGGGATTCCGGAGATGATCGTGGCGAACCGGCGGCCGATCGCCCGACCGAAACCGATCGGCTCGCCAGAGCCCGCATCGATGACCTTGATACCGACCGACTTCTTGCCGATCGTCTGGCCCTGTCGACCTTCGAAGTTGCCGTAGTACCAGAGGAACGCGGCGAAGATGCAGAGGCCGATGAGGAGCAGGATCACCGTGCCGGTGCCGTCGGGTTGCTCGCAGAGACCGGTCTGGCCGTCGACGGCCGAGAGGGCGATGAAGAACACGATCGCCGAGGGGACACCGAGCACGAGGTAGTCGATGATGTACGCCCCGAGGCGGCTACCGAAGCCGGCGGGCGACATGGCCGCCGTGCCCCCGACCGGTGCGGCATATCCACCGGGCGGAGGCGGGGGCGGGGGTGGTGCGCCTCCTCCGTCGCCGGGCGGTGGGGGCGGTGGGAATCCGGAATCGCTCACAATGGTCTCCTTTGATCAGGCTTGGGTCGGGTCAGAGCAGGTCGACGAATCCGAAGCGGGCGAGCGGCCAGAACCAGAGAACGGGTAGGGCGAACCAGGGCAGCCGGACGAGCCACGGCCTGGCGCGAGCCGCGATCCGCCGGAGCATCCCGCTCCGGTAGAGCGGCGGGACGAACGCTGCGGCGACAGCCACCACGAGAACGAGGGCGGCCGGGTTGGCGGCAATCGATCCGCCGAAGTCGCCGTGAGCGGCCGCGATCGTCGCGGTGGTCATGCCGCAGAACGGGCACGGGACGCCGGTGACTTCCCGTAGCGGGCGTCAGGGCCGAGCGGAAGAAGCAAACCCCCAGCCGCCATCAGCAGGCCGACCGCACGCAGGTCGGCGGCCGCGCCGCCTTCGAGAAGCCCCATCGAACGTGCCGCCGGCTGTCGATGCAGCGTCACTTCCCCAACAGTTTCCACCGGATCCGACCCTAGTGGCCACGGACCGTGGCTGCCGGAACCTCAGCGACCGAGCGGTGCCTTCCAGTCGCGGGAGTGCGCGGCCTTCACCTCGTCCACTGTCATCCGTAGGGTGGCCTCGGGCACCGTGTCGGCGATCTCGCGTCCGGTGAAGTAGTGGATCGTGGTGTGGTGGACCTCGTCGAAGAGACCCCGCCGAAGCTCCACGAGCTCGTCCGCCGCCTCGCCGAGGAAACCGAACACCGTGAGTCCGATCTCGACGTCGGCCGCAACCGGACCGCGGCCGTAGAGCGACGCCCGCCGAAGGGCCACGCAGCACGCGCCGTCGAGTGCATCCGCAGCGTGCTCACCCGGCTGAAGCACCAGCCGGTCGGCGAACCGTTTCGCCAGCTTGATTGCATAACCCTGATCCGGCCCCTGATTCCCGAGCGCCTTGCCGGTGGGATGCGGCGCGCCGACCGTCTCGCCGGGGCGATCCGCCTGCCACGAGCCCTCCCGTCGGGGCGGAGAGGCGTAGTGCTTCGCTCGGGTGGGGTCGGTGGGGATGCGGACGGGTGCAGCCATGGCCGCAGCGTAGTCACATGGCCGTCGGATGCCGGGCACGCGAGACTGCCGGGCGATGTCCGGCCACCTCCCGCTCACCGATCTCCGTGTCGTCGACCACACGGACCTCAGAGGCGCCTTGTGTGCACGCCTGCTCGCCGACCTCGGCGCAGACGTCGCCCGGATTCCCCACCGCGACGACGATGGCGAAGCGGGTGATCGCTTCCGGAACGCCCGCAAGCGGGTGGTCGAGTTGGATCCCGAGTCGGCCGAGTGGCGGCAGCTTCTCGACCGGGCCGACGTCTACATCGAGAACCTCGGGCCCGGCGCCGACCTCGACCGGGACGGCCTTCTCACCGCCCACCCACAGCTGATCCACGTGTCGCTGAGTGACTTCGGCCTGACCGGCCCTCGCGCGGACTGGCGGCTCGAGCCGCTCCCCGCACTCGCCGCTTCGGGCGCCTTGTTCGCCACGGGATTCCCGCTTCTGCCGCCCACCGCACCACCCGGCTATGTGGCCCACGACTGCGCATCGGTACACGGTGCGCTGGGCGCAGTGGCGGCGATCATGGAACGGCGACGGTGTGGACTCGGTCAGCGGGTGGAGATCAGTGTCCAGGAGGCGGCGCTCACCGGGCTCATCCCATGGCCGGTGTCGATCCCGGACTACCTGTCGGTGAACCCCCTTCTACCGGTTGAAGGCACCCGGAACGCCGAGGGACTCTTCCACGTCATGCCGGCCGCGGACGGCTACGTGCGGCTCGTGATCACCACCGGACGGGACTGGGACAACCTGGTGACACTGCTCGGTTCACCGGAGGAGCTCTCGGGTCCCGAGTGGAAGGACCTCCAGTACCGAGGCATGAACAACGATGTCGTCCGCGACGTCTGTGGCCGCATCCTCGGCCGGCGCACCCGAGCCGACATCTTCGCTCACGCGATGGAGCTCGCCCTGCCACTCGGGCTCGTCCAGACGCCGCTCGAGTTCGTGGCCCACCCACAATGCGACGCTCGCGAGTTCTTCCACGACGGCATGGCGGTCACGCCGTGGAAGCTGTCCTCCGCCGACCACGAGCCACCCACTCCGCCGAGACCGGTGGGCGACCGACTCGACTGGCCCTCGCGCCCGCCCGTCACGGCGGACCGTCGGACGGGACTACTCCTCGACGGCGTGAGGGTCATCGAGTTCGGTATGGCCGCCGTGGTCCCCGAGATGAGCTGGATGCTCAGCGAGCTGGGGGCCGACGTCATCCGCATCGAGTCGAGTCGGAAGATGGACGCGCTCCGGTTCACCGGACTGGGGCAGGTGAACAAGGCCTACGCCTTCAACTGTGCGAGCCGGGGCCGGCGCAGCGTGACCATCGACATGACAACCGACGAAGGGAAACGACTCGCCCTGGAGTTGTGCCGGGACGCTGATGTGATCGCCGAGAACAATCGGGGCGGGATGATGGCCCGCCTCGGTCTCGACTACGACGACATCAGGGCGATCAATCCATCCGTGATCTATGCAGCCTCTCAGGGCTATGGGCGGGGCGGACCCATGGGTGAGATGCGTGCCTACGGGCCTCTGAACTCGTGCTTCTCGGGGGTCCACCTGCTGTTCAGCCATCCGGACGGGCCGTATCCCTCCGGCACCTCGATGAACCACCCCGATCATGTCGCCAGCAAGCTGCTGGCCGTCGCCGTGCTCGCCGCCCTGGATCACCGAGACCGTTCGGGCGAGGGTCAGCTCGTCGACATGGCCCAGACCGAGGCCGCCGTGTACCTCCTCGGAGAGCTGTACCTCGAGGGCATCGAGACCGGGGTCGAGCCGCGGAACCTCGCCAACCGGCACCCATCGATGGCTCCCCACGGGGTGTACCCGTCAGCCGGTGAGGACGAGTGGATCGCGATCGCGGTCGCTGACGACGCAGCCTGGGCCGCCCTCGAAAACGTCTGCGGGTGGGAGTCGGAGCCGGCGTGGACCACGAGCGCGGGCCGGCTGGCCGCCCGGGACGACATCGACGCTCGTCTCTCGGCATGGACCGAGACCCTTCCCGCGGATGACGCAACCGCTCTACTCCAGGCCGTGGGTGTTTCGGCGCTGACCGTGATGGGCCCACTCCACCATCTCGGGGACGCCCATCTCAACGAGCGGGGCTTCGTCGACGAGCTTGTGCACGAGGAGTTCGGGATCGAGCATCACGTCCGGAACCCGACGCGGTTCACCCGAACGGAGCTCCGTACCGCGGCCTCGGCTCCCTGCCTGGGCGCGCACACCGAGGAGGTCCTCGACGAGGTGCTCGGCCTTTCCCCGATCGAGATCAACGGCCTCAAGGCCGCTGGCATCCTCCGCTGACGGGACGCCGGGGGACGGGGCCAACTGTCTCGCCGGGAAGGTCAAACGGGTGCCTGTCCCCCCGTTTGACCTTCAGAGTACGGCGATGGCGTTCACGGGGGAGCCGGTGCCGCCTTCGACGTGGAGAGGGGCGACGGTGAAATGGAAGTGCCACTGCTGATGCCGCGCGCATGCGTCGCCGAGACGCTCGAGGCACAGGTTGTCGAGCAGATGCATCCCCATCGCCACGAGCGTCACCTCGTGGATCGGTAGGGACCACCCCTCGGCAACGGTGCTGGGGATCGGGTCGTGCACCGAGTCCGAGCCGAGGAGGGCCACCCCGCGATCATGGAGCCACTGCAGGCATTCGACATGGAGACCGGGCAGACCGACACCCCACGGGCTCCACGGTCCCTCCGCTCGCCGCCGGGCGTCCCGGCCGGTCATCACGAGCAACGCGTCACCCTCGACGACCTGCACTCCCTGGGCATCCTCGGCCGCCTCGAGGTCGGCGATCCGGATGGCCGCACCCGGCTCGAACCACTCCTGCCCGACCGTCCGCGGCACGTCGAGCAGCACGCCTCGGGTGACGATGCCGTCGCTGGCCGCCATGATGCTGCCGCGTCGCGCGCCCGTGCTCTTCACCTCGTCCTTGGAGAACCCGTTGTACATCTGGCCGTCGACGAAGACGTGACAGAGCGCATCGATGTGCGATGTCGCCATGCCGTGGAACGCCACACCGATGAAGTCGCCCGTGGCTTCGAGACCGGAGTTGGTCGAGACACAGTCGTCCCCCGCTCGCGTCATCATGTGCAGGGCAGGGTGGGGGTTCTCGGGTGATGGCTGCACGGCAAGCGGGAGCGAGCAGCTCACGGTCTCGCCGGCCACCACCGAGCGGGACGCCTCCCGGATCTTCTCCGGCGTGATCAGGTTCAGCGTCCCCCGCTGATCGTCATCACCCCACCGACCCCAGTTCTTCACCGACTCGAACAGCTCGCGCATCTGCGTATCAGTCCACGTGTCGCTCATGTCTCCCCCATCACGCTCTCGAGGTGGCGGGCGACCGGCCAGGCACCGGACGAGTCGTTGGCCAGAATCGTGTAGGTCGCTCCGCTCGCCGGATCGTAGAGGGAACGGCAGCTCACGCCCGCGTCCATTCCTTCCAGAACGACCGCCGTGCCACCGGTGACCAGCCAGAAGCCGAGCCCGTAATCGTGGCCGTCCTCGTCGGTGTCCGAGCGGGCGGTCGTCATCGTCTCGACCATGGACGGCAGGAGCAGCCGACCGGTGAACAGGCCCTGCCAGAACGCCGCCATGTCCGCGGCGGTCACATAGGCACCCCCGTCGCCCCCTCCCATCACCGGGAGGTGGAACACGTTCGTCCTCCCGTTCCGCAGATAGCCGAACGCCGTACCCACGGGCAGATCGTCGGAGCGGAAGAACCCGGCCGTTCCCATCCCGGCAGGCTCGAACACCCGCTCGTGGACGAGATCGTGGAAGCCACGACCAGTCGCTCGCTCGATCGCCACCGAGAGCATCATGAAGCCGCCGTTGTTGTACGCGAACCGCTCCCCCGGAGGGTTCACCTGCGGAGGTGCTGCGACGAGCGGTACGTAGTCGTCGGGCGCCTCGAAGGTGTGTGCGGACCGTCCGCCGAGCACGTGTTCGTCGATGTCGCCGAGCACCTCCTCGTCGAGATAGTCGCCGACTCCGGATCGGTGCCCGAGAAGGTCCTCGATCGTGACGGCCGGATCGACGAGCGGGAAGTCGTCGCCGGTGATGTCACGCAATCGCGAGTCGAAACCGAGATCACCGGACTCGATCAGCGACACCGCCGTCACCGCCGTGAACCCCTTGGTCATACTCGCGGTGGCGAAGCGGCTGCCGACTCGGTTCGGCCGTTCGTTGGCCCGATCGGCCAGGCCTGCCGCGAGTTCGACGCTCACGCCGCCGGCCTCCGCGTGCACCACGCCGGAGAAGCCGGTCTCGGCGACGATTCCTTCGAGGGCGGGGCGATCGATCACGAAGCGAGTATCGCCCCTCGCGGCCATGGCCCACCATCTACCGACCCTCGCGGCACTCGACACCGCGGTGCCGGATGCAGCGCTCGTAGGGATCGACATGCCACTGTTCGTTCCCGGACCCGACGGCCGACCAGCAGAGGGCGAGCTGCGGGCATTCCTCGGGCCTCGACGGAGCTCAGTGTTCGCCACCCCGACGCGGGCGGCGTTCGATTGTCGCGACTACGCCTCGGCGAACGAGGCCAGCCGAGCATCGACCGGCAAGGGGATCAGTCGACAGGCGTGGGCGCTCGTCCCCAAGATCCGCGAAGCGCAGGAGTGGCTCACCACGACCTCCGTCCCGTCCTTCGAGGCCCACCCGGAAGCCTGCTTCGCAGAGATGCTCGGCGGGCCGGCAAAGGCGAGCAAGAAGACCTGGGCGGGAATGAAGGAGCGGTATGACGCGTGCCGCCGAGCAGGAATCGATCTCGACGACCTGGATACCGCTGCCGGTGTCGCGGCACTCACGGACGACCTGCTCGATGCGGCCGCGGCTGCCTGGACCGCGTGGCGGTTCTGGCATGGTGAGGCCCGACCCTTCCCCGCGGAGCCGGATCGAGGATCCGAGGAGGACGTCATCTGGGCGTGACCCGGCCGCCGCTGGGGATTCCGGCCCGGTTCACCGGTAGCCGGGGCCGATGACCTCCACCTTCTGGAGTTCCCGGTGGGCGATGACCTCATCGACCAGTCCGTATTCCACGGCGTCCTCACCCCGGACGATGTAGTCACGTTCGATGTCGGCGGCCACTCGCTCGATCGGCTGACCGGTGTGCTCGGCGAGGAGTTCCTCGATCCTGCGGCGGGCGAGCTGCATCTCCTCGATCTGGATCGCCAGGTCGGTCGCCTGCCCCTGCGCTCCGCCGTGAGGCTGATGGATCAGCACCCGGGCGTTCGGAAGGGTCAACCGCTTTCCCGGCGCACCGGCCGCGAGAAGCACTGCCGCCCACGAGGCCGCCTGGCCGACGCAGATCGTCGACACGTCGGGTTTGACGTACTGCATCGTGTCGTAGATGCCGAACCCTGCAGTGACCGAACCTCCAGGCGAGTTGATGTAGAGCTGGATGTCCCTCTCGGCGTCCTGGGATTCGAGATGCAGGAGCTGGCCGATCACGAGGTTGGCGCTGATGTCGTCGATCTCGGTGCCCAGGAACACGACCCGATCGGCGAGAAGGCGGGAGAAGAGATCGAAGGACCGCTCCCCTCGCACGGTCTGCTCGATGACGGTGGGGACGAGATGGTTGAACACGGAGCCGCTCCTTTTGCGCAATCAATTGATTGCGCGTTGAGTGTGGCGGGCAAACAGCTGACGCGCAACCTCTCAGTTGCGTTATCATCGGAACATGCCTGACACCGACACCCCCTCCGCAACCACCGAGATCGATGTCGACGCATCTCCCGAAGACGTCTGGAGGGCCCTGTCGACCGATGAAGGGATCGAAGCCTGGCTCGGCGAGGGTGCCACCATCGACCCCACACCAGGCGGCGAGATCAGGGCACCCGATCCCGCAACCGGCGTCGAGCGGGAGGGCACGGTCGTCGAATCCACCGACGCGGATCGGCGACTGCGGTATCGCTGGTGGCCGGTGAGCGATCCCGCGTCGCCGAGCTCGGTCACGATCGACGTGGTGCCGACCGTCCATGGCACCCGCGTGATCGTGGTGGAGCGGCCCGAGGTCCCGCTCACCGCGATCGCGAGCGCCTCCAACTCTTCGTGCGCCGCAATCTCCTCGAGATCCGGAGCCGCCTGGGAATGGCGCGCCGCCCTGTTGCGGCTGCGGATCGATCTCACCATCCGAGCGTGACCGACATCTTCACGGCGCTCGCCGACGGGAACCGCCGCCACATCGTCGAGTCGCTCACCGAGGTCGACGGATCCACCGCCACCGTGCTGGCCGGGTCGCTCGGCATCAGCCGGCAAGCGGTCGCCAAACACCTGGAGATCCTCTCCGACGCAGGGGTCGTCACCGCCACGAAGCAGGGTCGGGAGCGGGTCTACCGATTCATCCCTGATGCCCTCGAGGATGTGAACGGCTGGGTGGCCCGTGTCCAGGGCGAGTGGGACCGACGCCTGTCCCGCCTCGCCGACCACCTCGAGTCGCGCTGATCAACGCCTCTGGTCGACGGCGTCGCGCGTCCGGTACCAGACACCGGCGAACGGCACGAACGCCGACGTCCACCGACCCAGAGGCTGACGATCGAACGCGATGCCCTCCAGGGTGGACCGGCCACCGTCGTCGCCCACGATCTGTTGACCGACCTTGCGGCCCAGCCACGTCATCAGAACGACGCCGCTGCCGCCGTTGCAGCCGAGGACGTAGCGCATCCCGTCGTGAGAGCCCATCTTCGGCAGCCAGTCGCGCGTGAAGGCCATGTAGCCCGACCAGGCGTTGATCACCTACACTCCCTCGAGCGACGGGAACACCCGACGCATCTGGTCGTAGAGGATCTTCGCTCCGGTGTCCGGGCCGACCGGATGGAAACGGGCGCGTCCCCCGAACAGGATGCTGTGGCCGTCCGGAGTGGGGCGGGCGTAGACGATCACGCGATTCGTGTCGATCACCGCAGTCATCGCCGGAAGGAGTTCCTCGACGGTGTCGCGGCCGAGATCTTCGACCGCGATGATCGAGGACGACATGGGCACGATTCGAGCCCGGTGCCAGGGTGCGGACCGGTCGGTGTAACCGTTGGTCGCCAGCACGATCTCACCGGCAGCGACAGTGCGCCGGCTCCCACCGACCTCGATGGTGACGTTTCGAGCCTTCGGATCCCGGGCATCGATACCGACGACCTCGACCCCCGTGTGCAGCGTCGCACCCGCCGACTCCGCCTGCCCACGCAGACCCTGGACGTACCGAGCAGGGTGGACCAGACCCGCGTCGGCCACCGCCATTCCGCCGGAGTACTCATCGGAGTCGATGAAGCGGCCTTCTTCGCCCTGGGCCACCAACTCGATGCCATCCACTACGCCGGAGGCACTCGCGGTCAGGTACTCGTGGTGCTTCTTGGCCAGCTTCCGGAAGGCGTGGTCCGAGCGTGCGGCAACGAATCGGCCGCAATGTTGATGGGCACCGGGGGCCACGCGGTCAACCGTGGTTCGGAAGGAGGCGTAGGCGTCGTCGGCTTCGTCGAGGATGGCCGCCGCCCGCTCGGAACCCACGTAGGCCTCGAGGTCGATCATCTTGGAGATGCCGGCCCGACCCGAGCACAACCCCGCGTTCCGGCCCGATGCCCCCTCGCCGATCCGGAGCCGATCGAGCACCGCTACCGAACGCCCGGACGCCGCGACCTCGATCGCGCACGAGAGACCCGCATAGCCAGCGCCGATCACCACCACGTCGACGTCCTCCGGCGGCGGGCTCGGCCGTTCGACCGGCGGGGCGTCACGCCACCACCAGGGCTCGGGTCTGAAGTCGTCGGCGAACTCGACCATGGGTCCGTGATGGTAGTGCGGCCGAGCGCGCCCGTTCGGTGCCCTGAGAAACACCATGACGAATACTCGAAATTATTTGAAAGGGTGTTGTGTCACGAACATGTGTTCGCTATCTTGATCTTCATGTTCTCCTCCATCCATCGCCGGCTCGACGAATTGTCGCCGCATGGGATGAGCCGCCCCGAGCTCGAATCTGCAGTGGAGGTGCTCTCCAAGCTGGAGTCCCACGCGGTCGAGCGGCGCCTGGCGTTCCTGGCGGCAATCGACGACCTGAACGATGGCGGGGTCCCTGCGAAGGACGTCAACCGGTCCAGGGCGAGACGGTCGAAGCGCTCCTCGAAGAAGGCCGCAAAGACCGCCGCGAAGCTCAAGAAGATGCCGAAGACCCGGGATGCGCTGGCCAACGGCGAGATCACCGAAGAGCACGCCGATGCCGCGGCCGATGCTGCCGAGGAGACCTCTGAGGAAGAGGCCGACGATGCCCTGGTGGACGATGCGAAAGCCCAGCCGGCCGACATGTTCGAGCGCCGAGCCCGGGACTGGGCCAACAGCAAGCAGGACGAAGACGAGAAACGGTCCCGGCTCGAACGGCAGCGAGCCAAACGAGAAGCCAAGGCCTGGACCAACCCCGAAGGCATGACGGTCCTCTTCGCCAAGTTCGACCCGGTGGTCGGCAAGGAGATCACATCGCGCCTCGAGGAGGTCTACGAACAGATGTGGCGAGCCGATGGCGGCCGCGAAGGATCTCCCGACCTCGTCCGCTCACCCGAGCAGCGCCGCGCCGATGCCCTGGCCGCGATCCTCACCTCGGGCGCCGGTCGCACGAAACGACCTCATCCCAAACACATGGCGATCGTTCGGCTCGACTACGAGCGGGTCTTCGGCTCACTCGACGGGGAGGCCACCCTCATCGACGGTGAGGCCCTTCCCCAGTCGGTACTGGATCGCATCGTCTGCGACGGGGCACTGGTGGGCGCCATCTTCGGTACCGACGGGGCGGTCCTCTGGCAGGGCAGATCCGTTCGCCTGGCCACCGATGAGCAGTGGGCACAGCTGGTCGTCCGCGACGGGGGATGCGTCGGCTGTGGAGCCTCGCCGTCACACTGCGAGGCGCACCACATCGACTACTGGGAGCACCAGGGTCCGACCGACATCGACAATCTGGTGCTCGTGTGTTCCGGCGATCATCACCTTCTCCACGACGGCAGCCACGTCCTCATGAGGTCCGAAGGCGGCTGGAAGATCGTGCGGAAATCGGCGCAACGAAGACCAACGGCCGAGGCGGCCTGAGATGGCCGACTCAGTGCAGCTCGGCAAGATCTGCGATGTGGCGCGGCATGATGCCGCAACATCCGCCGATGATGGTCGCCCCGGCGTCGATCCAGGACTCCACGTAGGGCACGTACCCACCGTGGTCCACGTCCGCGCGGTGAGTCCGGATCACCTCGTTGGCCGGCCCCTGCGCCTCGGCCGGCTCGAACGCGTTGGCGTAGGCACCGACGTGGATTTCCGCTGGGAGCGCAGCTCGGGCTTCCACGAGCGCTCCGTGCATGACCTCGACGTGGGAGCAGTTGAAGAGGAGCGCCTCGGCCCCGACTTCCTGCGCCAGGGCTGCGGCCTCGGCCACGGACTCCCCTCCCCGGAGCCGGGGCGGAGCGGAATGGTCCTCGTCCGCCAGGGTCATGGAGAGCCAGAGCGGCAGGCCGTGCGGAGCCGCCGCCTCGGCGCTGGCCCGGGCCTCGGCCACCAGCGACTGGGTCTCCGCCACGAACAGATCCACGTACGGAGCAAGGGCCTCCGCGATCAGCGCCAGCATGGCCGGAGCACGATCGGGGTCGAACCGCTCGGGCACGTAGGAACCGAAGAGGGGCGGCAGCGAGCCTGCCACCCTGACGGTGCCACCATTGGCGGCCGCTCGATCCGCAGCCTCGCGCGCCAGTCGGCCCGACAGCACGGTGAGCTCGGTCCCCCGCGCGGCGAAACGCTCGTCTCCGAGGTGGAAGGGCACCACCGCGTAGTTGTTGGTGATGATCACCTCAGCGCCGGCCGAGATGAACTCGTCGTGCACCCGCGCCACCCAGTCGGGGCCCTCGATCAGCGCCAACGCCGACCACTCGGGCTGCCGAAACGGCGCACCGACCTCGCTGAGTGCCTTCCCCATTCCGCCGTCGAGAAGGGTGAAGGCACGGGTCATCTCGTCAGTTCCTCAGTCGTCGGTGTGGAGCAAGCCGTAGATGATGGAGTCCACGAGCGCCTGCCACGAGGCCTCGATGATGTTCTCGCTCACCCCGATGGTCGACCACTCCCGCGATCCGTCGGTCGAATCGAGCAGCACCCGGGTGATCGCACCGGTGCCCTTGTTGGTGTCGAGGACACGCACCTTGAAGTCGGTGAGCGAGATGTTGTCCAGACCCGGGTAGCGCCCGTTGAGCGCGGCTCGCAGCGCGGCATCGAGGGCGTTGACCGGGCCGTTGCCCTCCCCCACCGCGATCCGGCGTTCGCCATCCACCCAGAGCTTCACGGTGGCCTGGGTCTCGACGTCCACTGCCACGTCGTTCCAGGCGCGGGCGCCCGTGCCGGAACGGTGGGCCATGTCGACCGAGAACGATTCGAGCTGGAAGAAGGGCTGCTCCCAACCAGCCGCGCCCCGCATGAGGAGTTCGAGCGAGGCGTCCGCCGCCTCGAAGTGATAGCCCTCGTGCTCGAGCCGTTTCAGGGTGTCGATCACGTCACCCAACGCCTTGCCGTCGAGCGCGATCCCGAGCCGCTCGGCCTTCATCTCCAGCGTGGAACGGCCGGCCATCTCCGACACCAGCACCCGGGTGCCGTTTCCGACCAGATCCGGCTCCACGTGTTCATAGGCGTCGCTGGCCCGGCTCAGCGCCGAGGTGTGCAGGCCCGCCTTGTGCGCGAACGCCGTCGCTCCCACGTAGGGCTGCTGGGGATCGACGGTGAAGTTCACCAGCTCGGCAACATGGTGGGCGACCGAGGTCAGGTGCGCGAGGCGGCCCTCGGGGAGACAAGAGATGCCCATCTTCAGTTCGAGGTTGGCCATGATCGGCACGAGGTCGCAGTTCCCCACCCGCTCGCCGTAGCCGTTGATCGTCCCCTGCACCTGGGTCGCGCCGGCCCGCACTGCGGCCAGCGCATTGGCCACACCGCAGCCGGTGTCGTTGTGGAGGTGAATCCCCACCTGACAGTCTTTTTTGAACGATACGGCACCCACCGCCGCCTCGATGTCGGGCGGGAGGGAGCCGCCGTTGGTGTCGCACAGCACAACGGCCTCGGCGCCGGCCATCGCCGCCGCCTCCACCACCCGCAGACTGAACTCCGCGTTGCGCTTGTACCCGTCGAAGAAGTGCTCGGCATCGAAGAACACCCGCTTGCCCTGGCCCACGAGGTACTCGACCGAGTCGGCCACCATCGCCACCCCCTCGTCGAGAGTGGTCTGGAGCGCCTCGGTGACGTGATAGTCCCAGCACTTGCCGACGATGCACACCACGCCGGTGTCGGCGCCGATCAGGTTGGCCAGGGTCTGGTCGGAGTCGACCTTGCCCTTCGCCCGTCGAGTGGAACCGAACGCCACGAACTCCGAGGTCGAAAGGCTGAGCTCGGTCTTGGCCCGCTCGAAGAACTCGTCGTCCTTCGGGTTGGCGCCCGGCCAGCCGCCCTCGATGAAGGCCACGCCCAGGCGATCGAGCTGCTCGGCGATCCGCAGCTTGTCGTCGACGGTGAGGGAGATCCCTTCGAGCTGGCTTCCGTCTCGCAAGGTCGTGTCGTAGATGTCGACGCGACGAGGCCAACTCGGGTCGTGGACCGCCGAACGGTCCACCTCGGGTGATGCGTCGGTCATGTGGCCAACTCGTTCCACGACGAGTACTTCGGGTTCTTGCCCCGGACCAGCTCGCCGTAGGCGGTCGCCAGCGCCTGAGTGGCCGGACCCGGGCACGGGATGTCGCGGTCGTCCACCGAGTTCACCGCGCTCACCTCGGCGGCGGTGCCCACCACGAAGATCTCGTCGGCGGTGTAGAGATCGCTGCGCGCGAGGTCGCCGATCTGGATGTCGATCCCGAGATCTGCGGCCAGCGCCATCACCGTGTCCTGGGTGATGCCCGGCAGGGCGCCCGACGACGTCGGCGGGGTGAGCACCACGTCACCCTTCTTGCAGAAGAGGTTCTCGCCCGAGCACTCACTCACCAGCCCGGCGCCGTTCAACATGATGGCCTCGTCGTAGCCGGCGTTCAGCGCCTCCATCTTCGCCAGCGTGGAGTTGGCGTAGTTGCCGGTCGTCTTGGAGGCCGGCGGCATGATGTTGTGGTCGTGCCGGGTCCACGACGAGATCTTCATCCGCACGCCCTTGGTCACCGCATCGTCGCCGAGGTAGGCGCCCCACGGCCACGCCGCGATCGCGATGTCGGTGGTGCAGGCACCGGTGGCCAGACCCATCTCGCCATAGCCGTAGTAGGCGATCGGGCGCAGGTAGCACTCCTGCAGCCCCGAGTCGGCCACCACGTCCTTGGACGCCTGCACGACGGTGGGCACGTCGTAGGGCATCGGCATGCCGAGGATGCGCGCCGAGTTGTAGAGCCGTTCGATGTGCTCGGTGAGACGGAACACCGCCGGCCCGTCCGCGGTCTCATAGGCGCGAATGCCCTCGAAGACGCCGGTGCCGTAGTGGAGCGTGTGGGTCAGGACGTGGATCTTGGCGTCCTCCCACGGAATCATCTCGCCGTTCATCCAGATGTTGGGTGTCGGGGTGATCGGCATGGCTGCTCCTTGCTGGCCGGGAGGCGGGTCGGTTGGGTGAGTGGGTCGAAAGCGTACGTGGGAGGTCTGGGGGCGGTCAGTTCAGAGGCGGGCGACGATCTCGTCACCGATCTCACTGGTCGATCCGGTGAGCGAGTCGGGGTCGGCGCACGCCTTGCGGATCCGCTCGGCGGCGGCAGTCTCACCGAGATGGTCCAGCATCATGGCGCCGGACAGCACCGTGGCCACCGGGTTGGCCTTGCCGGTGCCGACGATGTCGGGGGCCGAGCCGTGCACCGGCTCGAACATCGACACACCGTGCGGGTTCAAGTTGGCCGTGGGGGCCAGACCGATCCCGCCCGACACGGCGCCGCCGAGGTCGGTCAGGATGTCGCCGAACAAGTTGTCGGTGACGATGACGTCGTAACGATGCGGGTCGTCCACGAAGTAGATGCACGCCGCGTCGACATGGTTGTAGGCGGTCTCGACGTACGGGTACTCGGTGGCCACCTCGTGGAACGTGCGGTCCCACAGGTCCCCCGAGAAGGTCAAGACGTTGGTCTTGTGCACCAGCGTCAGGTGCTTGTTGCGATGCATCGCCAGATCGAAGGCGTAGCGGATGGCCCGCTCCACCCCGTGCCGGGTGTTCACCGAACCCTGGGTGGCAATCTCCTCAGGAGTGTTCTTGCGCAGGAAGCCACCCTCGCCGGCGTAGGTGCCTTCGGTGTTTTCGCGGATCACGACGAAATCGTGGCCGGGGTTGTCGCCCGATGCCGGGAGCTTGAACGGGCGGAGATTGATGTAGAGGTCGAGTTCGAAGCGCATCCGCAACAGCAGCCCGCGCTCGATGACACCAGGCGGAACGCCGGGAGTGCCGACCGCTCCGGCGTAGATCGCGTCGAGCTTGCGCCACTCGGCGATGATCTCGTCGGTGAGCACGACCCCGTCACGCAGATATCGCTCACCGCCGAGGTCGTAGTCGACGGTGTCGAGTTCCACTCCCGCCGCGGCGATGACCTTCAGGCCCTCGGCCACGACCTCGGGGCCGATGCCGTCGCCACCCATGATTGCCACTCGATGCGCCACTTCCGTCTTTCTTTCTGCTCTGGAAACCAAGAAACCGCCCACCGAAGTGGACGGCTTCACGCGCACGCCGAACAACGACGTGCGCTACGAAATGATGATGGATCGAGCCGTGCGCCTGGGCACCATGTCGGTCGGAACCACGCCGAGCAGTGTACCTGGGCCGGTAGATTCCTGGCCATGGCAGACGCACAGCAGCTCTCCCAGGCCGCCTTCGACCGGCTGAGGACCGAATACGAGGACCTCACCACCCGCGGCCGCATCGACATCGCCCGAAAGATCGAGGCCGCCCGAGAGCTGGGTGATCTGTCCGAGAACGGCGATTACCACGCCGCCAAAGAGGAGCAGGGCAAGATGGAGGGCCGCATCATGCACCTGGCCCGAATCATCGAGAACGCAGTCATCGTCACCGACGACGGCGGCGGCGACGAGGTCCGGACAGGGTCGATCGTCTCCATCCTCTACGACGGCGACGACGAGGCCGAGAAGTACCTCGTCGGGTCCATCGAGGAACAGCGCGACGACGTGATGGTCGTGTCCCCGGGATCCCCGATGGGCGGTGCCCTGCTCGGTGCAAGGGTCGGCGAGGAAGTCGAGTACGAAGCACCGACCGGGGCCATGCTGAAGGTCAAGGTCGTCGAGATCGAATAGCCCTGTGGCTCGCACCGCCTCGCCCGGTTTCGAACCCGGAGACCGCTCGGTCGGCCGCCCGCGGCTCCCACCCGGACGGCCGGTGGAACTCCACGGCAGGGGCACGACCTACGTGCGCGAAGTGGAGGGACCGGCCGACGCCCCGGTGGTCTTCCTCCTCCACGGGTGGACCGTCACCGCGGCGCTGAACTGGTTCCCCGTCTACGAGCCCCTCGGTGCCCATGTCCGGGTGATCAGCCTCGACCATCGGGGCCATGGCCAGGGCATCCGCGATCGTGCCCGGTTCCGACTCGACGACGCGGCCGACGACGTGGTGGCACTCGCCGATGCGCTCGGCATCGATCACTTCGTGGTCGCCGGCTACTCGATGGGTGGAGCGATCGCCCAGCTGCTGGCCCACCGGCACCGTGCGCGGGTGTCGGGCATGGTGCTGTCGGCCACCTGGGCCCGCCAGCCGCGCCGGGACCGCAACACTCGCATGCTGCGGGCCGCCGGACCGGTGGGCCGAGGCAGCCGCGTCCTCTCCGCCGAACGCCAGCAGGCGATGTTCCGCCGGGGCTACGAGTGGGCCAGCGGACGTGACGCCACACCCGGCCCCCAGTGGTTCGTCGAAGAAGTCGCGGCCGGATCGGTTCCCATGGTGCTCGAGGCGGCCGGCGAGATCGCCCGCTTCGACAGCCGCTCATGGCTCCCCGAGGTCCGCGTTCCCACCGGTGTGGGGGTCACCACCCTCGACTCGATGGTCAGCCCCGGATTGCAGCACCGTCTCGCCGCCCTGGTCCCCCACGCCCAGATCCGGTCGATC
>CAYFLT010000041.1:19532-27494 GCA_964344055.1 uncultured Candidatus Nemicrothrix sp.
TCACGACGGCTGTGTCACACAGGCGGATCGCTTCGTTCCACCCTTCATCGAACTGATCCGACACGCCGCCGGACTCGACTGACCCGAACCGGCCGGGCGAGTGGGGGCCCGCGCTGCGGCTCCACTACCTTGCGGCCGATGCCTCGCCGCACCAGCCGTCGAAGGAACTGCCCACCCCTGCGCGTGGGTCTCATCGTGTGCGTTCTCGCGGGCGCCTGCGCCGCGGACGACCCGATCGGTCGATTCGACGTGGACGCGAGCGCCGCCGCCGAGGCCGCCGCGGATCCCACGGCCGCGAGCACCGACGGGGTGGACAGCAGCGGCGCGGACGAGGAGGCGGGCAGCGGCGCGGCGGACAGCGGCGCCGACACCATCGAGATCCCAGAGGACGCGCTGGACCTGACCGGCCAGAGCGAGATCGAGATCGAGATCGAGGACAACGTGTTCGTCCAACGGGTAGTCGTGGTCTCGGCCGGAACCACCATCACCTGGACCAACGAGGGCCGGAACGAACACAACGTCCGACCATCACAGGATGGGGCGTTCGAGGCCATCCCGACCGCCGAGCTGGCCGAGAAGGGAGACTCGGCAGCCCGGACCTTCGACTCCCCGGGCGACTACCCGTACTTCTGCAGTCTCCACGGCACCGCCAGCCGGGGCCAGACCGGCCGGCTGATCGTGGTGTCGCCGGGCGGAGATTGATCGGACCGGAGACCACAGCACTAGGGTCACGGCCGACTCGCCGCCGCTCCCGACCTCCGAGGAACCCAATGCGCTCGCACCTTCTGCGCCGACTGTTCGTGATCCTGATCGCCTTCGCCGCGTTCGCTTCCGCTTGCGGGGGCGGTGGCGATGACGACAGCTCGGCCGACGCATCGTCCGGCGATGGCGCCGCGGATACGTCCGACGACGGTGGCGATGACAGCTCCGACGACACGGGATCGGACGGCGGCGCCGGCGAGGATGAGTCCACCGATGACGATGGCGGGGATTCCGAAGCCGACGCTGGTTCGGGAGACGACTCCGAGGCGGCCACCGAGCCCGAACCGGAGGAGGAGCCCGCACCCGACTACGCCACCCTGCGGGTGCCGGACGACTTCGCCACCATCCAGGAAGCGGTCGACGCCGCCCAGGAAGGCGACCTCGTCCTCATCAGCCCCGGCGTCTACCACGAGTCGGTGAGCGTCGAGACCGACAACCTCGTCATCCGTGGCACCGACCGCAATGAGGTGATCCTCGACGGCGAGCACAAAGAGGACATGGCCAACGGTGTCATCGTGTTCGCCAACGGCGTCGCGGTCGAGAACCTCACCGTCCGCAACTACTTCTCCAACGGGGTCTTCTTCACCGGCGACTACGACTCGGATTTCGTGCTCCACGGCTACCGAGCCAGCTACATCACGGCCCACAACAACCGGAAGTACGGGATCTACGCCTTCAACGCCGAGTATGGGCTCATCGAGCACAGCTACGCGGCCGGTCACACCGACTCCGGCTACTACGTGGGCCAGTGCCAGCCGTGTATGGCCGTCGTCCAGAACAACATCTCGGAGAACAACACGCTCGGCTACTCCGGCACCAACGCCGGCGGCGAGCTCTACATCGTGAACAACGAGTTCCGCCACAACCGGGCAGGAGTGGTGCCGAACACCCTCGACTCCGAAGAGCTCGCCCCGCAGCGAGATGCGGTGTTCGC
Organism: uncultured Candidatus Nemicrothrix sp.; assembly: GCA_964344055.1. GTDB lineage: Bacteria > Actinomycetota > Acidimicrobiia > Acidimicrobiales > Aldehydirespiratoraceae > OFTM10. The sequence continues at coordinate 21,229 of CAYFLT010000041.1, forward strand.
CGGCAACTGGATCCACCACACCGGCAACCTCGAGACCACGCGGGGCAGCGACATCTGGGAGCTCGCATTCGGGGTCGGCATGGTCCTGCCCGGTACCAACGACAACCTGGTCATGCGCAACCTGATCGAGAACAACGCCACCGGCGGCCTGGCCGTGTCGTTCCTTCCCGACGACAACATCTGGTACGCGGAGGACAACGAGATCCGGGAGAACGTTCTGCGCGACAACCTCGTCGACATCGTCGTCGTCGCCCAGCAGGGGGGCGACAGCCTGGGCAACTGCTTCGCCGACAACACCTTCGAGACGTCGCGACCCGAGAACATCGAGACCGTGATGCCGTGTGGTCAGGATCACGGTGAGGTCGAGGGCCTGACGGGAATCGACGTGTTCGCTCCGCCGGCTGCGGATGCGACCATCCCCTACGAGGAGATCGCGGCTCCCGGGGCCGACAGCCAGCCCAACATGCCCGATGCCGACTCGGCCCCGCCACGATCCGCCGACGTCCTGCCCGAGTTCGATGACTTCGATCTCGATGCGATCGAAGTCCCGAGCGGAGTCGGCTGATCGAAGGATGCGGCGCCTGGCGGCTGCCTGCGCGGCTGCCGCTGCTTTGGCGACCGCCTGCAGCGGCGACGATCCGACGTCCAGCGGTGGTGCATCGGCCGTCTCGGAGTCGGGTGAGACCGGCGGTTCGCTCGACTCTCCGTCCGTTGTCGCCGGCGAGCCGGCCCCGGAGTGGTTGATCGAGCGAGCCGGTGACGCCACCACGACCTTCGAGGTCAGCGAGCGGTCCTACAACTTGTCGGCCCGCAACATCGGGCTCAGTGCCCGGATCAGATTCGCCGACGGCGATGAGGTGTTCGAGGAGTTCTTTCGGCCCGACAACGGGCTCGGGCCGGACTTCAACGCCGACGGCTGCAACGCCTGTCACGTGAACAACGGCCGCCAGGCGGCGCCGCTCCGGAACGGCTACGTCGGGATCGGCCCGGTGGTCCACGTCTCTGCGCCCGGTGCCGGTACGGACGAACGGCCCTTCGAGCTCCCCGGCTACGGCACGCGCCTCCAGACCTACGCGGTGGAGGGGGAGGCCGAAGCCCAGGTGAACGTGCTGTGGGAGGAGCTGCCCGGCACGCACCCGGATGGCACGGCGTACTCCCTGCGCACCCCCACGGTGTCGGTGGTGGGCCGCCTGGGGATGTTGCCCGTCGACGCCGAGGTTTCGTTGCGGATCCCACCGCAGGTCGCCGGGCCCGGCCTGCTCGAGTTCGTGCCGGACGTCGACATCCTCGCCCTGGCGGATCCCGACGATGCCGACGGCGACGGGATCAGCGGCCGCGTGCAGTGGGCACCCACCGTCGATGGGAGCGAGCTGCTCATCGGACGGCACGGATGGAAGGCGGAGAACTTCGACCTCGCCCACCAATCGGCCGGGGCGTTGGCGGACGACATCGGCGTCGGCACCTCGCTGATGCCCGTCGACGGCGAGATCGAGATCACCGATGCGCAGCTCGCGGACCTCGCCTTCTACGTGGAAGCACTCGCCATCCCGGCCGGACGTGACATCGACGATCCCGATGTGATCGCCGGCGCGGTCCTGTTCGAATCGATCGGTTGCGCCGGCTGTCACACGCCCCAGCTCCGGACCGGATCGACGAACACCCCCGAGCTCGACGATCTCGTCATCTATCCCTTCACCGACCTGCTGCTGCACGACCTCGGCCCTGGACTCGACGACGGTCGACCGGTGCTCCAGGCGAGTGGCGCCGAGTGGCGAACGGCCCCGCTGTGGGGTGTCGGACTGCTCGAGACGGTCAACGGCCACTGGTCGTTGCTCCACGACGGGCGGGCCCGAAGCGTCGAAGAGGCCATCCTGTGGCACGCCGGCGAGGCCGAGGCGGTCACCCAGCGGTTCATGGAACTGTCCGCCGCCGACCGTGCTCGCGTCATCCGTTTCGTCGAGAGTCGCTGACCGGCCCGACCTCCGCGCCTTCACACGCAGCGGTCGACTCGCAACACCCCTTCGGTCGGTTCGGAGAGATCGCCACCCAACTGGTCGACCCAGTTCTGCAGGGCGTCGCGAAGCTCGGTGAAGTCCCGTCCGCTGTCGGCCACCAGGTCCCACCGCACGCAGCTCTCGGCCGGATTGCCGGTGGGGATGTAGGCGACGAGCGCGTCGCCGCCCCAGCCGGAAGCCGCCCTGCTCGTGCCGGCCCCGGTGCCGGTGAAGATCGAGTCGAGGAGGACCTGACCGCCGACACCCTCGATCAGGATCTCGCCGTCAACGGCCGGGAACGGCAGATCGACGGGGTCGAGCCCCGGTCCCCCTGCTGCTTCGATGATTCGCTCGCTGCTGAGATCGGGTTCGAGGAGCGCCGCGTCAACCGCCGACCAGCCCCCGGCCTCCACGAGGCGGGCGATGTAGGGCTCGCCGTACTGGTAGGGCGAGATCTCGAGGAGCAGGAACGACAGTTCGAACTCGAAGACGATCGCCGGATCCCCGAACGAGGCCTCTTCGAGCCGAAGCGCTCTGGCGTCGTCGGGCGACAGCGTCTGCGTCCACAGGGTCGTCACATGGCTCGCGCTGCCTTCGGCGGTGGCCCGAAACGTCCACGGTTGCTCATCCCAGAGGTCTTCGAGCTCTGGTCGGTCCAGATCGAAGAGCTGGTCGTCATAGGCGTGCACGAGTTCGTGGACGATCGTCGACTTGGTCAAGAGGCTGAGCTCATCGGCGGCCCGAACGAGCAGTTCCTCGGTCTCGGGTTCGTACAGACCGAGCACCCCGGCCTCGACGAATCGGCCGTACACGTCGTCGATGGACTCGCCGGGGTCGATCAGCCCCAGTCCCCGGTACAGGACGTTGGCCTCGGTGACGATCTCGGGATTTTCGGCGAACTCCTGCTCGAGGTCGTTCTGGAGCCAGGCGACGAACTCGGCCTCGTCCATCACCACGACCTCCGGTCGCTGCACGAACGGTCGACCCCTCGCCCCCTCGATGAAGGCCATGGCCTCGCCCACGAACTCGTCGAGCGCGGCGGTGTCACCACCCGCGTCGCCCACTTCGTCAGGGTCGGTGTCGGAGTCGGTGTCGGAGTCGCCTGTCGCGTCCTGGTCACCATCGATGCCGGTGGCGCCATCGGTGTCGTGATCATCGTCGGCGTCGTTGAGGATCCGCCCCAGGTCCGCGTCGGCGGTGGTGATGCCGTCGTCGTCGCCGGTCACCACCACGACGATGAGGGTCCCGAGTCCGAGCGTGAAGATCGTGGCCAGCACGATGATGACGATCCGGGTTCTGTCCGCCATGAAGGGCGAGGGTACCGGTTCGAACCTGGCTGCCGGTTGCGGGGCGTCCCCAACCAGCGTCGACTCGTTGAGGACGCGAGGCCGCTACGCGCTCGATGGTTCGAGGTGCTTCGCGCCGCCGCTACAGCTGAAGTCGAACGGCCCGGCGCGGCCGCGGTCAGAACCAGGACTTGGGGAGGGCGTCGTAGGCGAACCAGAGCACGACGACCAGCACGAGGAGCACCAGGAAGCGGAGGAACCACAGGGAGGCGCGGCTGATCTCCTCCTCCGGAGGGACTTCGTAGTCGTCGACGGGCTCGTTCATGTCAACCACGCATCCTCGGCGATCCGTCGAGCAGCCACCACGACCGCCGGCCCGTGGAGCGGCCCGGGGTCGGAGGTGAGCCGGTCGATCGGGCCGCTCACCGAGACCGCCGCGATCACCGAGCCCTCCCCGTCCACCACCGGCGCACTCACCGACGCAACCCCGGTCTCGCGCTCGGCCACCGATGCGATCCAGCCGTCGGTCCCGATCTCGCCGCTCAGAACCCGACCGCCCGAGCCCTGGTCGATCGGAAGCGTTGCGCCCGTGTCGACGATGGTCCGGAGTCCGTGCGGCGATTGGAGGGACGCGATGCAGACCCTCCGGTCTCCCTCACGAACGTAGAGCTGGGCCGATTCGCCGGTGGTGTCGCGGAGCTCGGCCAGCGCCGGCGACGCGGCCGACGCCAACGGCCACCCGTCCGCCGCGGCCCGACCGAGGGACAACAGTCGCGGACCGAGGCTGAAGCGACCCTCCGTGTCGCGACGAAGGAGGCCGTGTACCACGAGTGCCGCGGCGAGGCGGTGGGCCGTTGCCCTGCTGAAGCCGGTGGCCGTCACGAGATCACCCAGGGTGCACGGACGGGCCTCGACAGCGTTCATGACGCAAACGGCCTTGTCGATCACGCCGACACCGCTTACAGTTGATCCCACGATTCAGAATATATATCTCATATTCTGAGACAACAAGCGACCCGGCCAGAAGCCGGCAGGGAATACGACGGCAAGGAACGGTGAACATGCCGAAGACGCTGAGCGAGAAGATCTGGGACCGCCATGTGGTCAGCCACGGCACCGACGGTGGGCCCGATCTCCTCTACATCGACCTCCACCTCGTCCACGAGGTCACCTCGCCTCAGGCCTTCGACGGACTGCGCATGTCCGGACGCAAGGTCCGCCGGCCCGACCTGACCGTGGCCACCGAGGACCACAATGTCCCCACCGAGGACCAGGACCAGCCGATCGAGGACGAGATCAGCCGCAAGCAGGTCGACACCCTGCGGGTGAACACCGAGGAGTTCGGGGTCACGAACTTCCCGATGGGACACCCCAAGCAGGGAATCGTGCACGTGATCGGCCCCGAACAAGGGCTCACCCAGCCGGGCATGACCATCGTGTGCGGCGATTCCCACACCGCCACGCACGGCGCGTTCGGGTCGATCGCCTTCGGCATCGGCACCAGCGAGGTCGAACACGTCCTGGCCACCCAGACCCTTCCTCAGGTCCGGCCCGGGACCATGGCGGTCACCGTCAACGGCGACCTCCCGGAGGGTGCCACCGCCAAGGACGTCATCCTCCACATCATCGGGCGGATCGGGACCGGCGGCGGGATCGGCAAGATCATCGAGTACCGGGGCGACGTGATTCGGGGCCTCTCGATGGAAGGCCGGATGACGGTGTGCAACATGTCGATCGAGGGCGGGGCCAAGGCCGGCCTGATCGCACCGGACGAGGTCACCTTCGAGTACCTGAAGGGCCGCGAGCACTCCCCCGCCGGAGCGGACTGGGACGCGGCGGTCGAGGACTGGAAGTCCCTCGCCACCGACGAGGGAGCCCAGTTCGACGAGGAGATCATCATCGATGCCGCCGACATCACTCCTCACGTCTCCTGGGGCACCAACCCTGCCCAGGTGATGCCGATCAGCGGCCTGATCCCGACCCCCGAGTCGTTCGACGAGCCGGCCATGCAGGACACCGCCGCGCGAGCGCTCGAGTACATGGGGATCGAGGGCGGCACCCCGATTCGCGACGTGAAGGTCGACACCGTGTTCATCGGATCGTGCACCAACAGCCGGATCGAGGACCTGCGAGCCGCCGCGGAGGTGGCGAAAGGTCGCACGGTGGTGGACGGTATGCGCACCCTCGTCGTACCCGGTTCCGGCCAGGTCGAGGCCCAGGCCATCGAGGAAGGACTGCCTGAGATCTTCCGGGCCGCCGGCTTCGACTGGCGCCAGCCCGGCTGCTCGATGTGTCTGGCCATGAACCCCGACAAGCTCCAGCCTGGGGAGCGCTGCGCCAGCACCTCGAACCGGAACTTCGAAGGCCGCCAGGGTCGTGGCGGACGAACCAATCCCGTCTCCCCTGCCGTCGCCGCCGCCACCGCCATCGCCGGAACGTTCGCCACCCCCGCCGACCTGGCCTGAACCCACGCCCCAAACCCGGATCTGTGACACATCCGGACCGTCTGACGGTCCGGATGTGTCAGAAAAGGAAGTGAAATCATGAAAGCAGTACGCATCGTGTCGGGGACCGCGGTTCCCCTGGATCGCACCGACGTCGACACCGACCAGATCATTCCGTCGGACTGGCTCAAGCGGGTCGAACGAACCGGATTCGAGAAGGGCCTGTTCTCGGAGTGGCGTGACGATCGTGACTTCGTGCTCAACCAGGAGCAGTACGCGGGCGCCAACATCCTGCTCGGCGGGATCAACTTCGGCACCGGCTCGAGCCGCGAGCACGCGGTGTGGGCCATCCAGCAGTACGGCTTCGACGCGGTGATCAGCCCACGCTTCGCCGACATCTTCCGCAACAACTGCACCAAGAACGGTCTCGTGCCGGTCACTGTCGACGGCGAGTTCAGCGAGGCGCTGATGCGGGCGGTCGAGGCCAACCCGACACTCGAGATCACCGTCGACGTCGAACGTCTCACCGTGGAAGCACCCGC
>CAYFLT010000041.1:27504-33302 GCA_964344055.1 uncultured Candidatus Nemicrothrix sp.
CGCCGCCGGCCTCGAGACCACCTTCCCGTTGGACGCGGCCACCCAGGAGCGATTCCTCGAAGGTCTCGACGACATCGGCCTCACGTTGCGCCACGTCGACGACATCGACGCCTTCGAGTCGAACCGCAAGCCCTGGATGCCCGCCGCCACCTGAACCGGCCGGCCCCTCCAAGCTCAAACCTGACTCGACCTGACTCGCTCGTGTTCCCGGAAGGAATGCGGGTCGCGTCCGGAGAGTGCTGCCGACGGAAAATATCGGGAGGCGGGGAACTCACCGGCTGGTGGTTGCGTCTGAGGGACAATGCAACCCTGCAACACCGGAGCGTGAAATGCGCAAGTTCCTCCTCCCCCTCGTCCTGCTCACCGCGATCGCCGTCCTCGCCGGCGCCTGCAGCAACGACGATCCCACCACGGCCCCTCGCGACAACGGCGACGACGCCGACGTCGAACGCAACGACGAGGGCGAGGTGGTCATCACCATCGACGGCGACGAAGTCGTGCTGACGTCGGGACTGTCCGGCTTCGACGACTGCGACAACCTCCTCGACCACCTCCGCTCCGAAGCCGCTGACCGGGTCGGCCCATACGGATTCAACGACGGTGGTTGGTACGGCGGTCCGGTCCCGTTCCTCGAGGATGAGGTCGCCCAGACCCAGGACGACTCCGTCGACGTCGCCGAGGCCGACTTCGAGGCCGGCGATGACGGCGGGGACGCCGGTGCTGCGCCCACCGCGGGTCGGTTCGAGGAGGTCTCCGGCGATCTCGACACAGGAGCCGTCGAGGGGGTCGACTTCTCCGGCACCAACGTGCAGGAAGTGGGCGTCGACGAAGCCGACATCATCAAGACCGACGGGGAGCGCATCTTCGTCGTCGCCAACAACGAACTCGTGGTGGTCGATGCCGACCGTCGTGAGGTCGTGGGCTCGGTCGAGGTCCAGGCCGGCTGGAACCCCGAGATGTTCCTCCTCGGCGACGAGCTGTTGCTGGTCACCAACGGCTGGTTCGGCGAGGACATCGCCGTACCGCTGCCGGCCACCGGCGGCGACGCCGAAGCCGAGTTCGCCGACGACATCGCCATCGAGCCCTACTGGTACGACACCACGTGGACCATCGTCACCCGAATCTCGATCAGTGACGACCGGCCCGAGATCACCGAGCGAATGCTGATCGACGGTGAATACGTCTCCAGCCGGGGCATCGACGGCGTCGCCCGGATCATCATCCGCAGCAACCCGCAGTGGCGATTCCCCTTCGTCTATCCGCAGAGCTCCGCCGGCGAGGAGCGGGCGGCCGATGCCAACCGCGAGGCGGTCCTCGAATCCGAGCTCAGCGACTGGATCCCCACCTACACCCTGCTGGACGACGACGGTGGCACCGTCGACTCCGGGCTCCTCCCCTCGTGTGGTCAGGTCCACGCACCGACCGAGTTCTCCGGCTTCGGCGTGCTGTCGGTGCTGAGCGTCCCGATCGATGGCGACCTCGACACCAAGGAGACCACCGCGGTCCTCGCCCCCGGCAACGTGGTCTACGCCTCGACGGAGTCGGTCTTCGTCGCCACCCAGACCTGGCTCGACTGGCAGGTCTTCGACGATGACCAGGACTGGGAGGAAGCGTGGAACGCCCGCCACACCTCCATCCACCGCTTCGCCCTCTCGAACGACGGCGCCGCCTACACCGCTTCCGGTTCCGTGGCCGGAGACGTGCGGGACCAGTTCTCCCTGTCCGAGCACGAAGGACATCTGCGGGTGATCACCACCACCGGAGAGGCATGGGACCAGACCTCGGAGACGTTCGTCCGGGTCCTTCGCGAGGCCGACGGCGAATTGACCGAGGTCGGCGCAGTGGGTGACATGGGCAACGGCGAAGCCGTGCAGTCGGTCCGCTTCCAGGGGCCGGTCGGCTATGTCGTGACCTTCCGCCAGGTCGACCCCTTCTACACGCTCGATCTCGCCGATCCCGAGAACCCGAAGGTCGTCGGCGAACTGAAGATCCCTGGCTTCTCCAGCTATCTCCACCCGATCGGTGACGGCAAGGTCCTCGGTGTCGGCTCGGCCGGCACCGACGACGGGATCATCACCGGTTCGAAGGTCTCGATCTTCGACGTCAGCGACCTCAGCGATCCACAGGAGGTCGCCGTGTGGGAGGCGCCGGGCGGCTGGAACGACGTCGGCTGGGATCACCGCTCCTTCCTCTGGTGGGGTCCCGAGCAGCTCGCAGTGATTCCGGTCACCGTCTGGGATCAGGGCCAGCACTGGTCCGGCGCAGTCGTACTCCAGGTCGACGGCAGCGAGATCCGGGAGGTCGGCCGCATCGACCACAAGGACGAACGCGACGGCAGTGTGGGCGATACCGACTGTCGTCAGATCACCGCCGACGACGTCGATCTGGGCTCCAACCCCGACGAGTTCGAGTCCGAGTTCGAGTACCTCCTTTGGGACGAGTACACCCTGCTCCTCGCCTGTGGTCCCAACGACGACTACGAGGCGAAGGGCTTCGAGTGCTACGCCGAGCCCTGGCTGCGCGAAGAGGCCCAACGACTGGAGATCGACGTAGTCGACGACGACGAGGAGCTCGTGATCTGCTGGAGCCACTTCGAACAGCAGATGCCGACCATCAACCGCACGATGGTGATGAACGGTGACGAACTCTGGTCGCTCTCGTCGCCGTGGGGTTACTACAGCGGTGAGGCACCGGCCCGGCTCCAGGTCAACGATCTCATCGATCTCGACCGGCTGGGCGTGGTGACCATCGACTGAGCGGCCGCCGGGCGGGGCACACAACCGAACACCATGCGGGCGCCGGGTCGGTCAGCGACCCGGCGTCCGCTACGGTCATCGGCATGCGGAGCACAGTCGCCCGAATCGCCCGGATCACCGGAATCGGTGCCGTCGTGGCCCTCGCCATCGGCATCGTGCGCTCGGTGATGCCGAAGTCGAAGCCGGCCACCACCGGTCAAGCAAACTGGCCACCACTCGCCGACGAGCAGCAGCCGGCTGAGCGGTCCGGTCCGGTCACGTTCACGCACACGCCGGAGCCAGAAGCCACCGAAGCCGGTGACGGTGCCGAAGCCACCGAGGCCGAGACCAGTGCCGGGGAGACGGCCGACGACGCTGCGGACGACCGCACTCCCGAGCAGGCGTGGGTCGAGCCCGACCCGGAAGGGTCCTGCCCGATCTCCCACCCGATCAAGGCAAACGCCCAGTCGAAGATCTTCCACGTGCCCGGTGGCCAGTCCTATGACCGCACGAAGGCCGAACGCTGCTACTCCGAGGCCGCCGACGCCGAAGCCGACGGCTTCCGGCAAGCCAAGCGCTGAAGCGGCTGCCCGCCAACGGGCTCTTCGACAGGTCGAGCGCCGCCCTGCTCAGGCCAGATGGATCGCCCGGACGAAGTTGATCTTCGGGTTCGCGCGCAGCTCCGCCTCGATCGATTCCGGCACCACCACGTCGGTGGCCACCACCATCAGGGCGGCCACACCATCGGCCGACTCCCCGATGTGCATGTTCTGGATGTTGATGCCGGCGTTGCCAAGCGTGGCCCCCACCAGTCCGACCATTCCCGGGGTGTCGCTGTTCCGGATGACGAGCAGGTCTCGGCTGGGCCGCACCTCGAGGCGGTGATGGTCGAGCTCGATCACCCTCGGTGTGCCGTCGAGACCCGAGATCGTGCCGCCGACCGAATGCTCCCCGGCCCGTAGGGTGACCACGTTCACGTGATCACGGGCTGACGGCACGGTGATCGTGCGGATCTCCACTCCACGCTGCTGAGCAAGTTCTGCCGCGTTGACATAGCTCACCGGCTCGTCGGCGATCTGGCCGAGCATCCCCTTGAGGGTGCTCAGCACCGCGAGGGAGGTGTCGACATTGCCGATGTCGCCACGAAACTCGATGTCGATCTGGTCCGGGAGCCGCTCGACGAGCGCCGCGAACAGGGCGCCGAGCTGCTCGACCAGGGGTAGGAACGGCCGGATCGTCTCTGATGCCTCCCCGGCATTGACGTTCACCGCGAACGGTACGAAGTCACCGGAGAGAGCGAGCAGCACCTGCTCCGCGATCGAGATGCCGGCCTTGTCCTGGGCTTCGCGAGTGCTCGCTCCCAGATGCGGGGTGACGATGACCCCAGGTACGCCGAACAGGGGTGAGTCGGTCGAGGGTTCGGACTCGAAGACGTCGATCGCGGCGCCGGCGATCCTGCCTTCCCGGACCGCCTCGGCCAGCGCGGCCTCGTCGACGATTCCCCCACGGGCGACATTGATCACCCTGAGGTTCGGCTTCGCCTTCGCCAGCAGTTCCTTGCCGACCAACCCCACCGTCTCGTGGGTCTTCGCCAGATGAAGGGTGAGGAAGTCAGACTGGGCGACCAGCGAGTCGAGGTCGACCATGTCGATGCCGAGCTTGCGGCCGGCATCGTCGGACACGAACGGGTCGTAGGCGATGAGGCGCATCCCGAAGGCCGCAGCCCGGGCCGCCACCAGGCGACCGATCCGGCCCAGACCCACGATGCCGAGCACCTTGTCGGCCAGCTCGACGCCCTCCCACTTGGCGCGTTCCCACCGGCCCTCGGTGAGAGCGGCGTGGGCCTGGGGCACGTTTCGGGCTTGGGCCAGCATCAGGGCCATGGTCTGTTCGGCGGCCGACACGATGTTGGACTGGGGTGCGTTCACCACCATCACGCCGCGAGCGGTGGCCGCTGCGACATCGACATTGTCGAGCCCAACGCCGGCCCGGCCCACGACCACGAGCTCGGGGGCAGCGGCGAGGACATCGGCGGTGATCTGGGTGGCGGACCGGATGATGATCGCGTGGGCACCCGGGACCGCGCCGATCAGCTCTTCGGGCGAAAGCTGCAGACGGAGATCGACCTCGTGGCCGGCGGCTCGCAGCGCATCGAGTCCAGGGGCCGCGATCTCTTCGGTGACGAGCACTCGTGACATGCGGATCATCCTCGCTGTGGGCCATTGGCCCGCCAACCCTCTGGCAGGATTCGGTCGGTTTCGGTCAGATTCGGACCAGGTTCGGCGCTGGGTTCGGGTCAGGCCAGAGCCCGGTGGAAGAAGGCGGCAACCTGCTCGCGGGGAACCGGGTCATTCGGGCAGACCCGATCAGTAGCACAGCCCCGAGTGATCCCCGCAGCAGCGATCCGCTCGATGTCGGGTTCGAGGAGGAGGCCGTCATCGTCCACAAACGTGTTGCCCGGAGCCGGCGGGAGGTCCAGCGCCCGGGCGATCAGGGCCGCCATCTGCGCCCGGTTGAGCGGCTGGTGAGGGCAGAACGACTCGGCGGCGCAGCCCCGCGTGATCCCCGCGGCGGCGAGCGAGTTGATGGCCTCTTCGTGGCTGGTTCCGTCGTCGTCGGAGAATCGGTCGACCGGCGAAGGCGGAAGGCCGAGGGCCCTCACGAGCATCGTGGCCGCCTCGGCACGGGTGAGCGTACGGTTCGGGCAGAAGTCGTCGCGCCAGGGCGGATTACAGCCGTTGGTGATCCCGTTCGCACCGAGCCAGGCGACGTCTCCGGCGTAGGTGGTGCCGTCCGGTACGTCCCAGTAGCCCGAGGAGGGCAGGAACTCTTCGACCGCATCCGGTACCGAGCTCGGCGTTCGCATCTCCGCTTCGGTGGGGAAGCCGGCCTCGGTGAACACGCTGCCGGCGTTCCACACCATCCATCCGAGACCGAGCGCGTCGGCCGCCTCGATCTGGGCCCGTACCTCGTCCGGGCCGTACCCGCCGAAGTCCTGTAGCCACGGCCGGATCGTCACCGCGCCACCAACCCGGACCAGGGCGTCGCGCAGCTTCTCGAGCC
>CAYFLT010000041.1:33389-41190 GCA_964344055.1 uncultured Candidatus Nemicrothrix sp.
GACCTGGGCCAGTGCCTCCAACTGCTGGCCGATGCCCCCGTCCCCCGGGATGGAGGTGATGAACCCGAATATGTCAGCCGCAACCCGACACTCGCCGGGGAGCAGGTCCCGAGCTTCGGAGAGGAACGACACGATCGTGGCCACCCGTCCCGCCTCATCGCTCGCACCGTCGTAGATGGCGCCGGCCGGCGCGCCATCGGGGTACCGGACGTAGTCGAACTGCACCTCGTCGACGCCCGCCGCGCAGGCCTCGACGGCCAGCTCGAGTGCGTACGCCCGAGACTCGGCATCGGTCGGGTCGAGGAACGTCAGGCCGCGCCGGCTGAACGGCACACCAGGGCTCGTCTGGACCGCGAGGTGAGGGAACTCCCTGCCGACGATCGGATCCTGGAAGGTGACGATCCGGCTGATCACCGCGAGGTCCCGGGCGTGGAGTTCGGCGACGACCGTGGCGAAGTCCCAGGCACCGACCGCGGACCCGGCCGAAACGGCCAAGGACGAGGACGTGTGGGGAAACACCCTCCCTGATTCGTCCTTCATGTCGAGCATGAAGGCGTTCACGGCCGTGCGATCGGCGAGGGTGAGCAGGCCGTCCCAGTGTGCGGTCCCCGGGAGGGTGCCGGCCACGTGGAACGCCCGCAGGGTCGGTGAGCCCAGGGGCACGCGCAGACGGTCGCCCGATCCGGTCCAGTCGACGGTCCGGCTCGGGTGCCGGACGTGGCTCACCGTCACCGATCCGGCGGCCACGTCGGTCAGCCTGGCCCGTCCGTAGTGATCGGTCGTCGCCGCCTGACCGTCGAGAACCACCGTCGCGTCATACAAGGGAACGCCGCGGACGTCGGTGACGAAGACGTCGAGGGCACGACCTCCGACTGCACCGGCCGGCCCGGCCGTCTTCACCCCGCCGAGAAGCGCAACCGCGAGACCGAGGACGAGGGCGATGGTGACGCCGGCCGCCACCATCGACCGCGGCACTGTCACCTGCGGATCTCCACCGGCGGCAGGCTGTCCGCCGGGGCGAACCCGAGCATCTCTCCGAAGAACGCCAACTCGGCTTCCAGGGCACGAATCACGTTCTCGGCTTTGCGGAACCCGTGCTGTTCGCCCTCGAAGAGGAGATAGGCCACGGCGATGCGCTTCGCCTCGAGGGCGTCGACGATCATCTCACTCTGGTTGGGTGGGACGATGGCGTCCTCGTCCCCCTGGAGCACGATCATCGGCGCGGCGAACCCGTCGACGTGATTGATCGGTGAGCGCGTGTCGTAGACGTCCTTCGCGTCCGGCCAGGGGCCGACCAGGGTGTCGAGGTAGCGGGACTCGAACTTGTGGGTGTCGGTGGCCAGGGCTTCGAGGTCGGCGACGCCGTAGCGGCTGGCACCGGCCGCGAACACGTCATGGAAGGCGAGCGCCGAGAGCACGGTGAATCCTCCGGCGCTCCCACCGCGGATCATGAGTCGCTCGGGATCGGCGTCGCCGCGACCGGCGAGGTGACGAGCCGCAGCCACACAGTCTTCGACGTCGGCGATCCCCCAGGCCTCGTCGAGTGCTCGACGATAGGCGCGGCCGTAGCCGGTCGAGCCGCGGTAGTCGACGTCGACCACTCCGATACCGCGGGAGGTCCAGTAGAGGATGCCGAGCTGGAGCTGGCGGCGGGCCTGCCCCGTCGGGCCGCCATGAGCGAGTACCAGGAGGGGTGGTCGCTCCCCATCCGGGCCGAGATGATCCGGGTTGGTCGGCGGATAGTACAGCCCGTGCGCGACCGCCTCACCACCGTCGAGCGCGTCACCGCTGCCGGTGGGAAAGGTGATCGACTCCGGCTCGATCAGGAGCCCGGTGGGCACCGGGAGGTCACGACCGGAGGCGAGCACCGATCTCGTGGGACGGTCGACCAGATCGATGCGGACGATTTCGGGCTCGTGGCCGTATCCGGCGCCGACGAACACCACGCCACCAGTGATGGCATGGAGCGACGAGATCGTGGCATCCGGCGTGGTGACGGTTCGGCCGTCCACGATCAGCTCGTCGCCGGTCGGGAGCCCGGCCACCGCCACCGTGTGCTCGCCACTGACCGTCCAGCGCTGCATCCCGAACACCCAGGAAGGGGTGGGAATCTCGAAGGCGCCACTCACGGCGGCCGTGAGTTCACCGGTCGACACGGCCACCTCGAACAGGTTCCACCACTCGTCCCGGTCGGTACAGGCCAGCAGGCGGCCGTCGTGGGTCCAGCCCGGCTCGGTCCAGGCCTCCGCCCCGTTTCCGATCACGAGCAGCTCCTCGCCGAGCTGGCCGTCTCCGAGCTCGTGCACTCTGAGGGTGGTGGCGTCCCAGGGCATGTTCGGGTGATCCCACGACACCCACGCCAGCTGACGACCGTCGGGCGACACCCGCGGGGTCATGACGAAGTCGGCGCCGGACCACAGCACCTCGACCCGCTCGGTGCCATCGGTGGCGACCGCGACGATCTCGTTGGCCGGCTCGCCATCGTCGACGTGTCGTTCCCGAACGCAGACGTACCAACGCCCGTCGGGGGTGACGCGGCCGTCGGCGTAGCGCAGGCCGCGCTCGGTTTCGGGTTCAGGCGTGAGCAGGGTCGGTTCGCCGCCGGGCACGAGGGACCGGAGGCGCTGGTCGCCGAGATCGACGTAGTAGAGGACACCGTCGTGCACCCACCAGGATCCGCCGCCGTACTCGTGGACGAGGGTGCGGACATAGGTGTCGGTGGGGGTGATCTCCGCGACCTCTCCGGCCCGCCAACGCATGATCGCGGCGCGCCCTCCCTCGTCGGGCCGGGACTCGGACCACCAGACGTCGTCACCATCGACACAGATCTCGCTGATTCCGACTGCACCGGACACCAACGTCTCGGCCGAGATGGGTGACGACCAGGCTCCGTAGGGAGTGATCACCGGCTCTGGGTTCACCGGGCGCTCAGCTCAGGAACTCGACGATGCGACCGACACCCTCACCGAGGTCGTCGTCACCGAGCGCGAACGAGAGCCGGGCGCCGCCGCCGGCACCGAACGCCTCACCGGGCACGATCGCCACCTTGGCCTGCTCGAGCAGCACGTCGGCGAGGTCGAGCGTGCTCTCGACTCGAGTCCCTCCGTACTCTCGGCCGAGCACGCCCGACATGTCGGGGTACGCGTAGAACGCGCCCTGCGGTTCGGGGCAATGCACGCCCTCGATCCCGCTGAGCAACGAGTGCATCGTCTTACGGCGACGATCGAAGGCCTCTCGCATCATCACGACCGCGTCGAGCGGGCCGGACACCGCGGCGAGCGCAGCGGCCTGGGCCACATTGCAGACGTTGCTGGTGCTGTGGGACTGGAGGTTCTGGGCGGCCTTGACGATGTCGGCCGGGCCGATCATCCAGCCGACCCGCCAGCCGGTCATCGCATAGGTCTTCGCCACGCCGTTGAGGACCACGCACGTGGCGGCGATCTCGGGGACGAGCGTGGGCAGCGAATGGAACTCGTTGTCGCCGTAGACGAGGTGTTCGTAGATCTCGTCGGTGATCACCCAGATGCCGTTGGCGACCGCCCACTGACCGATCGCCTCGATCTCTTCCTTGGGATAGACGGCGCCGGTGGGGTTGGACGGCGACACGAAGATCAATGCCTTGGTGTTCTCGGTGCGGGCCGCTTCGAGCTGGTCGAGGGTGACCCGAAAGCCGCTCGCGGCGTCGGTGAGAACCGGCACGGTGACACCGCCGGCCAGGGCGATCGGTTCGGGGTACGTGGTCCAGTACGGCGTCGGCAGGAGCACCTCCTCCCCAGGGTTGAGCAGCGCTTCGAAGCAGTTGTAGACGGCGTGCTTGCCGCCGTTGGTGACCAGCACTGACGCCGCGTCCACTTCGAGGCCACTGTCGCGCTTCGTCTTCGCCGCGATGGCCTCCTTGAGCTCCGGCAGACCACCGACCGCCGAGTACTTGTGGTGCTTGGGGTCCCGGCACGCGGCGACCGCTGCCTCGACGATGTGATCCGGCGTCGCGAAGTCGGGCTCACCGGCGCCGAAGCCGATGACGTTCTCACCGGCGGCTTTCATGGCTTTCGCCTTGTTGGAGACGGCGAGGGTGGCGGACGGCGCGATCGCGCCGACGCGGCGCGAGATTCGATCAGTGGTCATGAGGCGGATCGTACCGACTGGGCACACAGGAAGGGCGGGATAATCCGGGCCAGAAATCTTGGGAAATGCGCGCCGCTTCGCGGCCGGATGCTGCGACGATGTCGACCGTGACGAACACCGCCAGCACCGTTCCCGACATCAAGATCCCGGTCGACCTTCTTCCGGCCGACGGGCGCTTCGGTTCGGGACCCACGAAGGTCCGCCAGGAGGCTGTCGACGCGCTCGCCGGCCGGGCCACCGACTACATGGGCACGTCGCATCGCCAGATGACCGTGCGGCTCATGGTCGCCGAGATGCGCAACGGCATCGCCGAGCTCCTGCGGGCTCCGGACGGCTACGAGATCGTGGTGGGCAACGGTGGGAGCACCGGCTTCTGGGACTGCGCGACGTTCGGCCTGATCGAGAACCGGAGTCACCACCTGAGCTTCGGCGAGTTCGGCGGGAAGTTCGCCAAGGCCATCTCGAGCGCTCCTCATCTCGAGGGGCCGTCGATCCTCGAGTCCGAGATGGGCACCCATCCGCCCCTGGAGGCGGTCGAGGGCGTCGACGCCTACTGCTACACCCACAACGAGACGTCCACCGGGGTCATGCTCGACCCGGTGCGGGTGGACGATCCCGACGCACTCATGGTCGTCGACGCCACCTCGGCGGCCGGCGGCTTGATGTTCGATCCGAACGCAGTCGACGTCTACTACTTCGCGCCGCAGAAGGCGCTCGCGGCCGACGGCGGACTGTGGATCGCCATGATGTCCCCGGCGGCCATCGAGCGGGTGGAGCGGATCGCGGCGAGTGGCCGCTGGATCCCGCCCTCGCTCGATCTGAAGACCGCGGTCGACAACTCCCGCAAGGACCAGACCTACAACACGCCGGCGTTGGCCACCGTGTTCCTCACCGCCCAGACGGTCAACTGGTTCAACGACAACGGTGGGCTCACGTTCTCGGCCGGCCGCAGCAATCAGTCGGCGGAGACCCTCTACGGTTGGGCCGAGGCGTCGCCGGTCGCTTCGCCTTTCGTCCAGATCGAGGCCCAGCGGTCGCGGGTGGTGGCCACCATCGACTTCGACGATTCGATCAGCGCCGACACCATCGACGAGGTGATGCGCGCGAACGGCATCATCGACATCAACGGCTACCGCAAGCTGGGTCGCAACCAGCTCCGGATCGGGATGTTCCCGGCGATCGATCCCAGCGACACCGAGGCGCTCACGCACTGCCTCGACTACGTCATCGACGCGCTCTCCTGAGGTCAAACGCTGGGGACAGGCACCCGTTTGACCCTGGGTCAGGGGGTGATGCCGGTTCGGACCACGGGTTGGGCCGGGCCGCGGCGTCGTCGATCTGACGTGGCGAGGCCGGCGAGCACGGCGTTGCGGAGCTGGCGGGGGTCGATGATCTCGTCGAAGCTCATCCCGCGGGCCGAGCGGTAGCTGCTCTCGTTCTCGGCCTCCTCGAGTGCGACGCGCGTGTCGTCGTCGGCGTCGAGCGCATTGCCCGCGCCGCCGGCCCCCATCGCCCCGAGCGTGGCGCCCGGAAGGGCGAGGCTCAGCGTCTGCTCGTCGAAGGGGTTCATCGCCATCACCGAACTCCCGAAGCCGTACGCCTTCCTGAGGGTGACGTGGATCTTGACGGTGGCAGCGCGCGTCTGGGCGGCATACATCCGACCCGCCGAGCGGAGGATCCCGGCCTGTTCACTGACCTGACCCGCCAGCACGCCGGGGGTGTCCGCGAGGAAGACCAGCGGCAGGTGGAAGCTGTCGCACACCTGGATGAAGTGGGCGGCCTTCTCCGCCGCGTCGACATCGATGGAGCCGGCGATGACGGCCGGCTGATTGGCCACGATGCCGACGGCGTCGCCGCCCAGCCGGGCCAGTCCACACACCAACGACGGCCCGAAGTCGGGCTGGATCTGGAAGAAGCCACCACCGTCGACGAGCCGGCTCATGACCTCCCGGATGTCGTAGGCCGCGCTGCCGTCACGGGGGACGACCGACAAGATGTCGTCGAGACCACGAGGTTCGGTGTCGCCGCCGGAAACCTTCGGGGGACGCTCCCAGGCCGATGATCCGAAGTACGACAGGTAGGAGCGGATGTCGGCGAGCAACGAGGCATCATCGGCTGCGACGTTGTGGATCACACCACTCGGGATCGCCACCGCGGGCCCGCCGAGTGTGCCCTTGTCGACATCCTCGCCGAGCGCGGCCTTCACGACGGGAGGCCCAGCGGTGAAGATCGCCGCATCCGGGGTCATGACCGAGAAGTCACAGAGCGGGGCCGTGATGGCGCCGTGCCCGGCGGAGGACCCCATCACGCCGCACACCATCGGAACGAGGCCCGAGAGCCGACCCTGTGCCTGGAGATCGCCGGGCCCGCCGCCTCCCGGGTCGCCGGGCATCGGCGGACGGTGCCCGGCGCCTTCCAGCAGCATCACCAGCGGGATGCGCTCACGTCGGGCGATGTCGGCAATGCGCCAACGCTTGCGAGACGCGGCGGGACCGATGGAGCCGCCGAGCGTCGTGAAGTCCTCGGCACCCACTGCGACGGGCCGGCCGTCGATCCGTCCGACCCCGGTGATGAGGGCGTCGGCGGGCACCGGCCCGGCCAGGGTGCCCAGCTCGTTGAACGAGTCCGGGTCACAGAGCTCGCTGATCCTGGCCCGGGCGTCGAGACGGCCCTTCTCCTGTCTCTTCCCGACCCTGTCGGGTCCGCCCATCGCCCGGGCCGCGGATCGGCGCGTCTCGAGGTCGTCGAGTGTTGCGCCCCAGTCGTGACCGTCGGTCATCTCGCCCCCTGCTGGCCGGTGGCCGAGATTAGTGGCGCTCGCCCCAGAGGAGCGAAGGCCACCGGCACCTACCCGCTACGAGATGCCGAGGTCACGTCGTGCCACCGGCCCCACGCCGGTGGTACGAACACGATTCCCCGGTGCTCAGATGAGCGCCATCACGGCCGCGTTCCAGCCGACCACCGCGACGTACCAGCCGGTTGCCCCGATCAGGGCCACATCGGTGATTCGGGAATCCCTGCAACGCGTGAGCAGGCCGCCCACCAGTCCCAGCATCGCCACCTTCAGGAGGCCGACGTGCAACAGGTTGTCGACGATCGGTTGCACGAACGGATTCCGCTCGGTGCCCCCATTGCTCAGCACGAATCCCGTGGTGAGCACGTCGAGGACGTTCAGCACCACGAGTGCGCTGAACACCTGCCAACGTTGTTCGATTGCTTCTACACGAGCGTCTACGGCAGCTGCCCAGGCGCTCATTTCCAGTTCAATTACGTTCGCCACGAGGCGTAAAGTAGCCCACTCTCGGTGGCCGGATCCAGAAACTTGAGTGAAATTGGTCACACAGAGTGAGGAGGTTGTGAATCTGGTGGATTTGTTCCCCGAATGGCCCAGTCGATGACGTCGGTCATGGTGTCGGCCAGCTCAGGTCCGCTGACCCCCCAGGCCTGGTATCCGGGCTGATGGGCGCTCACATGGGCCAGCATCGTCGTCAAAACGCTGGCGACGGCGCCTGGTGACACCGATTCGGGGAGATTCCCGGCCGCCCGGAACTCGTGCACGAGGTCCTGGAGGGCGAGGAAGACCCCGTTGAAGAGGCGGATTCGCAACTGGCGGAAGCGACCGTCTCCCTCGAGCACTTCGAGGTCCACGACCCGGAGCAGGTCACCGTGTTCGGCG
>CAYFLT010000042.1:0-2832 GCA_964344055.1 uncultured Candidatus Nemicrothrix sp.
CAACACCGACGACTGAGTCGTCGAGCGACAACACCGACGACTGAGTCGTCGAGCGACAACACCGACGACTGAGTCGTCGAGCGACAACACCGACGACTGAGTCGTCGAGCGACAACACCGACGACTGAGTCGTCGAGCGACAACACCGACGACTGAGTCGTCGAGCGGATTCCGACGGCGGCTTTCTTCCCCCTAGAGCACCCGGTCGGATGAGCGGACCGTCCCGAGAGGGGCGGTCCGCTTTCGCGTCGAGGGTCAGTCGAGGGTGATGACGACGCCGCAGGGCGTGGGGTCCGCCTTGCCGAATCGCACCTTGAACCACGCGAGCACGCTGACCATCCGGAACTGCCAGCCGTACTTGGCCTTGATCGCGGCCTCGATCGGGGACGCGTCGGCATGGCTGACGACCACCGCGGTGCCGGTCACCGCGGATGCGTCGTCGGCGACCTCGCCCTTCACGTCGCTGGGTGCGAGCTCGATCTTCGGGGTGTTGGCGATGCGCTTGGTCTTCCACGAGCCGAGCTCGGTGGTGAAGCCGACGGTGCCGTCGCCGAGATCGGCGATCCAGACCGGTGATGGCTTGGGGCGTCCGTCGCGGGTGAAGGTGGTGAGTCGGACGTACTTCTCGTCGGCAATCGTGGCCATCGGCTTCCTCGGGTCGTGGTGGCGTGCAGTAGAACCGGGCCTGGGCCACAGTATTCCCATGGGCCGGGCGTTGATCGTCGTCGATGTGCAGCAGGGATTCGACGAGTCCGGGTATTGGGGACATCGCAACAACCGCGAGTGTGAGCGCAATGTCGCCCGCCTGATGGCCGCCTGGCGTGCGGCCGGTGAACCGATCGTCCGGGTGGTGCACGACGCAGACGATCCGATGTCGCCGCTGCATCCGGGCCGGCGTGGCCATGCCTTGAAGCCGGAGGCGGGAGGTGAGGTGGATCTCGAGGTGCGCAAGTCGGTGCATTCGGCCTTTCACGGCGACCCCGACCTCCACGGGTGGCTCCGTCAACGGCAGGTGGAGGGGATCGCAGTGTGCGGGATCACGACCAGCATGTGCTGTGAGACCACCGCCCGCATCGGGAGCGATCTCGGCTACGACCTCTGGTTCGTGCTCGATGCCACCCACGGATTCGACGTGGCCGATCTCGACGGCGTCCGGGTCACGGCGACTCAGCTGGCCCGGTCGACGGCGGCGGTCCTCGCGGCGGACTTCGGCGCGGTCATCGACACCGAGATGGCGTGCGCCATGGTGTCGCTACCCTCTGAGTCGTGAGCACGCCCTCGAAGGAGCAGAAGTCGTACGTGGTGCGCACCTACGGGTGCCAGATGAACGAACACGACTCGGAGCGGATCTCGGGCCTGCTCGAGGCGGACGGGATGCGTCGGGTCGATGACGTCGGCGACGCCGACGTCATCGTGTTGAACACGTGCTGCATCCGAGAGAACGCGGACAACAAGCTCTACGGCGCGCTGGGCCACCTGAAGGCCCTGAAGGAACAGAACCCGGACCTGCAGATCGCCGTGGGCGGCTGTCTCGCGCAGAAGGACCGCGACATGGTGCGAGCGCGCGCCGCCCATGTCGACGTGGTCTTCGGCACCCGCAACGTGCATCGGGCGGCCGAACTCCTCGAGCTCGCCGCCACGACCGGGCCGATCGTCGAGATCCTCGAGGAGACGGCCCGTGACGACGCCGAGGCGTTTCCGTCGGCGCTCCCCGCCCGCCGGGAGGTGGACCACGCCGCGTGGGTCACGATCCAGATCGGTTGCGACAACAACTGTGCGTTCTGCATCGTGCCGGCGGTGCGAGGTCCGGAGATCAGCCGGCCCTTCGCCGAACTGGTCGAGGAGGTGGAGCGGCTCGCAGCCGACGGGGTGAGCGAGATCACCCTTCTCGGTCAGAACGTGAACTCCTACGGGCGCGATCTCGCGCTCGCCCGGCGCTCGGCGGACGACGAAGGCAGTGGCGATGATGCCTGGTGTTCGGTCTGGGCCGATGACCGTCGAGCCCGTCCGCTCTTCGCCGATCTCCTCCGTGAGGTCGGCACGGTGGAGGGCATCCACCGGGTCCGCTACACGAGTCCTCATCCCAAGGACATGCGAGTTGAGACGTTCGCGGCCATGGCGGAGACCGTTTCGGTGTGCGAGCACCTTCATTTCCCGCTGCAGTCCGGCAGCGACACTGTTCTCGCCGCCATGCATCGCGGCTACACGGCGGAGCGGTACCTCGAGAAGTTGTGGCAGGCGCGCGCCGCTGTTGCCGGGTTGGCCGTGTCGACCGACATCATCGTCGGCTTTCCGGGCGAGACCGATGAGGACTTCGAGCGGACCCTCGAGGTGGCCGCGGCGGCGGAGTTCGACAGTGCGTTCACGTTCGTCTTCTCGCCCCGCCCCGGAACCGAGGCCGCCGAGATGGAGCACTCCTTCGTCCCCCACGAGGTGGCGGTCGAACGCTACGAGCGCCTCCGCGTGGTGATCGAGCGTTCGAGTCGCCTGGCCAACGAGCGGCGGGTCGGGCTTGTCGAAGAAGTCACCGTCGAGGGTCCGAGCAAGAAGGATCCCCAGGTGTTGACCGGTCGGACCCGGCGCAACACGCTGGTGCACTTTGCGTCCGCCGCACCGATCAAGGCCGGAAGCTACGCCGATGTTCGGGTCACCGACGCGAGGGTCAACCACCTCCTCGGTGAGCTCATCGAGGTCACGATCCCCGCCCGGCACCGCACCCGCATCCCGGTCAACGCCGGTTGAGATGAGCCTCGCCCACCCGCGGGCCTACTCGCCGGAGGTCCGGCAGGTGATAGGGGCTCGCGAGCCGGTGGAACTCGACGTCGATTCCGG
>CAYFLT010000042.1:2898-6939 GCA_964344055.1 uncultured Candidatus Nemicrothrix sp.
TCGTGTGCCGGACCGTTCGCTGCTCGTCCTGCACCGCCGGCCCCCGGTCGCCCACGACCTGCTGGACGAGGCGGATCGACTGCTCTGGCTCGACGGTCGGGTGCATGCACCGGCGATGGTGGCCAGTGGGCGGTCCTCTGAAGGTGACGAGTCGGCCGTGGTGTTCCTGGATGAGGGCGCGGCGACGCTCGGAAGTAGGTCTGTGCCGGTGGATCCCGAGCGTGTCGCGATCGAAACCGGTCGAGCACTGCGCGCCGTGCACGACCTCGAGGCGGACGACTGCCCCTTTCTGCTGGCTACCTCCGATCTGATCGCCCAGGTCGAAGTGGGAGTGACCGAGGGGGCGATCACACCGGTGACCGAAGGGCCGTACGCGGGCCGTTCCCCCGAGGCGCTCCTTGCGATCTTGTACGAGCTCTTCGACGGACTCGACGACGCCAGTGCGGTCCTCGTCCACGGCGGAATCAGCCTGGACCGCATCTGGTTCACCCCGGACGGTGGGGTTGCCCTCACCGGCTGGGGGCGATCCGGGCTCGGGGACGCCCACCTCGATCTCGCCGCTGCTGCCACCTCTTTCGCCGCCGGATTCGGGCCGGCCGTCGTTGCGCCCCTTCTCGATGCGTACGGGCTGGAGAGGGTCGAGCCCCTCCGCCTCGACGCCCACCAACTCCTCGTCCACCTTCTCTCGTGACCAGCCGAGCTGATCGACCGCTGGTGCTCCTCGGGCCGACCGCATCGGGGAAGTCGGGCGCAGCGATGGCCATCGCCGAGCGGGTCGCAGGGGCCGAACTCGTCTCGATCGACTCGATGCAGGTCTACCGGGGAATGGATGTCGGCACCGCCACGCCGACGGTGGCGGACCAGGAGCGAGTCCGCCACCACCTCATCGATCTGGTCGACCCAGACGAGGAGTTCACCGTCGGAGAGTTCCAGGGGCACGCACGACGTGCGATGGCCGACATCCGGGAGCGAGGAGCAGTGCCGATCCTCGTGGGTGGCACTGGCCTGTACCTCCGTTCGGTCATCGACGACTTGGACATACCGGGCCAGTTTCCCGAGGTGCGGGCGGCGCTGGAGGGCGAGCCTGACACCACGAGCCTGCATCGGCGCCTCGTGGACGCGGACCCGGTGGCCGCCGGCCGGATGGAACCGACCAACCGCCGGCGGATCGTGCGGGCGTTGGAAGTGACCCTCGGAAGCGGCCGGCCCTTCTCGTCCTACGGGCCCGGGCTCGAGGCGTATCCGCCGACGCCGTACGTGCAAGTGGCCATCCGATGGCCCCGCGAGGTGCTCGATCAACGGATCGCCGAGAGGTATGACCAGCAGCTCGCGGACGGCTTCCTCGGGGAGGTCGAGATGCTCGCCCGTCGTGGCCCGAGCCGTACTGCCGCACAGGCCCTCGGCTATCGGGAGCTTCTCGACCATGTTGCGGGAGACTGCTCGCTGGAGGAGGCGCTGGCGACAGCAGTTCGGCGGACGTGTCGCTTCGCTCGGCGACAGGAACGTTGGTTCCGTCGCGATCCGCGGATCAGATGGGTCGAGGGGCCGGCCGATCCCGACGAGATCCTGAGAATCTGGGATGAGGTTCTGCGAACTCACGCCGGGTGAGGCCCTCGACCTGCGACAATGGAAGGCAATGGTCGTTCGACTCTCGAAACACCACGGACTGGGCAACGACTTTCTCGTCGCGCTCGTCGAGCACCTGCCGCTCGACGCGTCTGCGAAGGCGGAAGCCTGGTGTGACCGTCGCACCGGTATCGGAGCGGACGGACTGATCTTCGGACTCCCCCACGACGGGTACGGGATCACGATGCGCCTGCTCAACTCCGACGGCAGTCCGGCCGAGCTGAGCGGCAATGGCCTGCGCTGTTTCGCCCACGCCGTCGCACGGGATCGAGGACTGCCGGATCTCGAGCTGGACGTGTCGACCCCCGCCGGGGTCCGGCACTGCACGGTTCATGCGACCGCTGACCCCTCCACGGTGGTCGCCACGGTCGACATGGGCGTCGTGTGCCCGGGGCCGGATCCCGACGTCGAGGACCTCATGGCCGCCGTCGGCGCCCCGGTCGCTGCGGTCAAGCGGTGGGAGACCGGTGACATCGGGAACCCGCATGTCGTGTGCGAAGTGTCGGATCCGAACGACATCGACCTCGCCGTCGCCGGGCCGGCCATCGAGGCCCATTTCGACGAGGGCGTCAACGTGCACTTCGTGAGCGTCTCGGGCTTCAACGAACTCACGGCCAGGGTGTGGGAGCGCGGTGCCGGGGTCACGAACGCGTGCGGCACCGGAGCCACGGTTTCTGCCGACATCTTCCATCGGTGGGGTCTGATCGGCCCGAAGTCGGTGGTCCGGATGCCGGGTGGCGATGCCCTGGTCGACCTGAGTGGGCCCGTCACCCTCACCGGACCCGCCACCCATGTGGCCGACATCGAGGTTCCGGGTGACTGATCCAACCGGCCGCTGGCCGGCCGACGATTGGGAGGAGCCGGCGGGGCCCTACACCGAGGAGGGCGACGGCGCCGAGCCGCTGGAACCTGAGTCGGTGCAGGACGAAGAAGAGACCCACCGTGGCGCGTTCGGTGAGTTCGGCGGCGAATCCGGTGGCCTCATCGAGCGCACCTTCCGGGAGCGAATCGTGCTGGTCGGCGTGACCGGTGCGGGACAGGACACCGAGGACACAGAGGCGTCACTCGACGAGCTCGCCCTGCTGGTCGACACCGCCGGGGCGGATGCCGTTGAGCGGGTGCTGCAGCGCCGCGCCGCCCCCGACCCGGCCACCTTCGTGGGCAAGGGAAAGGTCCAGGAGATCCGTGAGGTGGCCGAGGCGGTCGACTGTGACACCGTGGTCTTCGACGACGAGCTGTCGCCGGCTCAGCAGTTCAACCTCGAGAAGATCCTCGGCCGCAGCGCGCTGGACCGCACCGCGGTGATCCTCGACATCTTCGCCCAGAACGCGAGTTCCCAGGAGGGCAAGGCCCAGGTCGAACTGGCCCAGCTTCGCTATCGATTGCCGCGCCTGCGGGGCACGAGCAGGAAGTTCAGCCAGCAGGGCGGCGGGATCGGCACCCGGGGTCCGGGTGAAACCCAGCTCGAGGTCGATCGGCGTCGCCTGATCCGGAGGGTGCACAAGCTGGAGGCCGACCTTCGCAAGGTGCAGGGCCATCGGGCCACCCAGAAGAAGCAGCGGTCCCGCACCCGTAACCGGGCCGTCGCTCTGGTCGGCTACACCAACGCGGGCAAATCGTCGCTGCTGAATCGTCTCACTGATGCCGAGGTTCTGGTCGAGGACCGCTTGTTCGCCACCCTGGATGCCACCACCCGCCGGTTGGCACTGCCTGGTGGTGAAACCGTGTTCGCCACCGACACCGTCGGGTTCGTCCGAAAGCTGCCCCACCAGCTGGTGACCGCTTTCAAGACCACCCTCGACGTCGTCCGCGACGCCGATCTCCTCCTGCACGTGGTCGACGGATCCGGCCCGGATCCGGAAGGGGAGATGGCCGCCGTTCGCGACGTACTCGCCGAGATCGGTGCGGGTGAGGTGCCCGAACTCCTCGTGTTCAACAAGTCCGACCTCAGCGGGGGCGCCGAGCGACTGGCCGACCGCTACGAGGGTTCGGTTGCGGTGTCGGCGCACTCGGGCCACAACATCGAGCTGCTCATGGCCGTGATCGGCGATCGGATCCGATCGATGACCGAACTGGCCGAACTGCTGGTCCCGTGGGATCGGGGTGACGTCCTGGCCTCGGTGCATCGTGAGGGCCAAGTGCTCAGCGAGAGTCCCGAGGAGGAGGGAATGCGCATGCGAGCTCGCCTGGAACCGGCGTCACTCGGCGCGTTGCGCGACTATCTGGTCGCCGATCCGTCCCCCGAAGAAGTGGCTGGTTGATGTCCGAGGGCTTTGTTCCCCCCGCCTATCCGTACGACCTGCTCGACGAGGCCCGTGACCTCGCCCGGGCCCGACATGGTGTGGTGATCGACTGCTCCATCGGCACACCGGCCGACCCTCCAGCTCAACGAATCAACAACTCAACACTTCAACA
>CAYFLT010000042.1:6949-9676 GCA_964344055.1 uncultured Candidatus Nemicrothrix sp.
ACGACCGCCGCGGCCACGGCCGTTCCAGTCAGCCCTGGGAAGGCAACGACATGGACCACTACGCCGACGACCTGGCCGCGGTGATCGAGGCGCTGGCCACCTCCGACAGTGAACGCGGCTATCCACCCTCGATCGGCAGTCTGGCGTTCCGCGAGGCCGCGGCGGGTTGGATGAGCCGACAACTCGGGGTGGAACTGGATCCGGGTTCGGCCATCGGTGCGTGCATGGGCACCAAGGAGTTCGTCGCCGGGGTACCGCACTGGCTGCGCCTGCGACGCCCCGACCTCGACACCATCCTCTACCCAGCCGTCTCCTACCCGTCCTATGCGATGGGTGCCACGCTCGCGGGCTGCCGGGCGATTCCGGTCCCGGTCGACGATCAGTGGCGGATCGACTTGTCGGCGATCGAGCCGGCCGACGCGGCGCGAGCCCTCGGCGTGTGGGTCAACACACCGGGCAATCCGGCCGGGGGCCTCGACGATCTCGAGGAAATCGCCGCCTGGGGACGAGCCCACGACGTGTTGGTGCTCAGCGACGAGTGCTACGTGGAGTTCACCTGGGACGGCCCCGGTCGCACGATCCTGAGTCACGGTCACGAGGGGTTGCTCGCCCTCCACTCCCTGTCGAAGCGTTCCAACCTCGCGGGTGCCAGGGCCGGCTTCTACGCGGGCGACGAGGAACTCGTCCACTATCTGCGAGAGGTCCGCAAGCACGCCGGCTTCATGGTCCCCGGACCGGTCCAGGCCGCGGCCGTCGCGGCGTGGTCGGATCAGTCCCACGTGGACGCCCAGCGGGCGATCTATCACGAGCGTCTCGAGATTGGCCGTCAGCTGTTCGCGGCCCTCGGCGCGGAGGCTCCGTTCCCGGGCGGAGGGTTCTACCTGTGGGTCGAGGCACCCGGCGGCGATGCGTGGGCGCTGACCCGTCGCCTTGCCGAGTCGGCCGGGGTCATCGTCAGCCCCGGTGAGTTCTACGGCAGTGTTGCCACCGACCACGTGCGCTTTGCGGCAGTGCAGCCCACCGCGGCGTTGAGCGAGGCACTCGCTCGCGTCAGCTCATGACGAGCTCGCTGCCGCCACCGCCCTCATCGCCGATCCCGCCTCCCACCCCACCACTCGGGGAGGTCCACCCCCATGCCCGCCGCTGGCTCTGGATCGGAATCGCGCTCGCCGTTCTGGGTGCGCTCGCGGCCATCGCCTGGTTCGTGTGGCACTTCGTGCAACTCAACCGGGCCGTCGGCGACTTCCACCGGGCCTCCAGGGGGCAGGCGGCCGAGCTGATCGTCGACCAGTCGGTGTCGTGGACGGTCTTCATCGAGCCGGCCGATCGCTCCCTCACGGGCGTGCGCTACCGGATCCGCAGCACCGCCACCGGTGAGGACGCAGCGCTCGGCAACTACGCGGGGTCGTTCACCTACGGCGTACCGGAGGGCGACGGCCGTTCCATCGCCACAGTCCGACTCGAACCGGGCACCTACCTGCTGTCGGTGGAACAGGGCGATGCGGTGATCGCGGTCGGTCCGAGTCCGGCCCGATTCGTCCGATGGATGCTCGTCGGGGGATTCCTGATCGGGATCCCAGCCGTGGGCGGCGGAGCGGCCCTGGCGGTGGTCAACGGTCTCCGGCTGACCAGAGGGCACAACCGCCGTGACGAACCTCCGGAGCGGTCTGCGTGGTCGAGCGGGGAGTGGCCCGATTCCAGCGGCGGGTAGTCTGCCCGCCATGTCTGACCTCCAGTCCCGCATCGAAGCCCTCTGGGAGAATCGCGACACGCTCGACGTCGATGACCCCGAGATCATCGCCACCGTTCACGAGGCGATCAACCAGCTCGATACCGGCACCGCCCGGGTGGCCGAGATCGGCGCGGACGGTTCGGTGATCGTCAACCAGTGGTGCAAGCTCGCGGTGCTCCTGCTCTTCAAGATCTCGAAGATGGAGACGGTCGAGAACGCCCCGTTCGAGTACGCCGACAAGATCCCACTCAAGACCGACTACATGGCCCGAGGCGTGCGGGTGGTGCCCGGCGCCCAGGCTCGGTGGGGTAGCTACCAGGCACCCGGTGTCGTGATGATGCCGAGCTACACGAACATCGGTGCGTACGTCGGCGAGAACACCATGGTCGACACGTGGGCCACGGTCGGCTCCTGCGCCCAGATCGGCAAGAACGTGCACCTGTCCGGCGGGGTCGGCATCGGTGGGGTCCTCGAGCCCGCCCAGGCCGCCCCGGTGGTCGTCGAGGACGAATGCATGATCGGGAGCCGCTGCATCGTGGCCGAGGGCGCTCGGGTAGGGGAGGGCACCGTGCTCGGCGCCGGAGCCGTTCTCACCGGCTCGGTACCGGTGATCGACGTCGAGACCGGCGCGGAGATCTCCCGTGGCGAGGTGCCCTCGTGGTGCGTTGCAGTGGCCGGCACCCGTCCCCGCAGCTTCCCGGGTGGCGACTTCGGGCTGCCCGCGATCCTGGTGATCAAGCGGCTCACCGAGGGCGAGCGCCACGACAAGTCCGCCCTCAACGACATCCTGCGCGACCACGGCCAGGCCGTCTGACTCGGTTGCGATGGCCATGATGACCCTCCCGCACGGCGATCTGTTCGCTCTGACCGCGGCGCTCGTGGACATCCCGTCGGTGAGCTTCGAGGAGAAGGCCATCGTCGACATCCTCGAAGCGGACCTCCACGCGTGTGCGCACCTCTCGGTGGAGCGCATCGGGGACAATCTCGTGGCCCGC
>CAYFLT010000042.1:9686-10454 GCA_964344055.1 uncultured Candidatus Nemicrothrix sp.
GGCAGGGATCGGCGGCTGGTGCTCGGGGGTCACACCGACACCGTCCCCGCGAACGGCAACGAGCGAGCCCGCATCGAGGGCGACACACTCTGGGGCCTCGGTAGCACCGACATGAAGGGCGGGGTGGCCACCCTGCTCGAGTTGGCCCGCACGGTGACCGAGCCGGCGGTCGACGTCACCTACGTCCTCTATGCGCGTGAGGAGGTGGCCGTCGAGCACAGTGGTCTCCGTGAGATCGAGGAGGCCCGGCCCGAGCTGTTGGAGGGTGATGTGGCGCTCCTCGGCGAACCAACTCTCGGCGCGGTGGAAGCCGGCTGCCAGGGCACCCTCCGGGTGGAAGTCACCCTCCGCGGCGCCCGAGCCCATACGGCCCACCCGTGGATGGGGCGCAATGCAATCCATCGACTGGGATCCCTGCTCGCGCTCGTCGACGGCTACGAAGCCCGTCGCCCCGTGGTGGAGGGCTGTGAGTATCGAGAGGCATTGCAGGCGGTGAAGGTAGGCGGCGGCGTGGCCGGCAACGTCGTCCCCGACGAGGCCACGGTCGTCATCAACCATCGGTTCGCGCCGGACCGTACCGGTGGCGAGGCGTACAGCCACGTCTGTGACGTGCTTGCGCCTGCGCTCGACGACCAGGACTCGATCCGGTTGACCGATCTGTCGCCCGCGGCCCGGCCCGGTCTCGACGATCCGCTCCTCACGGCGCTGGTGGAACGCAACGGTCTCGAGGTGCGGGCGAAGCTGGGTTGGACCGATGTCGCGTTCTTC
>CAYFLT010000042.1:10464-19096 GCA_964344055.1 uncultured Candidatus Nemicrothrix sp.
GCATCGAACTTCGGCCCTGGGGACGCGACCATCGCCCACACCGCCGACGAGCGGTTGGAGCGGCAGTGGTTGCTCGACACCCACGCCGCGCTCCTGGACCTGCTGCGCAACGGCGCCTGATCCCGCCCTTCAGGCCTCGCAGGGCCGGTTCACTCGCCGATACGGATGTCGTAGTCGCCGGCGTCGAGATCGGTGATCCTGTAGATGATCGGAGCGGTTTCACCCGCGGCGTCGGTGCCGATGCAGGCCATCTCCTTGGAATCCGGGAGGACGACGAGTTCCTCACCGCAGTCGATGGTGACCACTCCACCGATCATCTCGCCCACCACCTCTGCACCAGACTGCTCCCAGAGCTCCAGGCGATCGGACCGGATCACGTTGGTGGAGGTGATGTCGATGTGGTC
Source organism: uncultured Candidatus Nemicrothrix sp. (assembly GCA_964344055.1). Classification (GTDB taxonomy): domain Bacteria; phylum Actinomycetota; class Acidimicrobiia; order Acidimicrobiales; family Aldehydirespiratoraceae; genus OFTM10. The sequence goes on from CAYFLT010000042.1 coordinate 10,869, forward strand.
CTCGCGATCGATGATCCCCGCGAAGTGGATGACTTCCTCGGTCGGGGTCGTGGCCGTGCACGCGAACTCGGCGCCGACCTCGGGGTCCTCGACGGGTGGGCACTCGGCATCGAGTTCGACGCCGACCTGTTCGGCGATGTCGGTCTCGATCAGATGGACCGCGGCGTCCTCCAGCGAGAGGCCGCCCATCGAGAACTCGAAGCTCGCGCCGCCACACGAGGCGGCGAAGATCGCGAACGGGGCGGCGAGTAGGGGGAGAAACGAGGGGGTGCGCATGACCCCATGGGCTATCAGAGCTTGCGCATCACCGTGACGACCCGACCGAAGATCTCCACCTCCTCGGGATGGAACACCATGTCGCTGAGCGTCTCGTTGGCCGGGATCAAGATGATCTTGCCGTCGCGCTCGTCGTAGGTCTTGACGGTGGCCTCCTCACCGGGAATGCCCGCGATCACGACGTCGCCCCGGTCGGCGACCGGCTGGCTGTGACAGACCACGAAGTCACCGTCGAAGATCCCCTTGTCGACCATCGAGTCGCCCCGAACCCGGAGCATGAACAGCTCACCGTCTCCGGTGAGGTCGGAGGGCACCGGGATGAGCTCTTCGATGTTCTCGCTGGCGAGTACGTCGGTGCCCGCCGCGACGTCGCCGACGAGGGGGATGTGGCGAACCGGTCGGCGGTCCGCGGCTGCACCCGACTGGCCTTCGTAGCGGACCTGGATGGCGCGGGGTTTGGCGGGGTCCCGGACGAGGTAGCCGGCGTCCTTGAGGTTGTCGAGGTGGGCCTTCACCGTGGCGGGCGACCTCAGGCCGATGGCCTCACCGATCTCGCGGACCGACGGCGGGTAGCCGTGCTCGTTCTGGTGCCGGACGATGCAATCGAGCACATCTCGCTGCCGGGGGGTGAGGGTGTCGGACATCGTTGCCTCCTGTCGGAATCGTGCGCTGGATCCGGAGATTCGGCGGCGGAAACGACCCCTGTGGATGACCTGTGGAAGATCGGTGGACTGGTTGTTGACAACGAACAGGTGTTCGGTATGTACTGTTCGAACAGTTGTTCGTCGCACACATGTTCGTCAAACAATCGTTCGGCGTCAAGCACCCTCGCCGAATCCCTTCGACCGGGGCCCGCTTTTCACCCTCGAGACCGGCTCCTCGAGATCGAGTGTCACACCCCCTCGTCACACTGAGAACCATGACCGCACTCTTCGCCCCCCAGCCCCCCAGTGTCTTCCGCCCGGCCCCCGAGCCCGTGGTCCCGATCGATGCCGGAGATGCCGTCCGTGCGCCGGTGGTTCGTCGGGAGTCCGAGCGCGTCTACCGCCGTCGGCGGATGACGGTGCTCACGTTGGTGGTCGGTCTCGTCCTCGGGATCGTGTCGTTCTCCCGCCAGGCCGACGCCACCCCAACGCCCGAAGGAGAGGCTGCCGCCGCGGTGGAGGTCATCGTCGAGCCCGGCGACACGCTCTGGAGCATCGCCCACGAGCTCCAGCCCAGGGGCGACGTACGTGACCTGGTGGGCGAACTGGCCCGCATCGTCGATCCCGCGGCACTCCAGCCCGGCCAGCGCATCGTGGTGCCGGCCCGGCTGATCGACTGAGTCAGGCGCGCACGTATCGGGCGAACAGGGCGCCGTCGTGTTCGAGTAGCCGCGCGAGGTCGAGCTCGGCGGCCACCGCGCTCGAGGCTTCGTGCACGATGCGAGGCGTCGTTCCCCCTATCAAATGGGGGGAAATGGTGATGCAGAGCTCGTCGATGAGGCCGGCGTCGGCGAGCTGGCCGTTGAACGAGGGCCCGCCCTCGGCGAGCACCACGCGGGCTCCGCGCCGGCCCAGTTCGTGCACGACATCGGCGGCGCTCGGTCGCGTGGCCGGGAGATGGGCCCACTCGGCGCGATCGCCCAGCGCGTCAACCCGCTCGCTCGGCGGGTGTGCGCCGGTGATCACCAGCGGGCGGTGCTCGCCGGCACTGCGGTCGGCGAAGAGGGGAAGCTCGGGGTCGAGGTCGGCCGACGCAGTCACGACTGCGAGACGGGCCGCCCGCTCGCGGCCGGTGGCCAGCCGGCGAGACGCCACGTCCTCGGCCGGCCGCGGGATGCCGTATCTTTCTGCCCGCACGGTTCCGGCCGCGGCCACGATCCAGTCACAACTCGCCCGTACGGCTCGGAACACCATCCGGTCGCCGGCGCCGCCGAGGCCACCGCTCACACCGTCCACCGCGATCGCGCCGTCGACACTCGCCACCATGTTCACCATCACCCACGGGCGATCGCCCGGATGCGGGCGGTCATCGGCGGGGTAGCAGTCGAGTGGGTCGACCTCCTCGATGGGGGTCGGGAGCAGCTGTCGCACGGCCCCCGACGCTACCGGACACCCGGAAGGGCCGGTGCCGACACCCCCGTGCGGTATCCGGCTCGGATTGTGGGCTCGTTGTCCGCTCTGGGGAAAGCCTGTGGACGAGCGCGGCGAAATCCACCCGGAATCCACATCCGGTCCCCTTTTGGTCCACACGCCCGCACCCGTAGGGTGCTCCCGCTGTGGTGGATGAGTCGCCAGGATGGTGGTGGCAAAACGTCTCGAAACATTGAGCCGAAACTGCTCCTTGGGGGCCCTGCGCCTAGGGGGTGTGGGGAAGCCGCACTTCGGTGCGACCCTCTGACCCGGGTCGGCTCATCCGCCACGGCCGCGATGCGGGTCGCGGGTTCGGCCACGATCTGGCCTCATCCCGACGGAAGGTCGGACACGGACCGTGGCCGACCAACCATTCTCTGTATTACACGGGCGAAATTACGGTAACGTAGTCCTCGCCCCCGACTGTGCCATCGAAAGGCCTGAAACCATGGCAATTGCCCCCCACGATGCGGGTCTCGGTCTCGGCCGACGTTTCACCACCGAGGGCTCCGACCCCTACGACGATGTGGTCTGGGAGCGTCGGGACGCACGCTTGACGAACCATCTCGACGGCACGGTGGCGTTCGAGCAACTCGACGTCGAAGTGCCTGCCGGTTGGTCCCAGAACGCCACCAACATCCTCGCCCAGAAGTACTTCCGCGGCACTCCGGGAAGCACGGACCGGGAGGGTTCGCTCAAGGCAGTGGTGGACCGGATCGTCGGCACCGTCTCCGAGTGGGGAGAACGCGACGGCTACTTCGTCGACGCCGCCGAGGCCGCGAGCTTCCGTGCCGAACTCACCCACCTCCTGATCACCCAGAAGGCTGCGTTCAACTCGCCGGTGTGGTTCAACATCGGGGTGGACGGGGTCCCGCAGCAGGCGTCCGCCTGCTTCATCCTGTCGGTCGACGACGACATGGAGTCGATCCTGAACTGGTACGCCGAAGAGGGCCGCATCTTCAAGGGTGGCAGCGGCGCGGGCGTCAACCTCAGCCGCATCCGGGCCTCCAGCGAACTCCTCAACGGTGGCGGCGCCGCCTCCGGGCCGGTCAGCTTCATGCGAGGCGCCGATGCGTCCGCCGGCACCATCAAGTCGGGAGGCAAGACCCGCCGGGCCGCCAAGATGGTGGTCCTCGATGCCGACCATCCCGACATCGAAGAGTTCGTCTGGTGCAAGGCCCGTGAGGAACGCAAGGCCAGAGCACTCGAGGCAGCCGGTTTCGACATGTCGCTGGATGGCACCGACATCCACTCCATCCAGTACCAGAACGCCAACAACTCCGTCCGGGTCACCGACGAGTTCATGCAAGCGGTCGTCGACGACGCCGACTGGCACCTCACCGCTCGCACCACCGGTGAGGTGCAGCGGGTCGTGAAGGCGCGCGAACTCTTCCACCAGATCGCCGAGGCCTCCTGGGAGTGCGCAGACCCCGGTGTGCAGTTCGACACCACCATCAACCACTGGCACACCGCCGCGAACACCGGTCGAATCACGGCCAGCAACCCGTGTTTCCCGGGCGAGACCCGAGTACACACCGACAAGGGACTCGTGGCCTTCCGCGAGCTGTTCGACCGCGTCAACCACGGCGAGCACTTCAGGGTCTACACGCACGACATCACGGACCCCACCAAGGGCCGGCACGAGGTCGAGCTCACCTCGCCGGAGGCACTGATGATCACCGGCGAGAATCGGGTCGAGCGACTCGAGTTCGCGAGTGGAGCGGTCGTCCGGTGCACCCCGAATCACCGATTCTGGACTCTGAACCGCGGCTGGGTGGCCGCTGAGGATCTCCGATCCGACGACCGGGTACGTACCGTCGATCTTCCAACCCCCGCCATCGAAGCCGACCTCGCCATTCCGACCACGGCGAAGTCCGAGGCCTGGCGCTTTGACGGGGACCGCCACGAGCCCTTGAACCTGCCGGACGTGTGGGGGGTCGAGTTCGCCCACTATCTCGGCTGGTTGGTGGGCGACGGCTCGACCTCTTCGACGACGACTTCGACGATCTACCGAAGCCTCGATGACCGCATCGAGATCATGCCGCGACACTCGGATCTGATCGAGGCGATCGTCGGCACTCCGATGAAGCCGAGTGAGCAGGCCACTGGCACTGTGCAGCTGCGATGTGGACGTCGACCGCTGAAGCGCTTCTTGGAGAGCCTTGGCGTCAAGTCCGTCACCGGCGCGTACAAGAGTGTTCCATGGTCGATCGAGCAAGCTCCTCCGGAGGTCGCAGCTGCCTTTCTCCGGGGCTTGTTCGACGCCGATGGCTGTGTGCGTGTCGATCACGCGAAGGGCTGCTACGTCGGACTCGAATCCATCTCCATCGAGCTCCTCCGGGGGGTGCAGCGCCTGCTGACCACCTTCGGCATCGCATCGACGATCTACGACTCGCACAAAGAGGGCAGGACGACGTGGACTCGCTCGGACGGTTCGAAGGTGGAGTCCGACCGGAGCCGAAGCTGGGATCTCCGGATCTCATCGGCCTCGATTGATCGGTTCGCCGCTCACATCGGCTTCGAGTTGTCGGCGAAGGCTGCGGCTCTCTGCGACGTGGTGACGGACCGAACCGCGCACGACGTCGATACGTCAACGACCCTGGTCGGCCGAACCGACGATGGGATCCAATTGACGTACAACCTCACTGAGCCGCGCAACCACAGCTATCTGGTGGATGGGTTCGTCGTGAGCAACTGCTCGGAGTACGTACATCTCGACAATTCGGCCTGCAATCTGGCCTCGCTGAACCTCCTCGCATTCCTCACCGGTCCCGAGGAGCTCGGCGTCGAGGGCTTCGACGTCGAAGGCTTCACCCATGCCGTTCGAGTGGTGTTCACCGCCCAGGAGATCCTGGTCGGCAACGCGGACTACCCCACCCCGGCGATCGGCGAGAACGCCCGTGCCTTCCGCCAGCTCGGGCTCGGCTACGCGAACCTCGGGGCGCTGCTGATGGCGCTCGGCCTGCCCTACGACTCCGAAGAGGGTCGAGCGGTGGCGGGCTCGGTCACCGCCTTGATGACCGGCGAGGCGTATCGGGCGTCCACCCGGCTGGCCGAGCGGATGGGGCCCTTTGCCGGCTTCCACGAGAACCGCGAGCCGATGTTGCGAGTCCTCGAACAGCACCGCGCCGCCGCGGCTGAGATCAACGAGGATCTCGCGCCGCCCACGATCCTCGACGCGGCCCGCCTTGCCTGGGACGACACCTGCGAGCGGGCCAACACCGACGGCGTCCGCAACGCCCAGGCCACCGTGCTCGCACCCACCGGCACGATCGGCCTCCTGATGGATTGCGACACCACGGGCATCGAGCCCGATCTGGGCCTGGTGAAGTTCAAGCGCCTGGTCGGCGGCGGTTCGATGAGCTTCGTCAACCGGACGATTCCTCGAGCGCTGCGCATGCTCGGCTACTCCGATGAGGAGCTCGAAGAGATCGTCACCCACATCGAGGACCACCACACCGTGCTCGGTGCCCCCGCGCTGAAGGCCGAGCATCTCCCGGTGTTCGCGTGCTCCTTGGGTGACAACCCCATCCACTACCTGGGCCACGTGCAGATGATGGGGGCGGTTCAGCCCTTCCTCTCGGGCGCGATCTCCAAGACGGTCAACCTGCCCGAGGAGGCCTCGGTCGAGGAGATCGAGTTGCTGTTGATCGAATCGTGGCGGCTCGGTCTCAAGGCCGTCGCCCTCTACCGGGACAACTGCAAGGTCGCCCAGCCGATGGCGACCGGCGATGGCACCGCGGCGTCCCCCTCCGACGACGACGATCGCGCCGGTGGCCCGGTCGAGGTCGTCGAGCGGGTGGTCGAGAAGATCGTGGCCCAGCCGGTCCGAGAACGCCTGCCGCGGGCGAGGGCGAGCCGCACCTTCGAGTTCCGGGTCGCCGACTGCAAGGGTTTCGTCACCGTCGGCGAGTACGACGACGGCCGGCCCGGTGAGATCTTCGTGCGGGTGTCGAAGCAGGGGTCCACCCTTGCGGGCATCGTGGACGCCCTCGCGATCTCACTCAGCCACGGCCTCCAGTACGGCGTGCCGCTCACTGCCTTCGTGGAGGCGTTCGTGGGCATGCGGTTCGAGCCGGCCGGGATGACCGACGATCCCGACATCCGGATCGCCAACAGCCTGATGGACTACCTGTTCCGCAAGCTCGCGATCATGTACCTCGACTACGACGAGCGGGTCGCCCTGGGCATCCTGTCCACCGACGAGCGCATCGAGCCCACCCTTCCGGGGGTCGTGGAACAGATCACCGAAACGGTGCAGGGATCGGAGATCCCACCCGATCCCCCGTCGGTGCCGTCGCCGTCGGAGCTCGTCGCCCAGCTGGAGTTCGGTGCCGATGACGCACCCGAGGAACCGCCGGCCGAGGAGCGGGCCACGACGCCGGTCGAGTCGCGAACGGCGGCCGATGCCCCGTTCTGCATGACCTGCGGTGTGCCGATGCAGCGAGCAGGAGCCTGCTACGTCTGCGGCGATTGCGGTACCACCAGCGGCTGTAGCTGAGCGCGCCGGGGGCGTCGTCAACCGTCGAGGAGGGCGAGCACCCTTCCGACCGTGTTGAGGTTGCGGCCACTGGCCGTCGTGTCGAGGCAGCGATCGATCCAGTCGATCGTGAACTTGGACCGCGCCTGCCCTTCCCGATAGCGGACGTGGAGGTCGGCGCCGACCACTGCGATGTCCTCGGTCAGGGCTCGCTCGGAGAGTCGCGTCTCGGCGTCGCTGGGCGGCGGACCGGCCAGGAACACGATGTGGTGGAACTTCGGGTCCAGCTCGCCGGGAGCCCACGGGTGGTGTTCGAGGGCCGCCGACACCTGGTCGCGACTGCGGATGAGGACGGGCGTGTCGACGTCGAATCGATCGGCGATGAGCTCCCGGATCGTGTCGGTGGCGAGTTGGTCGGGGAGTGACGAGTGGAAGGCGACGTTGCCGCTCTGGATGAGGGTCGCGACATCGGAGAAGCCGGCGTCGGCCATGGCCGCCCGCAGCTCGGTCATGGGCACCTTGTTGTGGCCGCCGACATTGATGCCACGAAGGAAGGCGACTCGTCTCACGGATGCCGACCGTAGCCAGCCGGTCGGCAATACTGCGGCAATCAGCCACACGGGCCCCATGCCCCCGGCGACACGAGGAAGCCCATGTCAGACGTTCGCCAGCCGAAGCCCGCCTCCCCGCACACGGTTGCGGCCAACGCCGCTGCAGCCGCGGTGTTGAACCTCGATGACCCGGGGGACTGGGAACGGGCCACCCGCGGGCTGATCGCCACCCATGAGACCGGTCGTTTCGACGGGCCTCGGGGCGCGGCTTGGGACGTGTCGGACCACGACTTCATGCGGGGCGACGACGCGGTCGAACCGCCGGACTCCGTGCATCCCAGCCTCTGGCGTCAGGGCCGGCTGAACACGATTCACGGGCTCTTCGAAGTGGCCGACGGGGTCTGGCAGGGTCGGGGCTACGACATCTCGAACATCACCTTCTTCGCGGGCGAGAAGGGCTGGGTGCTGGTGGACGTGCTCACCAGCGCGGAGACCGCTCGGGCGTGCCTGGACCTGGCGAACCGGACCCTCGGAGAGCGTCCGGTCGAGGCGGTGATCTACACCCACTCCCATGTCGATCACTTCGGTGGCATCCTCGGCGTGACCGACCAGGACGCGGTGGACCGGGGCGACGTTCGCATCATCGCGCCCGAGGGATTCCTCCACGAGGCGGTCAACGAGGCGGTCATCGCGGGGCCGGCCATGGTTCGGCGCGGTGGCTACATGTTCGGTGCATTCCTCCCGGTCGGCCCCTTCGGCCACGTCGACTCCGGGCTCGGCAAGGTCACTCCGAAGGGTGTGCCGGGG
>CAYFLT010000042.1:19114-40989 GCA_964344055.1 uncultured Candidatus Nemicrothrix sp.
TGATCGCCCCGACCGAGGAGATCTCGGCCACCGGCACCGAACTCGTGGTCGACGGCATTCCGATCATCTTCCAGAACACCCCTGATGCCGAGGCCCCGGCCGAGATGAACTTCCTCTTCCCGAACCATCGGGTGTTGTGCATGGCGGAGAACTGCACGCACACGATGCACAACATCCTCACGCCGAGGGGTGCGCTGGTCCGGGACTGCCTGGCGTGGAGCAAGTACATCCACGAGGCGATCGAGTTGTTCGGCGACCGCACCGACACGCTCATCTCGACCCATCACTGGCCCCGCTTCGGCCATGACGATTCACACGACTTCCTCGTGAAGCAGCGCGACGTCTACCGCTGGCTCCACGACCAGACCCTGCGCCTGGCCAACCACGGCAACACTCCGATGGAGATCGCCGAGCAGCTGAGCCTGCCCGACTGCTTCAGCGCGCAGGGCCACACCCGGGAGTACTACGGAACGGTCAGCCACAACTCGAAGGCGATCTACCAGCGCTACTTCGGGTGGTTCGACGGCAATCCAGCCAACCTGAACCCACATCCGCCCGAGGAGTCCGCCCACAAGTACGTCGAGGCGATGGGTGGCGGTGACGCGGTGGTCGCGCTGGCGCGGGATGCATTCGACGGCGGCGACTATCGCTGGGCGGCCCAGCTCTTGAACCACGCGATCTTCGACGACCCGGGCAACGAGGCGGCTCGGTTGTTGCAGGCCGACACGTTCGAACAGATGGGCTACCAGTCGGAGTCGGGCCCGTGGCGGAACTTCTACCTGACCGGGGCCAAGGAGCTGCGGCATCCCGAGCGGCCGGTCACCGGTGGTGGGCGGGCGCTCACCAGTGCATTGACGGTGGCGATGATCTTCGACGCGATCGGGGTGCGGCTCAGGGCCGACGACGTCGTCGGGAAGCGGGCGATCCTGAACTGGACCCTCACCGACACCGGGGAACAGCACGTGCTGGGTCTGGAGAACTGCGCGATCCACCACGTCGAGGGCCGTCACGCCGAGGATGGGGATGCCACGCTCACGCTCACCCGCGACCTCCTGGGTGAAGTGCTCACGGGGCGGGCCGACTTCATGGCGGCGATCGAGTCGGGCGATCTCGTCATCGACGGCGACGCCACGGCCGTCCTCACCATCTTCGGGTCCCTCGACCAGTTCTCCGGCGACTTCGAGATCGTCGAGCCCTGAGGTCAAACGCGGTGACAGGCACCCGTTTGACCTCGTCGAGGAGCGTGACTGGACCCGACGCTCGGGGGTCAGTCGGCTCCTGAGGTGCGGATGGCCTGGTCGATGAGCTGCATCGGGTGAACGGTGGGAACGCCGCCCGCGGCGAGGTGCATCGAGCAACCCGGATTGGCGCTGGCCACGATGTCGGGGTCGACCTGGTCGATGGCCTCGATCTTGCGGGCGCGCATCCGGCCGGCCAGCTCCGGCTGGAGCATCGAATAGGCACCGCCGGCCCCACAGCACAGGCCGTCGTCGGCCAAGTCGACGAGTCGTGAGACGAAGGGGCCGAGTGTCGCCCGGGTCGTGGTGTGGACCTTCTGGACGTGGCGGATGTGGCACGGATCCTGCACTGCGACCACCAGGGGCAGCGGTTCCACGGCCGGCAGCCGATCGAGATGGCCGGCCAGCCACTCCTGGACGTCGTACACCCGCCTCGAGAAGTCCACCGCCTCTGCCGTGCCCAACAGTTGGCCGTACTCCTTCATCGCCGCGCCACAGCCGGCTGAGTCGATCAGGATGGGGCGGTCGTCGCCGGCCAGCGCGGCGATCGTCTGCTCGGCTCGGCGGCGGGCGTCCGACGCGAGCCCGGCGTGCGCGTGGAGTGCGCCACAACACGGTGCGATGTCGCCGGTCGGCTCGACGCCGAATCCGGCCGTCTCGATCACCCGCTGGGTGGCCTGGTGGACGTCGCGCTGCCAAGCGTCCATCACGCAGCCGGTGAAGAGTTGGACGTCGCTGCCCGAGCTCCGATGGGTGCGCCGGCGGACCGGCAGCTCGGTCGGAAGGCCGAGTCGTTTCGGGACGAGCCGGAGTTTCGACGCAATGGCGAGCAGGGAGCTGCCGGCCCTCAGGAGTCGCGGCCTCGAGAGGGGAGCGAACGCCAGCTTCAGCATCCGGGTGCGGACAGGTCGGCGCTCGGCGACGGTCTCCTTGGCGTGCTCGATGAGACGGCCGTATGGCACCCCGCTGGGGCACGCCGGTTCGCAGCCCCGGCACTGCACACAGGTCTCGATGGCGTCGACGATCTCGTCGGTGAGCGGGGCCTGGAGGTCCTGTACCTCCCGCATCAGGCGGATTCGGCCCCGCGGGGAGCGGGTCTCGTCACCGGTGGCCCGGTAGGTCGGGCAGTGCGGCAGACAGAGCCCACACTGCACGCAGATGTTCAGCTGTTCCTCGTCGATGTGGAGGTCCACGGTCACCCTCCCGCCCGGCGGCCCGGATTGAGGCGGCCCGTGGGGTCGAACAACGACTTGGCCCGTGCCGCGACCTCGGCGTGAACCGGGTCCACCGTTCGGTGCGGCTGGGGGATGTCGGCGTGGACGGTGCCGACCCCGATCGAGGCGACGAAGTCGTTCACGTCACGGCTCCCGAAGGCGGCCGCGTCGGCTGGAGTCAGCGACCAGCGATGGTCCGGAAGCGCAGGCGGACCATCGACCTCCACGAAGGTGCCCAGGTCGCCGAGCATGGCCCGTTCGTGATCGAGGTCTGCGGCATAGCCCTCGAGGTGGGCCCACGTCGACGCCGCGTCCCAGAGGACGGCGGCCGGCCGGAGGAGCGCATCGAACACGCGGAGCGGGTCGGTGTCGTCGGCCCGGAGCCAGACCGAGGACTCCGGAATCGGGTTGGTACGGAGAACGGCCTCCCCGATGAAACCGAGGGTGCCGAGCGAGCCAACCATCAGCTTCGGGAGGTTGTAGCCGGTGACGTTCTTGACGACGGCACCACCTGCGCTGACTACCTCGCCCTCGGCAGACACGTAGCGGACCTGCAACACGGCATCCCTCACCGTGCCTCGCCCGAGCACGTCGAGATGGTTCTCGCCCACCGCGAGCGCCCCGCCGACGGTTCCACCCCGCTCGGGCAGGGCGGTGCGCTGGCCGGCCTCGGCGAGGTGTTCGTGCAGCTCGCGGACCGGGGTACCTGCACGTACGCGGACAGTCATCTCCGCGGGCTGGTACTCGACCACTCCGATCGGTGCCCCGATCTCGCGAGCGCCAGGGTCGACCGCGCCTCCGAGGTCCGCTCTGGTGCGCCCCCCGACCATCACGACCGGGTCGACGGCACCGACGGAGGCGGCGAACTCGCTGAGTTCCTCGTCGAGGGTCCGGGTGACGCTCATCCCCAGACTCCGGTCGGGACCGAGCGGAGCGCCTGGATGTCCGCGCACGAGTGGCCCATAGGTAGGACCTTGCCCGGGTTGGCCCGACAATCCGGATCGAACGCCTGCCGGAGACGGTTCTGGTGATCGAGGTCGGCGTCGCTGAACAGCTCGTCCATGAAGCGCTGCTTCTCCACTCCGATGCCGTGTTCTCCGGATAGCACTCCGCCGGCCGCGAGGGAGGCCCGCACGATCTCCTCACCGGCTGCGTGGACTCGGTCCAGCGCCCCCTCCTCGCGGCCGTCGAAGACCAGCAGCGGATGGAGGTTGCCGTCCCCGGCGTGGAACACGTTCATGACGAGGACGTCGTGGCGGTCGGCGATCTCGTAGACCTGGCGCAGGACCGCGGCGAGGGCGTGGCGGGGGACGACGGTGTCATGGAGGTAGTAGTCGGGGGCGATCTGGGCGATGGCGCCGAATGCCGTCTTGCGGCCCTTCCAGAGGAGAGCCCGCTCTTCGTCGGACTCGGCTTGGCGAACCGTGGCGGCGTGGTTGGCGGCTCCGATCTCCGCGATCCGGGTGGCTTCGATCTCCACTCCCGCGGGGAGACCCTCGACCTCGGCCAGGAGCACCGCGGCCGCGTCGATCGGGTAGCCGGCCCCGACATAGTTCTCGACCGCCTCGGTGATCCGTTGGTCCATGACCTCGAGCGCCGCGGGCACGATCCCTGCCGCGATGATGTCGCTGACAGTCTTCGCAGCGTCGTCCATCGACGGAAACGACAGGAGCAGCGTCCTGACCTCGGGGGCGTTTCGCGTCAGCCGCACGGCGATCCGAGTCGTGATCCCCAATGTGCCCTCGCCTCCGACGAAGGCGCCCCGGAGGTCGAGGCCGGCCGGCTCGGCGTCGAGCCCGCCGAGCATCGTGACCTGGCCGCTCGCGAGCACGACCTCCGCGGCGACCACGTGCGCGTCGGTGACGCCGTAGGCGAGGCAGTGCGGCCCGCCGGAGTTGTTGGCGACGTTGCCGCCGAGCGTGCACACCTGCTGGCTCGACGGGTCCGGCGCGAAGTGAAAGCCCTTCGATCGAAGGTGGTTGCTGAGGTCGAGGTTGACGACGCCGGGCTCGACCCAGGCGACCCGGTTGTCGAGGTCGATCTCGATGATTCGGGTCATCCGGGCCAGCGAGACGACGATCGGCGCGCCCAGCGGGATGGCGCCACCGGCCAGGCCGGTGCCTGCTCCTCGGGGGACCACGCCGCGGTCGTGGCGGGCGGCGATCCGCATGATCTCCTGGACGTGGGCGGTCGACTCCGGGAAACAGACCGGGCCGGCGACACCGCCCTCGAACACGCTGGCGTCGTGAGCCATGAGCGCCCGAGCCGCGCCGTCGAATCGGACTCGTTCGTGGCCGATCGTGGCGCGGAGATCCGCGACGGCGGGGTCATCGTGGCCGGGGTCGCGGCGCCGTCGCAGGGCGGGCAGCTTCATCGTCTCAGCGAACCTTCTCGACCGTGTGAGGTCCGATCTCGGCGATGCGAGTCAGCCCGGACAGGATCATCGACCGCTCGAGCTCGGACCGGAGGAACGCCAGCGCGGTGTCGACCCCGCGCTCGCCTGCCGCGCCGAGCCCGTACAGGTAGGCGCGACCGCCCATGGTGGACGTGGCGCCGAGTGCGAGGGCCTTGATGATGTCGCCACCCCGTCGGATGCCGCCGTCGACGATCAGTTCCACCTGGCCGCCCAGGGCATCGGCGACACGGGGCAGCAGCGAGATCGGAGCGGGGGAACCCTCGAGCTGGCGGCCACCGTGGTTGGACAGGGCGATGGCCTCGACGCCCAGGTCTGCCGCGATCTTCGCGTCCTCGACACACTGGATGCCCTTGATGACGATGGGTCCGTCCCAGATCTCCCTGAACCACGCGAGGTCGTCCCAGTTGAGCGACGGGTCGAGCTGTTCGGCGGTGAACCTCGCGAGCGAGACCGCGTCGGTTCCGTCGCCGATGTCGTCTCCGGCCGAACGGCGGGTGGCCGTGCTGGCGAACCGGATCGGCCCACCCCTCAGGAAGTCCCGGGTCCACCCGGGCCGGCGGATGGCGTCGACGACGGTGTCGGGCCCGATCTTCGGTGGCATCGTGAAGCCGCGGCGAACGTCTCGCTCCCGGCGCCCCAGCGTGGCCAGGTCGACGGTGATGCAGATCGCTTCGTAGCCGGCCTCGGCCGACCGTTCGATCATCTCGCGAACAAGGCCCCGATCCCGCCAGACGTAGACCTGGAACCACTTGGCTCCTTCGCTGACCTCGGCGACCTCTTCGATCGAACGGGTCCCCATCGTGGACAGGGTGTACGGGAGAGCTGCCCGCTCCGCGGCGCGAGCGACCGCGAGCTCACCTTGGGAGTCGGCCATCCGGGTGAAGCCGGTGGGGGCCAGAACGAACGGGAACGCGATCGTCTTGCCCAGCAGGGTGGTGGAGGTGTCGATCGACGACACGTCCCGTAGCACGCGGGGCACGAACTCGAAGTCGCCGAACCCTTCGATGCTGCGGCGCAGGGTGGTTTCGTCTTCGGCCGCGCCGTCGATGTAATCGAACACTCCGCCAGGGAGGCGACGCTTCGCCATCAGCCGGAGATCGTCGACGTTCGCGCAACGCTCGAGTCGGCGGGCGGTGGAGCTGAGCCGGAACCGTCGGAATCGCAGCGTCGACCGCAACGTCTTCAACATGAAAGCTCCTCCCGGTGATCCGATCCGCAGCATATGACTGCCGGCCCCGGTGAGGGGAAGGGGAGCGGGCGAGCTCAGCGCGGTTGGTAGCCGGGGGTGCCGACCAGCGGCGGACGCTCCGCCACCTGGACCTCGACCGGTGGCGCATCCGGACGTTGCAGAACGCTCGACCAGTCGGGCCGCCATTCGACGTCGATCCGGTGGAGTACCGCGTGGAGGACCTCCATCGACTGGGCCGACAGGGCCCTCAGCGGCCGGTTGCGATGGGCGCGGGTGCCGAGGTCGACCTGGGCGATGCGATGGACGCCGACCGCGCGGGCGATGTCGATCAGCAGGCCGGTCTCGACGCCATAGCCCTGGCAGAACGGCATCTGCTCGAGGACTTCGCGGCGGGCGGCGTACTCGCCACCGAGCGGCTGGTGGATCACGGTGAGCTCGGGGAAGAAGGTGGAGAGGAGGGGGCGAGCCATCAGCTCGGTGGTGCGACCGCCGGCTACTCCGCCGTGTTCGGGGCGCTCGTAGAAGCCCTTCACCATCGCCACCGCGGGATCGTGCAGAAGGGGTCCGAGGAGGCCGAGCACGTACGACGGCGTGAAGCTGGTGAGGTCGGCGTCGATCCACACGACGATGTCGCCGGAGCTGGCGGCCACGCTCTTCCACAGGACATTGCCCTTGCCGGACCCGACACCGGCCTCGGGCAGGATGTCGGCCACCGAGAAGACCGTGGCGCCGGCGGCGACTGCCTCGGCTGCCGTCGAGTCCGTGCTGCGGTCGTCCATGACGATGACCTCGTCGACGAGCGCGTGGCGCCCATCGGCGTGGGGAGCGAAGTGCGAACGGATCGAGTCGACGATGGAGCCGACGGTGGCGGCCTCGTTGCGAGCCGGTAGGCACACCGAGATGGTGGTGTTCCCCTTCCTGGCACAAAGAGATGCCAGGGAGAACTCATCGGCGCTGTGGACGCGCACCTCGTCGAGCTGCATTCGCCACAGCGTAGTGAGACAGCCCGGTTGCGCACGTTTCGGTCATCCGTGGCAGGTCTGGTGCCGATCGGATCCGTACCATGGCTTCGATGTTGCGCGTCCGTGTGTTGTCGATGGTGACCGTCGTTTCCGTTCTCGCGGCAGCCTGCGGATCGGGCGGCGACGACGATGTGGTCGCGTCCGAGACGACGTCGACCGCGGTCACGACGACCACGACCACTACTGCGGCGCCGGCCACCACCACGACGACGGAGCCGCCGACGACGACATCGACGGTTCGCCCGCCCGACCTGCACGAGACCTTCGTTGCCGCCATCAAGCCGGAAGTCGAGCTTCTCTTCCCGCTCGATGAACCCGACGGCGAGGAGATCGAGCTCGAGTTCGCGGTGACGAACCCGACGTTTTTCGACAACGAGCTGGTTCTGATGATCGTGGACCGCACACCGGACGGCGAATGGCTGAAGGTCCAGGTGCCGGTACGACCCAACGGCACCGAGGGCTGGATCCCAGCCGAGCAGGCGGAGATCAGCTCGCACTTCATCCGCGCCGAGGTCAACCTCACCGATCGCAGCGTGAAGGTGTGGGACAACGAGGACCTCATCGCCGAGACGGGCGCCGTCATAGGTGCGCCGGCGTCGCCCACACCGCTCGGCCGCTTCTTCGTGAACGACCTGGTGGAGAAGTGGGAGGGGAGTGCCTACGGGCCCTACATCCTCAGCCTGTCGGGGTTCTCAGAGGCCATGGAGACCTTCGGAGGGGGCATCCCGGTGATCGCGATCCACGGCACCAACAAGCCCGGGTTGATCGGTGGCGCCCACTCCAACGGGTGCATCCGGATCCCGAACGACATCATCACGTTCCTCGCCGAGAACGGCCCCATGGGAACCCCTGTCGACATCGTGGCGTGATCTTCGATGTGTGGGACAGCGGACGCCGTCCCGTCTGTCTCATGCCAGGTGTCGTGAGAGGTCGCCGTAGAGGTCGGCGAAGTAGTTGCGGTCCCGCCAGATCCATGCGCCGTCGTGTCGTTCGAATCGGTCGTGGTAACGGCCGACGATGATCGTCTGGAGTGGGAAGTCGCGGAGCTGCTGCATCACCGTGTAGCGCGACCGTGCCTCGGCGGTGTCACCCTCGATCTCCACGATCGGGTTGGTGATGATGTGGCTCGTCCGGAGGGTCCCGTCGGCGTGGACGACGACGGTGCGCTCGAAGAAGGCGGCGATGTCGCCGGCACCGGACGCGAGCGCGGAACCGCTCGTACCGTCGCGCAACGTGCATTCGGCCAACAGTTCGGCGAGACCCGGGAAGTCGGCCGCGTCGATCAGTTCGGCGTAGCGGTACAGCTGATTCGTGATGGCCGCGACGTCGCCCACGGCTCGGGACCGTACCCTCGCGACGTGGAACGTGTGAAGGCCGTCGCCCGCTGGGTGTGGGCGCTCGTCGATGACATCCGGCACGAATGGGGCAAGGACCGTGTGGGCGGGTTGTCCGCGGAGATCGCCTTCTTCGCCCTGTTGGGCTTCTTCCCGACGGTCATCGTGTTGGCGGCGGCGCTCGGTTCGGCGGACGGAATCCTCGGTGAGTCGATCGCCACCGACGCCGAAGAGTGGCTGGTTCGCCAGATGACTGAGGTCTTCGGCGGTGACAACACGCTCGAGAGCACCGTGAGCGACCTGTTCAGCAGCTCCAACACGTCGGCGTTCACCGTCGGTGCAGTGCTCGCCGTCTACACCGCGAGTCGGGGCTTCGTTGCGGTCGTGCGGGCGCTCGACGTGGCCTACGACCACGAGCAGACCAGGGGTTGGCTCTCCACCCGTCTCGTCGGGTTCGGACTGACCCTGCTCACCGTCGTCGTGGCGGCGATCGTGCTCGTGCTCATCGTCGTGGGCCCCTTGTTCGGCGAAGGCGCAGAGCTGGCCGAGGACCTCGGTGTCGACGGCTGGTTCACCGTCCTGTGGACCTGGTTCCGGTGGCCCTTCGTGTTCCTGGTGCTGGTGGCGTGGGCCGCGACGGTCTTTCACGTGGCGCCGAACCATCGTTCACCGTGGAAGTACGAGCTCCCCGGTGCCCTCATCTCGTCACTGTGGTGGACGGTGGTCTCGCTCGGATTCGGGCAGTACCTGGAGGCGGTGTCGTCGGGAGCGAATGCGGTCTTCGGGTTCCTGGGCGGCGCGCTCAGCCTCCTGTTCTGGCTCTACCTGATGTCGATGGGACTCCTGCTCGGCGCGGAGGTCAACTCGATCATGGCCGGTCGGCTCGGCATCGAGATCGAGCCCGAGCCCCGCAAGTCGCTTCGGGGTCATCTGGAGGACCGTCGCAAGTAGTCTGCGGGGCATGACCGACTACCGAGCCCCCCTCGCCGACATCCGGTTCACCCTCGACCACATCGCCGGCCTGCCGGCCCTCGCCGAGCTGGATGCGTTCGCGCACACCGATCCGGAGCTGGTCGACGGCCTGCTCGACGAAGCCGCCCGCTTCTTCGAACAGGTGGTGGCACCGACGAATCGAGACGGCGACACCGTTGGATCCCAGCGCAACGACGACGGCTCCGTCACCGCGGCGCCCGGATTCACCAAGGCGTACCAGCAGTCGGTCGAGGCCGGTTGGGGCGGTCTCGGGTTCCCCGACGAGTACGGCGGCGGAGGTTTCCCCTGGCTGCTCGCCATCGCGGTCCAGGAGATGCTCACGTCGGCCAACATGGCGTTTTCGCTGTGCTCCCTGCTGACCCAAGGGGCCATCGACGCCCTGCTCCACCACGGCACCGAGGAGCAGCAGGAGACCTATCTCCGCAAGATGGTCACCGGCGAGTGGGCCGGCACCATGAACCTCACCGAACCCCAGGCCGGTTCCGACGTCGGTGCCCTCACCGCCAAGGCCGAACCGGCCGACGACGGATCGTGGCGCATCACCGGGCAGAAGATCTTCATCACCTACGGCGAGCACGATCTCACCGAGAACATCGTCCACCTGGTTCTTGCTCGCACACCGGGATCTCCTCCCGGCACGAAGGGCATCAGCCTCTTCCTCGTGCCGAAGTTCCTCGTCAACGACGACGGTACTCTCGGTGCGCGCAACGACCTGTCGTGTGTCTCGATCGAGCACAAGCTCGGCATCCACGGCAGCCCGACCTGCGTCATGTCCTACGGCGACGAAGACGGTGCGATCGGTTGGATGATCGGCGAGGAGAACCAGGGCATGCGGTGCATGTTCACGATGATGAACAGCGCCCGTCTCACCGTCGGCCTCGAGGGTGTCGCCGTCGCCGAGCGGGCATATCAGCAGGCGCTCGCCTACGCCCACGAGCGGCGGCAGGGTCGGTCGCTTTCCGGCGAGCCCGGTGAGGCCTCGCCGATCGTCGAGCACCCCGACGTACAACGAATGCTCCTCGACATGAAGTCGGGCATCACGGCGATGCGGGGCCTCTGTTACCGCAACGCGGCCGCCCTCGACATGGCCGTCGCCGGCCCTGACGAGGAGAGCCGGGCGAAGGGCGACGATCTGGCTGCCCTGCTCACGCCCCTGTCGAAGTCGTGGTCCACCGATCTCGGCTGTGAATTGGCGAGCACCGGTGTCCAGGTCCACGGTGGCATGGGCTACATCGAGGAGACCGGTGCGGCGCAGCACTTCCGTGATGCCCGCATTGCCCCCATCTACGAGGGTACGAACGGCATCCAGGCCATGGACCTGGTGGGTCGAAAGCTGGGACTGCGCGGTGGCCAGGTCGTTCGCGACCATCTCGCCTCGATCGGGGCGACCGTCGCGAGCCTGGACGGCGTCGAAGCGCTCGCGCCGGTTCGGGAGCAGCTCGCGGCCGCGCTCACCGCCACCACGACCGCCACCGACTGGCTCCTCGAGCAGGCCGCCGCCGGTGGGATCGCCGACGTCCTGACGGGCGCCATGGCGTATCTGAACATGCTGGCGATCACCACGGGAGGCCAGGTCCTGGCGGACGGGGCGATCGCAGCCACTGGTCTCGGTGAGGACGAGGCCGCAGATCGGGCCGTCCTGGCCCGCTTCTTCGCAGCCAACCGTCTCGCCACTGTTCCCGGGCTCCTCCCCGCGGTGACGGCGGGCCACGACGACCTCGCCGCGGCGTCCGAGCGAATCCTCGCCGGCTAGGAATCCGTTCCGGATTCACAGGGTTCCTCCGCCATGCTCGCCTCGATACCCAGTCCTCCCAGTAGCTCGATCGAGCTGGGTCCGCTCGACCTGCGGGCCTATGGCCTGATGATCGCGCTCGGGGTGGTGGCCGCCGCCTGGCTGGCGCAGAAGCGTTGGGAAGCCCGAGGCGGCAACCCCGACGATGTGGCCACTGTCGCGATGTGGGCGGTGCCCGCGGGTCTCATCGGGAGCCGGATCTACCACGTGCTGACCGACTGGCGCTTCGACGAGGGCTGGGCCGAGCCCTTCAAGATCTGGGAGGGCGGCCTTGGCATCCCGGGAGGCGTGGCCGCCGGTGTACTCACGGCGCTGTGGGTGATCCGTCGCAATGGATGGGACCGGGCGGGGCTCCTCGACTCGATGATCGTCACCGTTCCGTTGGCCCAGGCCATCGGCCGGTGGGGCAACTGGTTCAACCAGGAACTGTTCGGAGGACCGTCCGATCTGCCGTGGGCGGTCGAGATCGACGCCGAGCACGCCGCCGCGGCCGGCCATCCGGACGTGGAGACGTTCCATCCCACGTTCTTGTATGAATCGCTGTGGAACCTCGGGCTGGTGGCGTTCCTCATATGGGTGGACCGGACGCGCCGGGTCCGGCCGGGTGGGATGCTCGCGGTCTACGTGATCGGCTATCTCGTGGCCCGAATCTGGCTCGAGACCGTCCGGATCGACCCGGCCAGCGAGATCGCCGGGGTCCGGGTGAACATCTGGATGAGCGTGATCGGGATCGCTGTCGCCGGCGTGTGGCTGGTCCTGCGCGGCTTGCGGCGGGACGGCTCAGACGACGCCGGTACTGGCGTCGAGGAGATCGAGATGGCTCTTCCCGACGACGGTGCTCCGTAGCCGATTCACCGAGTGGTGCTCGTTCAGCTGGTAGGCGGGCGCCGGGGGCGGGAACATCGTCAGATCCCGCATGTCGTAGGCGATGCTGTAGAGCCGGAGCCGGTCATAGATCCGCGGGTGGGCGAAGAGCTCCGGGTAGTCCTCCTGGAGCCACCAGGGAACGTCGAGGTAGTCCTTCGCGTGGGTTCGGTCGACCCAGTCGTCACCGACGTGGAGTTCGGGCAGGCAGCACATCCGCAAGAAGACGTCGAGGTCGACGTCGGGCGGCGACGTCCGCGCCCACTCGAAGTCGAGGAGCGCGGTGACCTGGTGGCCGTCCCAGAGCACGTTCTCGAAGGTGAGGTCTCCGTGGACGAGGTAGTCGCTGTCGAACGGCTCGATGGCCGTCGAGGTCTCGTAGACGACCTGTTCGACGTCAGCCATGAGTCCCCGGTCGACGTGGGGGAGTGATCGGGCCTGATCGATGGCGACGAGGAGCGACATCACCGGCGAGAGCGTGTCGCCCCGCAGCATCTGGGGGGCGTCGATGGTCGGGAGGTTCGACGGGCCGGGTGTGAGATGGAGGCGCCGCATCTTCGCCGCGATCTGGCTCACGGCCTTGCGGCGCTGTTCGGTCGACATTCCCGGCCAGCAATGTGCCAGGGGGGACCCGGCAACCCGCTTGACGACGAGGTAGTCGGCACCCATCTGACCGCCATAGGCGACCACCATCGGGTAGCCGATCTCGGCGGGCAGAGATGGGCCCAGGATCGCCTCGCGACGGAGACGCTGGTTCGGCCGGCGGTTCACCCGGATGACGTGGGTGTCGGTGAGCCAGACCTCGTTGGTGACGCTGGTCGCAGCGTGGAGCGGAACCGTCGAATCCAGGCCGGCCTGGAGCAAGGCATGGCGCGCGCGTGCCATGGCCATCGGGTTACGACGCTCTTGGCTCACCTGGACTCCTGACCAGCATGGCCGGCGGGCCATACTTCGGATTCCATCGGCAACGCGGTGAGTGAACTGAGCATCCATAGCCCGAACGGGCCATGGGGGTGGGCCGATCGACCTACTGAACCAGGTTCAGCGAGTTTCGACGGGGTCAGGCCAACTCGAGGACGGCGGCCGAGAATGGTGGCCAGGCGCGGGCTGCCCACTCGCCGAACGGCTCGTCGGTGAGCGCGATCAGTGTGACCCGCGCCACCGGATCGACCCAGACCATCGTGCCCGTTTGTCCGAAGTGGCCGAACGTCGTCGGGGCGTTGTCGGGGGCGGTCCAGTGCGGCGCCTTCTCGCCCCGGATCTCCGGGCCGAGTCCCCACGGATTGGGGGTCTGGCGACCGAATCCCGGGAGTACTCCGTCGAGTTGGGGCAGGTGGGGCCGGGTCGCCCGATCGAGGGTCGGAGCCGAGACGAGGATCGGCTCGATCCAGGCCCGGACGAGGCGCTGGAGGTCATCGACCGAGCCGCGGGCACCCGCCCCGGCCGCGCCGTGGAGCTCGTGGGGGACCATCCCGAGCGGCTCGAGAACCGCGAGCCGCAAGTAGTCCGCGAAGGGCATCATCGCACGGGTGCTCAGGTGCTCGGCCACGAGGTCGTAGGCCGACGTCGAGTAGATGCGGCGGGTGCGGGGCGCCGCCAGTTCGCGACGGTCGTCGGGGCCGAGACCGCTGCTGTGCGCCAAGAGGTCGGCGGTGGTTGCGCCCCGTTCGGTGAGCGGCTCGTCCAGATCGAGCGTGCCCTCTTCATGAGCGACGAGCACTGCCATGGCGGTCATCAGCTTGGTGATCGACGCGAGCGCGAACGGGTGGTGGACGTCGCCGGTCGTGTGGACCGAGTCGTCGGGGAGCATCGCCGCGGCGGCGACGGTCGACGCTGGCCAGTCATGAGCACGGTCGAGCTTGGACACGGGCACAGACTCTATTCGTGGGCGTGTTGCGCCGAGCTGACCGGCGCTCGCTACGGTCTGGCTGATGGCCGCCCTACTCCCACCCGACCGGACCGAATGGACCGACTTCGAGCGGGCGGTGGCGGAGGTTCTCGACGACCTCGGCCCGGGCGACATCGTCACCTACGGCGAGGTCGCCGCCGAGGCGGGCTATCCCGGGGCGGCCCGGGCGGTCGGTTCGGTGCTCGGACGATCCGACGGCCAGTTCCCCTGGTGGCGAGTGGTCACTGCGAGTGGCCGGCTCGTACCCGGCCATGAGCGCGAGCAGACCAGCCGCCTACGCGAAGAGGGGGTCACGGTCCGCAAGGGCCGTGTCGACCCCTACGGGTGATCCCGCCGGTACCCTGGCCGAGTCGATTCGGCCCTCTTTCGGCCATCGGCATCCGATCGGTCGGGATGCACCCCTCCGGTATCCCGACCTCCTCTTGTGAAGATGATGAGCACCGCTGAAAAAACCACGTTCGCGGACCTGGGCCTGCACGACGACATCGTCGAGACCCTGTCCGCCCGGGGGATCACCGCCCCCTTCCCCGTCCAATCCCTCACGATCCCCGATGCGCTGGCCGGCCGCGATGTCTGCGGCAAGGCGAAGACCGGATCCGGCAAGACCCTCGCGTTCGGACTCCCCGTGCTCCAGCGCATGGAGAAGGCCGGCCCGAAGGCCCCGACCGGACTCGTTCTCGTGCCCACCCGCGAGCTCGCCAACCAGGTGTGCGACGAACTGGCGCCGGCCGCGAAGGCGGTCGATCGCAGCGCCCTCGCCATCTACGGAGGAGCACCGATCGAGAAACAGATCGACAAGCTCGCGAAGGGCATCGACCTGGTGGTGGCCACGCCGGGCCGGATGATCGACCTGATCGATCGCAACGCCATCTCGGTTGCCGAAGTGGCCCACGTCGTCGTCGACGAGGCCGACCGCATGGCCGACATGGGGTTCCTTCCCCAGGTCGAGTGGATCCTTCGCAACGTCGAGGGCGAGCACCAGACCCTGCTCTTCTCGGCCACGCTCGACGGTGCGGTCAACTCGCTGATCCGCCGGTACCAGACCGACCCCTCGATGCACGAGGTGGCCGGCGAGGAAGCCCGCCTCGACCAGATGACCCACCGCTTCATCGCGGTCCACAAGATGGACAAGGGCAAGGTGGCCGGCGCGATCGCCAAGTCTGCGGACCGCACGATCATGTTCACCCGCACCAAGGTGATGGCTGACCGACTCGCCCGTGAGCTCAAGGAACTCGACGTCGACGCCGCGCCGATCCATGGTGATCTCCGCCAGTCGAGCCGGGAGAAGTCACTCCGCGACTTCATGAACGGCAAGCTCCACGTGCTGGTGGCCACCGATGTGGCCGCCCGCGGGATCCACGTCGACGACGTCGACGTCGTCATCCAGTACGACCCGCCCGGTGACCACAAGACCTATCTGCACCGCGCGGGGCGGACCGCCCGTGCCGGCACCTCAGGCCTCGTGGTCACCCTGTCGCTGTGGGACGAGGAGCTCGAGGTCAAGCGCCTGCAGAAGCGGACCGACCTGGTGATGCCGATCGTCGAGATGTTCTCCAATGACGAGCGGCTCGCCCGACTCGGCGAGTGGGATCCCACTGCCGGCTGAGGCCGTTGCTCCACTGGTCGCCCGCTGGATTGCGGCGGGTGCCGACGACATCTCGGGCACGCTCGCCGCGGTCGTGGCGCAGGTGGGTCGCGCTCGTGGGCTCGACGTCTCGTTTGGTGTCTCCGGTGTTCTGATCGAACCCTCACCGGCGGTGCTGGCTGTCGATGTCGATGTCGACCTGGTGGCGAAGTGGGGCGCATGGCTGCCCGGATTCGTACTGGAGGCCGCCCGCGCCCCGGCCGAGCGTCGGAAGGCCGGGATCCATCACACCCGACCAGAAGTCGCCCTCGGCGTGGTCGACGTGGCCATCCGAGCCGGTTCAGACGGCGGTGGCCCGCAGCGGGTCGCCGATCCGGCAGTGGGCGGCGGCGCCTTCCTCCTGGCCGCGGCCGAGCGGCTCGACGGCCCGCCGACGGAGGTCGTGACCCGGCTGATGGGCTGTGACATCGACGAACTCGCCGTCGCGGTGTCGCGGGCGGCGCTGGCTCTGTGGGCCGACGGCGTTGCGCCGCCGGAGGAGAACCTCGTGGTCGCGGACTTCCTCGCCGGGGATCCCTTCCCGGTGTCTCCCGACCTCATCGTCGGCAACCCACCGTTCCTGGGCCAGCTCCGCGGCTCGACCGTGCGATCCGAATCCGAGCGCCACCGACTCGCCGAACGGTGGCCCGGCGTCGGTCGATACGTCGATGCGGCGGCGGCCTTCCTCCTTGCCTCCCTCGACGCGGTGACCGAGCAGGGTGCAGTGGCGCTGATCCAGCCCGACTCGTTTCTGGCTGCGCTCGATGCCGCCCCGGTGCGCGAACGGGTGATGACCACCGCGAGCCTGGCCGGACTCTGGACCGACGACGTGCGCCACTTCGAGGCGGCGGTCGACACGGTGGCGGTCGTGTGCACGCGGCGGCCTGTGGCCGAGGTCGCCCTCTGGCATGGCCTCCCGCCCGAACCCTTCGGCCGGGCCGGTTCGCCGGACGCCGATTCGTGGGCCCCGCTCCTCGCCACCCGTCGAGGGATTCCCGAGGTCCCGCCGGATCCCGGCGGACCGACGCTGGGCGACGTCGCCCACGTGACCGCCGGCTTTCGCGATGAGTTCTACGGCCTTCGGGAGGCAGTCACCGACGACCGATCCGCCGGACCCCGGCTCGTCACGTCGGGGCTCATCGATCCACTCGTGAACCACTGGGGCCGGCGAGAGTGTCGCTACGACCGCCGCCGGTGGGCCCATCCGTCGGTGATCCTCGATCGGGTGGCCGACGAGGTGGCGGGATGGGTCCACAAGCGACTTCGTCCGAAGGTGCTGGTGGCGTCCCAGACCCGGGTGATCGAGGCCGTTGCCGATCCGCTCGGCGACCTCGTTCCCTGCACCCCGGTCGTCAGCGTCGAGCCGACCGACGCGGCACCGACGGTGTGGCATCTCGCGGCCGTGCTGACGTGTCCTGTGGCCACAGCCCGAATCGCGCACGTCGCGACCGGGTCGGCCCTGCACCGAGATGCGCTACGGATCACGGCGTCGCGGCTGGCCGATCTGCCCCTGCCCGCCGACTGCGCGAACTGGGATCGGGCGGCCGCATCGGCCGAACGTGGTGACATCACGGGCACCGGTCGACTCATGCTGGCCGCCCATGGCCTCGAGGATCGCCACGATCTCTACGAGTGGTGGCGGGGACGACTCCCCGGCAATGAGGGCGCCGACCGCGCCGACGCCATGTAGAGTGTTCGCCACATTCAGAGCGGCGACGTGTCGACGATCTTCGGACCGGCGACAAGGAGCCCGGCAACCTGGGAATGGACACCCAAGGTGCCCTCCCACTTCGGTGGGGATGCGGCGTCAGCACCCGGCTGGCGCAACGAACTGTCCGATGGTCCGCCATCGTCAGGGGGCACCCGGGAGGAAGATCCCGAGGAGCACTCGTGACCGACCGACCCCACAATCTGCGCTACGACCCCAACGACCGGTTCCCGATGGAACTGCCGGCGTCGGGTGCGTGGATGCCGGGTGATCCCGTCGGGCATCGCCGGTTCATGACCGTCACCGACGGTCGACCCTTCGCCCTCGAAGGCGGGGGAGTGCTCCACCACATCGAGCTCGCCTACGAGACGTGGGGGACCCTCAACGACGATGCCGGCAACGCGGTCCTCGTGTGTCATGCCCTCACGGGCGATTCCCACGCGGCGGGTGGGATCGAGCCGGGCCACTCCGCGGATGGCTGGTGGGACGCACTGATCGGTCCGGGCAAGGCGCTCGACACCGATCGGTACTTCGTGGTGTGTGCCAACGTCCTCGGCGGCTGTCAGGGCTCCACCGGCCCGTCGAGCATCGACCCCGAGACCGGTACCCACTACGGGCCGACCTTCCCGCAGGTCACGATGCGCGACATCGTGCGGACCCAGAAGCGCCTGGCCGATCGTCTCGGGATCCACCGGTGGCTGTCGGTGGTGGGCGGCTCGATGGGTGGCATGCAGGTGCTCGAGTGGGGCGCCATGTACCCGCACCGCGTGCGGTCTCTCATGCCGATCGCGTCGGTCGCTGCCGCCAGTCCGATGCAGGTCGGATGGAGCGCAGTGGAGCGGTTGGCGATCGTCAACGACCCCGAGTTCCGCGATGGCTGGTACTACGACGCCCCGGAAGGGAAGGGTCCGTGGCACGGGCTCGCAGTGGCCCGCCAGATCAGCCAGATCACCTATCGCACCACCCACGTCTTCGACGAACGGTTCGGGCGGGAGGTCTACGACCGGCGCACCGAGTTCGACCAATGGGGTCGCTTCCAGATCGAGTCCTATCTCGACCACCACGGGCAGAAGCTGGTTCGACGCTTCGACGCCAACTCGTTCCTCGTGTTGAGCAAGGCCATGGACCTGCACGACGTCGGTCGAGGCCGCGGTGGTGTCGCGGCTGCCCTCGGCCGACTCAAGATGCCGGTACTGACGACGTCGGTGACCTCCGACATCCTCTACCCGCCGTATCAACAAGAGGAGATCCACCGCCTCATAGAGGCGGGTGGGGGCGACTGCTCTTACCACGTGGTGGACAGCCCCCAGGGCCACGACGGGTTCCTCCTGGAATCGGAGTTTCTCAGCCCGCTGATCGCCGACACGCTCCTGCGAGCGGAGAAGGACCTATGACCGAAGCCGACGACCGCACACTCCATGCGCAGACCCGTGCCATTCGCTCGGGTCGCGGGAACAACGACACTGCGTTGGCGCCGGTGCTGTGGGCGAGCAGCACCTTCTTCACCGGCGGCGTGGACGAGGCCCACACCTTCGCCACCGACATCACCGCCCCGAAGTTCTACGGCCGACACTCGAACCCCACGGTGGCCGACTTCGAGGACGCCATCGCATCGCTCGAGGGCGCCGAGTCCGCCCGGGCCTTTGCATCCGGGATGGGGGCGGTGAGCGCCACGATCCTCGGTCTGTGTTCGTCGGGAGACCACATCGTCACCCAACGCCAGCTCTACTCCCACACCCAGCTGCTCTTCCAGGCGGTCTGCCCGCGATTCGGCATCGACGTCACCTTCGTGGACGGCACCGAGCCCGGCGCCTTCGCCGACGCCATCGTCCCGGGGAAGACCACCGTGGTGTTCGCGGAGACTCCAGCCAACCCAAAGCTGTCGCTGGTCGACCTGGAAGAGCTCGGCGCCATCGCCGGTCCCATGACGGTCGTCGACTCCACCTTCGCCACGCCGCTGGCCCAACGGCCCCTCGAATACGGCGTCGACCTGGTGATCCACTCGGCGACCAAGGCGATCGCCGGCCACAACGACGCGATCCTCGGGGTCGTGGCCGGATCGGAGGAGCTGATCGCCTGGATTCGCGGGTTCGCCGTGCTCCACGGAGCGGTGGCGTCGCCGTTCGACGCGCTGAACGGCCTGCGCGGCCTTCGTACGCTTCCGGTCCGTCTTCGCCAGCAGACCGAGACCGCCTACGCGCTCGCTCGGATGCTCGAACAGCACCGGGCGGTCGAGGCGGTCTTCTACCCCGGCCTTCCGTCGCACCCCCAGTACGCGCTGGCGCAGCGCCAGCTGGAGTGCACGGGCGGTCTGCTCACGTTCGACCTGGTGGGGGGCCGGCCCGCGGGCGCGGCGTTGGTCGACCGGGTGGAGCTCGCCCAGCTGGCCACCTCCCTCGGTGGGCCGGAGACGCTCATCACCCATCCCGCGTCGACCACCCACGTCGGGCTGCTGCCGGACGAGCTCGAGGCGTCCGGGATCGGCGAGGGCACGGTCCGGTTGTCGTGTGGGCTCGAGCATGTCGACGACCTACTCGTCGACATGCAGAACGCGCTCGACTCACTCGACTGACGTGCCCGAGCTGCTCGAGATCGAGACCTACCGCAGAGCGGCCGAACCGATCGTGGGGCGGACCGTCGCCTCGGTGCATGCCCCGGACGACTGGTACACGAAGGGCGAGACCACACCCGCCCTTCTCCGCGAGGTGCTTCCCGGTTGCCGGATCGTCGCACTGCGTCGAATCGGCAAGCTGATGTTGGTCGACACCGACGGTCCGGTGCTGGGCCTGCGGTACGGCATGACCGGCCGGCTGCTGGTGGATGGCGGCGCCTCGATCGATCGTCTCGAGTACTCGAGTGATCGCAACGATCCGGCCTGGGACCGCTTCGGGCTGAGCTTCGAGGGTGGGGGAGCGATGATGATCCGGGACCCTCGCCGGCTCGGCGGCGTGGAGCTCGATCCGGACCAATCCCGTCTGGGTCCCGACGCGGCATCGGTCACGCTGGCTCCGTTTCGAGATCTGCTCCGGGCGTCGACCGCGCCCCTGAAGGCACGACTACTCGACCAAGGTCACATCGCCGGTCTCGGCAACCTCCTGGTGGACGAGACCCTCTACCGATCGGGTCTGGCACCTGATCGTGCCGCCCGGTCGCTCGACGATGTGGAGATCCGGCGCCTCCATCGCGCGATGCGGCGCACCATCGATCTCCTCGGCGAGCGCGGAGGAAGCCACACCGGTGATCTCCAGCCGGCTCGCCGGCGCGGCGGGCTGTGCCCGAAGGACGGCGAACCCCTGCGCCGCGAGTCCATCGGGGGACGCACGACCTACTGGTGTCCGCATCATCAGGGGTGATGCCGCTACGGTCAGACGCCGTGGCTCGGGTCCGCATTCGCTCGCTGATCGTACTGATCGTGCTCGTCGTGTCGATGGCGACGGCTGTTCCGGCCACGGGTCACGCCGGCCACTCCCATGCCGGCGATGCGGCCGCCGCGGAGACCGACATCTTCGACGAGAACGAGAGCGAGTCCACGATCCGGTGGGTGACCAGAGCGCTGGTGGGGATCGCCGCCGGAACCGGCCTTCTCCTGGTCGTCTACATCTGGCACACGAGTCCGCGGCGTCGGCTGCGGGTGGCCACCCGGCGGCGTGAGCGTCGTGAAGCGAGCCGACGGCTCGGGCTGGAGGACGAGTTCGTTCTGCCCGATGAGGTCGGCGGCGAGCCCGGCGATCGGGACGAAAGCGGAGCGGACGACGTGGACCAGGTGGACGGGCGCCCGTCTGCAGGCGCCGGCGGTGCGCCCGAAACAGGGCCGCTGGACGAGCCTGAGCCAGCGGTGGTCGACTCGTCGGTCGGCGACCCGAAAGAAGACTGAATCCGGCTCGCCGTCGGCCCGATACTGTGAGGGCCATGGCCGACGAGTTGGACATCGACGCAATGCTGGAACGGTTTCGCGAGCGGGCGGAGTCGGTGAAACGTCGCAACCTGCCGCCCGTGGGTGGCGACGAGCGAGCTCTCTTCATCCAGCAGGCGCAGATCGACTATCAGGATTTTGCGATCATCGGTGATGCCGAGGGATCGATGGAGGATGGGGTCCTCACTCTCCGTGTCGATCTGCGGTCGTCGGACGACTGAGTCACGGAGTGCGAATCGCCCTGGCCTACGCTCCATCCATACCCGAACGAGGAGAACACGGTGTCTGACGAACACGACGCCGAGGACGCGCCCCCCCCCCCCCCCCCTCCGCCTCCGCCCGCGGCTCCGGCTGGCGCCGATCCCTCGATTGCCGACGTCGCCGGGCTGCCCGTCGCCGGGTCACCGCCGCCGATCGCGGGCGTGGACCCGTCGCCGCCTCAACCGGTGCCGGCCGCACCGTTCACCCCGCCGGGCGCGCCCACGCCTCCACCCCCTCCCACGCCCGCCCCTCCGACTCCGGAGCCGCCGGCGATGCCGGATCCGGTCGTCACACCGCCGCCTGCTCCGGAGCCGCCAGTACCCGTAGCCGCGGAACCGCCCCCGCCACCGCCTCCCGCACCGCCGGAAGCACCGGCCCCGCCTGCTCCGGAGGCCGCT
>CAYFLT010000043.1:0-10863 GCA_964344055.1 uncultured Candidatus Nemicrothrix sp.
AGGTCTTCACCTGTTCAGGGACCCGTCACCAACCTCTCCGCCGAGTACAGCTAGACGACGTTGCCGACCCGACCGAGCATCCGCCACGCTCCGGCCACCAGGACCGGCACGAGGAGGATGTGGAGGCCGACGAGCACCCAGATCTCCCCCGGAGTCGGCGTCGCCCTCGCCGTCACCACGTACTCGAGTTCGCCACTGAACAACTGCGCGTAGCCGTTCCCGGCCTCTTCGTAGGCCTTGCCTTCGAGCTTCACCAGGTTGAACCGCACCAGGGAGCCGGTGACGAGGCCGACGAACGCCAAGCCGAGCGCGGCAACCCCGAACCACGGCACCGAGAACGACACCTTGTAGGCGAACAAGGCGCCCCGATGAGCGCAACCGCGAACGCAGCATCGCCGAAGAGGCTGTGGAGTTCGGCCATTCCCGTCGACGGCGAGGGGTTGGGCCGGAACTCAGTTCCCGGCGTGAAGCCGTACCACCCGGGATCCGGCTCGTGGGTGAAGAACTGCCAGATACCGGTGATCGTCAATCCGATCACGATGATGATCGACAACCAGACCAGCAACGTGACACCGCGACGTTGGCCCCGGGTGAGGGTCGACCACATCACCCCCCGCACCTGCTGAACCCGCGTCGCCATTCCGGGGAACGTACTGCACACCATCGCGAACAGCTGCGACTTTGCCGGGCCGAGTCGTGCCACACTGGCGGGCGTGCGGGGGCTCGGTCGATACCTCCGGCGGGTCGTGGCCACCATCGCCGGCGCGTCGCTGCTGGTCTTCGTTGCGGTCGAAGCATCGATCCCCGGCGGATTCGAGGCCACCCTCCGTCCGACTGGCCTGAACCCCGACGTGCCCAACGATCGGCGGCTGATCGACGAGTTCCATCTCGACGAGCACGTGCTCGTGCGCTGGCTCCACTGGCTCGCCGACGCGGCGACCGGGGACCTCGGCACGTCGACGCGGGCCGGCACCGCTGTCACCGAACTCCTCGGTCCCCGGCTGCCGATCTCGATCGAGCTGATGCTGATCGGCGCGGTCGGCATGGTGCTGGTCGGGATCCCCGCCGGTCTGCTGGCCGCTGCGTGGTCGCATCGTCGGGGAGGAGGCGACGTGGTCAACGCGGCGCTCGGCCTGGCCCAGTCCGTTCCCGTGTTCGTCACCCCGCTGTTCCTGATCTGGCTCTTCGCGCTCGAACTCCGATGGCTACCGGCGGCCGGATGGGTCCGCCTGACCGATTCCGTGACCGGCAACCTGAAGGGCCTGGTCCTGCCGGGCGCCGCCCTGATCCTGGCTGAGGTGGGAATCGTGGGCCGGATCGTCCGGGCCGACGTCCTCCACGTCCTCCAGTCGGACTACATCGTCGCCGCCACCGGCAAGGGTCTCAGCCGACGCTACATCCTGCTCCGCCACGCGCTCCGCCCCGCCTCGCTCGGGCTGCTGAATGTGATCGGGCTCAACATCGGATCGTTGCTGTCCGGAGCCGTGATCGTCGAGATCCTCTTCGGCATCGGCGCCCTCGGCCAACTCCTCTTCGAAGCCACCATCAACCGTGACCTGTACCTGATCCTCGGGCTCACGACCTACGTGGTCGTGGTGTACGTCACGCTCAACGCCATCGTCGACGCCGTGATGCGCGTCCTCGATCCGCGAATCACGAGGCCGGCGATGTGAGCGGCGCTCAGTTCATCAGCCCCATGGCGACGTAGCGGGGTGCGGTTCGTTCGCTCACCAGGCCCAGGCGCCGCAGGTTCTTCATGGTGTGGTCCCGAATCGGGTTCGGTAGGGATGCGGTGAACTCGCGATCGGCGTCGCGTTCGACCATCTCGTGGACGACCCGATCGGTGTCCACTCCGGCGTCGGCCATGATGTCGACGAGCGCTCGCCGAGCGGCCGCTCGGCTCGACGGACCTGCCAGCATCTCGACCGACGCGGCCGCGAAGTCCTCGAGTCGTTCCCGATCGTGGTCGGACATTTCGGCCAGCTCGCGTCGCAGGTAGATGATCCCGAAGGCGATGTGGCGGGCTTCGTCACGCTCGACCAGATGCAACATCTGCCTGAGCACGTCGTCGTCGGTGGTCTGCTCGGTGGCCTTGAACGATCCCATCAACATGCTCTCGGTGATCACCTGCATGCCGACACACTTCATCTGCCAGAGGTCCGCCCTGATGACCGCCTCGATGAGAGCCCGGAAGCCCGGCAAGACGGGATAGACCCGGTCGAGCCGGTCCAGGTAGCGGTGGAAGGCCTCGACGTGGCGGGCCTCGTCGATCACCTGGGTGGCGGCGAACAGCTTTCCGTCGACATCGGGTACCGCCTCGACCAGCTGACCACTTGCCAGGACCGCACCCTGTTCGCCGTGAAGGAACTGCGACAGCGTCCAGGCGGCCCGGCGACGATCGAGGCCGACTCGCTGGGCATCGGACAGCTCACGGTAGAAGTCGTAGTGCTGGAGCGGGTCCCCCTCGGGCCCGATGATCAGCCCGACCTGGTCCGGGTCGGTCTCCACATCCCACGGCAGGTCCTCGGCCGCGTTCCACTGGTTGCGCTTGGCTCGCTCGTACAGGCAGTTGAGGACGCGCACGTTCT
Organism: uncultured Candidatus Nemicrothrix sp.; assembly: GCA_964344055.1. Classification (GTDB taxonomy): domain Bacteria; phylum Actinomycetota; class Acidimicrobiia; order Acidimicrobiales; family Aldehydirespiratoraceae; genus OFTM10. Next base: position 2,589 of record CAYFLT010000043.1, read on the forward strand.
CGCCGTAGTCGAACTGCCAGAGGGTGGTGAGTGGAGCGACGATCTCTTCGATCGTCGTCGCGGGCGCGTGCACGGTGACGCCTCCTCGCGTCGGCGTTGTGTTGATCGTCGACATTGCAGCGCCGGGACAAAAGGGACCTCGGGCCCTTTCTGGCCGGTGCGGTTCAGCCCGGAGGTGCGTATCCGAATGATCCGGACAACACGGCGGCACCGTCGACGCTCGACTGGCACCGCACGTTCATGCCGTCGACCTCGGCGGCCACGACGAGATCACAGCCCGGATAGACGGGATTCGAGAGGCGGATTTCGGCCGAGACGAGGTCGGCCGGATGTGCGCCCACCGCTCCCGCGGCACAACGAGCGCTCATGCCCATTGTGGCGAGTCCGTGGAGGATGATGCCGTCGAGCCCCATCGTCTCCGCGACCTCGGTCTCGATGTGGACCGGGTGCTTGTCGCCGGTGAGGCGGTAGAGCGCAGCCGCGTTGGGTGGCACCGGAGCGGAAGCCTCCCACGTGGGCTCGAGAGGGGCGGGCCGCTCGCTCGCGGGTGGTGGCTCCCCGCCCCACCCACCGATCCCCGGAAGGAAGATCGTGTACCCCGCGTCGAAAGCCTCCGACCCGACCTCGATCTCGACGATCGTCATCCGTTCCTTGTCGTAGACCGCGCCGACCCGGCCCCGCATCGCCACTGGCCCGGGGCGGAGGGGGGCCTTCATCTGCAGGGCCTGGCCGACATGGAGCGACTTGGTTCGGTCGTACGCGCCCAGTTCGCCGGCCGCCTCCACCGCCCACAATCCGAGTGCGCATGCGTAGGTCGGGAGGACCCGAAGGTCTCGTTCGTACACGAGCTCGAGCTCGGTCGCGCCGGCCCCCACCGCCAGGGCGTAGAGGATCGCATCGTCGGCGGAGAACGAGATTTCCCGGTGGCCCAGGTCGTGTTCTGCGAGTTCGGTCAGATGCATACGTGTCTCCGAATGGTCAACTCTGGTCTCGGCCGAGTCGCTCCCGGCCAGCCCGCAGGGCCGCCATGCGTTCCGGAGAGGCGAGTAGCTCGTGGCGGGTGGCGGTCCAGTCCGTCGGATGGAAGTCGCCGGCGTCGAGCGCCGCAAGGACGGCCTTGGTGGCACCCACCGCCGCCGGCACGCCTCCTGCCGCGGCGATCAATGATCTGGCCGTCTCCAGCGTCGCTCCGGCCTCCACACCACGGGCCGCACCTGCCGATGCGACGGTCACGCCGTCGAGCTCCTCACCGGCCACGACGAGCCGGCGGACGATCGCTCCGCCGAGCCGGGCGTGGAGGCGGGCGAGGGTGACCGGGTTGTAGAGGATGCCGAGGCGGGTGGCGGGGAGCCCGATCCTGGTCGTCTCGGCGAGGACGACGAGATCGCACGACCAGGCGAGGTCGACTGCTGCGCCGAAGCATGCGCCTTCGATCGCCGCGACCACTGGTATCGGCAGGGCGGCGATTCGGGTGGTGAGCGCCTGGAGGGCATCGTCGAATCGGAGGTCATCGATGCTGCCTGCCAGTTCGCCGACGTCGGCGCCCGCACTGAAGCGCCCTCCGCTCCCGGTGATGATCAGCCCGGTGATGCTCGGATCCGTGTCGGCAATGGCATCGGCGACATCCGCGATCGTCGAGAGTCGCAGGGAGTTGGCGCGCTCGGGGCGATCGATGACGATCACCCGAATGCCGCCGGCATCGTTGGTGCGGATGTCGCTCACGCGGCGTTGCCCATCCGGTCGAGGGAGCCGAGCAAGTCGAGGCCGAGCGCTTCCTCGAGCTCGTCCGCCAGCCCCAGCAGCCCGGCTTCCGCATCGCGCCGTCCCACCAGCTGGAGTCCGACTGGGAGACCGTCGACCAATCCGACCGGCACCGTCACAGCCGGATGCCCCGAGACGTTGAACTGGGCCGTGAAGGGGAACGCCCCCCAGAGCCACGGGACCTTCCGCCCTTCGATCTCGGTCGGCCGGACGCCGAGCTCGAACGCAGTGGTGGCGGTGGACGGGAGCGCGAGCACATCGCAGTCGTCGAACGCCGCGTCGACCTGCCGGCGGTAGTCGGCCTGAGCGGTTTCGGCACGCGTCACCGCATCGGGATCGAGCGAGCGGGCCGCCTCGAGCGTTCGATGCTGATAGTCGGTCAGCTGGTGGGGCCCGTCGAGCAGATGGCCGCGCCTCGTGCCTTCCTCGGCCAACAGGAGCGGCCCGAACACGGATTCCCAGCCGCCGAGGGCGATGTCGGCGGGCGTGACCCGGTGCCCGAGCCCGACGATCCCCTCGACCGCGTCGGCCAGGATCGCCGAGACCGACGAGTCGACCGGCCGCCCTTCAGGCTGGGCGCACCACTTCACCCTGAGTCCGGGTCGACGGGCGGGGGCGGCCCGTTCGTCGCCGCGCAGTACCGCCAGCATGGCCGCCGCGTCCGCGACGGTACGGGCGATGGGCCCGGGGCAGATGAACGGGCTGTAACCCTCGAAGCCGCCCTCGTCGGCCACCGATCCGTACGTCGGCTTCACTCCGACGAGTCCACAGAATGCGGCCGGAATGCGGATGGAGCCGCCACCGTCGGAGCCGAGGGCGAGCGTGCACGTGCCAGCGATCACCGACGCGGCCGCGCCACCGCTCGAGCCGCCCGCGGTCCGGGCCCGGTCCCACGGGTTGGCGGTGTCGGGGCCGAGGAGGTTCTCGGTGGTGGCCGACTGGCAGAACTCGGGGGTGTTGGTCTTGCCGACGAACACCGCGCCTGCGTCGCGGAGGCGTCGAACCGAGCCCGAATCGGCAGACCGGACATCGCCTGTATGTGCCCGCGATCCCACGGTGGTGACGTATCCCTCGATGTGGAAGGCGTCCTTGATCGACACCGGCACTCCCGCCAGCACACCGGCCGTGCCGTCGCGATACGCCGTCTCGGCGGCGCGGGCCTGTTCGAACGCGAGCTGGTCCGTCCGGAGCAGGTAGGCGTGGAGTTCCGAATCGACGGCTCCGATCCGTTCGGCGGCCAAGCGCGCCACCTCGACGGGTGACAGATCCCGACGCCGATACGCATCGACGAGTTCAGCGACCGACCAACGGAGCGGCGACTCAGCCACGCGCCGAGACGCCTCCCGAGACCGTGAAGACCTCACCGGTGATGTAGCTCGACCGATCGGAGGCGAGGAACGAGACGAGGTCGGCAACGTCGTCGGGTTGCCCGATCCGGCCGAGGAATGCCTTGGATTCGATGTAGTCCTCGAAGAACTCGTCGGGGTAGATCTTCCGAAGGAAGTCGTTGTAGATCAGCCCCGGTGCCACCGCGTTGACCCGGACACCATGGCCGCCGTTCTCCGCCGCGGCCACGCGGGTGAGCGCCAGCACGCCGGCTTTCGCCGCGGAGTACGCGGCGCCGTGCTCGGCCGACATCTCCCACGCCGCGATCGACGAGATGTTGACGATCGAGCCTCCCTTGGAGGCGATCATCAACGGCAATACATGGCGCATACACACGAAGGTGCCCGTGAGGTCGACGTCGAGGCACCGCTGCCATGTGTCGATCGACATCTCGGCGACCGGCTCGATCTTGGACCAGCCGGCATTGTTCACGAGCACGTCGACACCGCCTTTCGCGGCGGCGATCTCGCCGACCACCGACTCGACCTGAGCGTGGTCGGTGACGTCGAGCTCGTGTGAGACGAATGGTCGGCCGAACTCCTCCTCCAGCGCGGCCGCGAACTCGCCACATCGGCGGGCGTGGGCATCGGTCACCACGACATCGAGGCCATCGGCGGCGAGCTGGCGGGCCACTGCAGCCCCGATTCCCGCTCCTGCCGCAGCGGTGACGAGGGCGACGGGAAGTTCTCGTTTCATTCCTGCTCCACTCATTTCGACTTCAGGCTTCCACGGCCGGAATGACGACATCGGCCAGGTGGGCGAGCCGTTGCTCCCGACCTCCGGACAACAGGGCGAAGGTGATCCGGTCGATGTCGAGGGCCCACAGCTCGCGAAGCCGTGCCACGCAGGTGTCCACGTCGCCGACCAGGGCTACCGACTTCACGAACTCGTCGGAGATCAGCTCCTTGTGCCCGGCCTGGAGCGAGAGATGATCGACCAGGTGGTAGGCGTCGGCCGCCCGGGCGAACTCCGGGCGGAATTTCTCCCAGGCGTCGGGCATGCGCTTCCACGGGTGGAAGGTGGCAGCCTGGCTCGTCGCCCAGGCTCGGACGTCGGACAGCGCCTTCGTCTCGTCCTCGTCGACCGACATGGTGACCATCAGGTCGATGGTGAGTTCGTCCCGTGATCGCCCGGCATTCGCCAGTCCCTCGTGGATGTACTCGAGCTGCCACTGGCAGAACTCCGGATCGGCGGCTCCCATGAGGATGGCACCGTCACATACCTCGCCGGCCATCCGCAGCATCCCCGGCTGGGACACTGCGGTGTAGATCGGGATCTGACGGGTGGCGGTGGCGAGCTGGACCTCGGTGCCGTAGAGCTCCACCGCCTCGCCGCTGAAGAGCATCCGGAACTCGTCGATACCGGTCCGCAACTCTGCGAGCCGCGATGGTGCGCCGCCGGCTCCCAGCACAGCCGACCAGCCCGCGCCCAGGCCGAGCATGGCCCGTCCGTTGGAGAGCTCGTCGAGCGCGGCGGTGGCGTTGGCGGTGACGGTCGGGTGGCGGGTGACGATGTTCGTGACCGCCGATCCGATGTGCACGTTCTCGGTGGCGAGCGCGGCGAGGTTCATCACCGCGTAGACGTCCTTCATCCCGAGCTGGAAGTCGATGTACCAGAGCGCCTCGAAGCCGCGGGCGTCGACCGCCTTCGCGAGTTCCGATGTGCGGCTCAGCGGTTCCCGCGGACTGACCCCCATGGAGATGCCGTAGCGGTTGCTCATGACGTGGATTCCTCCAGGAGGCGGGCGAGCAGGCGTCCGTATTCTTCCGGCTGATCGATCGAGATGAGGTGACCAGCGTCGGCGATCTCGTGGTAGCGCCCGTGGGGCAGGGCCTCGACGATCAGGTCGGCTGCCTTGCGGGGGCAGAAGACGTCGCGGTCGCCGCCGACGACGTCGACAGGGACCACGACATCGGCCAGCAGGGGGTTGAGCGGCGCCGACCGCACCCCGATCATGGCCCGGGCCGCATTGACGTATCCCTGCCCGTCCCCCACCGCTTCGAGTCGGGACGCGGTGAGCGCATCGAGGTCCACCTCGCCGACCACCTGTTGCGCGGTGTCGCTCCGGAGGCCCGAGCCGAAGTCATTCCATTCGCCCGCATCGATCTGGGCGATCCGGCCGGCGAAGAAGTCGGCCGCCGCGCCGCCCACCACCGACGACGCGGCCACCGCGATCACAGCCCGGACGTTCGAGTCGGCGGTGCTCGCCGCGTGAAGGGCGACCGTGCCGCCGAGCGAGTAGCCGATCACCACCGACGGTCCGGAGACCTCGGCGAGGAAGCGGCGGAGATCATCGCTCAACTGCTCGAGCGTGCCGTCTCCCTCCCCGGCCGTCGTGGAGCCGTGGCCCCGCAGGTCGACCGCGTGGACGGAGTAGTCGACCAGATGGTCGAGCAGTGGCGCCCAGGAACGATGATCCTCGGCGAGGCCGTGCAGCAGGACGACCGCCGGGCCGGCGCCTCGGTGCTCGTAGTGGACGGTGATGTCGCCGAGTTCGGCGGTCGGCATGGCGAGAGTCCCCTCGATCTCAGTCGGTTCGCTGGGCGAGCAGGTCCTCGCGCAGCTGTTGCGAATCTTTCCGGCGGCCGTTCGGGGGAACCGATCGACCAGTTCGAGGCGTTCGGGCCAGTAGCGGCGTTCGAGCCCGGCAGCGTCGCAGTGAGCCTGGAGCCCCTCGAGCGACAGCGACTCCTCGCTCTGCACCACCGCGCAGAGTCGCTCACCGAGGCGCTCGTCGGGCCAACCGATCACGGCCACGCCCTCGACGCCAGGGTGAGCGGCGATGGCGTTCTCGGTGTAGACGGGCGAGATGTTCACCGCCCCCCGGATGATGAGGTCCTTCAGCCGGCCCGTGATCGACACATAGCCATCGGCACCGACCTCCGCCAGATCCCCGGTGTGGAAGAAGCCGTCCTCGGTGGTGAGCTCGTCGTAGAGCTCGGGCTGGCCGTAGTAGCCGTTGAACACACCCGGCCCCCGCATGACCAGCTCCCCGGTGCCCTCTGGTCGACGAACCCCGTCCTCACCGATCACCTCAAGCTCCAGATCGGGGAGAGCGAAGCCCACCGACGTCGCCACGAGCTCGGCCGGCGTGTCGAAGGTGCACGTGGTCAGGCCGCCCTCGGTCATCCCCCACAGCGGGGTGACGAAGGTGTTCGGAAATCCCTCCCGACACCGCTCCACGAGCGCCGGAGGCACCTGCGCACCACCACAGAGGAAGCTCCGCAGGGGCGCGAGCTTCGGCTCCGTACTCGACCACCTCGCGTTGAGGAGGTCCAGCAGGAACGGCGTGGCCGCTGAGGTGAACCCGGCCCGATGCTCGGCGACGAGGTCCAGGGCCCGCGCCGGGTCCCACTCGTCCTGCAGGATCAGCGGAGCACCGAGGTAGAGCCCCAGGCGGGCCCCATGGATCGCGCCGACGCTGTGGCCCAGCGGTGACGGCATGAAGATGGCCGTCGTCTCGTCGAGGCCGAAGCGTTCCGCGAACTGCCGGTTCAAGGTCGCCAGCGAGTCGTCACAGTGACTGACCGCCTTCGGCGGACCGGTCGTGCTCGACGTGAACATGATGTGGTCCGTCGAGTGCGGGACCGGGTCCCCGGCGAGCTCTCCGGACGGGCCGGACATCGCGAGGAGGGACTGGCCCTCGGCACTGAGCACACCCGGCCTCACGCCTACCCGTTCGACGGCGTGACGCACGTCGGCCAGGGGCGACCGGTCGCGGTGGTCGGGACAGCTCACGATCGCCGCCGGCGCAGTCAGTTCGACGATGTGTTGGAGGTGCTCGGCCGTCGTCGTGATCGGCGTGGTGGCGGGGACGTGTCCCGCTCGCATGACCGCGAGGAACGCAACCATCCAGGTGGCGTCGTTGGGGAGGTGGATCACCACGAGCTGCCGGACGCCGGGGACCTCACGCCCGAGCACGTCGGCCCACTCCCCCGCCAGCGCCCACAGCTCCGCGCGAGTCAGTTCGAACTCTCCGGAGACGAGGGCACCGAGGTCCGGACCAGCACTGACGAAACCCTCGAAGCGGTCCACCAACCGTTCGCCGGTCCACCAACCTGAGGCCCGGTACGCGTCCTCGTGGGCGGCCACGTCAGCCGCCACCCGCAACCGCCTCCGCAGTGCGTTCCTTGAGCTCGCGGCGGAGGATCTTGCCGGTTGCGCTCTTCGGAATCTCGGCGGCGAACTCCACCTCGCGCACCCGTTTGTATGGCGCCACCGACTCCCGCACGTGGCTGATCACCTGCTCGGCATCGAGCTGCACGCCGTCGGCGAGGACGACGTAGGCCTTCGGAATCTCCCCGTCACCGTCATCCACCGGTCGCGGGACGACGGCAGCGTCGACGATCGCCGGATGCTCGAGCAGAACGGACTCGAGCTCGGCCGGGGCGACCTGGTAACCCCGGAACTTGATCATCTCCTTGGCCCGATCGCGCAGGGTCACGTAGCCCTCTTCGTCGACGGTGACCATGTCACCGGTGCGGAGCCAACGACCGGTCTCGTCGTTCACGATCGCCGCGTCGGTGGCCTCGGGGTTGTTCAGGTAGCCGAGCATCACCTGTGGTCCCTGCACGAGCAGCTCACCCACCTCGCCGGCACCGAGGTCGGCACCGGTCTCGAGATCCACCACCCGTTGGCGGGTGTCGGGCAGCAGACGACCAACCGTTCCTCGCTTGATCGGCCCGGTGCGGGTGGAGTGGGTGGCCGGGCTGGCTTCGGTCAGGCCGTAGCCCTCGTACACCTCGGCCCCACAGATCTCCTCGACCGCCTCGATGATGTGGGCCGGCGTGGGCGCGGCCGCAGTCTGTATGTGGCGGACGGTCGTCCAGTCGCCGTCCAACCCTTGGGCGAGCTCCAGCATCACCGGTGGGACGACGAAGAGGTTGGTCGCCTCGCGTTCGGTCACCACCCGGGCGAACAGCTCGCGATCGAACCCCGGGAGCACCACCTGGGTGGCACCGGCGACGAGGCCGATGGTCATCAGCCCCACCATCCCGTAGATGTGGAAGAACGGCAGGAAGTCGATCATCACCGACGAATCGTCGACTGGACCGGGCGCGAGGAGTTGGTGGGCGTTCACCACCAGGTTCTGATGCGACAGCATCACGCCCTTGGGGAGACCCGTCGT
>CAYFLT010000043.1:10896-34783 GCA_964344055.1 uncultured Candidatus Nemicrothrix sp.
CAGGGCGGCCGCCGTGGTGGCCGGGTCGATCGCCGGTGTTGCCGGCGGGCCCGCTGCCCGCGTCGCCATCGACCACACGTCGGCCACAGAGTAGAGACGCTGGTCGCTTCCTCGCGCCGACCGGACCCGGCCGACCGTGGCGGCATCGGCGAAGACCGTGCCGGCCCCGGAGTCGGCCAGCTGATGGGCGATCTCGCGTTCGGTGTACAGCGGGTTGAGCGTGGTGACCGCCGCACCGGCGGCCTGTGCCGCGAGGAAGGTGACGATCCACTCCGGCGAGTTGCCGGCGATGATGGCAACCCGGTCGCCAGGCTCCAAGCCTTCGTCCTGGAGGACGCGGCCGACGCCGGCCACGGCTTCGCCGAGTCGGGCGTCGGAGATGCCGACCCCGGTTACCCCATCGACGAGTGCGGTCCGTTCGCTCCACCGCTCCGCTGATCGATCGAAGAGTTCGACGAGCGACAGGTCCGGGTAGGGCTGATGCGAACCGAGCGGTGACTCGTCGATCGCCATCATCTCCCCCAACGACGCCGTGGTCTCTCCCCGACGATCCGGGCAGAACGTACCAGAACGCCCTCTGTCGGCCATCGGCCCACTGGTGTACGTTCATCGCCGAATCGTCCCCCGGAACATCGGATGGCCATGACCGACGCCGCCCTGCGGCCCAGCCTGCTCCCGGCGCTCGAGCTGGAGACACCGACGTCACTCGAGGAGCTGGCGGGCCTCGTCGCGGACGGCTTCACCGTCATCGGTGGGGGCAGCGACGTGCTCCTCGCCGCCGCTCACGCCGGTACACCGACGAGGCTGGCCCACAGTGCGGCCGTACCGGAGCTCTCCACACTGGATCTCGTCGGCGACGAGCTGACGATCGGGGCCGCGGCCACTCTGGGGCGGCTCGTTCGCTCGGCGCCCGCTCGTGGGGCGATCTCGGCCGTCACCGATGGGGCCCAGAAGGTCGGTTCACCCCAGCTCCGAAACACGGCGACTCTGGTCGGCAACCTCTGCACCGCCTCTCCGGCGGGCGACACCATCCCCGGCCAGTTCGTCCACGGTGCAGTCGTCGACCTCGTCGATGCGGCGGGCAATCGTCGGTCTCCATCAGTCGCCGACTTCATCACCGGTCCGGGCCGGACCACGCTGCGCGCCGGAGAGATCGTCACCGGCGTGAGGGTTGAGGCCAATGGACCGAGCGAGGGATCCGCCTACCGCCGCTTCACCGAACGCAACGCCATCGACCTCGCCTTCGCCGGTGTCGCCGCTCGGGTCTGCTTCGAGGAGGACGGTGAGACCGTTCGGTCGGTCCGGCTGGCCCTGGGTGCGGTCGGCCCAACGGTGATCGACGCCACGCCGCACGCCGCCGCACTGGTCGGCGAGCCGATGACCCGTGAACGCCTCTCCGTGATCGCCGACGCGGCCGTGTCCGCCTCTTCGCCCATCTCCGATCACCGCTGCTCCGCCGACTTCCGTCGCCAACTCGTTCGGGTCCTCACCATCGAATCGGTCGAGGCCGCCGCGATACGGGCTCGTGAGGCCGGAGGTTCGCGATGAGCGAGACACCCGAGGTGATCCTCAACGGGGCTGCCCGCGCGATCCCGGCCGAGTGGCGTGCCCGTCGCCTTCTCGACTTCCTGCGGATGGAAGTGGGCCTGGTGGGGGCCAAGGAGGGCTGCGGGGAGGGCGACTGTGGCGCATGCACCGTCCTTCTCGATGGCGAACCGATCTGTTCGTGTCTCAGCCTCTGCGGCATGGTGGCCGGTCGATCGGTGGTCACCGTCGAAGGCCTCGACGATGACCATCTGGACCGATTCGCGTCCGGTTGTGAGACGGTCGGGGGCGTGCAATGCGGGTTCTGTACGCCTGGGTTCACAGTCATGAGCGCCTGGATCGCGGGAGGCGGCAACGAGACCGGCGACGACCCTGACGCCAAGCTGCTCGAAGGCAACATCTGCCGCTGCACCGGGTACCAGCAGCTCGCGGAAGTGATCGCAGCCCTACCCCGCCCGGTTGACGACGGGAGCCGGCGGTGAGCGGCCATCAGTCCGCGTCGGTGAGGGACCGGGCCCTCGGTCGAGCCCGCTACGCCGCGGACATCACACCGGCGGGAGCGGCGGTGGTCGACGTCGCCCGGAGCCCCCACCCTCACGCCCGAGTGGTCGGCATCGACACTTCGGCGGCACTCGCCGTACCCGGCGTGCTCGACGTACTGACGCCGGACTTCTTCGGTGGGATCACCATCGGCCGCCTCATCGCCGACGAGCCGGCGCTCACCGCGACCGCTCGCTACGTCGGCGACGCGCTCGCGGCCGTGGCCGCCGAGGATCACGAGTCACTCATCGCCGGGATCGCCGCCCTCGACATCGAGTTCGAGGTCCTTCCCCACGCGGTCACCACCGACGCCGCCCGTGACCTTCCGATCGACATCCAAGACACGGCGCCCGGCAACATCACCTCCGCTTTCCACGCCGAACGAGGCGAGTGGGAAGCGGTGACGTCCCGGGTGTCCGAATGGGCCGAAGGGACGTTCGAGCTGGCCCCGGTCCCCCACGCCTATCTCGAGCCGCGAGCCACCTTCGTTCGAGTGCTCGACGGGTTGCTCGAACTCGTCACCGGCAACCACTTCCCGACCGCCCTCGAGGAGGATTATCGGGAGATCGTCGCCCCCTGGGGTGCCGATCTGCGGATCGTGACGCCCGAGATCGGCGGCTCGTTCGGGGCCAAGTGGGAGCATCCCAGCCACCTCGTGTGCCTTGCCTTCGCCCACCGCCTGGGCCGCGACGTCTCGATGGTCACGCCGCGCCGTGACGACATGATCGCCGGTCGTGGCCGGCTGGGGATGCGGCTGAAGGTGGCCATCGGCGCGGACGCGGACGGCCGGCTGCTCGCGAAGAGGACCGTCGTCGAGGCCGACAACGGGGCCTACTCGGGCCACGGGCCGTCTGTCACCGTCTCCGCGGCGGTGCGAGCCGACAACCTCTACCGCTACGAGGCGGTCCGGTCCGATGCCGAGTTGATCTACACGAACACCATGCCCGCCGAGTGCTTCCGGGGATTCGGTCACCCACAAGCCGCGTTCGCCCAAGAACAGCTCATCGACGAGCTCGCCGGCCGGCTCGGGATCAGTCCGGCCGACATGCGGCGCCGCAACGTGGTCGCGGCCGGTGACACCGGAATCCATGGTTGGGAGATCGGCAGCTCCGGGATGCAGTCGTGCCTCGACGAGATCGAGGCACGTGTGGAGGAACACCGGTCCGCAAACCCCACCGCCGATCCGAGCGATCGCTTCCAGACCGGCTACGGGTTGGCCACCTGCATCCACGGGATCAGTAGCCGGGCGTACGACCCTCGGTTCGATCGCGACGAGATCATGTTGACGCCCGGCGCAGACGGAACGATCACCATCAACTCCGGCGAGGTCGAGATCGGCTGTGGCACCAACGAGGTCCTCATGGCGATCGTCTCCGAGGAACTGGGGATCCGACGTGACCGGCTGAGGGTGGTGTTCGGTGACACCGAGCGGGGTCCGTACGGGCTCGGCAACTTCGCGAGCCGCACCACGCTCGTCGCCGGTCGAGCAGCCCAGGAGGCCTGCCGTCGGCTCCGCGCACGATGCAGCGAGATCGCCGCGGAAGTCGGCCTCGACTCGGACGCGTCGATCGCCGAGGTGCACGACGCCGCGGCCGCCGCCGGGCGCCTCGACGAGTTGGCCGTCACCGGCCGGTTCGAGCCGGACGGGGTCGTCATCCCCGACGCCACCGCCTTCGGCAACGTGTCCACCGCTTACAACTTCGCCGCACACGCCTGTGCCGTGCGGGTCGACACCTGGACCGGCAAGACCACCGTCGAGCAGTACTGGGCCGCCCACGACCCGGGCCGCATCTTCAATCCTCCCGGAGCGATCGGCCAGGTGATCGGTGGGGTCACCCAGGGACTCGGTATGGCGCTCACCGAAGCGCTCGCGGTGGACGGCGGCGGCCGCGTTCTCAACCCGGGCTTCCTCGACGACCGGGTGGCGACGTTCCCCGATGCGGTGCCGATCGAGGTGATCCTGGTCGGGGCCGACGACCCCGCTGGCCCCGACGGCGCGAAGACCATCGCCGAGCCCCCGCTCATTCCGGTGCCGGCGTGCGTCGCGAACGCGATCCACGACGCCGTCGGCATCCGCCATCGCCAGACCCCCATGACCTCCGAACGGACCTGGCGCCTACTCTCCGAAAGCTGACAGGGTTTTGGTACCTGGCACCTGACCCTGCCAGGTTCGCCGTACTTTCCGAACCTGACAGGGTTTTGGTACCTGGCACCTGAACCCTGCCAGGTTCGACGCGAGACTGGGAAGAAGCGACCCGAGGAGGGGACATGGCCGAGCGATTCGTGCTGGCGGAGATGATGCATGAGACGAACACGTTCTCGCCCCAAGCCACCGGGGTCGACCGCTTCGCCATGCGGCGCGACGGTGCGATCGTCACCGGTGATGCGGCGATCGAGGCGCTGGCCGGTACTCGCACGCCCTTCGGCGGGTTCTACGACACGATCTCGGGCCGGGGCGCCGAGATCACGGTGCCCTGTGCCGCGACCGCGTGGCCGTCCGGCAAGGTCACCGACGAGGCATTCGAGGACATGTCCGGCCGGATCCTCGAGGCGGTGGCCGCCGGAGCCGACGCAGTGTTCCTCGCGCTGCACGGTGCGATGGTGACCGAAACCCATGCTGATGCCGAGGGTGAGTTGCTCCGAAGGATCAGGAGCGCCGCACCCGACATGCCGATCGCGGTATCGCTTGACTTCCACACCTCGATGTCACCGGAGTTGTGTGGCAACGCCACCGTCGTCACGGGCTACACGACGTACCCGCACATCGACACCTACGAGACGGCGGAGCGGGCCGCCCGCACCCTGCTTCGATCGCTCGATGGGGAGGTGACGCCGGTGATCTCGTGGGGAGTGTTGCCCATGATGACCAACATGTTGAGCCAGACCCCGGCTCGCCAACCGATGAAGGACATCATGGACCGCGCCATCGCAGCGGAGGCCGGCGGCGAAGTCCTGAACGCCTCGGTGTTCGGCGGCTTCCCGCTGTCGGACATCCCGCACACCGGGTTGTCGGTGGTGGTGGTCACCGACGGCGACAAGACGGCCGCCGACGCACTCCGCGACGAATTGCTCGACATGGCGTGGCGGCGCCGGGCCGACTTCGTGTTCGACTTCGACCCGATGGGCGTGTCCATCGATCGGGCCGCAGGGGCGACGGCCACACCCGTCGTCTTGGCCGACCATGGCGACAATTGCGGGGCCGGCGGCATCACCGACGTGATGGCCGTGCTCGGCGAGATGCTCGAACAGGGACTCGAGGACATCGTCGCGGGCCCGTACTGCGACCCGATCGCGGTGCAGCAGCTCGTCGACGCAGGCGAAGGCTCGACCGTCACCCTCGAAGTGGGCGGCAAGGTCGACATGCCGGCGATCGGCCTGAGGGCTTCGCCCCTGAAGCTGACCGGGGAGGTCGTGCGGATCACCGACGGCCAATGGGTGATCGAAGGGCCGATGGCCACCGGCACCAGGATGGATCTGGGACCCTCGGTCCTGTTGCGGACCGGGCCGGCCGACGTGCTGATCAGCACCAATCCGATGGAGCCCTTCGATCTGGGCTTCTACGGTCTCCACGGGATCGACCCGACCCGCCATCGGTATCTGCTGATCAAGTCCCGCCAGCACTTCCGAGCCGGGTTCGAGCCGATCGCGGGAACGATCATCCCGGTCGCGGGCCCGGGCGTGTGCAGCGAGGACTACTCCCAGCGCACCTTCTCGAACCTCCGGCGACCCATGTACCCCATGGACCTCGACGCCGAACCCACCGTCGTCGGCAACTGAACCCGACGGACGAACTGAACCCGAGGGGATGCGTCGCTAGTCGAGGCTGAGCCAGAGGCGAAGGAGGTGGCGACGTTCTGACGGATCCTCGGCGTCGGTGTAGGCCGCTCGGGAATGGATCACCGTGTGGTTCGAGATGAGCTGGATGTCGCCCTCCTGCAGCTCCATGTCGAGGCGCATCTCCGGTGAGTTCGCGATCTCGTCGTAGAGATCGATCAGCTCCTGGCGGCGAGCCGTGAGCTCCACCGAGTCGTGTCGAGGCGCCGAGCGCATGTAGTCGCTGTGCCAGAACGTCCGAAGCATCGATCCGTCCCACGCACAGGGCGAGAGCCGCCAGGTCGGCGCCTCGCCCGCAGCCTGTTCGTCGCGGCGGTCGAAGTCGAAGGGCTCGAACAACTCCGGGACGAGGTCGGGTCGCTGTGCCAACACCTCGTTGAACACCGCTACCGAGCTGGCCAGCCGACTCTGCCCTCCCTCGACCGCGGCGCGCAGGCAGAGAAGGCCCACGACGTCGGCGGCATCGCAGTGGAAACGAATGTGATCGGCGGTCCGGTACAGCCGCGCCATCGGCCGGTCGGCCTCGCCATAGTCCTTCACGTGACCCAGCAGCTCCTCGGCCGGATTCTGAGCTCCCGGGACTCCGAGGTGGTGTCCGAGAATCCAATACGCGACGGCGGCCTTGTCGTCGCCCCAGTGGCGCACCGGGACACCTCGCACGCACACCACACCGCAACCATCTCGCAGGTCGCGCCGCCAGGCCGCGAGCTGATCGCCCAGTTCGGCGAGCGGGACCTCGCTCGCCACCACCTGCTCGAGATCGGTACCGGTGCGCATCACCGAATCGGCCGCTCCGCCGAGCGCATCAATCTGTAGTTGGGTGAGGTCATGGCGCCAACGGTCGGAATGAGCGAGCAGGTCGGCGCCGCGCCAGGCCGCCGGATGCTCGACCGCCTCCGTCCGGGGGCCGACGGCATCACGAACGAAGTACCGCCGACCCTGATCTGCGAACGACCGGTAGGTCACCATGCCGACGAGTATCGCCAAGCCGCGCCCGTCGGGTCGAGCCGATCGCCCCGGCTACGCGAGACTGCCCCGGACGAGGAGGGCACATGACCGACCTGCTGGGCCAACTCACCGAGGTGCTGGGAGAGAAGGGACTGCTCCGCGGGCACGATCTCCGCGAGCACCCCGCCAGCATCTTCGGGGCACCGAAGGCGCTCATGCGACCGGCGTCGACCGAGGAACTCTCCGCGGCGATGAAGCTGTGCCATGCCGTCGGGCAACCCGTCGTCCCCCAGGGCGGCCGGACCGGCCTCGTCAGTGGCGGACTGGCCGGCACCGACGAGATCATCGTCTCGCTCGAACGGATGAACCAGATCGAGGACGTGAACCGGCAGTCCGGAACGATGACGGTGCAGTCGGGCGTGACCCTCCAGGCCGTGCAGGAGGCGGCAGGCGCCGCCGAGATGATGTTCCCGCTCGACTTGGGCGCCCGAGGCAGTGCCACGATCGGCGGAAACATCTCCACGAACGCCGGCGGGAATCGGGTGGTCCGCTACGGCATGACCCGTCATCTGGTGCTCGGCCTCGAGGCCGTGCTCGCGGATGGAACCGTCATCTCCTCGATGAGCCGGGTCATCAAGAACAACACCGGCTACGACCTCAAGCAGCTGTTCATCGGATCGGAGGGCACGCTCGGCATCGTCACCCGGGCCGTGCTCCGGCTGCAGCCCGCACCGATGAGCCGGAACACCGCGCTAGTGGCACTCGGTCGGTTCGAAGACGTCATCGATCTCCTCCACCGCGCCGACGGCAGCCTGGGCGGGAGTCTGAGCAGCTTCGAGGTGCTGTGGAACAGCTTCTACGCTCACGTGCTCACTCACGGCCGAGACCACAACCCGCCGCTCCCGGACCACCACCCGTACTACGTGATCATCGAGGCGCTCGGATCCGATCAGGAAGCCGACGACATCCGCTTCAACACGGCCATGGAGGCATTGTTCGATTCGGGCCTCGCACTCGACGCCGTCGTCTTCCAGTCGGCGAAGGAACGGGAGGCGATGTGGGCCATCCGTGACGACATCGAATCACTTGCCAACCTGGCGCCCCACTTCACCTTCGACGTCAGCGTGCCCCTCGACCTGATGGAGGACTACGTCGCCGAGGTCACCGAGGCGCTCCAGCAACGCTGGCCCGGATCTCGAGACGTGATCTTCGGCCACCTCGGCGACGGCAACCTCCACATCGTCGCCAGCGTCGGAAGTGGCGACACCGACACCAAGCACGCGGTCGAGGACATCGTCTACGGGGGCCTGCGGGGACGGGACGGCGTGATCTCCGCCGAGCACGGAATCGGGCTCGACAAGAAGTCACATCTCGACGTGAGCCGCAGCGACGAGGAGGTGGCCCTGATGCGAACCCTCAAGCAGGCGCTCGACCCGACCGGCATCCTCAACCCCGGCAAGATCCTGGATCGAGCCTGAACCGTCGCGAATGGTCAGTCGTCGTCGATGAGTCCGGCGCCGGCGCCACTCATTCGTGACTCCTCGGTCGACGGGGCGAAGCTCCGCATGGCGAACTCGGTGAGCTGCGCCCAGACGTCGGCGGCGACGTCGCGGCGGGTCGACGGTACGGACGAGACGGCCTCCGGCTGCTCGGCCAGGCTGCACCGAACGGAGTCGGCGGATGCGGCACCAAGGTCGTCGTCGGCACCCGAGAACCGGGCGCCGTCGGGCCCGGCGATCAGCGATGCACCGGCCCATGAGAGCTCGAGTGTGACACCGGCGACCTTCGCTGCAGAGGCCACGTGGAATCCGAGCAGCGCCGGGTGCGAGATCCGACCCAGCTCGATCACGGCACCGGCCGCGAGCGCGACCGCCCTGTCGCAGATCGCCGCGCCGGTGGTTACCGGACAGAGGACACCACCAGGGGCCTCCCACACGTCGGCGTCGACCATCGGCGTGAGCTCAGCCCGGTCCACACCCTCCTGGCTCGCCAGCGTGGCCGCGATTGCTTCCGGGCCTGGCTGGCCGTTGGCGCCCAGCCATGCGGCGGCCTTGCCGGCTTCGTCCGCGAGTCCCCAGCTCATTCCGATACCGCGGGCGGCCCGCTTGGCCATCGTGTCGAGCTCGGTGAACGAGACGATCACTGACTCACCTCCGGCGCCGCGGGAAACAACCAGTCGTCATCGTCGTCGGCCAGCTCATGGGGGAACGGGGCGTGCTGCATCATGTTGATGCGCACCCACCGATCCGAGCGTGGGTCGAAATGGGTTGCCCCGAAGTAGGCGAGCTTGCACCGGAGCAGATCGATGGGCAGCACGTGCTCGGAGATGGTGTTGTCCCGGATCTCGGCGTAGGGGAACTGCTCGGTGATCTGGGCCCGTCGCACGGCCTGCCGATGCTCGGGATGCCGGAGCAGGAAGGCCGCGGTGGACGGCTCGTCGCTCCAGGCGACGAGATCACGGTGCAGTGCGGCCGCATCCCAGCCGGGGGCCAGGGGCAACTCATAGGGCTCGATCGGCTCCTCGAACCGCTCCCCGATACGGGGTTCGAGCTTCTCCTGGGACGTGTACCAGACTCGAGCGTGACTACCGGGATCGGTCCAGTCGACGGCAAGCGCCCAGCTGTAGACGTCCTCGACGATCTCCCGGAGCCGGGCCGTCGACATCGCCCCATCGATGACGAAGGAGGCAGCCTCATCTGCACTCATCTCGTCCGCGAGGTCGTCGACGAGCTCGCCGTGAGCCTCGATGAGAAGGGACACCACCTGTTCCTGTCCTTCGACCGAGAGGTTGTCCTCGGCCCAGGTGTAGAGCCGGTTCCACGGGTACTCCTCGGAGAGGAGCCCCAGGCCGGTCGATTGCAGAGCCTCGAGATCGGCTCGCAGGTCCGCCAGCTTGGCGATCTGGATCTCGTGCTCGGATCGCCAATCGAGCACGCTCAGTTCGGCTCGGGCGACCAGGGTCCGGAAGTCCTCGATCTCGGAGGCTTCGGCGGAGGGAAGGGCGCGCACTCGGGCAAGCGCGTGCTCACGGGCGGCGATCCAGTTGTTGAACAGCACCGGGTGGTTGATGATGAACGGTCCCAAGCCGAGACCGGTGGAGTTGCCGACCCCGAAGCGGCGCCGAAGCACAGGATCGATGGTCACCGCGGTGTCGGGCGAGCGGAGCGCCCCCATCTGCTCGACGAGATCGAGCGTGAAGGCCCGGGTGAGGAAGACGCTGAGCATCTCGGCCTGGAATGGGCCGGCCAACTCCGGACGGTCGGCGATGTCGGCCCGGTCGGCGGCGCCGAGCTTGCCCGCGCCGTAGACCGCGGTGGTCCGCATCAGATAGCCGACTTCCTCCACCTGCTCGAGATCCGGTTGTTGCCCGGCCGCCAGCCGATCGACCACGTGAGCGAACATCCGCACCGACCGGTTGGCCCGAGAGACCGAGAGCTCACTTCTCGACACCCGCCCGGCTTCCTGGAGGGGGACGTTGGCGGCCAGTCGACGGATGTCGTCATCGGTGGGCTCGCCGTCGAAGAGCGTGAAAGTGGCATCCCACGCGGTCGCGATCACCCGGTCGGACCGTTGGTCCGGGGGGAGGTCGTGTCCGAAGCAGACCAGGCTGTAGGTCCGCTCGGGGCCACGAGCGGCGTAGACCGCCGTGCCAACGCCGAGCTCGTCGATGTCGAAGACGGGACGATCGAAGGTCCAACCCTCTCGCTGCATCCGACGAAGCAGGGTCCGGGTGAACGAGAGGCGGCACTGGTGGTTCGAGCCGAGCCGATCCAGAGTCATCACCATCTCGGGCGACCGCAGCGGGACCTCGTGCACGGCCGGACCGTACCACCCGCCTGCGTCCGCGACCCCAGTCGAAGACAGGCAGGATCCGGCTCCGCGACCTAGTGTCGGCGGCCATGATCATCGATGGGCTTGAGATCAACCAGTGGTCCCGCGATGTCGTCGAGACCGTTCGCTCCGGCGGGGTCGACATCGTCCACGCCACCGTCGGGGTCTGGGAGGACACGGCCGGGGCCATGACCCGGATCGGCACCTTTCGGCATCTGTGCCGGAACAACTCCGATGTCGTCCGGATCGTGCGATCGGTGGAAGAGATGCATGCGGCCGTCGAAGACGACGTGCTCGGTGTGCTGCTCGGGTTCCAGAACAGCTCCATGCTCGGCGACGACCCCGAGATGGCCTACATCTTCGCCGACGTGGGGATCCGGGTCGTCCAGGTCACCTACAACATCGCCAACCACCTCGGTTCCAGCTGTTTCGAGCCGGTCGACGCCGGGCTCACCCGGGCCGGACACCGCATGGTCGAGGCCCTGAACGACGCCCGGGTGCTCGTCGACATCTCCCACGTCGGCAACCGCACGGGCATGGACGCAGCGGAAGCGTCCGCGGTGCCGATCGCGGTCACCCACGGCAACCCGCTGTGGTTCTGCGATTCTCCGAGGAACAAGCCCGACGAGGTGTTGGACCTCGTCGCCGGCCGGGGCGGGATCATCGGTTGCACGCTCTACCCGCTGTTCTCCGGCGGGGCCGGCACGACGCTCTCGGAGTACTGCGGGATGCTGGCCCGGCTCGCCGAGCAAGT
Organism: uncultured Candidatus Nemicrothrix sp.; assembly: GCA_964344055.1. Classification (GTDB taxonomy): domain Bacteria; phylum Actinomycetota; class Acidimicrobiia; order Acidimicrobiales; family Aldehydirespiratoraceae; genus OFTM10. The sequence continues at coordinate 22,349 of CAYFLT010000043.1, forward strand.
CGGTGCCGAGCACGTGGCGATCGGCTCGGACTCGGTGCTCGGCTGGGAGGCCGACGCGCTCGGGTGGATGCGCAGCGGACGGTGGGATCGCCCGAAGGATCCGACGGAGATCCCTGTGTTCCCGGAGTGGCCGTCCTGGTTCCAGGGACCACAGGACTTCGCGAACCTCGGCGAAGGCCTCGATGCCGTCGGATTCTCGCCCTCCGAACGCGACGGAATCCTCGGCAACAACTGGCTCCGCCTCTTCGAGGAAGTGCTCTGATAGTTGTTTCGCTGGTGCCAGGCACCCGAAACATCTCAACCCGCGCCGGCGAGCTCCCGGACTCGGGCCAACACCGCGGGATCGACGTCGACCTCGCCGGGAAGTGGTGACGGAGTGCCGGGCAGGCGAGCACCGGGCTGTTCGGCGACGGCCGCGGCGAGCGCCTCGACCCGGGCATGGAAGCCATCACCGGCGTACGAGTCGGGGTCGATCACCACGTAGAACTGCCCCAGGTCGTGCGGCTGTCCCTCGGTCGCCTTCAACGGCTCGACGTCGAGGCTCGAGTTCCCTCCGGTGAGCGCCGAGGCCATCACTTCGACCATCAGGCCCAGCCCGTAGCCCTTGTAGCCGCCGGCGGACACGAGTGATCCTCGCAGGGCTGCATGTGGATCGGTGGTGTCGTCGCCGTTCTCGTCGACCGCCCAGCCAATAGGGATCGGTTCGTCGGCGGCCGCGGCCATCGTGATCTTGCCGAGCGCTACCGCACTCGTGCTGAAGTCGAACTGGAACGCGACCCCACCCTCTCGAGCTGGCACGGCCAACGCGAACGGGTTGGTGCCGAGCAATGGGCTCGATCCGCCGGGCGGTGCGACTCGAGCGGTGGAGTTCGTGGACCCCATCGCCATGAGGCCGACCTCGGCGAGTTGCTCGGTGAAGTAGCCCAGCGACGTGCAGGTGTGGCTGTGTTCGATCGAGTAACCACAGATCCCGTTCGTGCGGGCAGCGGAGACCGCCGTCTCCAAGCCGGCGTCGAAGGCGGGCTGCGCGAACCCGAAGCGAGCGTCGACCCGGACTGCGCCCGGCCGATCAACCGTCACGACCGGCTCGACCCGACCGTCGACCCGACCCGACCCGAGCTGCAGGCAATAGCTCTCGAGGTAGTAGAGGCCACAAATGCGGTTGCCCTTGGCCTCGGCCACCCGCACCGCCCGGGCAACCGATGCCGCCACGGTCGGACTGGCCCCGTGGGCTTCCAGGGATTGCGCCGTCAGCGCTTCGATCTCGTCGAGCGATACCCGTTCCACACACGCCTCCGTCGTTTGATGGGCGCCCATCATGGCCCAGGGCGCCTCAATCCGCGGGAGGGAACGTACACACTCCGTCGATCTCGACCCGCTGGCGGCGCAGCACCATTTCGGCGATCCGCCATTCACCGTCCACCCGGCGGTACTCCTCTTCGTACCAACCGGTTCCCCACAGCTTCGTCATCCCACCGCCCTCAGCGAACCAGATGTGGTCCTCCATCGACCAGATGCCCCGTGCCGAGTCCGGGCCGGTCACCTCGATCTCGCTCATGTGGCCGTGGTGGACGGTGATGGAGCCGTCGAGCACCTTGGCCACCCGCTGAAGGAAACGGTCCCGACCGACGATCACAGATCCAGGGCCGTCCTGGGTGACGTCGACCGAGACGCCCTCGGTGAAGATGTCCGCGAGTGCCGGCCAATCCTTCCGGTCGAGGTGCCGGAAGTAGCGGGCCTTCAGCTGCCGGATCGCCTCGATGTCCGCAAGAGCGCTCACGAATCAGAGCTTGCCAGACGCCGGGGAGCCGAGTGTTGAGGGAATCCAGGCCGTTCGTTCGATTACTGGGTGGACGCTTGTCCGGTGGCGCGAAGGAGGCGGCATGAACGAAGAGATGGTGATGGAGTTCGTCCAGCGGACGGCGGGATACATGGTCGGATCCGCGGTGTCGGCCGGTATCCAGCTCGGCGACGCCGTCGGGTACTACACGGCGATGGCCGGAGCCGGTCCACTGGCGGCCGACGATCTCGCCACGGCAACGGGGTGCAATCCTCGACTCACTCGGGAGTGGTTGGACGGTCAGGCAGCCGCCGGCCTGGTCGGTTTCGACCCCACGGCTGACACCTACGAGCTGAGCGACGAGGGTGCGCTGATCCTCGCCGACGAAACCTCTCCGGTCTTCCTGGCCCGCGGTGTGCAGGGCCTGACGTCGGTGGTACGGGACATGGACAAGCTGGTCGACGCGTTCACATCCGACGGCTCACTTCCGTGGGGCGCCCACCACGAGTGTCTGTTCAAGGGGACGGAGTGGTTCTTCCGGGCGGGCTACCGGGCGCACTTGGCGAACGACTGGATCCCAGCCCTAGAGGGCGTTCACGACAAGCTCACCGAGGGAGCTCATGTCGCGGATGTCGGCTGCGGTCATGGCGCATCGATCGTCGTCATGGCGACCGCCTATCCGAACAGCACGTTCACCGGGATCGACTACCACGGTCCATCCGTCGAGGTGGCGAAACAGCGGGCGGCGGAAGCCGGCGTGGCCGACCGTTGTGACTGGTCCGTCGCGAGGTCGACCGAGTACGACGGCACCTACGACCTCGTGTGCTTCTTCGACTGTCTTCACGACATGGGCGACCCCGTCGGTGCCGCCCGCCACGCCCACAAGAGTCTCGCCCCAGGGGGATCGGTCCTGCTGGTCGAGCCATTCGCGGTCGATGGGCGGCCCGACAACATCGCCGGGAACCCGTTCGCGGCGATGCTCTACACCATCTCGTCGATGGTCTGTACACCGAACTCACTGAGCCAGGACGTGGCGCTCGGGCTCGGAGCTCAGGCGGGCGAGAAGCGGATGCGGGAGATCTTCCGGGAGGCGGGGTTCTCCTCGCTGGAGCGTCGCACCGAGACCCCGTTCAACCTGATCATGCAAGCGAGTCTCTGAACCGGGCGAGGTTTCGCTTCCACACGGCGCGTAGGAACGGCCGCGCCGCGATCGCAGCCAGCGGGCCGCCGACGTACCAGGGGAATCGGAGGGCCTCCTCCCAACGAAACTCGGTACGGCCCGGCTCGATCGAGCGGAGGACGAATTCGCCGACGCCTTCGACGAGGCCGACGTGGCGCACACCCATCCGGCGCCCTACGTCCCAGGAGATGATCTCCATCACGTCCGTCAGGGCAAAGGGCCCGACTCTCGTATCGCACTCGAACCGGGTTCCGACCCCCTCGCGCTGTTCGCTGAGGAACCGGATCGCCACGGCATCGTGCATCCAGTCCACGTGGGAGCCGATGTCGCGCAGCCGCTCCCACACCTCGTCCGGGCCTCGGTCGATCACCGTGTGAACCGCCAGGCCCGGCGACAGTGACAACCTCGCTCGCTTCATCGGACCATCTTGGCCTCGACGGGTTGCACCCGGGCGCACTCTCCCCAGCCGGCCGACATCGGGCCTTGACCTCGACTCGGGTCGAGGTAGTTGGCTGACCTGATGAGCATCAAGACCCACGTATTCGATCGCGTGGTGGAGCAGTTCCACCATCCCCGGGGCCTGTACGGCCGCGTGGCCGGCCGGATCATGGCGACCCGGGAATCGAATGTGTCCCGCAACCGCTGGATCGCCGGGATCCTCCGTCCCGCACCCGGTGCCCGGATCCTGGAGATCGGCCACGGGCCCGGGGTTGCCATCGAAGCACTCGTCCCGCACCTCGATGGCGGCCATCTCACCGGTCTCGAGATCTCGGAGCTGATGTCGAGATCGGCGGCCCGCCGCAACAAGAGGGCGGTCGCGTCGGGTGTCGTGGACTTCCGGGTGGGCGACTCCGCCGATCCGCCGGACGATCTCCGCGACTTCGACCTCATCTACGCCGTCAATGCATCGATGTTCTGGGCCGATCCTGCGGCCGCGGTCGACGAACTCGCATCGCGACTGGCGCCCGGTGGCGAGCTCGTGTTTGCGTTCATGCCGCCACCCACGTCGACCTCTTCCGCCGAAGAGGTCGCCGACTACACCGGGCAGCTGTTCGCCCGTGTCGGACTCACCGACATCCGCCACGAGGAGATGAACTCCGAACCGCCGACGATCGCGACTCGGGGGACTCGCCTCGGCGTCGTCGGCTAGGAGCCCGTTCCCCGAAACACGGCCAGGACCTCACCCAGCTCCTCGATCGTGGCCAGGGTGATGGGGTCCACACACAGCTGGATGTGTAACGCACCTGCCACCTCGAACTCGCGGAGTTGATCGGCGAGCTCCTCTGGCGACCCCTGCAGGGGCTCGATCTGGAGATCGCCGACGTAGTCGCCCATCTGGCGGCCGACCCCTCCCTCGAGGCGAACGTGCACGGCAGCCGTCGCCGCAACGGCCTCCACGGGGCGGCCGGCAGCCGCGATCAGCTCGTCGACCCGCGCCTTCTCCCTTGCGAAGCCTTCCGCGGTGTTGCCGTACTGGCTCCACCACATGTTCCATGCGTCGACGTGCGCCAGGGTGATGTCGAGCATGCGGTCACCAATGGATCCGACCATGAGAGGTGGGCCGCCGGGCCGGGGCGATCGGGGGTGGAGCACGCACCGGTCGGCCTCGTAGTAGTCGCCGTGGAAGTCGATCTCCCCGTCCCGGAGCAGGGTCCGAATGATCGTGAAAGCCTCGGCGAACCGACTGACCCGGTGGTCGTACGGGAATCCGAAGGCGTCGTACTCCCGCCGGTTCCACCCCGCCCCGAGCCCGACGATGAGGCGCCCTTCGGAGATCGCGTCGACGGTGGCGGCCTGCTTCGCCAGCATCGCCGGTGCGTGGAAGCTGGTGGAGGCAACCAGGGGGCCGAGTTCGACCGTCGTGGTGGCCGCGGCGAGCGCTGCCAGCGTCGTCCACGCCTCCCATGGTCCGCGGGTGCCGACCGGGAGGTCGTAGATGAGATGGTCGCCGTACCACACCGAGTCGAATCCGACGGCTTCGGCCGCCCGCGCCATCTCGATGAGTTCGGGGAACGGGACCTCCCACTCGACCTCGGGGAGCTGTACTCCGATCTTCATGTGATCGCCTCCTGTCACGGGTGCGCACGACTTCACGCATCCGGGAGATCCACTGTCAAGTCAGCGGACGATCCGATGCGGCGGCACGGGCCGGGCCGCTGCTCATGACCGCCCTCGGGGCTGCCGATGGAGCCGGGTATGGCGGGCCATGACTCACTCCCGTACCGTTCGACGGCCACCGTCGAAGCGAACCGCGAGGTGTTCACGACCAGCCGAGATCATCTCGGCGCGATCGTCTTCATCGGCGACATCATCGTCGCGGCTCTCGTACCCCTGGCTCTCCACGATCACGGCGGGCTCACACTCCTGATCGGGTGGGGTGTCGCGGTGTGCATCAGCTCCTACGGGTGGGAGTTGGTCGTGCGCTTGTTCCCGGAAGCCGGACGCGACAACGGCCTCCTACGCGATCGGTGGGGATGGGTCGCGACGACGGTGTGGGCCTCACTCCCCTGGCTCCTCGTCGGGTCACTCCATCTCGGAGTCGTGGCCTGGGTTCTCGTCTTCGTCGTGATCTTCGCGATCGGCACCGACATGCTCTTCCTCAGCCAGAGTGACGCACCGTCGCTGGATCTCATGGTGCTCACCTACGTCGGAAGCTTCTTGCTGGCGCTCGCCACCGAGCTGCAGTTCGTTCCGATCGCCGCGGTGGTCGTCGCGGGAGCGAGCTTCATCACCGCGTCGACAGCCTGGGCGAAGGTCTCCGATGAGCTGATCGAAAAGCGGGTGGAGAGCGAGGAGCGGGTTCGGATCGACGCGCTCACCGGCCTCGCCACGCGGGCAGCCGCCACCGAGGCCGTCGCGGGCCTTCGCGAGTCCGGACCCGAGATGATCCACTGCGCCTTCATCGACATCGACGACTTCAAGCACCTCAACGACAACCACGGCTACCTCGCCGGTGACCAGGCACTCGTCGCCGTTGGCACCCTTCTTCGCCGTGAGGTGCCCGACAGCTGGACCGTCGCCCGGTTCGGTGGCGACGAGTTCGTCGCAGTGGGCGCGGAACCGTTCGACTTCAACAGCCTGATCGACGCCGAGATCCGGCTTCCCGACCACGGCTCGCTGCAGATCGCCCAGTCCCTCAGCATCGGTGTCACCGCGATTCCCAACACAGAGGCGACTGCCGAGGCGTTGTTCCGGGAAGCCGCGGCCGCTCTCCGGTTCGCCAAGCGGCTCGGAAAGCACCAGGTCCTGGAGATGAGCGACGAGCTCCGGGCCGTCGAGGAGTCCAAGGTCACTCTCGGCGCGCTCGCCGGCGAGGCCCTCGACTCCGGGGAGATCAGCCCGTGGGCACAGACCATCGTCGACCTGCACACGCGTGACACGGTCGGCCTCGAACTCCTCGCTCGCTGGCACCGATCCGACGGGTCGGTTCTCACCGCAGACGAATTCATCCCCATCATCGAGGACCAGGGTCGCGGCCCGGCCCTCGGCCTGTTGATGATCCGTCATGCCGTGGAGGCGCTGGCTCACCCACTGCTCCGGAACCGGTCGACCTTCGCCACGGTCAACGTGTCGGCTCGCCATCTGTACCACCGCCGGCTTCCGGCTGAGATCCTCACCCTGCTCGGGAAGCACAATGTGGCGCCCGAGCGACTCATTCTCGAGATCACAGAGTCCCAGCACCTGCCCTCTTCACCGATCTGGCAGGAGACCGCCCTCCAGCTCCGCACACTCGGGATCGGACTCGCGATGGACGACTTCGGTACCGGCTACTCCTCGATGGAGCAGCTGCTCGAGGTGCCGTTCACCCATGTGAAGGTCGACAAGGTCGTCACCCAGGCGCTGGATCGTCCCGGGGCAGCGGAGCTGGCCGCCGCCATCGCCGCGATGGCCGACGGGGCCGGCATGATCAGCGTGGTGGAAGGCATAGAGACGTCGGAGCAGCTGACGGTCATGCAGGCCGCCGGATACGGGCTCGGTCAGGGCTTCCTCTTTCACCGGCCCGAGCCGCTGGCGGACGTCATCGACGCCCTCGCGCCGGAACGGGACCACACATTCTTCGACGGCCGCCTCTGATCCTCGACCCGCTGTCGATGCGATCGTCGTAGCCTTCGCAGCGACGCGCTCATGGCGGCGCGGAGGGACGGGAAGCGACATGGACCACGAACTGGCCGGGCGAGCGGCGATCGTCACCGGCGGAAGCAGCGGGATCGGCTTCGCGACCGCGCTCGCCTTCCCCCGCCCGGGCGCCGGAGTAGTGATCTGTGGCCGGTCGACCGCCTCCCTCGACCACGCCGTCGAGCAGGCCGCCACCGATGGGCTGACCCTCCACGCCCAGCCCTGCGACATGGCGCGACATGACGACATCGAGCGTCTGGTGGCAGCCACCGTCGAACGACTGGGCGGCATCGACATCGTCGTGAACAACGCCGCGCACATCGAGATGGCGCCCATCGAGGAGCTCTCCTCTGACGATTTCGATCTGGCGTTCGCGGTCAATGTCCGGGGTCCGATGCTGCTCTCCCAGCACGCGCTGCCGTTTCTGCGCGCCTCCGGCCACGCGGCGATCGTCAACGTGTCGTCGGTGGCGGTGGAGATGGGCGGCTCGACGACTGCCCTCTACCGGTCATCGAAGATGGCGTTGCTCGGCCTGACCGCCGTGATGGCCAAGGAGTGGGGCGGCGCCGGAATTCGCGTCAACTCGGTCATGCCGGGGAAGGTCGACACCGAATCGGCCGCCATCGACCCTGCAACGATCGAGCTGGCAAAGCTGGCCACCCCACTCGGCCGGCTGGCCGAGCCCGACGAGCTCGCCGATGCGATCACCTACCTCGTGAGCGACCGGGCGGGGTACATCACCGGCGCCACGCTCCGGGTGGACGGTGGCGTTTCGTTCTAGTGCCGTAACCGCAAACGTTTGCGGTGTTCCGACGGATCTCGGCGGCGGAGGCTTCGTCCTCGTCCTTGCCTGTGGAGCGAGCACAGGCTGCGTCCTGCGTCCTCGCCTCCACCACCGATCTCACGCCGGACACCCACGCAACGTTCACGGTCACGGCACTAGCGCCGGTTGCGGCACTCGCGAGACCATGCCATCGGGCGACGGCGCCGAGGGCGTGCGATCATGCCCGGCATGACTGAGTTCGAGACCGGGACCGACAACCTGCTGGCCCGACGGGAAGGCCACGTCGGCGTGATCAGCTTCAACCGGCCGGAGCGGCGCAACGCGCTGAGCAACGACATGTACCACGGGTTCCGGCAGGTCCTGCCCGCCATGGCGACCGACCCGGGCGTACGAGTCGTCATGGTGACCGGCACCGGTGGCGCGTTCTGTGCCGGGGGCGACGTGAAGGGGATGCACGAGTCGAACGAGTCGGGGAAGGCCCGCATCGGCCAGCCGGACGGCTACGACGATCGGATCGCCTACCTCCGCCTCCGCCACCGGTGGGTGAGTGCCGCCCTCCACGAGATGGCGAAGCCCACCGTGGCCGCGATCCCCGGCGCCGCGGCCGGAGCCGGCCTCTCGATCGCGCTGGCCACCGACATCCGACTGGCGTCGGAGCGCGCGCTCCTGGTCACCGCGTTCGCGAACGTCGGAGCGTCGGGAGATTTCGGCGGGAGCTGGTTCCTCACCCGTCTGCTCGGACCCGCCAAGGCGAAGGAGCTGTACTTCACCTCACCCCGACTCTCCGCGCAGGAAGCCGCCGATCTCGGCATGGTCAACCAGGTGCTTCCCGACGAGGGATTCGCGGAAGCCGCGCTCGACTACTGCCACGGGCTCGCCGAGCGGGCCCCGATCGCCATGCGGTACATGAAGGAGAACATCAACCGAGCGGCCACCGCCGACCTGCTGACCGCACTCGACGCCGAGGCCGCCAACATGGTGCGAACGATGGGCAGCGCCGACCACCGCGAAGCCGCCGCCGCTTTCGTGGAGAAGCGGACACCGCTGTTCAAGGGGGAGTAGAACGGAGGAGACATGGGTGCAGCTGACATCTTCGCGACGGAGCGCTACGTCGAAACGCGAAAGCCGATCGAGCAAGCCACACCGCTCCCCCCGGAGGTCTACCTCTCCCAGGAGTGGTACGACCGCGAGGTCGACACGATCTTCCTCAAGAGTTGGCTGGTCGCCACCCGAGAAGAGGAGATCCCGAACCCGGGCGACTACGTCAGACTGGACATCCTCGATGAGCCTCTCATCATCCTGCGCGACGAGGAGGGCACGGTCAGGGCCCTGTCCGCTGCGTGCCGCCACCGTGGCTCGGAGCTGATCGCGGGCCGAGGTAACTGCAGGAAGATCAGCTGTGCGTACCACGCCTGGACCTATGCGCTCGACGGTCGGCTGCTGGCCGCCCCATCGATGCAGGATGCGGAGGGGTTCGACAAGACCGAGCACCCATTGCCGTCGGTACGGGCGGAGACCTGGGCCGGCTTCGTGTTCATCAACTTCGATCCGGATGCGGTTCCCCTGATCGAGTCGCTCGGCGGGTTGGTCGAACGGCTGGCGAGCTACCGCATGGAGGAGATGGTCGTCACCAAGAAGTGGGAGAACCGGTTCAACGCGAACTGGAAGATCTGGGTGGAGAACTCCCGCGAGGGCTATCACGTACGCACGGTGCACAAGCCGTCCCTCGACACCTTCTATCCGGGTGCGATCCGCACCGCGTTCACTGCCGGCGGGGAGCCGATGGTGTGGGCGATCAACTCCAGTGACAACGAGAACGGCCTCTACGTTCCGCGCAACCACACCCTGCCCTTCGTGGACGGGCTGTCGGCCGAGGACGAAGAGACCACCCACTTCATCATCCACTACCCGCACCTGCTCTTGAACGTCCCGCCGGACCGCATCACGTTCCACCAGTACTTCCCCGAGGGCCCGGAGTGGACTCGGATCACCTCGTGGTGCTGCTTCCCGAAGTCCACCGTCGAGCGGCCCGACTTCGAACACGAGGCGGACGACAAGTACTACGGATCGATGGACATGTTCCTGGCCGAGGACAAGGGCGTCTGCGAGCTGGTGCACCGTGGAATCCGGGGCCGGCTCGCCAGCCTCACCCGCTACTCCCCGTCCGAGGAACGCACCGTGCACGAGTTTGCGAACTACGTCCTCGACCGGGTGATCGGCCCCTCCGACCCCGACCCGACCTCGACCTGAGCGGAGCCCAATGGCCAAGCGAGAGAACCTGTCGATCCCCAACGTCGCCGAGCCGCCCAACCCGGCCGCGGGGTCCCAGTGCATCCGGAAGGGCGACCTGCGCTTCATCTCGGGGCAGATCTCCATGGACAACGGTGAGCTCGTCGGGCCGAACGATCCGCTCGAACAGTGCCGCCAGTGCCTGCGCCACATCGAGAGCTACGTCACCGCCGCCGGTGGCACGCTCGATGACGTGGTGTCGCTGGACATCTTCCTCACCGACATCCGCTATCGGCCGGCAGCCGGACAGGCCCGCGAGGAGTTCTTCGACGCACCTGGACCGTCAGCGACGGTGGTCGGCGGCGTCGATCTCGCATTCGAGGGTCTCCTGGTCGAGATCAGCGCTCGAGCGGTGCTGTCCTGACCGCAACGCCGAGGTCCGACCGCGCCGGGATGGTGCAGACGGTGCTCGGGCCGGTCGCTGCGACCGAGCTCGGGGTCACCCTGGCCCACGACCACGTGTTGATGGACGGGTCCTTCATGTACGTGGATCCTCCCTCGTCGCACGATCGGCATCTGGCCGATGCACAGATAAGTCTCGAGAACCGCGGGTGGGTCGCCTACCACTGGACCTCCAACCACCACAACGTCCACCTCGACTCCGAGGAGGTGGCCATCGCCGAACTCGACCGGTTCGTCGCGGCGGGTGGACGGAGCGTCGTCGACCCCACCAACAACGGCCTGGGTCGGGATCCGGCACCACTCGTGCGCATCGCCGAGGCGACCGGTACGCACATCGTCGTCGGCTCCGGCTACTACCTCGGCGGAACACATCCAGACGACATGTCCGAGCGCAGCGTCGATCAGCTCACCGAGGAGATCGTGGCCGACATCGACGTCGGAATCGCGGGCACCGACGTGCGGGCGGGACTGATCGGTGAGATCGGGTGTACGTATCCGTGGCTGCCCAACGAGAAGAAAAGCCTGCGCGCCGCGGTCGCGGCTCAGATCGAGACGGGTGCGCCCCTGATGGTGCATCCGGGCCGCGACCCCAGGTCACCGGTCGAGATCGCGGAGATCGTTGCCGCCGAGGGCGGGGACCTGGCCCGGACGACGATCTGTCACATCGACCGCACCTGCATCGACCGGGCGTGGCTGGCCGACCTGGCCGCCACCGGCTGCTACCTCGAGTACGACCTCTTCGGCAACGAGAGTTCCTGGTACCCGCCGAATCCGGCGGTCGACATGCCCTCCGATGCCGAACGCATGGACGTCGTCCTGTGGCATTTCGAGCACGGGCTCGAACGCCAGGTCCTGCTGAGCCACGACATCGCCACCAAGCATCGCCTCCACGCCTACGGCGGGCTCGGCTACGACCACCTCGTGACCAACGTGATGCCCAGGCTCCGGGCGCGCGGGCTGTCCGAGGCCGACGTCGACCTTCTCGTCATCGAGAACCCGGCCCGGCTCCTGGCGTTCGCCTGAGCGACTGGCAGGTCGGTCAGGTCCAGGGGTACTCGTCCCGACCGCCGTAGTCGGTGTCGCCGGCCAGGTAGCGCGCCCGCATCTCGGGATCGGTGGCCGCATCGATACAGGTCCAGGCCATGGCCACGGCGCCGTCGATCACCGTCTGGTCGGCCTCCTCGGTGCGGCAATGGGCGGCGAACTCCGGCTGGTGGTTGACGTGGGGGGCGCAGTCCAGGCCGAGGCTGGGGTGGATGGCGGGCATTATCAGCGAGAGGTTGGCCATGTCGGTGCAACCCGCCGCCCCGCTGTCGCGAGAGGCGAACTCCCGGCCGATCGTCTCGGCGTTGGCGCGGTAGGCGCGGGCCAGTGGATCGTCGTGCTCGAACTCGCTGTAGCGGCCGTGGGAGAAGGTGTCGATCTCGAGGGTGGCCCCGGTGGCCAGGGCACCCGCCTCGAAGCAGCGGTGGACCCTCGGTTCGAGCTTCTTGAGCGCTTCCAGATTCGGTGCTCGCATCACGTACTTCGCTTCGGCGAGCGCCGGCACCACGTTGGGGGCCTCACCGCCGCGGGTGACGATGCCGTGGATCTGATCGCCCGGCTCGAGATGCTGGCGCAGGAGGCCCATCGCGACCTGGGCGATCGTGATCCCGTCAGCGGCGTTGATCCCGAGGTTCGGAGCGAGCGAGGCGTGGGCGTTCTTTCCGTGGAGCCGGTAGCAGCACTTGCTGCTGGCGAGGGTGGCGAAGACGTCGCTCTCGAACGGACTGGGGTGCACCATCATCGCCAAGTGCACGCCGTCGAAGGCGCCCTGTTCGGCCATGAGGATCTTCCCGCCGCCACCCTCTTCGGCCGGCGTGCCGTAGACCCGGACCGTGATCC
>CAYFLT010000043.1:34793-37659 GCA_964344055.1 uncultured Candidatus Nemicrothrix sp.
AGATCATCGGCGACCTGGGCGAGTCCAATCCCGGCGCCGATGGCCGACGCGGCGATCATGTTGTGGCCGCACGCGTGGCCGATGTCAGGCAAGGCGTCGTACTCCGCGCAGATCCCCACCACCAGCTCGCCGCTGCCGTGCTCGGCGACGAAGGAGGTCTCGAGCCCGCCGACCGCGCTCGTGACGTCGAAGCCGGCTCGATCGAGCGCATCGCTGCAGACCTCGGCCGAGTGGAACTCCTCGAACGCGATCTCCGGGTTGTCCCACAACTCGTGCGACACCGCCACCAGGCCCTCGGCGGCGGCCTGCACGTCGGCTCGGGCTACATCCTTCTCGCGGGTGATCGTCATGGTTCGAGCCTCCCACAGGCGGGACGGCCGGGCACACCGGGCCGGCTGCGCAGCCGCTTCGCGTCCGCTACGAGATCTTCGGGGCGTCGGCGCCGACGAAGCGGTCGCGGAGCTCGCGCTTCAGCACCTTGCCGGTGGCGTTGCGGGGCAGTTCGTCGACGATCGCGATGTCGTCGGGGACCTTGAACCTGGCGAGCTGACCCGCACAGTGTTCCTGTACGACGGTTCGCTCGATGGCCGCGCCCGGCTTGAGCGCGAGGACCGCGAGGCCGACCTCGCCCCAACGCTCGTGAGGCACGCCGATCACGGCTGCTTCAGCCACCTCGGGCAGCTGGTAGAGGACGTTCTCGACCTCGGCGGGATAGACGTTCTCGCCGCCCGAGATGTACATGTCCTTCCACCGGTCGACGATGTAGACGAAGCCTTCATCGTCCATCCGAGCGGCATCACCGGTCTTGAGCCAACGCCCCTCGAACGCCTCGGCGGTGGCGTCGGGCCGGTTCCAGTAGCCCGGTGTGATGTTGGGACCGGCCACCCAGAGCTCACCGATCTCGTCGGGCCCGCAGTCGGCGCCGTCGTCGTCGACGATCCGGAACTCGGTGTGCAGGAGCGCCTTTCCGGTCGACCCGATCTTGCGGAGTGCGTCGCCCGGATCGAGGAAGATGCACGCCGGGCTGGTCTCGGTCATCCCGAACCCTTGGGCGAGCTGCACGCCCCGCTCGGTCCACCCCTCCATGATCGCGAGCGCGCAGGGCGCGCCGCCGACCCCGGCGATGCGCAGGCGGGAGAGATCGGTCTCGCTGAAATCAGGGTGCTGCATCATGAACTGGTAGGGGGCCGGCACGGCGAAGAAGTGGGTGATGCCCTGGGCTTCGTCCCCGAGCACCTGCAGCGTCTCTCCGGGATCGAACGTCTTGAGGATCACTACGGTGCCGCCGGCGTGGAGGACCGGGTTGCTGTAGCAGTTCAGTCCGCCGGTGTGGAACAGCGGGAGGATGTTCAGGTGCACGGTGTCGACCCCGAGACCGGCCGGGATACCGAGATTGACGCAATTCCAGAAGTTCATCCCGTGGGTGATCATCGCCCCCTTGGGAAGACCGGTGGTCCCCGAGGTGTACATGATCGTGACCACGTCGTCATGGGTCAGCGCGGCGCGGCCGGCGTCCTGGCCGTCGAATGCCGAGAGGGCAGATTCGTAGGTGCTCTCCGGAGCGCCACCGTCGATCTCGACCAGTTCGCCGATCGAGCAGAGGTGCTGGAGCTCTTCCGCCGACGCCGCGAACTCGACGTCGTGGACCAACAGCTTCGGTGAGCTGTCGTTGAGGATGTACTCCAACTCGGCGACGGTCAGGCGCCAGTTCAGCAGGACACAGATCGCGCCGGTGCGGGCGCAGGCGAACTGGACGTCGAAGAACTCCACGCCGTTGTGGGCGAGGACGGCGACCCGGTCACCGCGTCCGACGCCGATCGAGGCGAAGTAGGCGGCCATCGCGTCGATCCTCCGGTCGAGATCCGCGTAGGTGAACGACCGTCCACTCCCCAGGTCGCGGATCGCCTCGTTACCGGGCCGGTGGTTCGCGTGGTGAGCGATCCAGTCGTAGGCCGGGACCGAGCCGTGTCCGATCGGACGGGAACTCGTCATCGAGTCCAGGGCATCGGGATCGACGATGAACTCGGTCTGGTCTCCACTCACGCTGGCACCCTCCCCCTCCGGTGTGCCTACGAACTTAGCTAGTGCCGTGACCGTGAACGTCTGCGTGGGTGTCCGGCGTGAGATCGGTGGTGGAGGCGAGGACGCAGGACGCAGCCTGTGCTCGCTCCACAGGCAAGGACGAGGACGAAGCCTCCGCCGCCGAGATCCGTCGGAACACCGCAAACGTTTGCGGTTACGGCACTAGGTCAGTGACATGAGGCCGCCTCCCATGGCCTCGAAACCGCAGGCGTCGACGTAGAACGGACGGAGGTCCTCGGCGAAGCCGACGTGGAGATGTTCACAACCCGCGGCCTTCGCGCCATCCCGGGCCGCGTGGACCACGGCCACTCCCACGCCTCGATTCCGGTATTCGGCGTCGACCATGACGTCCTCGATGAACGCGTGGATGAAGCCGTCCCAGAGCACGTTGGCAAAGCCGATGAACCGGGCGCCGTCGCGTGCCACGACCCATCCGAGGCTGTGGCGCTCGGTGAGCGCGATCCAGTCCCATTCCGACTGGTCATAGAGCTGCGTCTCGAAGGCGGCTGCATGCAGCGCATGGATCTCGTCGTTGGTGAAGCGCTCGCGCCACCCATAGGTGATCTCTCGCTCTGGCATGGCCACCACCTTGCCAGGGCGGCCGCGGCCCCGGCCGGCTATTCCTCCGCCGCCCTCTGCCCCGCCAGTGCAGTGGTGGTCCGCAGCTCCAGCTCGGGAAGGAACTGCGCAGCCACCACGAAGAGCCCGATGATCGGGACCGCCACCCAGGAGATGGTGTTCGTCGCCACGGCCACCGCACTCTCCACGGCCGCGCGAAGCTCGG
>CAYFLT010000043.1:37694-40412 GCA_964344055.1 uncultured Candidatus Nemicrothrix sp.
CCAGCTCACCGTTTATGCGGCCGGTCAGGATCGCCCCGAACGCACCGACTCCGACGGTCTGACCGAGCGAGCGGAAGAAGTTGATCGCCGCCGTCCCGGCTCCGAGGTCGGGCAAGTCGAGCGAGTTCTGGGTGGCGGTGGTCATCGTCGGGAATGCCAGGCCCATCGAGACGCCCATGAGCACCAACCAGGGGATGGCCGAGAACGCCGAGCTGTGGACGTCGAGGAAGGTGAACGCCACGATCGAGATCAGGGTGAGGACCGGAGCGACCTGCAGCACCCAGCGGTATCGGCCGGTGCCCGTGGTCACCCGGCCCGAGACGTAGGAGCCGAGCGACACCGCCACACTCGACGAGGCGATGATCAGACCCGCGGTGGTGGCCGCCTCGCTCAGCGACACCTGGAAGAAGAGCGGGAGAAACGACATCAGGCCCATCCCGACGGCGCCGTAGACCGCGTTGCCACCGATGAGGATCCGGAACGTCGGGTTCCGGAAGAGGCGCATGGGCAGGACCGGTTCGGCCGCTCGGAACTCCCATCGCACGAACGCGATGGATGCTGCTGCGGCGAGTCCGAGAAGCCCGACGACGGGCACCGACACCCATGCGAACGTCGTCCCTCCGAAGGCCAGCCCGAGGATGAGCGCCGTGACGCCGGTTACGAGGATCGCGGCGCCGGCGAGGTCGAGTCTGTGCTCCCGCTCGGGCAGGCGGAACGTCAGATTGGTGTGGATGAGCGCGGCCGCGACGAGCCCGATAGGGACGTTCACGATGAAGATCCATCGCCACGACGCCAGGTCGACGAAGACGCCGCCGATGACCGGGCCGAGCAGGGCGGCGAGGCTGAAGTTCATCGTGTAGTACGCCATGTACCGGCCGCGTTCTCGCGGCGAGAAGATGTCGCCGATGACGATGAAGCCCATCGCCATGAGGCCACCACCCCCGATGCCCTGCAGGCCCCGCGACACGATCAGCTGCCACATGGTCTGCGACGCCGCAGCCATCACGGAGGTGACGATGAAGACGGCGAGCGCCACCTCGGTGAGCGCCCGCCGACCGTAGAGGTCACTCAGCTTCCCGTAGAGCGGCGTGGCGGCGACCGAGCCGAGCAAATAGGCGGTCAGCACCCATGGAAGCTGGTCGATGCCACCCAGTTCGCCGGCGATGGTCGGCAGAGCTGTCGACACCGCAGTGCCGTCGAGAGAGGAGAGGAAGGTGGCCGCGAGCATCCCGCCGAAGATCAGGTGGGTGCGTCGGCGGCTCAGCTGATCGTCAGCGTCCGGGCGCGGCGTCGGGGGGTCGGGTCGGTGGCTCATCGGGGCGTGTCCGGCGCCTCACTACCACGGTGCCCGGTGAGAGACGAAAACCGCGGGGGCCTGAGACCGAAGCGATCCACAGGCCCCCGCGTTCCAGGTGATGACTCCGGCATGCCCGCCACAGAGGCCCTCGCCATCGCGGTACCTGGAGAACCCACGACTCGGTTTTGCGAAACAGTATCGCAACTTGCGTGACAGTATCGCAACCCGATAGAGAGGCAGTTCTCGACCTCACGCAGCGTGTGGAACCATGGACCGTATGTCAGCGCAACCCCGGCCTCGTCGAACGTCCGACGAGCTGCGCGCGCTCATCGTCAACGCCGGCCTGCAGGTGCTCTACCGCCGCGGCCTGCGTGCCGATGCGAGCCATGTGCCCATGACCGAGGCGCTGAACGAGCTCGAAGCGACGCACGGGATCACCGTCAGCATGGGTTCGATCTTCGGGCCCGAACGCATCTGGCCATCGGTACGGGAGTTCCAACTCGATCTGCTCGATGCCGCTCTACGCGACACCGACCGGGATGGACCCAACGATCAGGGCTTCTCGTTGATCGATCAACTCCCCGACGCAGGGGCTCTGCCACTCGAGGAGCGCATCGACATGCTGGTGGACGTCTGCCGGATTGCCGGCCTGCTCAACGGCTACGTGCCGGAGCCGGACAAGAGCCGCACGTGGACCCTGTGGGTCGCGATCTGGGCCACGTCGATGGCCGACAACGAAACCGGCTCGCGGCTGATCCCCGCCCTGCGCGACACCACTCTCACCACCACAGAGCGGTTCTCCGCGGTCTACGCAGTGATGCTTGCGAAGTTGGGCCTGCGCATCCGAGCGCCGTACACACTCGACCAGATGTCGCTTCTGGCTGCGTCGGTCACGGACGGCATCGCCCTTCGATCCGGAGTGATCCCTGAACGTCTCACCGCTCCGGAAGACGCCCGAGGGCCGGGCGACTGGAACCTGCTCGGGATCGGGCTGACCGCCATCGCTCTCGAGTTCGTCGAGGACGATCCCGGTGTCACGCTGCCCTGATCCTCATCGCCGCGCGTGCGGCTAGGTCCTCATCACCGCTATGGCAGCCAGATCACGGTCGGACCGTAGGCCGAGCAGGCCGGCGGGAAGAGCGGGTTGACCCAAAACCCGGCCGCTCGCCGGACCAGAGCCCTGATGGTCGAGAGACGATTGCGAGATCTCATCGCACCCTCCTCATGGAGCGCCACACTCCCATAGTGCTTGCTACAGTTAGCAGTCGCAACCCCCTGCATTCGATCCAAGGGTGGCATCGGTCACTCGCAGGCATGTGGCGAACATCCCCGGCGGATGCTGCTTTCGTAGCCAGGCGCAGCTAGTTGTACTCGGCGGAGAGGTTGGTGACGGGTCCCTGAACAGGTGAAGACCTCCGGGC
>CAYFLT010000044.1:0-10205 GCA_964344055.1 uncultured Candidatus Nemicrothrix sp.
CTTGTCGACCGGGGTCTGCATTTCACGAACATCGGGGCGATCGGAGTCCTCGTCCTGGTCGGCGTCGACGACCTTCGGCTTCGGGTCGGACTCGTCCGCATCCTCGGCCTGGGCAACCGCCACAGCCGTCGCGCGGCCCGCGTCGGTCACCGGGGCCTCGAGTCGATCGAGTTCCTCCGGTGTGAGGATCACCTTCTGGCCGAGGACATATCGGCGAAACAACGAAGCGATCGAACGGAGCGGATTCATGACCTCCTCGGGTCGTGGCTGACGTCAGGATCTCCCCCGATGACGCGCGCGGCATCGGGGAAAGCCCCTATCGGTCCCCACTCGGGTCGACCACCGCGGCGGGGCCGACCGGAGCCGAACCCTAGGCGACCGGCCGAGAACCGTCAGCGCCACCCAGTGGCGAGAATCAGCAGAACGACGACTCCCAGCAGCACCCGGTACACCACGAAGGGCGCAAACGTCCGGGTGCGCACCAGCTTGAGCGTGCCCCAGACCGCGAGCCAGCCGGTGAGTGCCGATGCCGCCATCCCCCAGAGGAACGGCGGCCAGAACGATGACGGGACGTCGGCGTCGGCGAGGGAGAACACTCCGGCCCCGGCGATGATCGGCAGGCTCATGAGAAACACCAGCCGCGCGGCTGCATCCCGGCTGTAGCCCAGCGCCCGGGAGACGGTCAGCGTGGCTCCCGATCGGGACACCCCCGGCTGCAGGGCGAGGGCCTGCCCCACTCCCATCGCGAGGGCATCTCGCAGCCGGAACTCTTCGAGGTGATGGCGGGCCGGCAACCGATCGGCGATCAGCAGCACTACGCCGAACACGATGAGCATCAGGGCGATCATCCAGATGCGGTCCAGATCGTCGATCTGATCCTTCAGGAGCACTCCGGTCAGACCGGCCGGCACCGCGGAGGCCACGAGGAGCCACGCAATCCGGCCGTCGGTGCCCAGGGAGCGTCCCCACAGAGGCCCGAGCCCCGCGGTGAGGTACTTCCAGACGTCACACCGGAGGTAGGCGATCGCGCCGAGCAACGTACCGAGATGCACCGCGACGTCGAACGCCGTCTCGAGTTCTTCATCGAGTGCGTCCCAGCCGAACAACCAACGGGTGAGCTCGAGATGGCCACTCGAGGAGATCGGCAGGAACTCCGAGACGCCCTGAACGATGCCGAGCACGATGGCGTGGAGGATCTCCATGGTGTCTCCCCGTCGGTCGGTCCGACATCGGACCTGAGGCTAGGCCGTGGTCTCTCGTACGGTGACCGTCACTCTTCGTCGCCACCGAGTGTCAACCCCGTCACCACCAGTGACGGCACGTGCGACCCGCCGGGTTGGCGCTCGAGATCCGCGCCGACCTGGGCGATGTCGTGCAGCAGTCGGGGAATCGCTCCGGCCAGGGTGCCCTCCCGAATGGGCTCGGCGAGTTCACCATTGCGAATCCGGATGCCCTCGACCCCCACAGAGAGATCGCCGCTCACCGGGTTCACACCGGAGTGGAGCCCCTGAAGTGAGGCCACGTACAGCCCGTCGTCGACGCCGGCGATGATCGAGTCGAGGTCACCCGAGCCGGGAGCGACGGACAACGCACGATGACCCGGACTCGGAGTTCCCCTCACCGAACGGAGGGCCGACCCGGTAGATGCCACCCCGAGTCCCCGGGCGCTGCGACTGTCGTGCAGGAACCCCTCCAGCACGCCACCCGAGAGGAGTGGCACCCGGCGACACGCCAGCCCCTCGCCGTCGGAAGCCGATGCGCCGAGCGACTCGGGGTCGACGGGATCGTCGAACATCGTGAGCAAATCGGCCGCCACCGCTTCGCCGACCCGCTCCGCGAACGGGGTTCGCCCCTTCACGACCCGCTCCCCCGAGAGCATCCCGGCCACGATCCCGAGCACGGTGGCCGTGAAGCGGGGCTCCAGGACCACCACCGGTCGTCCCGTACGGGGGCGCTGCGCCCCGAGGAGGGCGACACCCCTGCCCACGGCCTTGGCCGCCACACGATCCGGATCGAGCGCACCGGGGGCCCGACCGGCATCGACCGCGTGCCCGGTTCGGGTACCACCGTCGACATCGTCGAGCAGCGCACTGACCGAGAGCGATGCGCTCGTGCCACGACTTCGAGAGTCGATTCCCTGGGTGCTGGCCACTGCCGCCTCGGTCCGGCTGTCGCCGTAGACCGACGCCCGGACCCCACGAACCCGCGGGTCGAGCTCCCGACACCGCGCCTCGAGTCGAATCGCCAGCGCGACCTTCTCATCGGCGGCCATGGACGCGACCTCGTCGCTCCAGGGGTCGATCGCGGGCGGATCCACGCCGTCGGGGACAGCCAAGCCGACCCGGCGGTCCGGCTCGGAGAACACCGCGTTGTCGCGTGCCTCCGCCAGAAGCGCTTCGACCACATCCGGCGCGAAGGTTCCGGCGTGGGCCGTGCCCTCGCGGCCTCCCGCCACCACCCGCACACCGACGCCCAGGGTCTCGGCGACCGTGAGTGATTCGACCTCGCCGCCATGCACTCGAATCTCGGTCCGCACCGAACGGCCGGCGCAGACCTCCACCTGCTCGTCCGGCTGGGCCCCGGCAAGGAGGCGGTGGGCCAGGTCGGCCGGTTCGGTCACGCTGCTCAGGCGCCCGACATGGTGACGTCGGCCACCACCAGCGACACACCCGCAGCGCTCATCGGCAGCCACTCGACATCGTTGCCGATCGCGACCACGTCCTGCAGGAGCCGCTGGATGGTGGATGCGATCGTGACCTCCCGCACAGGCTCCGCAACTTCGCCGTTCCGGATCCTCAGACCCTCGGCACCGGTGGAGAAATCGCCCGACACGGGGTTCACGCCGCTGTGGAGTCCAGCTACTCCCTGGACCAGGAATCCGTCGTCGATGTCCGCGACCAGGTCGGCTTGCGAACGGTCGCCCGGTGCCAGCGCCAGGGCGTGCGCGCCGACACCCGGAGCGCCCTTGAAGCCCGCCCGAACCGCGGAGCCGGTCGACGCCGACCCCGAGCGGCGACCCGAGTACGAGTTGTGGAGGAATCCCGTGAGCACGCCGTCGGAGATGAGCGGTGTGGCTCTGGTGGCGAGGCCCTCGCCGTCGACCATCGACGCGGTGAACGCCTCGGGGTTGGTGGCGTCGTCGAGCAGTGTGATCGAGCCCGTCGCCACCTCCTCCCCGAGGCGCTCGGCGAACATCGACCGACCCTTCAGCACCGATTCACCGGTGAGTGTGTGACCGACGATGCCGAGCAGCTGCGCGGTGACCCACGGATCGAGCACCACGGTGAGCCGAGCCGTGGCCGGCTTGGTGGAACCGAGCAGGCGGGTCGCCCGTTCCGCCGCATCCTTGGCGGCCACCGCCGGGTCCAGCTCGGTGGGCTCCCGACCGATCGAGAACCCGAAGCCGGTCTGGGTCTCGCCGTCGGCTTCGGCCAGGGCGTAGGTGGCCAGGTAGCAGCCGGTCTCCCGGGTGGACGAGGCAATGCCGGTCGAGGTGGCGACGGCCGACTCGTACATCGTGTCGATGTACTCCGCCGACTCGATGCCGGAGATCCGCGGGTCGGCCGATCGAACCGCCCGTTCCGACCTTGTCGTCGGTGGGGCAGGACACGAGTCCGTCGCGGAACAGGTCGAGTTCGGCCGGAGCGACGCCATCGGGTGACGCCACCCCGTTGTACTCGTCCGCCTCGGCGAAGTCGGCGTTGTCCCGAGCCTCGCGCAACGTCTCGCCCAGCGCCGCCTCGTCGAGGGTGCCGGCGTAGGCGAAGCCCTGCTTGCCCTCGGCGACCACCCGCACACCGATTCCGTAGGACTCGGCGCTCGTGAGCGACTCGACGTCTCCCTCGTAGGCGCGAACCTCGGTCTCTCGTTCGTGAACGACGTAGGCCTCGACCTGTTCTCCGTCGTTGGCCCAGCCCGCCACGCGGCGGGCGATGTCGAGAAGTTCAGTCATGTCCGATCCCTCAGGCTGCGGTGCCGCCGACGGTGAGGCTGGTGACCCGCAAGGTCGGTGTGCCGTCGCCCACCGGCACCCCCTGCCCGTCCTTTCCGCAGGTGCCCGGCGATCCCATCGCGAAGTCGTCGCCCAGCGCGTCGATGCGGGTGAGCACCTCCGGACCGTTGCCGATGAGGTTTCCCTCCCGGATCGGCTCGGTGATCTCGCCGTTCTCGATCAGGTAGGCCTCGGTCATCCCGAAGACGAAGTCCCCGGTGGCGGTGTTGACCTGGCCACCTCCGAGTTGGGCGACGTACACCCCGTGGTCGGTCGACCCGATGATGTCGGCGGGGTCGTCGGACCCGTTGCTGATGTAGGTGTTGGTCATCCGCACCATGGGGAGATGCTGGTAACTCTGCCGCCGACCGTTCCCCGAGCTGAGGCGTCCCTCCTTGCGGGCGCGGAGGTGGTCCCACATGTAGTCGGTGAGGACCCCGTCCTGGATCAGGACGTTGTGGGCCGCAGGTCGACCTTCGTCATCGATCGCGAAATGGCCCCACTCACCGGCCATGGTGCCGTCGTCGATCAGCGTCACCATGGGTGAGGCGACCTCCTCGCCGACCCGGCCGGCGAAGACCGATGCGGACTTGGCGATGAGGTCGGCTTCCAGGCCGTGGCCACATGCCTCGTGGAACAGGACGCCGCCACCGCCCGGGCCGACGACCACGGGCATCGCACCCGACGGGGCCGGGCGGGCGCCGAGCTTGGTGAGGGCACGCTCGGCGGCGCGCCGGGCCATGTCTTCGACGTCGGTTTCGTCGAACAGCTCGAACCCGACGGTCCGACCGGTGGATTCGCGTCCGGTCTGTAGGCCGGTGTCGCCGGTGGCGACACAGGACACCGAGAACAGGGTCCGGATCTGGTCGTCCTCTGCGAGCAGGCCGTCCGAGTTGGCGACCAGGATCCGGCGGCGGCTGTCGCCGTAGCGGGCCGACACCTGCGTGATCGCCGAGCCCTGGGAGCGGGCGGCCTCGTTGGCGAGAGTGAGCAGGCCCACCTTGGTGGCCTTGGCCACCTCTTCGGGCGGGATCCGCACGGCCGGTCCACGCTCGACCTGGGTCGGCGTCACTTCGACGGAGCGGGTGCCGCCTCCCCCGCCGCGGGCCGCGGCCGCGGCCGCTCTCGCCGCGCCGGCGAGGCCGGTCTCGGACAGGTCCGCAGTGTGGGCGAATCCGGTGGTGTCGCCGACGACCACCCGGATACCGGCGCCACGATCTCGACCGCTGGTGAGTTCCTCCACCCGGCCGTCGTCCAGCACCGCCGACGAGGAGCGCTTGTCCTCCATGAAGATCTCGGCGAATTCGCCGCCCGTCTCGAGAGCGGACGAAAGGGTGCGGTTGATCAACTCGTGGTCGAGCATGGAACCTCCTGAGGCAACAGGGACGCCAAGCGTACCCGTGCGGCGACCCGGACCTCAGCCGCCGGAGAGTCGCCACTCGTCCCGTCCTCCGGCCACAACAGAGCCGAACTCGACGACCATGGTCAACTCACGACCGTCGGTCGACCGCACGACCGTCACGGTTGCCGGCTGGGTCGTCGAAGCCCCCTCCCATCGGCCGCGACCGGCGTCGACCACTGCAGCCTCCTCGACCTGGGTCAGCAAGGCGTGCCCGATCTGGTCGCGCTCGGCTGCGAGGTCGGCCGCGGACAGAAGCCGAGTCGACTCGACGAAATCGCCGTCGAAGGTCGTGAGGATGCCTCCGCCGGGGTCCCAAATGAGCGTTGTGGTCCGGGTCGCCCCGATGCCTGCGACGAGGAGCGTGGTGCGCCGCGTCACCTGCCCGTTCGGGAGGGCGACGAGTTCGCTGATCAGCTCCGCGGGAGCCCGTGGGGCATCCGGCCGACCGGCCGTCGCCGGTTCGGCCCCCCGGTGCTCATCGGGCGCGATCGCCGATGGGGCTCGGAGGCTCGGGTCTGGCGACGGCGGAGAGACACAACCGCTGATTGCCAGAACGGATGTCGTGACGACGATGACGAATCGGCCGCGGACACAGCCGGCCGGGTGCAGGCCCATGGATCACCTTCCGGGGGCGTCGGGAATGGTGGACCGTGCATCGGGCTCGCACGCGCAAGAGCGCTGACGAGGGTAGCGATCGGTCGGGTACGATCCGGCCAGATCGGCACGTGGATCGCGGGGACCGCTGGCGAAGGAGGTGAGATGCACGACCACGCCGTCAGGCCCGACATCGGAGCCGACGAGACCCAACCGACCGTCGTCCGGGCGGAGTCGGCGTCTCGGGAGGGTTCGGACCGACACCCGTTGCGGTGGTGGGTCGAGATCCTCCTCACACTCGGGTTCTACGTCGTCTATTCCGCCATCCGGAACCAGTTCGGCTCCGCGCTCGGTCAAGGGGTCAAGGACGCGGCCTACGACAACGCCCTCGTCGTCATCGATGTCGAGAAGACACTCGGGCTCTACTTCGAAGAGTGGATCCAGGCCCGTTTCATCGACTGGGACGGCTTCCTGGTCTTCTGGAATGTCTTCTACGGCTCATTCCATTTCATCGTCACCATCTTCGCGATGGTCTTCCTCTTCGTCCGCTTCCCCAACCGATACACCTTCATGCGCAGCACGCTCTGCGCCACCACCGCACTCGCCCTGATCGGATTCGCGTTCTTCCCGCTCATGCCGCCTCGGCTGTTGAGCAACTGCCTGTCCCAATACGGCGCGTGTGAAGCCGGGCACGACTATGTCGACACCCTCGTGGATCCGGGAGGGCTGTGGTCCTTCGAGTCCGGGACCATGGAGACGATCTCGAATCAGTACGCCGCGATGCCGAGCCTGCACATCGCCTGGGCCATCTGGTGCGCCGTTGCCCTCTACCCGGTCCTACGGTCTCGCTGGAATCGAGTGAGCATCGTGGCGTATCCGGTCCTGACCATGTTCGCGATCGTCGTCACGGCCAATCACTACTGGATCGACGCCATCGGCGGAGTCCTCGTCCTGGCGGTCGGTCTCATGATCGCCGGTCCCCTGGCCCGTGTCCTGCCCGGGGATGCGGGTACCCTTTCCTCCGATGCTGCTTGACGCCCTGAAGGGCCCGGACGACCTGCGAGGCCGAAGTCTCGAGGAACTCGAGGATCTGGCCGACCAGATCCGGCATCACGTCATCGACGCCGTCACCGAACACGGCGGCCACCTCGGGTCGAACCTCGGTGCGGTCGAGTTGTCGATCGCCCTTCATCGCGTCTTCTACTCCCCTCACGACGCGATCCTCTGGGACACCGGTCACCAGGCCTACGTCCACAAGATCCTCACCGGCCGCGCTGCGGACTTCGCCACCCTGCGCGAACCCGACGGTCTCTCGGGATATCCCAGCCGTGAGGAGTCCGAACATGACTGGATCGAGAACAGCCACGCCTCCACGGTGTTGAGCTACGCCCACGGCCTCGCGACGGCATTCCATGCTAGGGACGAGCGCCGCCGGGTGGTGGCCGTCATCGGCGACGGAGCGATGACCGGCGGCATGGCGTTCGAGGGGCTCAACAATCTGGGCCACAGCGGACGAGACGTCGTCATCGTCCTGAACGACAACGGCCGCTCGTACGCGCCGACGGTCAGCCGCCTCGGCGAGAGCCTGATCAAGATCCGCAACAACCCCACCTACATGCGCCGCCAGGCGAAGCTCGAAGAGATCGCAGAGCGCATCCCCTGGGTCGGCGAGCAGATCGGACGCGGCCTCAAGATGTCGAAGGCGGCCGTTCGCGAGATGTGGGAGCCGCCGGCGTTCTTCGAAAACCTCGGCATCCGCTACACCGGACCCTTCGACGGCCACGACATCGAGTCGATCGAGGAAGCGTTGCAGAACGCCGCCGAATTCGACGGCCCGGTACTGGTCCACGTGCTCACCCAGAAGGGCCGCGGCTACGCCCCCGCCGAGCAAGATCACGTCAAGAACATGCACGACACGGGCTCGATGAAGGAAGGCACTTACACCGCCGCCTTCTCCGAGACGCTCGTGAAGCTCGGGGACCAGCATCCGGAGCTCGTCGCGATCACCGCGGCGATGCCCGACTCCACCGGCCTCTTGCCGTTCAAGGAACGGTTCCCCGACCGGTGCATCGACGTCGGCATCGCCGAACAGCACGCCATCACCGCGGCCACCGGCATGGCGATGGGCGGTCTACGGCCCCTCATCGCGGTGTACGCCACCTTCATGACCCGAGCTTTCGATCAGGTCAATCTCGACGCCGGCCTGCACGGTCAGCCGATCATCCTCTGTATGGACCGGGCCGGGATCACCGGTCCCGACGGTGCGTCCCACCACGGGGTACTCGATCTCGTCTTGTTGACGAAGGTGCCGGGGATGACGGTCTTCGCGCCGTCGAGCTACCAGGAACTCCAGCAGATGATGGTCGACGCGATGGACCTCACCGACGGCCCCGTCGCCATCCGCTGGTCCCGTGACGCTGCACCCTGGGTGAGTGAGGACCAGGTGGGGCGGGGCCTGGCCGCTCGACTCGTCGAGGAGGGCGACGGTTCGGTTTGCCTTCTCGGGTTCGGCCAGATGCTCGGCTATTGCCGCGATGCCGCCGAGCGGCTCGCCGCCGAGGGCATCGAGGCCACTGTGTGGGACCCACGGGTCGTCACACCACTGGATCCGGCGATGCTCGACGATGCCGCCCGCCACGGCGTGGTGGTGAGTGTCGAGGACGGCCTCCGGATCGGCGGTGCCGGAGCCGCCGTGCGAGACGCGCTCGGCGAGCGGGATGCCGATTGTCGACTTCGTGTGCTCGGAGTGCCGGTGGAATACGTCCCTCACGGCACGCCCAAGCAGATCCATGCCGGCTTCGGCCTCGACGGCGAAGGCATCGCCCGCAGCGTCCGCGAAATGCTCGAGAGCTGAGTTCGCTCCCCGGTTTTTCTGGACGCATCCGCGCGCATATCGCGCGCTGACGTCCAGAAAAACGGGTGGGGACGGAAGGTTCAGGAGTAGTAGGGGTTGGCGCCCTGGTCGTGGTCGGTCGTGTCGACCACTTCGGTGATCTCGGGTATCGCTTCGAGAATCGCCTTGGTGATGCCGTCACGCAGGGTCATGGCACTCATCGCACAACCCTGACAACCCCCGCCCATCGTCACGAACGCCTTGTCGCCCTCGACCCCGACGAGTTCGGCGAACCCGCCGTGCGCGGCGAGCGCCGGATTGATGCGCTCCCCGAGGAGGGTGCGGACCTTGTCGGCGGCATCACCGGTGAGCTCGAGCTCACCCATGTCGCCCAGCGGGTTCGGCCGGTTGGGGTTGCGGATGACGAGCCCGCCCTGGCCCGCGATCGACGGGATGTCGAGGGTGGAGCCCCGCATCGCATCGACGCTGTTGGCCGGGATGATCACCGACAGCCCGTCGGACTCGTGGACGTGATCATCGTCGGCCGCTTCCGCGAGCGGCTCGAGGGAGAGGTCGTAGGTGTAGTCGACGCCACTCGCGCCGGTGACCTCGACGCGGAGGCCGAGCTGGTCGGCATCGTCCTCTTTGGAGCGGATGTCGAGCACGACTTCGCGTGCGGCTTCGGTGACGATCATCACCTCGGCGGTGGTGTCCTGGACATCGGCCGTGTCGGTCATGGCGACAGGGTAGCGAGGGTCATCTTGCGTCCATCTCCTCGATCTCGGTGGACAGCTCCAACCAACGCTCCTCGGCCTGTGACAATTCCTGCTCCCTACCGGCGAGCTCCCGGCCGACCCGGGCGAGCACCTCGTGATCGGTGCCGGCCTCGTCGAGGGCGGACCGGAGTTCCGCCACCTCCTCCTCCAGCCGGGACATGGACCGCTCCGCGGTCTTGAGTTCGTGGCGAACCGTGCTGCGTGACCGCGGTCGCGTCTCGTCCATCCCGGGCGACGGCGCCGACCTCGCCCCTTCGGACCGGCGGCTCGAGCCGGACGGGGCCACCTGCCTGCGGTCCTCGAGCCAGCCGGCGTAGCCGCCCGGCCATCGACGGGCGCGGCCGTCGTCGATCACCAGAACGTCGTCGACGGTGCGATCCAGGAAGGTCCGGTCGTGGCTGATGGCCACCACCGCGCCGGGCCACTCGTCGAGGAAGTCCTCCAGGGCGCGCAGGGTGTCGAGATCGAGATCGTTGGTCGGTTCGTCGAGGAGCAGGACGTTGGGCTTGGCTGCCAGCGTGAGCACGAGTTGCAGGCGGCGGCGCTCGCCCCCCGAGAGCAGCTCGATCGGCGACCACTGGGCGTCGGTGTCGAACCAGAAGCGCTCGA
>CAYFLT010000044.1:10281-19415 GCA_964344055.1 uncultured Candidatus Nemicrothrix sp.
TGGCCGGTGAGGGGCTCTCGACGCCCAGCGATCACGTTGAGCAGGGTGGTCTTGCCCGAGCCGTTGACCCCGACGATCCCGAGTCGTTCACGCCGATCCAGGAGCAGGTCGAGCCCGACCACGAGTGGGGCCTGACCCTCGAACCCGGCCGTCACGCCATGTAGCTCCACCACCTGGTCACCGAGTCGCGGGGTGCCGCGATGCAGCGAAGCCAGATCGAGGTCGCCGTCGCGGGCGGGGCCGTCCGGCCGCGTCTCGATCAACTCGGTCGCGCGTTCGACCCGCGCGCGGCTCTTGCGGGTACGCGCCTTGGCCCCCCGCCGCAACCAGGCGAGTTCCCGGCGGGCCAGGTTGCGGCGGGTCGACTCCGCCGCCGCGGCCCGCTCCTCACGAGCGGCCCGGCCTTCGAGGTAGCCGGCATAGCCACCCTCGTGTACGTAGGACGCCCCGCGATCGAGCTCGAGGACCCGCGACGTCACCCGGTCGAGAACGTGGCGATCATGGGTGACGATGACCAGCCCACCCTTGAACGAAGCCAGCTCGGTCTCCAGCCAGTCGATCGCATCCACGTCGAGATGGTTGGTGGGCTCGTCCAGGATGAGCAGGTCCGCGTCGGCGACCAACGCCCGGGCCAGGGCGACCCGCTTCTCCTGGCCGCCCGAGAGTTCCGTGGTCGGTCGATCCAGCACGTCGCCGAGACCGAGCCGATCGAGCGCCGCTTCTCCCCGCCAGCCCTCCCCGACGGCGTCTCGCACGCTTCCCTCCGAGAGCTGGGTGACCTGGTCGAGAGTCGCCACCGAGACCTCGCGACCCCGCCGCACGGTCCCGGACTCCGGCTCGATCGTGCCCGCGATGATCGACAGGAGCGTCGACTTCCCGGTCCCGTTGATTCCGACGACTCCCAGCCGGTCTCCCGCCGAAATCGTCACGCTGACGTCGGCGAAAAGAGGCCGGTTCGGCCTGCTCATGCCCACCCGCTCGACGTCGACGAGGATCACGGCCGCAGGCTAGTGGTGGGCCGGTCCGGAACTACTTGACGGTGACCCGCCCGCGAAGCGCCTTGAACGACAGGGTCTGGCTCACCAGCGCCAGGCCGAGGATCGCGGCCATCGATTTCCCGACCTCACGCCACTGCCAACCCACGAACAGCGACCGGAGTCCGTCGAGCAGGTAGGTGACAGGGTTGTAGGTGGCCACTTCGCCGAGCCAGCCGGTCATCGCCTCCTGCGGCACCAGCGAAGTGGTGAGGAACGCGAACGGGAAGAACAGCAGGAAGCTCGAGTTCACGGCGCCCGGATTCCCCGTCTTCAGCGCGATCGAGTACGGGATGCCCGTGTAGGCGACGCCCCAGAGTGCCCCGAGGAGGATGAACACCGCAGCGCCGAGGATCCCGGTCGGGAAGCGCACGCCCACCGCCAGACCGAGGAAGGTGACCGGCACGGCGAGGCACACCACCAGGACGAAGTCGGCGGCCATGTGTCCCAGGAGCAGGGCCCGCCGCGACACCGGGGTCAGCATCAACCGGTCGAAGTAGCCGTCCTGGATGTCGAGCACGAGCGCGGGAGCCCGTGAGATGCCGGTGACCGCGAAGACGATGCTCACCGGCAGCTGGAACGCCTTGTAGTCGATCTCGATGTTGGTGAAGGTGGCGACGTCCTGCAGGGCGCCGATGTTCACCACGAAGAAGAACAACGGGATGAGCAGCGCCGGGATGACCACCTCGACATCGCGCGGCAACTGTCGGATCGATCGAGCCGCCACGGCGATGACGTCGTGGAAGAATCCCGCGGGTCGGGCCCGGACCGGAGCCGGCTCGACCGTCGGAGTGCTGTTGGGGCTCACGCGGTGCCTCCTTCGAGGTGGGTGCCGGTGACGTCGAGGAAGACGTCGTCGA
This sequence comes from uncultured Candidatus Nemicrothrix sp., assembly GCA_964344055.1. GTDB lineage: Bacteria > Actinomycetota > Acidimicrobiia > Acidimicrobiales > Aldehydirespiratoraceae > OFTM10. Next base: position 12,176 of record CAYFLT010000044.1, read on the forward strand.
GAGTGGGAGTGCGCAGGGCCAACTCTTCGACCGGTATGCCGGCCCGATCGAGTGCAAGTGCGATCGGGGACAACGCGGCACCACCGTTGTGCACGCTCGCCCGGATCTCGTTGCCGAAGTGGTCGACCGAGTCGATCCCCTCGATCTCCACGAGGACCGCACACGCGGCGTCGACGTCACCATCGACGTGAGCGGACACGACGTCGGTGCCGATCGACCGTTTCAGCTGCGTGGGCGTTCCCTCCGCGACGATGCGGCCCGCATTGATGATGCCGACTCGGTCGGCGAGCTCATCGGCCTCCTCGAGGTACTGGGTGGTGAGGAACAGGGTCATCCCGATCTCTCGATTCAGCCGCCGCACTTCCTCCCAGACCCGAAGGCGGCCGGGAGGGTCGAGCCCGGTGGTGGGTTCATCGAGGAAGAGGACCGACGGGTTGTGCATCAGCGCCGCCGCCAGATCGAGTCGGCGCGCCATGCCACCGCTGTACGTCCCGACCAGCCGGTCGATGGCCGCCATGTCGAGGATCGGTGCGAGATCATCGATTCGGCGCTCGATCTCGGAACGGGTGAGCCCGAACAGTCGGCCCTGCGTGACCAGGATCTCCCGCCCGGTCATCTTCTTGTCGAGACCGGCCTCCTGCAGCGCCACGCCGATCCGCAGCCGCACATCGCCGGCCGACTCCACCACGTCGAGACCACCGACCCAGGCCCGCCCGTCCGTCGGTGACAGCAGGGTGCACAGCATCCGCACCACGGTCGACTTCCCCGCGCCGTTCGGCCCGAGGAATCCGTAGATCTCACCGGTCTCGACCTCGAGGTCGATGCCGTCGACCGCGGTGAGATCCCCGAAGCGACGAACCAGTCCTTCCGCACGAACCGCATACATGGGGTCGCACGCTATAGCCGCATTCGGGCCCGGCCCGGCACACTTGTCGACGGGAAGCACATCCACCACCGACGGGTTCCCTTGGGGCCGCCACGATCCGAGGAGCCCTCCATGCCAGACGACGCGTCACCATCGACCTCCGGAGAGGGCGCGTCCGCGGAGATCGCCTCTGTCGACTTCTACTGGCGACCCGGGTGCGGGTTCTGCATGATGCTGGAGCGTTCGCTCACCAAGGCCGAGGTGCCACTCGCCAAGCGGAACATCTGGGAGGACCCGGGAGCCGCGGCGGTCGTCCGCGAGCATGCGAACGGCAACGAGACGGTCCCCACCGTGGTGATCGGAGACGTCGCAATGGTCAATCCCCCCGCCGGCCAGGTGCTCGAGGTCCTGCACACGAAAGCCCCGCATCTGCTGCCCGAGGACTGGGAGCCTCCCCAGCCCGGTCCCGTGGCACGGGCGGCTCGCCGTCTCCTTGGTGGCTGAGGGTCGCGAACCCTCGCCCTACTTCAACAGCGCCCCGCACACCGGCCAGGGCTGGTCGCCACGCCGCGCGTAGAGCTCACGGGCCCGAGCGTCCTGCTCCTCTGGCGGTGCCTGGGCCGGATCACCCCGGCCGCCGACCGTGTACCACGTGGGAATGTCGAATTGGTACGCGCCCCGGTACACGCCAGAGGGACTGATGGCGGCGTAGTTGTCCGTCGACTCGCAGTGCCGGAGCGCCTCCCACTTGTCCTGAGGCGCGATCCCGTAGGGTCCTTCCTCGATCGCGATCGAGGCCCGATCCCACGCCTCCGCCAGAGGGAGGAGCTGCTCCGCCTCGAGCTGGCGAGGACCCAGCAGGGCGAGCTGGACCTCGAGATCGGCGATCTCGCCTCGGAGCGCCTCGGCCCGCTCGATGGTGGCGGACACCGCCTCATCGGCCTGCTCTCGCAACTTCCGCAACCGATCGACGGCCACAGTGGCCGAACCGGCGTGGCCCCGCACCAGGTACTGACGCCAGGAGAGTTCGTTGGCCCCGCCCACGTCGGCGAGGAACTGGAGGCTGTCGATCGGGCCGCCGGTGACGTAGGTCTGGACTGCCACCCGGCGGAGGTTTTCCATCGACGCTTCGATTTCGGCGGTGAGACTCCGCTGTTCGTCGTCGAGGTCGCCTCGCTCGACGAACACGTCGGCGAGTTGCGCCTCCGCCGCGGTCAGTCTCGACAACAGTTCGGCACGGAGGTCGGCAATGTCGTTGAGCTCGTCGCGCAGCGCCTCACCGGTGGGGATGTCGCCCCTCAGGTCGTCGGCGTTCACCGCAGAGGCGGACATGGCGCGCCATCCCGCGGTGATCACCAGGGCGGTGATCAGCAGGATGGAAACCGGCAATCGCCGGAAGCGGGCGGAACTGACTCGTCTCATGTCTGTGGGGACAGCCAGAGGACGGGCCCGCGCACGCGAAACCCAGACGGCCCTCCGCCCGTCGAGCGCGCGAGGCTAGCGATCCTGGCCGGGGACGAAAAGGCGGAGAGCGATATCCTCGGGTCCATGGCCGATTTCGACGCGATCCTGCTCGTGTCGTTCGGTGGACCCGAGGGTCCCGACGATGTCGTGCCGTTCCTCGAGAACGTCACCGCCGGCCGCGGCATTCCTCGCGAACGGCTCGAGGCCGTCGGGGCGCACTACGCCCACTTCGACGGGGTGAGCCCCATCAACGAGCAGTGCCGTCGCATCCAGACGGCACTGCGAACGGCCCTCGCCGAGGCCGGTCACCCTCTCGAGGTCTACTGGGGCAACCGGAACTGGACGCCGTACCTGGCCGACACCGTTGCCCAGATGGCCGAGGACGGAGTCGAGCGAGCCCTGGCGATCGTCACGTCCGCCTACAGCTCCTTCTCCGGATGCCGGCAGTATCTCGACGACATCGAAGGGACCCGCGCCGCGGTGGGGCCATCGGCCCCTGTGATCGACAAGATCCGCGCCTATCACGACCATCCGGCCTTCATCGCCGACTTCGTCGAAGCCACGGCCGCGGTACTGGCAACCACCGGCACGGACGTGTCAGTGCTGTTCACCGCTCACTCGCTGCCCTCGGTCATGGCCGCCGGCTGCGACTACGAAGCCCAACTCGCCGATACGGCCGCGCTCATCGCTCAGCGGCTCCCCGGCCGGCCTGACTGGTCACTCGTCTACCAGTCCCGCTCCGGGCCGCCCGCGGTCCCATGGCTGGAGCCGGATGTCAACGACGCGATTCGGGGCCTGGCCGACGCCGGCGCCACGAAGGTCGTCGCGGTGCCGATCGGGTTCGTGAGCGACCACATGGAGGTCGTTTGGGATCTCGATCACGAGGCGGCCGCCACCGCCGAGAGCCGTGGGGTGGAATTCGTGCGGGTGGCGACCCCTGGCACCGAGCCGACCGCCACCTTCGTCCACATGTACGTGGACCTCATCCGGGAGCGCCTTCTCGACCGTCCCGAGCGGGCTGCACTCGGGCGTTTCGGTGCCCGGCCGGACGCCTGTCCCGGTACGTGTTGCCCCCCAACTGAACGCCGACGGTGAAGCATCCACCCCTCACCGCGCGATCACTCACTAGGTTTTCCACAGACCCGGGCCGCGTGAGATGGGGAGGATCGAGTCCGGTGAATCACGCCAGGATCGCCGCCGAAGCCCTCCGCTATCGCCTTTCGAGCGTCCGCGGTCCCCTGATCGCCGACTCGGATCTCGATCTCGATCGCATGGCCGGGGCGACGATCGCCGCCGGCGACCCGATCGTCGACGGCGCAATCCGCCGAATCGCCAGCGCTTGGGCGCGGGCCGGACTCGATCCCGAGCACCTCTGCCAGCCGTGGGACTGCCCCGCAGCCCGAACCCTGTTCACCGCGCAGCCGGACCTCGTCGACGCGCTGGACGACATCCTGCGAGCAGCCACCCGGGCCCAGGCAGCCTGACCGCGCTCAGGCGATCCGGCCGGGACGTATCGGGCGGATGTTCTCGGTGCCGCCGATCATCGTGAGCGCCAGGGCGACAAAGTCGTCGTAGGGCACGGGTCGGCTGACCAGGTAGCCCTGGAACCGGTCACACGAAAGCGACCGGAGCAGATCCACCGTCCGGTTGTCCTCTACGCCCTCGGCCACCACTTCGAGTCCCAGGTCGTGGACGAGACGGATCGTGGCCCGCACGATGGCTTCGTCGTTGGCGTTGAGGGTGGAGCCGGCGACGAAGCTTCGGTCGAGCTTCACCTCGTCGATCGGGAGCCGCCGGAGGAAGCTGAGCGAGGAGTAGCCGGTGCCGAAGTCGTCGACCGAGGTCCGGCACCCGAGTTCACGGAACCGGGCGAGGTTCTGGGTGGCCCGGTCCACATCCACGATGACGGATCCTTCGGTGATCTCGAGGACCAGGCTGGAGCCGGGCAGTCCGTGGGATTCGAGGAGTCCGGCAATCACCGATGGGAGTTCCGGATCCAGCAGATCGCGGCTGGTGAGATTGGCCGCCATCACCAACTCGATCCCGGCCGCTCGGAGTTTTGCACAGCTCGAGATGGACTGTCCCAACACGAAACGAGTGAGGTCGGCCGAGGCCCCGGATCGTTCGGCCAGCGCGACGAAGTCGTTCGGCGGAATCAGTCCATGGACCGGGTGCTCCCACCGCACGAGTGCCTCGGCCCCGGTCAGCTCCTGGTCGACGGTTGTCACCTGCGGCTGGTAGTGCAGCACCATCTGGCCATCGGCGATGGCGTCCCGGATCTCGCTCATCAGCCGGAAGCGTCGAGTGCTCGAATGGTCGATCTGCGGCGTGTAGCGCGCCGACGCCTGATGGGTCCGCTTCGCCTCGTACATCGCGATGTCGGCCCGCCGGATGAGCTCTGAGCGGGTGTCGCCGTCGAGCGGCCAACGAACGATCCCGATGCTGACCCCTACGTCCACCGTCACGCCGTCGAGGTCGACCGTTCGCGCCAGCCCACAGGTGAGGTCTCCGACCCTGTCGACGATGGTGGCCTCGTCGTCAACTCCATCCAGGATGACCGCGAACTCGTCACCGCCGAGGCGGGCCGCGAGGTCGTTCGGGCCGAGTCGTTCGACCATCCGGTTGGCGACAACCCGTAGGAGCCGGTCGCCGAAGTGGTGCCCGAGCGTGTCGTTGACGTCCTTGAACCGGTCCAGGTCCATGATCAGGAGCGCACCGGCGGAATCCGCGACCGCGAGCCGATCGTCGAGGGCCTCCTCGAGGGCCGCCCGATTGGCGAGCCCGGTGAGACCGTCCTCACGGGCCTGGATCTCCACGGCCTTGAGCAGCTCCTCGGCTCGGCGGGCCGACGCATGGGCGCGGCGCTCGAGCTCGGAGCGCTGCCGGGTCGCCGACCTGAGTGTCTCCACCACTTCACCCAGATCGCCCGGCACCTCCTTGTCGAACGACGGCGACTCGAGTTCGACGGCAGCCACTGCAGTCATCTGATCGCTGATCCGGCGAAGGGTCGTACTCATCTGGTTGAACGAGCGCCCGAGGTCCGCGATCACGTCCTCGCCGGTGACGTCGAGATCCTCGACCGCAAGGTCGCCCGCCGCGATCCTCTCGGCCTGGGTGGCGATCACGTGGAGCTCACCGACGATCTGGCGCACGATCGCCACGGTGAGCAACGCGACCACGAGGGTGACGACCACCGCCACCGCGGTGGCGTTCCTGAGGGCCTCGTCCGCCGAAGCCGACACGGCGGCGGCGACCGAAAGGAGCTCCTCCGCATGAGCGTCCTCCACCTCCTTCAGGAGATCGATGCGCTTCGTGATCGTGTCGAACCACATCGCCGAGTCGATCCCGAAGCCCGCGTCGCCGTTCTCGACGGCGATCTGCTCCATCGCCACCACCTCGGCCACGACCGGATCGGCCTGGCCGACCAGGAACCGTTCGAGCATCTCCGGGGACGCCAGCTCGACGTAGAGGTGATGCAGCGCCTCGCGGGTGGCGATGAGCTCGACGACGTCGGCGAACTGACCCTCGTCGAAATGGTCCTGCCCGAACACGTTTGCCAGCTGGGCGCGCTCGATCCCTGTGGCCTCCTTCGCCTGAACGAAGGCCAGGTACGCCGCCGAGCTCCGGGTGAGCTCCGCATTGGGACTCGCCTGGCTGATCGCCGCCAGGGCGTCCAGGAAATGCTCGTTCATGTCGGTGAAGTAGTCGATGACTTCGCGTGGCCTCGTGCCGAGTTCGATCGCAACCTCACGCCGATCGTCGAGGACGGCCAGCTCATCGAGGGCGGGAACGAGTCCGGCCTGCACCGAGGGTGGGAGATCGGCGGCGTGCTCGTCGAGGAAATCGAAGAGCCGGCTCCGGCGGTCGTTGGTCAGCATGCGCTGCTCCAGCAAGCGCAACTCGAAGGTGTCACCTTCCGACGACATGTAGACCGACGTCGCACCGCGCTCTTTCTGGGTCTCGTGGAGCAGGTCACCCACGGCATCGCTCAGCAGCACCAGCGCTTCGAGATCCGCCACGGCGTCGGCATCGGCCCGCCGCTCGAGCGCGGTCGTGATCTGGAACCAGACCAGTGCACCCAGAGGGACGAGCACGAGGAGGGCGAACTTGGTCTTCAGGCCGAGTCTGAGAATCGAGCCCATCGCCCGGTCGCCTCCCCAACGGGCACTGCGATTTTCGCCGCGACCCGCCTACTTACAGCATCGGATCGCGCCGGCCGAACCTGAGGTCGGAGGGGCTTTCGTCACCGTCGGTGTGGGGCATCGAACCTGGAACACGGTTCAGCGGTGGATCGGCAAGAGGATGCGCACCGGCCGCCACCGGTCCCGGTGGGGGCTGGCTCGGTGTTCCGAGCGGTGACGTGCGCAACGGTTCTCCCGCGTCGATTCCCGACCTGTTCTCGGCCTGACCTGCCCGCTACCGTGCAGGCGTGCCAGTTCTCGCGGTGGTGAACCAGAAAGGTGGCGTGGGCAAGACCACGGTCGCGCTCGGACTCGCGGCGACCGCCTGGGCCCGAGGTCTCGACTGTCTCGTCATCGATCTCGACCCACAGGCCAACGCCACCACCGGACTCGGCGTGTGGGACCCTCCGTTCAGTGTCGATCAGGCGCTGGCCGAGGAGCGACCCGGAGCGATCGCCGGCCTTCGGGTCGCTTCGGGCTGGCCGGCCGAGGGCGGCCGACCGCCGTCGGTGGTCCCGGCCACAGCCGCCCTCGCGGCACGTGAACCCCAACTCCTCACCGACCCGATCGGCGCCAACGATCGCCTCGCGGTCGCGCTGGAGGGAGTGTGTCACGACCTCGTCATCATCGACTGCCCGCCGTCGCTGGGACTGCTCACGGTCAACGGACTGTTCGCGGCCGACCGAGCGCTGGTGGTCACCGAGCCCGGGGCGTGGGCGTCGGACGGCGT
>CAYFLT010000044.1:19425-34615 GCA_964344055.1 uncultured Candidatus Nemicrothrix sp.
CAACAGACTCGAGTTCGCCGGAGTGGCGGTGAACCGCCTCGGCCGCACCCGCGACGCCCGCTACTGGGACGAACAGCTCCGAGCCGACCATGGCGACATCGTCCTGCCGGCGGTCCACCTCCGAGCCGCGGTACCGGAAGCCTCTGCCGGATCGCTGCCCATTCATGCGCTCGGCAGACGACCCGGAGCCGCCGAGGCGGCTGAGGAGTTCGACCGCCTCTTCGATCTGGTCATCCCGACCGAGGTTCGCCATGGCGTATGACCCGCAGGCCAATCGCCGCCGACCCCGACCCGATGCCGACGAAGCGGCGCCGGTGGACGCCTTGCTCGGAGACCCTCCTCCGCCCAGCGCCGAGGCCACGGACGAGGCTCGCCCCGCGCCCGAGGATCCACCACCGTCGCCCTCCGTAACGCCCGAACCGGCCGACCCGCCGCCGGATGCGCTCCTCATCAACACGGGGATCGCCGGGGCCGCGATGGCTCTCGTCGGTCTTCTCGTGTTGCGCCACCTCTGGCTACGCCACCGCCGACGGCACACTCCACCGGACGCCGATTGACCGCGCCGTTCGTCGGCCCTCAGCCGGCGATGGCGAGTAGTGCTTCCTCTTCGGCTGCCTTGGCGGCCTGGCGGCGGGTGACCTCGGCCCGACCCTCCGGGCACTGGTCCACATAGGGGCACCATCCGCACAACGGGCCGGTGCGTGGTTCGAACTCGTCGGACGTACAGGCGGTATTGATCGCCGACCAGGTGCCCGCGAGCTTCCCCACGACCCCATCGAGTTCCGCTTCGGTGACATCGATCCCGCCCGGACGCTGACCGGGATACAGCAGCCGAGCGCGGACCGGCATCTCGCCGGTGGCTTCCTTCACTGCTGCCGCGTAGAGCAGGACCTGGTCGAGGCGGCCTCGCCGGTAGCGCGGCGACGGGGCCCGGCCGGACTTGTAGTCGGTGACGACGAGACCGTCGCCTTCCTCATCGAGCCGGTCGACGATCCCGCGGAACGGCACGCCGCCGAGGTCGGCTTCGATGTCCTGTTCGGTGGCTTTCACCGCGACCCGCTTCGGATCCTCCAGCGCCCACAGACCCTCGATCGCGAGCCAGGCTTTCCACCGGAACTGCTTGCCCTCGGCGGCTCCGAAACCCAGCGCGACATAGTCATCGTGGGTCTCCGTCTCGGGCCACTCCTGTCGGGCGATCGTCTTCGCCGTGTCGACGGTGCGCTCCTCGGGCTGACGCTGCATCAGCAGCTCCAGAACGCGATGGGCGAAGCTGCCGGCGACCGCGGCTTCACCAGGCGGATCCGGGAGACGGTCCACGTAGCGGAACCGCCAACGCCGCGGACACTGCTCGAACGTGCCGGCGCCCGACGGCGAGAGCCGTGGCGGTGGTGTGGGGACGCCGGGTTCGAACTCCATCGTTGTAGTTCTACCTGATGGGTGTGACACGCGCCCGGTTCCCCACCTAGGTTTCCGCCCCATGAAGACACGCGCCGCCATTGCCTACGCCGTCGACGAGCCCTGGGTCATCGATGAGTTCGAACTCCGCGATCCCGGTCCCGAAGAGATGCTGGTCAAGATGGCCTTCGCCGGGCTCTGTCACTCCGATGAACACGTCCGCAAGGGTGACTTCACCGAGGCGGCGCTTCCGATGGTGTGCGGGCACGAAGGTTCGGGCGTGGTCGAAGCCGTCGGCGACAAGGTCCGGGGGTTCGAGGTCGGCGACCATGTGGCTGCTTCCTTCATCCCCTCCTGTGGCCGCTGTCCCTCCTGCGCCACAGGACAGCAGTATCTGTGCGACAACGGGGCCGAGATCATGGCCGGTGACGAGAAGTTCGTCGGCCCACGCGGTCCCGCGAAGGCGATGAGCGGGATCGGCACGTTCTCGGAGTACAGCGTCGTCCACGAGAACTCCGTGGTGAAGGTGGGCGACTGGTATCCGCTCGAGACCGTGGCCCTCTGCAGCTGCGGCGTCGCCACCGGCTGGGGCTCGGCGGTCAACGTGGCCGAGGTGTCGGCCGGCGACAACGTGGTGGTGGTCGGGGTCGGTGGCATCGGCATCAACGCCGTCCAAGGGGCGGCGATGGCGGGTGCGGCCAACATCATCGCCGTCGATCCCGTCGAGATGAAGCGGGAATTCGCCCAGACCATGGGTGCCACGCACGCGGCCGCATCGATGGAAGAGGCTCTGCCGCTGCTCACCGAGCTCAGCTGGGGTCGGGGAGCCGACTCGGTGATCCTCACCGTGGGCGACGCCGAGGGGCACCTGTTCGGTCCTGCCATGGCACTGGTCGGCAAGGGCGGGAACCTGGTGCTGACCTCGCTCTCCGACATGTTGCAGAACGAGATCACCGTCAACACCGTCGACCTGGCGATGATGGGCAAGCAGATCCGAGGCAGCATCTACGGCTACTGCAATCCACGCACCGACATCCCCAAACTCCTGCGCCTGTACGACCAGGGCAAGCTGAAGCTCGACGAGTTGATCACCGAGCGCTACACGCTCGACGAGATCAACGAGGGCTACCGGGCCATGCACGAGGGCGAGAACGTGCGGGCGGTGATCGACTACAGCCTCTGAGCGCGGTCCTCGTCGCCGCGGAGATAGCCGGCGTCGGCTTCGAGCCGGCGTTCGAGGTCGGCCACCGTCACCGGCCGGCTGAAGAGGTACCCCTGGAGGGTGTCGCAGCCCATGGCGACCAGGTGGTGCTGCTGGTCGACCGTCTCCACCCCCTCGGCGGTCACCGTCATTTCCAGGAGGTGCCCGGTCGACACGATCAGCTCGATCAGTGAGTGATCGGTTGCGGTCTCCATGTCGGAGACGAAGCTGCGATCGATCTTGAGCGCGTCGACAGGGAGTCGCCGCAGGTTGGCAAGCGACATGAAGCCGGTGCCGAAGTCGTCGAGCGCAATCTGCACCCCGAGCGTCCGAAGCCGGTTGAGGTCGGTCGCGGCCACCTCGAGATCCTCGACCAGCGCCGTCTCGGTGATCTCGAGCACGAGCCGGTCGCACGCCCGTGGGCGCTCGTCCAACACGTTCACCACGCTGCGACGAAGCCGTCCCGAGGACAGATGCCTCGCCGAGATGTTCACCGACACCGGGAGGTCGGCGAGTACCGGGTGCTCGGCCCACGCATCGATCTGTGCTGCCGCGGAACGCAGTGCGAAACGGTCGAGGTCGACCACGAGGTTGCTCCGCTCGGCCACGTCCATGAACGCGGCCGGCGGGCGCAGGCCCTTGCTGGGGTGTTCCCAGCGGAGCAGCGCTTCGACCGCCGTGACCTGCTGACTCACCGCGTCGACGATCGGTTGGTAGTGGAGCACGAACTCGTCACGTTCCAGACCCTGCTCGATCGCATTGGCGAGCGTGGTTCGTCGCACCACCTGGCGACGGAGGTCCTCGTCACACACCTCGATCCGTCCCCGGCCGAGCTCCTTGGCCCGGTACACCGCGAGATCGGCATCCCGCAGCAACTCGTCGGCGTTGAGATCCAGGTCGGCGAGCGCGATGCCGACGCTTGCACTCACCGACAGTGGCTGCTGTTCCATGAACACGGGCTCGGCGACGTCGTCGAGGATCCGCCGCGCGAGATCGACCACGTCGTCGATGCCCGTGACCGGCTCGGCGACGACCAGGAACTCGTCGCCACCGATTCGGACGGCGAGGTCGCCCTCGCGGAGTGCATCTCGGATGCGGCTCGCGGTGACCTTCAGAACCTGATCACCGGTGTGGTGTCCATGGATGTCGTTGATCGCCTTGAACCCGTCGAGGTCGAGGAACAGCAGTGCCATGGAGCTCTTGGATCGCCGGGACCGGGCCAGCGCCCCGCTCGCGTGTTTCAGTACGGCGTTTCGGTTGGCGAGGCCGGTGAGGCTGTCGTGGGTCGCCTCGTGAGTGAGTCGGGTCTGGAAGCGTTCCCGTTCCGTCAGGGCCTCCGCGAGGTGGTCCACGGCCTGCTGGATCGACGAACCCAACTCGCCGGGCACCGACTCTTCGAGCACCGGGTCCTCGAGTCGCTCCTCGGTGAGGGCCACAGCCTTCCGTTCCACCAATCTCAACGACCCCGTGGCCTCGTTCATGGCTCGGGCAGCCATCCGGATCTCACGGGGCCCCCTCTCGGCAACCACGGTGTCGAGCTCGCCGTTGCTCAGGGCTCGAGCGGCGTTGGCCACCCGACGCAGCGGTCGGGTGATCGTGAACGCGAGGACCAGGCCGATCACGAGCATCCCCAACGCCAGTGCACCGAGGGTGAGAAGGGCCGAGTTCCTCGTCTCAGCGGCCGCGCTGCGGATCTCTCCGGCCGCGCTGAACACCTCGTTGAGCGCCTCGTCCATCGTGAGCGCGAGGGACGCGTTGACCTCGTCGTCCAACGCCTGGGTGTCACTGATGATGTTGACCTCTTCGATCATGGCGTCCACATCGAAACTGTCGGGGTCGAACTCCCCTGCCGTCTCGAAGGGCAGGCCGGCCCCGAGGAGCTCGACCACCGTCGCCTCGAGACGCTGATCGAGGAGAGCCGTTTCGGTGAGGCCGCGGTGAAAAGCCCATGCCTCGGCCGTGGGATGGCCGGCCTCGACCGCCTCGTCGAGATGGCGGGCCGAGTCCTCATACCTCGACAACGCGTCCGACAGCGTTCGCACGTCGGCCAACGACGGTGCGGCGAACGGCACCACCAGAGGAACCCAGGCCGGGAGCCGCTCGGCGGCCGCGACTTCCACCGCGGCGGTCGCCTCTGCCACGTGGGCCGCGTGGACGAGATCCCGCTGAGCCGTGGTACGACCCAGCGCACCGTTCAAGCGGGTCAAGACGGTCTCGATCTTGCTCCCGAGTTCGGCCACGACCTCGTCGTAGGCCGCGGCGGAGGTCTCGAGTGCATCCTCCCCGCCATCATTCGCCTCGCGAGCCAGGATCACGAGCCGTTCGAGGTCGTGGTCCAGCAGATCCTCGAGGATCTCGTCGGTCGCCGCGTGCGACTCGGCGAGATGGGCCTCGTAGTCCAACCCGACCGCGGCGAGCGCCACATCGGGAATCTCGACCGGCAACGAGGACATCCCGATCAGCCCGGCGGTGGCGTTCTTCTCCGCCGCCAGCACTGGTGCCAGCCGCAGCAGTCGGCCGAGCCTCCCGGCGCTCTCGGACACATCGTCGGCTGCCTCGACCTGCTCGGTCACCTCCTCCACCTCGTGGACCGCGGACAGGGCGAGCGGGCCGAGCCACACCAGCCCGGACAACGCCATCAACGTCAGGATTCCCGGCAGACGGAGAACGCGACGATCGGCCATATGGGTCCGTCGGTTCCCGCGGCCCCACCATGAGGCCGACGGGCGAAGCTCAGTCAATACCCCTCGCCAATCCCGCCGGTCAGCGTGGGGTGATGGCCTCGGTCGGGATTCGTCCCCCGGTCTCCTCGAGCATCGCCCGCAGGCGATCGCTGTCCACCGGCCGACTGAACAGGAAGCCCTGAAGGGTGTCGCTGCCGATCGCGACCAGCTGTTCTTGCTGATCGAGGGTCTCGACCCCTTCCGCGGTGATCGAGATCCCCAGCAGGTGACCGGTGGCCACGATGAGCTCGATGAGCGAGTGATCGGTGACGGTGTCCATCTCGGCCACGAAGCTCCGGTCGATCTTCAACACGTCGACCGGCAGGCCTCGCAGGTGGGCGAGCGACATGTAACCCGTACCGAAGTCGTCGAGCGCGATCCGGACTCCGTGGGCTCGGAGCCAGGCGAGGTCGCGGGCTGCGGCCGCCAGGTCGTTGACCAAGGCGGTTTCGGTGATCTCGAGTGTCAGCTTCTCCGGTGCGACCCCGTGGCCCCGGAGAAGCGCCGACACCTCGTCCACCAGTGTCCCCGTCGACAGATGTCGTCCGGAGATGTTCACCGAGACCGGCAACCGCCCGAGGAGCGGATGGTCCGACCATTCGGCAATCTGGGCGACCGCAGCCCGGAGCACCCACCGATCGATGTCCACGATGAGGTTGCTTCGCTCGGCAACCTCGATGAAGGCGCCCGGAGGCACCAGACCTTCGCCAGGCCGATCCCAGCGCACCAACGCTTCCAGGGAGTTGACCTCCTGGGTACGACTGTCGACCGTCGGCTGGAAGTGGAGGACGAACTCGTCGTTGTCCAGCGCTTCGCCGATGGCTTGCGCCAGAGTGGCCCGCTCCACCACCTGGCCCCGCAGGTCCTCGTCACACACCTCGATCCGGCCCCGGCCGAGCTCCTTGGCCCGGTACACCGCGAGATCGGCATCGCGCAGGAGCTCATCGGCGGTGAGGTCGGTGTCGCCCATCGCTATCCCGACGCTCACCGTCACCGAGACGGTCAGCTCGTCGATGTTCACCGGCTCGCTGAGTTCGGCGATGATGCGCTCGCTCAGCTCGATGGCATCGTCGATGCCGAGGATCGGTTCCGCCACCACCAGGAATTCGTCGCCACCGAGGCGACCGGCCAGATCGCCTTCGCGAACCGTGTCGAGGAGCCTTCGGGCGAGGATGCGCAGGACCGAGTCCCCGATGTGGTGGCCATGGGTGTCGTTGATGGCCTTGAACCCATCGAGGTCGAGGAACAGCAGGGCGAGCGAGGCGGAGGAACGACGGGTCCGGGCAAGAGCCGAAGACACGTGCTTGAGCACCGCCTTGCGGTTCGGGAGGGTTGTCAGATTGTCGTGCGCGGCCTCGTGGGCTAGACGGCGCTGGAAGCGCTCCCGTTCGGTCAGCGCGTCGGTGAGCCGGACCACTGCCTTCTGCAGCGACGCGCCGAGTTCACCCTGGGCCTCCTCGTCCAACACCGGGTCCTCGAGGTTCTCGGTCGCCAACGCCACCGCCTGTCGCTCGGCCAGCCGAAGCGACGCCGTCGCCTCGTTCATCACACGCGCGGCCACCCGGAGCTCCCGTGGGCCCCGCTCGTCGACGTGCTCGTCGAGCTTGCCGTCCCGAAGGGCCCGGGCGGCCGAAGCCATCGCACGGACCGGTGCTGCGATGCTCTTGGCGACGAGGAATCCCAGTCCGATCAGGATCGCCGCGAGCCCGAAGAAGACCGCCAACGCGTTGCTTCGGGCAGCGGCTGCACTGGCACTGACCGCGGCCTCGCTCTCGGCGACCTCCACGAACGCGCTCTCGGTCACCAGATTCAGTTGCGCCGCAGCCTCGGCATCGAGCGCCATCGTTTCGCCGACCCAGGCGACGGTCGCCATCACCTCGTCGAAGTCGAGCTCGGAGAACTCCAATGGTCCGCCCGGATCGTCGACCGGCAACCCTGTCGCGAGAAGATCCACGATGGTGTCGTGGAATCGCTCATGGAGGGCGCTGGTCGCCTCCAGAGACAGGTAACCGCGCCACGCGGCTTCGGTCGCGTGGCCCTCGACCAGGTGGTGCTCGAGCCGATCTGTCGCCCCGTGGAGCTGGGCGAAGTTGTCCGACAGCAAGAGGACGTCGCCGATGGTGGGCTGTGACATGGGCACGACCAACGGCGCCCACAGATTGAGATTCTCAGAGGAGAGCACCTGGATCTCGGCGGCAGTCTCCGCCACTCGGGCCGCATGAACAAGTCCTGGACCTCCAGGGCTGCTCCCCACCGCGGCGGCGAGCACCGTCATCTGTTCGTTCACGCGGTCGGCGAGGGCATCGGCCACCAACTCGTAGGCGGTGACCACCTCGACCACAGGCACGGAATCGACCGCAGCCACCTCCCGCGCCTCGGCGAGAAGTTCCGAGAGTTCGACGTCGCCCAAGGCAACGAGGAGGCCGTCGGTGACCTCCTTGGCCCGCACCAGCTGAGGGCCGTAGTCCAGCCCCATCGACGCGAGAACCGGGGCCGGAGCCTCCGGCGGCAGGAAGGCCATCCCGATCTTGCCGGCGGTGGCGTTGCGCTCGAAGGAGGTCGCCGGGCTGAGGCGGAGAAGGATCTCCAGAGTGTGCGCCGCCTCGGTTGCCGCATCGGCCCCTTCGACCCACTCGTTCACTTCCTCGAGCTCGTGCTCCGCGGACAGCGCCAGCGGGCCGAGCCAGACCACGCCGGCGATGCCGATGATGGCCATGATCCCGGGCAGGCGAGGCTTCGGGAAGCGTGCGGACATGGACCCAGGTTCGGATACCGAAGCAGCAGGTTGAGGTCCTCTCCTGTGGAAACCACGTTCAGTCTGTGGAAAACACCGTTCAGCCCACCGAAGCGGGTTCGCGGACGGCGTTCAGGCGCCAACCCGCCCTCGCGGCAGCAGAGTCAGATGTCGAGGGTGGCCGCGTCGACCAGCGCCGAGTTCTTCACGAGGAAGTCTCGCCGGACCCCGACGTCGTTGCCCATCAACACGTCGAACATCCGGGCCGCCGCCTTCGCCTCCTTGGCGTCGTCCATCGTGAGCCGTCGCAGGGTGCGCGTGGCGGGATCCAGCGCGCAGTGGCGCAACTCGTCGACGTTCATCTCGCCGAGACCCTTGAACCGCTGCCACTTCACGTTCTCACGCTTGCGATTGCCCTTGCAGAGTTCGTCGGTGACCTGCTCCCGCTCCTCATCGGAGAACACCCGATAGATCTCGTCACCGACCTTCGTGGTGTAGAGCGGGGGTTGGGCGGCGTAGACGTTGCCGGCCTCGAGCATGGGGCGCATGTAGTTGTGGATGAGGGTGAGCAGCAGACAACGAATATGGCTGCCATCGACATCTGCGTCGCAGAGGATGACGATGCGACCGTAGCGGGCGTCCTCGAGGCTGAAGTCCCGTCCCGCGCCGGCCCCGACCGAGGTGAACAGGGCCTGCGCTTCCGCATTGTCGAGCACCTGCTTCTGGCTCGCCTTCTCTGCGTTGACCACCTTGCCGCGCAGCGGCAGGATCGCCATCGTCTCGGAATCGCGCCCACGCTTGGCCGGCCCGGCCGCCGAGTCGCCCTCCACCAGGATCAGTTCCGAATCGGGGCCGTGCACCCGACAGTCGGCCAGCTTCTGGGGCATTCCCGTCGATCCGAGGCTGGCGGCCTTCCGCTTGTTCTCGAGGACCTGCTTGGAGGCCACCCGGTTCTGGATGGCGGTGGCGAGCTTGTCGGCGATCGCCTTCACATGCGAACGCGGCCCGCCGCCGGGCTCGAACCACTCCTTGAGCTGCTCGTAGACGATCCGGCTGACGATGCCCTCGATGGCCGGCGTGCCCAGCTCCTGCTTCGTTTGGCCTCGGAACTGTGGCTCGGGGAAGGTGACCTTGATCGCAGCCACGAGACCTTCCTGCGCGTCGTCCTTTCCGGCCTTGTGCTTGTTCTCCTTGGCCAACTTCGCCAGCTTGCGATTGTCCTTCAACACGACGTTGTTGATGACGCGGGTGAGGGCCTTGTCGAAGCCCGCCAGATGGGTACCTCCCTGGCTGGTGGGGATCGTATTGACGAACGACACCACTTCGGTGTCGTACCCCTTGACCCATCTGAGAGCGACATCGACGGTGCACTCCCGCTCGACATCGGTCATCTTTCCGTCGACCGGCACCTTCTCGTGGAAGGTGTCGATGCCGTTGCAGGCGATGATCCCGCTGACGTTCTCCCCGATCGACAGATGGTCGACGAGGTCGGCCAGGCCGCCGCGACTCACGAAGGTGAAGGGCTCCTTCATCCCACTGGCCCGCTTGTCGGTGACGGTGACCTTCATGCCGGGAACGAGGAAACACGCTCGGGTGACCCGATCGCAGATCTCCTCCACATCGACCGTGGCGTCGGGATCGAAGATCTCGAAGTCGGGCCAGAAGCGCACCCGGGTGCCCGTCTTGTTCTTGGAGACCCGCTTGACCTTCTCGAGCTTGTGGCCGGCCTTGAACTTCGAACCGGTGAACTGGCCGGCAACCCGCTCCTTGAACGACAGCACATGGGTCGCCCCATCGCGGTCGACCTCGGCCGTGAGTTTTGCCGCCAGCGCATTCACCACCGACGCGCCCACTCCGTGGAGACCACCCGACGACGAGTAAGCCCCGCCCCCGAACTTGCCGCCGGCGTGGAGTTCGGTGAACACCACCTCCAACGCGGACACCTTTCGCTTGGTGTGGGTGTCGATCGGGATGCCCCGGCCGTTGTCGGCGATCTCGATCGACTTGTCCCGGTGCAGGGTGATGTCGACCTTGCTGGCGAACCCGGCGGCCGCCTCGTCGACCGCGTTGTCGACGATCTCCCATACGAGATGCATCAGCCCGTCCGACCCGGTACCGCCGATGTACATGCCCGGCCGTTTGCGCACAGCCTCCAGACCCTCGAGGGTCTGGATTGCATCAGCGTCGTAACCGGTCGATTTCTTGGCGGCCATCGAGGCTCCGGGGCAGGCGATCAGGGGCGGATCAGCGCGTGAACGAACACGGGTTCGTCACCATATCCCGCCGGTGTGACACGGCGGTGTCTCCCCTCAGGGCGATGCGGCCAGCTCGTAGGCCCGGGATCCGGTCGGTAGCAGGTGGTCGTCGACCACCGACAGACCGGCGCTCTCGAAGAGACTGCGGTACTCGGAGTCGGTGCGCTCCCGACCCGATGCGAGAGCCAGCATCAGGAGGTCACTGGCCGCCGCGAAATCGTCGGTCGGCTGCTCCGACGCCACGTTCTCCACCACCACCGCCCGGCCCTCGGGACCGAGCACCGAGCGAACGTTGGCGAGGATGTGCCGGGCCTGTGCGTCGTCCCAGTCGTGCACCACCGCCAGCAGGAGATAGCGGTCCCGACCCGGCGGCACCGCCGTGAAGAAGTCGCCCCGTTCGAGGATTCGGCGACCCGGCGCGGTCGCCTTGGGCGTCAGGCGGGCCCGACCGATCACCGCGGCGAGATCGAACAAGGTGACATCCAGATGGGGGTGATACTGCTGCAACACCTCGAGTGCCGCGCCGGTGCCACCACCCACGTCGCACACCGACGTGATGCCACTCCAATCCAGACTCCGGGCGAGCCCGATCGCCTGGAGGGTGGCGCCCGCCGACATCGCCTCGTCGAACGCAACACCGGCATCCGGCCGGGTTTCGGTCACGTAGGTGAAGAAGTCGGTGCCGTGGGCGGCTTCGAACGCGGACGAGCTTCCCTTCTGCACACCCTCGGGCAGCGCCCGTAGGGCGGCGCCGAACCAATCGCTGCCCGCGAAGCCGACCCAGCCTTTCCAAGGCACGGAAGTATCGGATCGCAACGCGCGAGTGACACCGCTCTCGCGCACCCGGCCCTTCCGGTCGAGCCGGACGAAGCGCCGGGCGGCGCAGTAGCGGATGAGGCGTTCGAGATCAGCCGGGTCGGCCCCGACGGCCATCGCCAGATCTTCCATCTCCACTCGCCGGTCCAGCGCGTCCGGCACGCCGAGCTCCACGAGCGCCCGCAACGCGAATCCATCCAGCTGGGCCAGCATCGCCTCGAGGATCCGCACCGGCGGGGGCGCGGCTCGACGATGCAGCCCGGCCACCCGCCGTCGGAATGCGTTGGCGATGCGAGTCGTCCGCCCCGACGGCACCATCGGTGCCCCCAGCGCATCCCGCTCGAACCGACGATTCACGAAGGTCGCGGCCTCTCGGCCTGGGCTCGCTGCTCCCTGGGTCGCCTCGACCTCACGGCCGAGGCTCCTTGGGAAGCCCGAGGACCATTTCTCCGAGGATGTTCCTCTGCACCTCGGAGGTACCGGCATAGATCGTGCCGGCACGGGCGTTGTAGAACGCACCAAGCCAGGACCCGGCGTCGTTGGGGGCCCCGGGGAGGTCGCAGCGGAACGCGCCCCGGGTGGTCGACTCTGCGGCGGTGGCGTCGGCGCCCAGCACGTCCATCGCGAGTTCGGTGGCGCGACGGTGGTACTCACTCCAGAAGAGCTTGAACGCCGACTCGGCAGGCCCCGGTTGTTGGCCGCCGAGGAATCTCGTGAGCGTGCCCATGCCGAGGATCCGCATCACCTCGACGTCGATGAACGCCCGGGTCAGACGATCCCGAACCACCGGATTGTCGGTGGCCCCCCGCTCGTCCGCGAGGTCGGCGAGCTTGCGCCAATCGGCCGCGAACTCCAGCGGCAGGGTGGCCGCCGCCTCACCCCGCTCGTAGCCGAGCAGCGTCATGGCCACTGCCCAACCACCGTTGACCTCACCGATCACATTGCTGTGGTGGGTGCGGGCATCGGTGAAGAAGGTCTCGTTGAACTCCGACTCGCCCGGAGCTCGACGCCGGGCTGCTCCATCGGGCAGAGCAGGAAGCTGATCCCCCGGTGCTTCGGCGCGTCGGTGTCGGTGCGGCACAGTACGAAGATCCAGTTCGCATACTGGCCGGCCGACGTCCAGATCTTCTGACCGTTGATGACCCACTCGTCGCCGTCCAGGACGGCGCGGCAGCCGAGGCCACCCAGGTCCGAGCCGGCGTCCGGCTCCGAGTACCCCTGACACCACACGTCCTCGCCGGAGATGATCCGGGGCAGGAAGTGCGCCTTCTGCTCCTCGGTTCCCCAATGCAGGATCGTGTTGCCGACCATCGAGATGCTGAACGCATCGTTGTCTCCGCCGACCGGTACCCCGGCCTTCTGGAACTCCTCGGCGAGGATCACCGACTCGAGCTCACTGAGCCCACCGCCGCCGTACTCGGTCGGCCAGCTCGGGGCGAGCAGTCCGTTGGCCGCCAGCTTCTGGCGCCAGTCGGCGACGAAGTCCCGGATCTCGTCGGTCGGGAGCGCTCCGATCCCGCGCCACCCGGCGGGGAGGTTCTGCTCGAGGAAGGCCCGAATCCGGCTGCGGAACTCTTCGGCTTCTGCGGAATAGGTGGGATCCACGGGGTGTTTCCTCCGGCGATGTCGACTCACCCGGTCAGTTCCCGAACTGTAGACCCGCCGCGCGTCCGATCCCATTTCCGCGCGAACATCGCCGTAGTCGCGGCCGGGATCGGGCTGCTCGCCGCGGCTTGCGGGGGCGCAGGGTCCGCGCCCGACAATCCTGCCGCAGCCGCCGCGGGCGATGCGGCCCAGCAGAACGCGGACAGCCTCGAGATCAACACCGACGTTCGCCTGACCGAAGTGCTCGACGTGTCCGACGGGAGCGTCCAGACGCTACGAACCGCAGTCGCGGGTGATCGACCGGTGCTCCTGTGGTTCTGGGCGCCGCATTGACCGACGTGCCGTCGTGAACGGACGGAAGTCGGGCAGTTCGCCCGAGACCACGCGGATCAGGTCCAGGTCATCGGCCTGGGCGCCCAGGACGATTTCGAGTACGCCCAGGAGTTCATCGGCGGCGCCGATCTCTCGGAGGTCACCATGCTCTGGGACGCGAGCTTCAGCACCTGGCAACACTTCGGAGTGCGGATCAACTCCCAGATGATGCTCGTCGACGCCGACCTGGCAACCGCCAGCAGCCTCTTCTACGGATTCGGACCCACCGAGCAGGCCCAGGTGCTCGACTCCCTCGAGACCTTCAGCTGACGGGACTCACCAGCGGGCCGGTGCCAGCACCAGGATCTGGCGTTCGGTCCGGCTGGGCACGAGGTCCCGCTTGGTGGCCTCGACCGTGAACGGGACGGGGTTCGGGTCGAGCTTCTTGGGGTCGTGGTCGTCGGCCATCTGGGCGAGCAGGGTGCCCTCGACCAGATCGCCGAACCAGGCGGTGAGGATCTGTTCGTTGCCGGCCAGCCTTGCGATGCGCACGCCTTGGCCACCTCGACCCTTCGGATCGAAGTCCTCATAGGGCGTGGCCTTGGCTCCGGATTCGGACGAAATGGTGACCACGACGCCATCGCCGATCATGGGGCCGGCCGCGACGATTCGGGCCTCGCCCTTCAGCTTCATCCCCGCCACGCCTCCCGCCCCCCGGCCCTGGACCGAGATCGAGTCGGCGGGAAGGCGCAGTGCCTGACCGTCGGAGGCAATCAGCATCACGTCGACCCCCGCGGGGACACGGAAGGCGGCCACGACACGATCTGCACCCTTCAGTCCGATGACCGCCTTGCCGGCCTTCGTCCCGAGGACCTCCTCGGCGGTGACCTGCTTGACGACCCCGTTGGCGGTGGCCAGCACCACGTTCTCCTCGCCCCCGCCGACGAGCGCCAACACCTCCTCGCCCTTGTTCAGCCCGAGAACCTGGGCCGCAGCACTGCCGCGGGTGCGGCCGCCGCCATCGGCGAGCTCGCCGCCGCGGACGACGAACGAGCGCCCCTCGGAGGTGATGGCGGCCAGCGCTGACGCGGTGGAACTCACGAGAGCGGCCGCGACGAGGTCATGACGTCCCGCCACCCCACGCTTGGCTCCCTCGGTGGGAACCCTTCCCATGTTCCCGGACGTCGAGACCGTGATGAGACATGGCTCGTCGGATTCCGGGTCGAACGCATCGTCGCTCTCGGTGGGTGCCTCGAACACCGGGATGTCGTCGGCGGCCACGATCTCGGTCCGCCGATCCCGACCGTGGACCTCGACGATCTCCCCGAGCTCTCTCAGGACCAGCTTCCGGCGGCGGTCCTCACTCTTCAGCAGGCGCTCGTAGTCGGCGATGGCGGCCCGCTTCTCCGCCGCCTCTTCCTCCAGCTCGAGCTTGGCGAGGGCGGTGAGCCGGCGCAGCGGCATGTCCAGGATGTGGGCGGCCTGCACATCGCTGAGTTCGAAGCGTTCGATGAGCCGATCCCTGGCCTCGGCCGCGTCCTGAGACGACCGGATGATCGCCACCACCTCGTCGATGGCATCGAGTGCGATGAGGAGGCCCTCGAGAATGTGCAGCCGATCCCTGGCCCGGTCGAGCCGGAACTGGGTGCGGCGAACGATGACCTCGAGCCGATGATCGACGAAGTGACGGCAGAGGTCGTAGACGCCGAGCGTGGTGGGCACGCCGTCGACGAGGACGACGTTGTTCACACCGAAGCTCTCCTCCAGAGGGGTGAGCCGGTAGAGCTCCTGCAGGACTGCCTGGGGGTTGACCGCCGGCTTCACGTCGATCTGGATCTTCAGACCGTGCATGTCGCTGAGATCGGCGATGCCGGCGATACCGACGAGCTTGCCGTTGTTCGCGAGCTCTTGGACCTTGGCGATCACCCGCTCCGGCCCCACGAGGTAGGGCAGCTCGGTGACGACGATGGCCTGGCGGCTCCTCGTGACCTGTTCGACGTGGGCTCGGGCCCGCACCCGAAAGGTGCCGCGGCCGGTGTCGTATGCATCGCGGAGGCCGTCGTCCACGACGATGCCACCCGACGGGAAGTCGGGGCCGGGGAGGACGGACATCAGCTCGTCGATGGTCGGCTTCGGGCGCCGCTTCGTC
>CAYFLT010000044.1:34625-38084 GCA_964344055.1 uncultured Candidatus Nemicrothrix sp.
CGATGGCAGCGGCCACCTCCCGCAGGTTGTGCGGCGCCATGTTGGTGGCCATGCCGACCGCGATGCCCGAGGTGCCGTTGACGAGGATGTTGGGAAGCGCGGCCGGAAGGATGACCGGCTCGTCGGAGTCGCCGTCGTAGGTCGCCTTGAAGTCGACGGTGTTCTCATCGAGCTCGCGCACCATGTCCATCGCGGCATCGGAGAGGCGACACTCGGTGTAGCGCGCGGCGGCCGGCGGATCGTCGAGGCTCCCGAAGTTGCCCTGCGGGTCGATGAACGGGACGTTGCGGGAGAAGTCCTGCCCCATGCGGGTGAGGGTGTCGTAGATCGCAGCGTCGCCGTGCGGGTGGTACTTGCCCATCGTGTCGCCGACGATCCGGGCCGACTTGCGGAACGGGGTGCCGGGCCGTACTCCCATCTGGAGCATCGACCAGAGGATGCGACGCTGGACGGGCTTGAGGCCGTCGCGCACATCGGGGATGGCTCGGGACGTGATGACCGAGAGCGAGTACGCGAGGAACGACTCGCTCATCTCGTCGGCGACGGGCACGTCGACGACCTCGCGGGCGAAGTTCTGCTCGAATTCGAGCTGTCGGGACACGGCTACTCCGGGAACTCAGCGGGATTCAAGGGGGACCGGGCTGACCGTATCGAATCGGTGTGACATGCGGACTGACACCCCCGTCTCCCCGCGGAGGCCGTATGTCACCTGGCCCGACATCGCCCCCGCTCGTACACCAAATGGTCGAATCTCACGCTCAGCGGTCGACCTGACCACATATGGAGCGCTATCGTTCCCACGCAGAGGGAAGAGGGGGGTCTCCCGACATGGCGGAAGCTCACGAGCGCGAGGGGAATCGCGGGCGCGCCCGCAGGCGGAGCCTCCTCGCCTGTCTGACAGTCGTGGCGATGGTCAGCGCGCTGGTCGCCAGCGTGCCGGCCTCCGCACAGATCGAACTCCCCCGCCAGCGCGGTGAGGTCACCTGGAACCTCCTCTCGTCGGACAACGGCGACCTCGAGGTGCCGTTCCCCGCCGGCGCGGAGCAGACCGACGCCCAGATCCTCGACATCGACAACGACGGCCTCAACGACTTCGTCATCAGCAACCGGAACGTCGCCCCCGCAGGCGTCTGGTACCAGCGCCACAGCACCGGTTGGACCAAGCACGTCTTCGAGACCGCCACCCTCCCCCTCGAGGCCGGGGGCACCCACCACGACGTCGACGGCGACGGCGACCTCGACATCGTCATCGGCGAGGACCTCGATGGCAACCACATCTACTGGTGGGAGAACCCCTTCCCGATCTACGACCCCGCAGTCCCGTGGACCCGCCACGAGATCAAGAACACCGGCGAGCCGCGCCATCACGACGTGATCTTCGGTGACATCGACGCCGACGGCACCGAAGAGTTCATCTGGTGGCAGGACGAGAACGATCTTCGAATCGCCGAGATCCCCGCCGACCCGACGGCCGGCCCGTGGCCCTTCGTGACCGTCTTCTCCGACCTCGACAAGAACGAGGGTCTGGCGATCGCCGACATCGACCTCGACGGCGTCGACGACATCGTCGGAGCCGGCCGGTGGTACGAGCGCATCGACGCCACCACCTACACCGCCCATGTCCTCGATCCCGCCATGGAGTTCTCGCGCTCCGCGGTCGGACAGCTGATCCCCGGAGGCCGGCCCGAGATCGTCTTCGTCATCGGCGATGTGAGCGGGCCGATCGACGGCACCAGCTTCCTGACCATCTATGAATGGACCGGCACCGCCTGGACCGCCAGCCAGCCGCTCGGCGAGCTGAGCGACTCGGCCCACAGCCTCGACATCGTGGACTTCAACGAGGACGGCCTGCTGGACATCTTCGTGGCCGAGATGACGATCGCCGGCAACTCCACTGCGAAGGGCCGCGTCCTCTATGGCGACGGCCAGGGCAACTTCGACATCCAGGTGTTCTCCGACGGCATCGACAACCACCAGTCGAAGGTGGGCGATCTCGACGGCGACGGCGACCTCGACATCCTCGGAAAGCCGTTCAACGGCGGGTCCCCGGCGGTCAACGTGTGGATCAACGACGCCATCGACATCGGGATCCTCCCGCTCGACCAGTGGGTGCGGCACAGCGTCGACCCCAACCAGCCGTGGCTCGCGAGCCACGCACTCTGGGGTGATTTCGACCTCGACGGGTTCATGGACATCGTCTCCGGTGGCTGGGTCTACGAGCACCAGGGCGGCGACTACACCCAGCCCTGGACCCGCACCCTGATCGGCGCTCCGCTCAACAACGTCGGCCTCGTCTACGACTTCGACAACGACGGTGACCTCGACCTGCTGGGCACCGACGGCGTGTCCCAGTCTCCCATCCATCCGGGAAGCGTCACCTTCCACTGGGGTCGCAACGACGGCGCCGGGAACTTCACGATCCTCAGCAACATCGAACCGGGCGTGGCGACGCGCGTCGAGAACGCCCTCATCCAGGGCATCTCGGTCGCCGACATCGACCAGGACGGCTCGATGAACGTGATCGTGTCCTGGAACTACGGAGACTTCGGGGACTCAGGCATCGACGTCCTCACCGTGCCAGCGGATCCGTCCACCGACACCTGGGTGATGAACACGATCAGCCCGATCTCCGAGGGTGAGGAGATCCCGCTCGACGACATCGACGGTGACGGCGACCTCGACATCTTCCAGGGCTCGGGCTGGCTGCGCAACGAGTACCCCGCCGACGCCTGGACCCGAATCGAGGTCACCGATGCGATCGGCCATCTGACGCCGTACGACAACGCGGACCGGATCTCCCTGGCCGACGTCGACGGCGACGGCGACAAGGACGCGGTCATCGGCCTGTTGTTCGAGTTCGAGCACGTCCCCACCGACTTCATCTGGCTCGAACACCCAGACGATCCGACCATGGAATGGCCGTACCACGTGATCGGTACCGGCCTGGGCGGCGGCTTCTCGATGTCGACCGGCGACATCGACAACGACGGCGACGTCGACGCGGTGCTGGGTGAGCACACCCAGGGCACCCGCATGCTCCTCTACGAGAACATCGACTTCGCGACGTCCTGGACCGAGCACGTCATCGACCCCGGCGGTGCAGGCATCGACCATCACGACGGCGCGCTCCTGGTCGACTTCGACAACGACTTCGACCTCGACATCGTGAGCGTCGGCTGGCACAACCAGAAGGTCTGGTTCTACGAGAACAAGGCGCTCGAACCTGGCGACATCTCCGACGTCGAGCCTCCCACCGCTCCGACCGCGGTCACCGGCACGCCCTGGTCCTCTGACCGCATCGATCTGGCGTGGGAGCGATCGGTCGACAACCGTGGCGTCTTCCAGTACCGCGTCCTTCGCGACGGCGTGGAGGTCGGCACCACCGCCGGCCTCGCGTTCTCCGACACCGGGCTTCTCCCCGGCACGCTCTACGAGTACACGGTGATCGGCGTGGACCAC
>CAYFLT010000044.1:38102-39111 GCA_964344055.1 uncultured Candidatus Nemicrothrix sp.
GACGCCGACGCAGGTCACCACCCTCACCCCCGACGTCACCCCGCCCTCGGCTCCGACTGCGCTCTCGGCCTCGGTGGGCACGACCCGCGTGGACCTCAGCTGGACTGCAGCCACCGACGACCGGGGGGTGACCGCGTACGACATCTCCCGCGATGGCATCACGATCGCCACGGTCGACGGGACCACCACCAGCTTCCGGGACGAGCCGGTCACTCCGGACACGTCCTACCTCTACGAGGTCGTTGCGATGGACGGGGACGGCAACACCTCCGCGCCCGGAGGGGCTCAGGTGGTCGCCGTCACCCTGCCCCCGCCGACCGGACTCTGGGCCGCGTACGGCTTCGAGGGCAGCGATCCCGTCATCACGGACTCGAGCGTGTATGGCAACCACGGGTCACTCGTGGCGCCGGCAGCACTCGTCCCGAACGGGATGTTCGGACAGGCGCTCGAGGCCAACGGCAGCACCGGCTATGCGGACCTCGGTGTACTGGACGTTCCCTCCGATCAGCTGACCCTCATGGCATGGGTGAACGCGGACGACTTCGGTGTCCACGACGCGCGGATCATCTCGAAGTCGACGTCGAGCCGGTCGGCGGACCACGTGTGGATGCTGTCCACCATCTTCGGTCAGCATCCCCGCTTCCGGTTGCGGACCGACGACGGCAACATCACCTCGACGCTCATCGGCTCCGCCGGAACGATGACGCCGGGTACGTGGCATCACGTGACGGCCACCTACGACGGCGCGCACATGCGGTTGTATCTCGACGGTGTGGAGGTCGGCTCGCTTCCGAAGACGGGCGCGGTCTTCGAGGACCCGACGGTCAATGTCCACATCGGCGCCAACCCGGGCGACGCCGACCAGGTCTTCGACGGCCGCATCGACGACGTGAAGATCTTCGGACGGGCGCTCTCGCCGGCGGAGATCGCCGTCGAGATGGCGACGCCGGTCGACCCGCCGGCTCCGGATGTGGAGGCGCCGTCGGCGCCGTCGTCGTTGACCGGTGCC
>CAYFLT010000045.1:0-569 GCA_964344055.1 uncultured Candidatus Nemicrothrix sp.
AACCCCGGGGCCCAACTCAGCGATCAGGACCCTCTAGGAAACCCAGGCCGGTTCACTGGCTCCTCGGGATACCCGTCACGGTCGACCAGTGTTCCTCCGCTGCGTTCAGGTCAAGGTCGGCATGAAGGTAGAGCGTGACTCGGAGCCGACTCTCGTCGACCTCGAAGTTCGCCCTGAACCACTCACAGAAGAACCTGATCAGGCCTGCGTTCGAGTTGGCGAAATGGACCGAGTTCCCGCGCTTCGCCCCATCGCCGGCGTAGAGGCCAAGCCCCGCCATGAGGAACTCGCGGTCGCTCAACTTGCCGATCCGCTCGATGCCTTCCACCCGGCAGCGCTCGATCTCGGCCGCCTTGGCCCGCTCCAGTTTGTTCGGTCCACGCTTGCGGGCTTTGCGCCTCGGCCGAGGTTCGAAGTCGACGTCGCGCACCCACTTCGACACCGACGACTTGGCGACGCCGAGCTCCTCGGCGATCTCCTTCAGCGTCCAGGCGTCAGCCCGCAGCTCCCTGGCCCGGACCCGCTCCGCAACCTTCCCCTGGTTTCCCATACCCGCAAGCTACGCACGG
>CAYFLT010000045.1:614-3449 GCA_964344055.1 uncultured Candidatus Nemicrothrix sp.
CGTCTCGAGATAGTCCCTCAACCGGTCACTGCGATGGGGGTGACGGAGCTTGGCCAGGGTCTTCGCCTCGATCTGGCGGATCCGTTCGCGGGTGACGCCGAACTGGCGGCCCACCTCCTCGAGGGTGCGCGGACGTCCGTCGTCGAGCCCGAAGCGGAGGCGCACGACCTCCTGCTCGCGCTCGGACAATTCGTAGAGGACCTCGCTCACCGCTTTCGACAAGAGGTTGCGGGCCGCGACGTCGACCGGAGCCTGGGCATTTTGATCCTCGATGAAGTCGCCGAGGTTCGACTCGTCCTCTTCACCGACCGGCGAGTCGAGCGACAGCAGATCCTGGGAGATGCGGAGGATCTCGCGGATCTTCTCGACCGGTTCATCGCACTCCGCGGCCAGTTCCTCGACGGTGGGCTCGCGCTTCAGCTCCTGGTGCATCTGGCGCTGCACCCGCTTCACCCGGTTCATCGCCTCGACCATGTGGACGGGAATGCGGATCGTGCGGGCCTGATCGGCAATGGCCCGGGTGATCGCCTGACGGATCCACCACGTGGCGTAGGTGGAGAACTTGAACCCCTTGGTGTGGTCGAACTTCTCGACCGCCCGCATGAGGCCGAGGTTGCCTTCCTGGATCAGGTCGAGAAGGACCATGCCGCGACCGACGTACCGCTTGGCGATCGACACGACCAGACGAAGGTTCGCTCGGGTGAGCTCGTCACGGGCCCGACCACCATCACGGACCAGGCGGTTGTAGCGGGCCACATCACCGGGTTCGAGCGAACCGAGCTCACCGGTCTCGGCCAGCTGCTCGAGGGTCTCTTCGGCCTCTGTGCCGCGCCGGATGCGGGCGGCGACCCGCACCTCCTGGCGGGCATCGAGCAGGGGGACCTGCCCGATCTCCTTCAGGTAGAGCCGGACGGGATCGTCGGATCCGGCACCTTCGGCACCACGGTTGCGGCTGTGGAACTTGCGACGAGTGGGTTCCTCCACGTCGTCACCGATCGACGCGGCGAACGCCGCAGCCCGGGCGACCCGTTCGTCGTCGGCCGCCGGCGCCGGCTCCGCGGCCTCGACGACTACATGGCCGTCGGGTCGGGTCGGTACGGCGATCTCGTCAGGGACCGGCGAGTCGAGGTCCTCGTCGAGGATCACGCCGGCCTTCTCACACGCTTGGCGGATGCTCTCGATCAGCTCCGGATCGAACTCGATGTCCTTCAGCGCGTGGACCACGACGTCGAGCGACAGATGCCCCGACGAGCGGGCGCCACCGAGCAGCACGTCGAGCTCTGCGGAGACCGCTTCAGGGAGCGGTGCGGCTGGTGCGATGTCGGTCATCCGCCCCTCCCTTCGGCGTGTTGGATGAGCCACGGTAGCAATTGGCCGATGGCCGCTTCTCGCGTGGACCGTTCGGCGAGCAACTCGGTCTGGGTCTTGAGCCACGCAATGGCGGCTGCGAACCCCTGCCTATCGGCATCATCGGCGGCGTTTCGGAGGCTTCGCTGAAGGTCCTTCAGCACCCAGTCCGCTGTCCCTCTGGCCAGCCCGGCCAGGACATCGCCCGTCTCCGCATCACTGGACTCGACCGCGAGCCGGCGCAGGAGCGTGGCGGCATCCGGGCCGACCCGATCCGCTGCCGCGACCAGGCCGTCCTCGGCGAGCGCGGTGAAGGCCTCGCGACGGAGCGGGTCTCCGAACAGGGTGGGCGCGAGGTGTGGGAG
This sequence comes from uncultured Candidatus Nemicrothrix sp., assembly GCA_964344055.1. Lineage (GTDB taxonomy): Bacteria > Actinomycetota > Acidimicrobiia > Acidimicrobiales > Aldehydirespiratoraceae > OFTM10. The sequence goes on from CAYFLT010000045.1 coordinate 2,327, forward strand.
GGCTTCGTCGGGCCGGTGGATCGCCAGCCGGATCGCCTCATCCTCCGGCGTCAACCTCTCGACCGGCGCCGAGGTGACTGCTGCCGCGGGGCGACGGGCCAGGGTCTCGCGTTCTCCGCTCAGCAGCTCTCGGAGACGAGCGATGTCGACCCGGCAGCGGTCAGCGATCTCGACGAGGTACTGGTCCCGAACGAGCGGATCGGGATGCTCCGCCACCACCTCCAGCGCATGTTCCGCAGTGCGGGCCCGACCCTCGACGGTCGACAGATCTCCCGCATCGAGCACTCGTCCCAGCCGGAAGCGAAGGAAGGGCAAGGCCTCCTCCACCGCCCGTTCGAGCGCGGACGGGTCCTGGCGGGCGAGATCGTCGGGATCGACCCCGGCCGGCAGGTCGGCCACCCGGATGTCGAGCTCGTACTCACGCTCCCACTCGTAGACCCGCTCGGCCGCGGCGAGGCCGGCGGCATCGGCGTCGAACGACAGGATCAGCCGGTTGGCCGAGAACCGCTTCAGGAGCTTGATGTGCTCTTCGGTGAGTGCAGTCCCACATGTTGCCACCGCTCGGGTGATGCCGGCGGTGGCATAGCCGATCACGTCGGTGTAGCCCTCGCAGATGATGGCCTCTCCGGCCTTCACGATGCCGTCACGATGTGCATGGAGCCCGTAGAGCACTCGACTCTTGTCGTAGACCGACGCCTCGGTGGTGGTGTTCTTGTACTTCGATCCTTCGTGGCCGGGCAGGATCCGACCGCCGAAGCCGACCGGGTCGCCCCTCTCGTCGGTGATGGGGAACATGACCCGACCTCGGAACGCGTCCTGTTGACGGCCGGCCTTGTTCACGAAACCGAGACCAGAGTCGCGCAGGTCATCGGCGGAGAGCTTGAGATGCCGTGCGAGCTGATCCCAATCGTCCGGCGCCCACCCGATCCTGTACTGGCGGACCAGATCCCCGTCGTAGCCCCGGGAACGCAGATAGCCCCTGGCCTCGCCCGCGTCGGCCCCGGTGAGAAGCCGCTGATGGTAGAAGTCGGCGGCCTTTCCGACCGCGTCGAGGAGGGTTCTCTTGCGAGCACGCGACGCACCCTCGTCCCTGCTGGTGTAGCGAAGCTGGATCCCGTATCTC
>CAYFLT010000045.1:3459-8004 GCA_964344055.1 uncultured Candidatus Nemicrothrix sp.
CCCCGACGAAGTCGAGATTGTCGATCTCCTGCACGAAGGTGATGGCGTCGCCGCTTCGCTGACACCCGAAGCAGTAGTAGACCCCCTTCTCCGGGCTGACCGACAGTGACGGGGTTCGCTCTCCGTGAAGAGGGCAGCGGGCCATCCAGTTCCGACCCTGGCGTTTGATCTCGGTGTGCTCACCGATGAGCTGCACGAGATCGGCCGACGCCCTGACCTTGGCGATGTCGTCATCGTGAATGCCCATCGGGGCGGACGCTAGCAGCGCCCCCCGACAGCGCTCCTTGCCGAGCCCGTTCGAGTCGATCACCGACAACTCCTAGTGTGGATCACCTCAAATCCGATCTCGTCCGGCCGACTCCGCGGCCATGCGACCCAATTCCGGCGCTCTGCGAGTCGAGCCGGATCGACCCTGACCCCACTGATGACGCGACCGTTCTTCCTCACGTCGGTACTGCCCTTCCCCACCTCGGGGGGTGCAGACCTCCGAGCCTGGAACATCATCCAGGGGTTGGCGGCGATCGGGCCGACATCGGTGTTCGCGATGGCCGATCGACCGGGTCCGCGTCCGACGATCGACGGACTGGTCCGTTGGGATGCCTCACGCGCCCTCTCCCCCGCCGAGGTGGGGACCCGTCATCAGCGGATGTGGGCGGCGCCGAAGGAAGGCAGCCGCCTGTCCGATGCGTACTTCGAGCCGGACACGGAAGCGCAGCTCACCGCCGCCCTGATCGAGGATCAGCCCGACGTGGTTGTGCTCGATGCCCTCTACGGCGGGAGCTACCTCGACGCCATCAACGCGTACCGAGGTGGTGTGACCCACCAGGTGAGGGTCGTACACAACTCCCACAACGTGGAGGGCGCGCTGGCGCGAGACATCGCCGACTCCGAAACGGTGATGCCCCTTCGAGTTCTCCGCAAGGTGCTCGCCACCTCGACCGAGACGGTCGAATCCGACGTTCTCGACGCGTCGGACGTCGTGTGGGTCTGCAGCGAACCCGACGCCGCGGGCTTCGCCTCGCACTACGGCTGGTCGAAGCCGGCCGTCGTGGTTCCCAACGTCGTCGACGTACCCACCTACGACGACGTGTACACCCGCCAGTCCACCGCGCCCGGCCGCGGGATGATCTTCCCGGCGACCTTCTCCTACCCGCCGAACGAGGTGGCGGCCCGCTTCCTCCTCGACGAGGTCGCGCCACTCGTTCCGGACCTGCCCCTGATCCTTGCCGGGGCCGGACCTCCGCCAAGCCTCGTCGAGGCGGCCCGTGACCGCGCCCTCGTGACGGGCTCGGTCCCGGACATGCGGACTCACCTGGCGGAGGCCGCGGTCATGGCGGTTCCGCTCTTCGAGGGCGGCGGGACCCGACTCAAGGTGCTCGAGGGGTTCGCGGCCGGACTACCGGTCGTCGCGAGCCGCAAAGCCGTCGAGGGACTCGATGTCACCGATGGTCGACATCTGCTCCTCGCCGAGACCCCGGACGCCTTCGCCGCGGCGCTCGAGCAAGCCATCGAGCCCGACACCGCGGCGCGACTCCGACGAGAAGGCCGTCAGCTGGTCGAGGAGTCGTACTCGGTGGCGGCGGTGGCCCGCACACTCCGAGCCGCGCTGAGTTAGGGCTGCGCCGGGCCGGCCGCGTCGTCGACGTCGAGCCAGTGGCCGAACCGCGCCGCCATCCCGTGAACTGGGAGTTCGTTCGCGTCGATCGACAGTGCGGCGCCGGTCACGAGCCATCCCCCGGCCTGATGATCGGCCGCGGGAGGTGCGAAGGGATTCGCCGGTGTCACCGTGGTGACGGAGGTTCGAACCCGGCCCGGCTCACGGGCTCGCCAGATCGCGAACACGTCGCCGAGGGCGTCATGCCGCTCACCCGGGTAGGCATCCTCGGCTCGCACCACTCCGGCGAGCACGGGTTCACCGTCGTCATCGACCAGTTCGGACAACCGGGCAACCAGCCACTCGATCAGCTCCTCGCGCCGCTCGGGTGGGACGATTCCGCGCCGCTCCCGGCCGATGAGGTTCAGGCGGACCGCCGTCGAGGGTGCGACCAGCTTCATGGCCGTGAACGCGTCGGCGGTTGGTACCGGCCCCTCCTCCCGCCGCAATCGGGCCTTCAGCCGCTTCGCCAGAGACCACAGTCCGAGGCGGGGGTTCCGCCGGAGCCAGTAGCGGTTGAGAGCCTGGACGGTGGCCGCGGTCTCCGGGCCGGCCGCCGCTCCGGCGTGGAGTCCGAGAAGGCTGAACACGAGCACCCGTCCCGGATCGCCACCCCACGCCTCGATCAACTCACCGAGATCGCGGTCGAGCGCCTCCAGCTCGTCTCCCACCCGATCCGGCGGGCCGGCCTCCTCGGGCGGATAGCGGTGTCCGAGACAGTGACTCGACGCGTAGACCACCAGCGTCAGGTCACGCTGGTTCGACCCGACCCACTGCCGCACCGCGGCCGTGAACGCTTCACGGCGTTCCTGTACCCCTTCGACGTGGGTGCGAATCTCCTCGTCGTTGCGAGGGGCGGCGTAGCAGGCTCTGAACGCGCCATGGGGCCGGTGGGACTCACACAGCTCGCGGAGCGGCCCGCTCGAGGCGGACAGCTCGTCAGAGTCGGCTCCGTGGGCCATCCAGTCCACCACTTCGTCCACGCCCTCCGTCGGGTAGTACGGCGACTTCGGGACGTCGAACACCGCCGCCGAGACGCCCTGGTCGACCAGCCGCGACCACCAACTCGGGACCGGGCCAGGGTCGTCTCGCATGATCATCGTCTGCTGATAGCCGCCACGGGCGCCTGCTCGAAGTGGAACCGACCGTGGACGCCGGGTGGCACACCGGTCGAGAAGCTCGACCAGTGGGAGTCGTCACCGAGACCCAGGTAGCCATGGAGCGCCGTCCACGCTCCCGTCTCGAGCAACGACGCCAGCACCGGCAGGCGCCCTTCGCCCAAGAGCCGTTCGATGGAATGGGGATCGGCAGCATCCCAGCCGACGGCCAGGAGTGGTTGCCGAGTCATGACGGAGGGTCAGCCGACTTCGGGCCAGCTCGTCTCGGGGCCGACATCGTGGATGGGGTCGAGCAGCAGCAACGACTCCATGTCGTTGAACGCCTGAAGGTTCGGGGTGGCGTACGAACCGGGGACTCCGTCTGGCGCACCGTTGGGTTCGCTGCTGCTCTCCTCGACCAGCTTCTGGGCGTAGAGCTGCTGCACGAACTGTGACACCTCTTCGGCGGCGTTCGGTTCGCCGGGGAAGGCGGACTGGGCCCACTCGGCCAGCCGCTCGAGGGTGGTGCCGCTCGCGAGTGCACCCCAGACCGCTGCACCGACCCCGTCGGTGCTGAAGTACACACCGTTCGAGAGATCGACGATCACGACCTCCCCGTCCACGGTCTCGTGGACTACGTCGGTCGGCCGAACGGCAAGCGTCGTACCGGGTGTGATCATCTGGGCCTCCACGGACGGTCGTCTGGTTCCGAGTCGACTTCCCGTCGTCCACCGCATCGCTAAAGTTAGCTGTCGCTCGGGCGATCGAGGCTTCATGAGTAGGACACGACCACGCAGGAGCAGCCAGACGGCTCGAAACGTGGTCGGATCGTTCGCCTACTGCGTTCGCCAGTCGTGGGCGGCCAGCCGCTTCGAAACCGCAGCGCTCATCGCCGTACCGATGCTGCAGAGCCTGCTGCCCGCGGCGCTCGCACTGACCCTGCGGGGGCTGGTCAACGCGGTCAGCGACCAGATCGACGGGGTGGGCGACGGCGGCCCGGTCACGACCTACGTCCTGCTGAGCCTGGCCCTGTCCGGCGCGCTCGCCACAACGAGTTCACTTCAGGCCTACTTCGCCGAGCGGACGGTCGAGGCGCTCGACCATCGGATGGGCGTCGGTGTACTCGACCATGCGTCGAAGCTGGACTTCACCTACTTCGAGGACCCGGCCTTCCACGACATGCTCTCGGAGGTCCGCCAGACCCCCGGCAAGCACATCCACGACGTCCTCGTGAAGGGTCTGCGGGCCGCCGCGGCTCTGGTGACGATCACGTCGCTACTGGTGGTGCTCGCTCGGATCGAGGCTCGCCTGGTCCTCTATCTGATCCCCCTCTCCGTGCCTTTCATGGCCCATCGGTGGTGGCTCGGCCGGATGCGCTACGTGGCGCAGCTCGAACAGAGTCGCTCCCGGCGTTGGGTGCAGTACTTCTCGAGCCAGCTGATGCGCGGCGCCACCGTTCCCGAGACACGGGCGCTCGGCATCGCACCGCTGTTCGTCGCTCGAACCGACGAGCGGCTCGGCGACATCCGCGAGACCAACGCGCGGGTCTACCGCCGCCAACTGATCAGCTCGATGCTCTTCAACGGCCTCGCGCTCGCGCTGGTGCATCTGGCGTTGCTCCAGGCTGCCCGCCGGGCAGCGACGGGCGAGCTCACGATCGGTGACGTCGCCACCTTCGCCACCGCCGCCGTAGGGATGCGATCGGCGCTGGATCTCCTGTTCAACAGCGTCTCGTCACTGCGCTGGCACATGGCCAACCTCGACTACCTCCGGACCTACTTCGCGCTCCCGGTC
>CAYFLT010000045.1:8014-9347 GCA_964344055.1 uncultured Candidatus Nemicrothrix sp.
AGTGCGGCGCCGACCGCACGATCCTCGCGGGCGGCCACGGATCACGATGCTCCGGTGCTCACCGTCGACGACGTCACGTTCGCCTATCCGGCGTCCGAACCCGTCCTCGATGGGCTCTCGCTCGAGATCTGGCCGGGCGAGACGGTCGGCATCGTGGGGCGGAACGGGAGCGGGAAGACGACCCTCGTGAAACTCATCGCCGGGTTGTACGTCCCCGAGAACGGGTCGGTGCGAGTCAACGGTCTCGACACCTCACAGGCCGACGTCGAGGAACTCTGCCGGAACGTCTCGATCGTCTTCCAGACCTTCGGCCAGTACAACGCCACCGCCGCCGAGAACATCGCTTTCGGCGACTGGCGCCGGCTCGAGAACGACCGGGCCGAGGTCGAGGCGATCGCCGCTCACGCAGGGCTCACGGAACTGATCGAAGGCCTTCCACACGGGTACGACACCCTGCTCGGCAGGGAGTTCGGCGACGTGTCGTTGTCCGGCGGCCAGTGGCAGCGTCTCGCGATCGGGCGAGCGTTCGCCAAGGATGCGCCGCTGATGATCCTCGACGAGCCCACCGCATCCCTGGACCCCGAGGCCGAGTACGAGGTGTTCGAGCGCTTCACGGCGCTCGCCGAGGGCCGTGCCACCCTCTTGATCTCCCACCGGTTCTCGACCCTGGCCCTGGCCGACAGGATCGTCGTGCTGGACGGTGGCCGCATCGTCGAGGAGGGCACCCACGAGGAACTGCTCCACCTCGAGGGCACCTACGCCGACCTCCACAACCTGTTCCGGAGCAGCGGAGCCGGCGGCACGGGAGCCGCCGGCTCGTGACCGTGCCCCGGTTCGTCGCCGAGGACCTCGATCTCCTCCGGTTCGTGTTGGATGGCGAGGCCGGCACCGATGAGCGACTCGGGTACTGGGCAGCCTGGGCCGATTCTGCGCACATCGACGACCATTCCGAGGCGTCGTTCGACCTGTTCCCCGCGGCGTATCGAACGCTCGTCGCGCTCGATGCCGACCACCGATGGCTGACGAAGCTGAAGGGGGTCTACCGCCAGGCGTGGACCCGCAACCGGCTGCATCACGAGACCTCGGCTGCTGTCGCTGCCGTGTTGGGTGAGGCCGGACTCCGTGGGATACGACGATCGAGGCCACCGACGACCACCCGGCCACGGTGTTCGGACTCGGCCTGCCCCGCTTCGTGACCCGCTGGACCGAAGTGGACGATGCTCGGCAAGCCCTCCAGTCCGCCGGCTGGTCGCTCGTCCCCGGTCCCGAGAGCGGGCTGGGACCCAACGGCCGGTTGCAGCGCTTCGACCGGGAGTTGACCCACCCCGATGCG
>CAYFLT010000045.1:9403-16731 GCA_964344055.1 uncultured Candidatus Nemicrothrix sp.
CCACCCGCCTCGCCGACCACCTCCTACCGGACCGCGTTGGTCAACGGGCCGCCACCGAGCCCTGGACGCGCGCCCGACCCACGGACCGAACCCACGGACACGCGGCCGCGCCGGACGACATCGCCCATGCCATCGTCTGTCGAGCCCCTCACGAAGTCCACGGCCTCAAATGGGCGCTGCAGCTCGAAGCCCTGAGGCGTGCGAACCGGGACGGCCTACCCGATGTCGACCTGACGGGAATCGCGCCTCGCGAGGCCCAGGTGGCACTCGAGCGGATCGAACTGTTCGCGGAGATGACCGGGCATCGGATCTCCACCACGTCGGATCGCGAGACGGTCGGATCTCCGGGAGCGATCCGACTCATCCGAGACGAAGTCCGGGCGGCGCGCCGCTTTCCGGGACGCTCCATCGGCCGCGAGGAGGTGGGCATCTTCGCCCAGTCCGCGCGGCACGGAATCCAGCGCAGCCTGCAACAGCTCCTGCGCGGCATCCTCGACGGATTGGCGGCAGTCCCCGTCACGCGCCTCCTGCTCCGGTTCGGCCCGCTGGAGCGGCTCAGTCGCCCCCGGCACTCGATCCTCTCCGCCCGGCCGGTCGCCATCATCGTCGATCCCGACACCGATGGGGAATGGCTGCGCTCCGTGCTGGCGGAAGACGATGCGCTCATCTGCCACGGCGACCCTTTCGCATCAGAGGGACCGGAACTGGAGGCAGGTCACCGCCGCGTCCTGTCCCCGCGAGTGCTGGCAACACTCGCGAGACGTTCACCGGAGCGGTTCGCCCGGGAGATGGTCTTCGGACACCAGCCGTCCTGCATCGACACCGTTGCCGTCATCGTGACCGACGCCGGGTCGCGCTCGGACAGGTCCGACCGAGCCCTGGAGGCGATCCTCACCGACCCGGCCGTGACCGCCGTGCAGGCTGACCGCGACGACCCACTTGGCTCGGTCGCGAGGGCCATTGACGAGCCGGCGATCGTGGATCGAGCGGCCTGGCGACGACGCCGTGCCGTCGCGGCCGCTCAGGCCTCGCCGCGTTGACGGTGCAGATGTTCGCGTAGCGCCTTCAACAGGGCCGGGTTGCCCTCCTCGTTCCGGGTCAGCCCCAGGTTCGACGTGTGGAGCCGCCGCCGGTAGACGACCCGATCCAGCATGACGGAGTGCAGGCCCGCGGCCTTGGCACGTGCGCCCCAGTCGATGTCCACGCTCTGCGACTGGTCGGCAAAGGGCCCGACCCGATCGAAGGCGGCGCGACGGATCAGCACGCCGGTGGAGATCCACGCATCGATCACCGTCTGCAGGATCGGGTGCCGTTGCCGGTACTCGTCGTCGGTCTCGACGTCGTAGAACTGTTCCGCCTTGCCATAGACCGCCTCGAGCGTCGGGTCGTCGACGAACGCGTCGTGCTGGACCTCGAGCTTGTCCGTAAGCCAGACGTCGTCAGAGTCGAGAAACGCGAGGTACTCCCCGGAGGCGGCTGCGATGGCGGCATTGCGGGCAGGACCGATGCCGAGGTTGTCCTGTCGCAACAGGATGAGTCCGGCTCCGTATTTCGCCTCGAGCCGGGCGGCCACCGGTTCCGCGGATCCGTCGTCGATCACGACGATCTCCGCCGGCGGGAGAGTCTGGGCGAGGGCGCTGTCGATCGCTTCGTCGAGGAGGCGGGCGGAGCGATCGAAGACCGGAATGATGACCGAGATGCGGTCCCCGGAAGGAACATTGGAGGTCATGACTGCACCGCCTCGGGATCCAACTCTGTGAGGAGCGCCGCGATTGCCCCGGGGATCTCGGTCACGTCCGGGCCTGCCTCCATCACGTAGCTCGGCACGGAACGAACCAACGCCGCCATGGTGGTGAGCGCGGCGGGGCCGCTGTCGGGTAGCTGGAACATCGAGGTCGGTGCCAGGGCCCGCAGAGCCGTTCCGCCCGAGATGGGAGACAGCCGGGTCGGACCCTCCGGCACGATCGATGGCAACACGATGGCGCGGAGAGGGGCGGCCGCGAGTAGGGCGTCGGGCGCGTGCTCGTGGAGGAACATCAGCTGCTTCTCCTCACCGATGCGCTCCGCGTTCGAGATCCAGGGGCGGAGGTGGGGGAAGCGAGCCAGGTCGACCTCCCCGCGGAGCTTGCCGGTGCTGTACAGGCTGCGTACGACCGGCGCCGGATCGGTCTCGATCACGCAATAGTCGTCGCTCAGGTACTGGAGCTCGGACCCGAGACACGCCAGGGCCGAAGTCGACTTCCCCGAGCCACCCTTGCCGGTGATCAACACGGCCCCGCGGTCAGTGCCGACCGCGGCCGCATGGACACAGAACCGGCCGGTGTCGGAGAGCCACCAGTTCAGGATGCTTCGAAACGGGGCGCCGAAGTCCCACAGGGGGAGCTTCCGGTGGTCGGCGACCCACATCCAGGCCCGCGCCCGCTCCCGGTCGTACATGGCGAGCACCCCATCCCACGGGATGGCGATGGCCCGAGTCCGGTCGGTGGTCAACTCGGGAATCTCGTGTCGGGTCCCGAGGTTCGGAACGCCCGCGGCCCGCATGATGAACTGCAGGACCGGCGACAACTCCACGCCGGCGGCCGCCGAGTCGAGCACGTCGATTGCGAACGACGGCGATCCCTCGTCCGCGTCCGCCGCGATAGCCAGATGGCCGAGGGCCTGGCACAGCGGATCGGCTGCCTCGGCCCCCACGAATCTGATGTCGATCCGCTCATCGGCGAGTCGGAACCGGCGCATCTCGACGTCGGCAACGGAAGCGGCCGCGGCGCGCTCGATCGAGCGTTCCATCAACACCGTCCCATCGAGGCGGGCGTCGAACGAGTCTGAAGTCATGTCGCCTCCGACCCGACGTAGTCGAGCCATGCACGTTTGGTGTCGGCCAGGTCCACGCCGTCGTCGACCCGATGCCAGTCGAGCTCCCCGCTGTCTTCGGTCAGCGCCGGCTTTCCCCGTCGAACGTCGATCTCGCTCCGCGCCAGCTTGGCGAGCGCTCGCAGTGTGCGAATGGTCGAGTCCCGGCTGGCGGATTGCAGCACGCCAGTCGACCAACCGTGCACGGCCCGCTCGTCGGACCGGTCACGGGCCAGCTTGCGGTTGAGGGTGATCCAGCCGGGCACCCCGCTCAGCTCGCGGACCAGCCCATCAGGCAGGGGTGTGTCGAGGAGTTGTCGGGTTCGGTCCAGGACTGCGGCGCACATCGTGGCCACACCAACCAGGCGAGCGCGCGTCACCAGCTCGGCCCAGTCGACCTGTCCGGACCGGGCCACGATGTCGACGTCGCTGAGCCACACGAGCCGGCGCGCTCCCGACAGGCCGGTGTGGCTGCACAGGTGGATGAGGCTGTCGACCGGATCGAGGGTCGGCAGGGGCCCTTCGGGGCCTGCGAACTCAGAGCGCCGCTCGATGACGGCGGGCACGTTCCAGCGGAAGTCCCGTCGCGATGCGCGCAGGGCGATCGGGTGCCAGTGGAGGTCGATCACCATCCGGAACTCTCCCATCGGCACCTCCCCCACCCCGTGGTCCAGGAAGCCACCCCAGTTCTGGGTGAGGCTGGGGAAGCCACCGCCTTCCATGGCCGTCATCGCGGCCTCGAAGGCCGAACGGTCCACGAGCACGTCAAGATCGACATAGGTGCGGATCCGGTCGCCGTACCAGGCCCCCAACGCCGGACCCTTGAAGATCACCCAGCGGTCGCCCACCACATCGTCGAGGATCGACGCGAGCTGATGGGCAGTGCGGCCGACCATGAGGTTGCGAGCCCTTCCGAGACGGCGAACCATTCCGAGCTCCTGGCTCGCGTCCTCCGAAAGGGCGCCGGTCCCGTGCAGCTCGTCGTAGAGGAGAGCCCCCACCCGATGGGCCTTCGCCAGCTCGACCAGCGTCGCCTGATCCGAGCGCTCCACCGCGTCGACGAGCGTCTGATGCAGGGCGGCAGAGTCCGCGCCATCGTGGCGGCTGTACCGCAGCGCCGCGACGATCGCCTCACTTGTCCTCGTGCTACCCACCATGGTTTCCGATCCGAACTGTAGGTCAGTGGTGTGGCCGGCTCCTGTAACGATCGGCGCAAGCGACCTAGTGTTGACCCAGGCCGATCTCGAATGGTTCCTCGTGTCGCCAGTCGAGTTCGATGACGACAGTGGGTGGGCGTTGACAGGGCTCCTTCGTATCGAGTTCACGAAGCCGGGCGACGACTCCGAGCGCCTGGAGATGCGCTTCGCGCTCCGCCGTACGCCAGTGGCGAAACGATTCGCAACGCTCGTCGATCGGGGCAACGCGGGTCCCCACGAGATCCGGGGCTCGTGGTCGATGGGGGTCGACGACGGGGGGCTCACCGACAACGTCGCCGAGATGAACCGCCTGATCGCGGCCTTCAACGACAGGAACGAGGGCCCGGGACGTCTCGACGGCCACCTCGATGCGGACACGGTGGACGCCGACCAGCTCAACCGGATCCACGAGCAGTTCGAGGCACTCCTGAAGGGGATGCACGAGGGCGACGGTCGTGTTGCGGGCCCCGACGACCTCCCCGACCTCCTCCGGGCCGTGAACCTGACCGTTCACCGACTCGAGTCCGACCTGCTCCGAGTCGGTTCGGGCGACGACGTTTTCGGGTACTTCACCACCTCGCTGTTCCAGTCCGGCCTCCCGATCTCCGAGCCGCTGGATCGCCGCGACTACCGACAATTCACGATGGAAGAGCAGTTCGGCATCCTGTACGCGAACTACGCCACGACGGGAAAGAACCTCCAGCACATCTTCTGGACCGACGATCTCGAACTGCTGGAACACGGCGGTGCCAGCCCACAACGCGTGATCACCGCGGGGGTACTCGCGATGTTCAACAGTCGCCCCAAGATGCACCGGAGCGAGTACCGGCGCTTCGCCCGCTGGTTCAAGGAGAACGACATCGGCCGCTACGGCTACCGCCTCTCGGACAAGCGCAACAGTCTCGGCATGATCAAGCTCGGCCAGCTGATCCCGTCACCGTCGAACCGGCGGTTCTACGACGCCGCATCCCAGACGTTCGACCCTCACGGCTTCGTCTCGGCCTACGCCGAGCACTCCGAGATCACGACGATCCAGATCGAAGGCTGAGTCAGCCCAGGCGTTCGGCGAGGTAGTTCTCGAGCTGATCGATGCCCACCCGGTCCTGTTCGCGGGTATCGCGTTCTCGCACGGTGACCGCTCGGTCGTCCAGGGTGTCGAAGTCGACAGTGACACAGAATGGGGTACCGATCTCGTCCTGGCGGGCGTAGCGCTTGCCGATCGACTGGGTCTCGTCGTAGTCGGCCATCCATCGGCCCTTGACGATGTCGAAGATCTCGTGAGCCGTGGGCGTGAGGATGTCCTTCTTCGACAAGGGCAGGACCGCCACCTTGTACGGCGCCAGTCGGTGATCGAGCCGGAGCACGGTGCGCTGGTCGTCGTTGACGACCTCTTCGTCGTAGGCCGCCATCAGGAACGCCATCGCGGTGCGGGTGGCGCCCGCGGCCGGCTCGATCACGTGGGGGACGTAGCGCTCGTTGTTGGCCTGGTCGAAGAAGTCGAGCTTCTCGCCGGAGTGTTCGGCGTGCTGGGTGAGGTCGAAGTCGCCGCGATTGGCGATCCCTTCGAGCTCGTCCCAACCCCAGGGGAACAGGTACTCGACGTCGGACGTGCCCGAGGAGTAGTGGCTCAGCTCGTCGTCGTCATGAGCCCTCAGCCGGATCTTCTCGGGATCCATACCGAGGCCCAGGTACCAGTTCATGCGCTCCTCGCACCAGTACTCGTACCACTGCTGCGACTCGCTCGGGGGCACGAAGAACTCCAGCTCCATCTGCTCGAACTCGCGGGTGCGGAAGACGAAGTTGCCGGGAGTGATCTCGTTGCGGAAGGACTTGCCGATCTGGGCGATGCCGAAGGGCGGACGCTTCCGGCTGGTGTTGAGCACGTTGGCGAAGTTGATGAACATGCCCTGGGCGGTCTCGGGACGGAGGTAGACCTCCGCCGCCGTCTCGGTGACCGGGCCGGCATGGGTCTTGAACATCAGGTTGAATTCACGCGCCTCGGTGAAGCTGCCTTCGCTGTTGCAGCTGAGGCAGACGTTCGGATCGTCGAGCTTGTCGAGACGATGGCGGGCATTGCAGTTGGTGCAATCCACCAACGGGTCGCTGAAGTTGGACAGGTGACCGGAGGCCTCCCACACCTGGGGCGGCGAAAGGATCGACGCGTCGAGGCCGACAACGTCGTGACGAAGCTGCACCATCGATCGCCACCACTGGTCCTTCACGTTGCGCAAGAGGAGGACACCGAGCGGGCCGTAGTCGTAGGTCGAACGGAAACCGCCGTAGATCTCCGCCGACTGGAACACGAATCCCCTGCGCTTGGACAGGTTCACGATCTTGTCGAACAGAGCGGGGTCGGGCGACGCTTCAGACATGGGCGCCAAGGCTACCGGCGGGCCCAGGGCACCCATGCCGGTTTCCGGTGGTGCGGGTGCGGCAAGATGGACGGGTGCAACCACAGCAGCCCGCCCCCACCGCCGACCCCACGGCAGTGCTCGGTCGCCGTATCGTCGCCTGGCTGATCGACTTCATGATCATCTGCGGAATCTGGCTGATCATCGCGCTGGCAACCTTCACCGAAACGGCGTTCCGCAGCGACTTCGCGGCCCAGGACTGGTGCGACCGCATCAACAACACGTCGTCGGACGCCTGTATCCGCCTCGGCGACACCATCTACGTGGGCGACTCGGACGCTGTCGGTGCCTTGGCGCTCGCGGCGATCGTCTACGCAGTCTTCGCCACGATGGTGCTTCCCGGATTCACGGGCTGGAGCTTCGGCAAGCTCGCCATGGGGCTGCGAATCGTGAACGAATCCACGTTCGAAAAGGCCGGGTTCGGACCGAACCTGGGCCGGGGTCTGCTCTGGTTCGTCGACTCGTTCCCCTGGTTCGTGCCGTTCGTGGGCTTCGTCACCATGATGGCCAGCAAGGGCCACCGCCGAGTGGGCGACATCGTGGCGAAGACCCTCGTCGTCGACAAGTCGCTCGTCGGTCACCCGGTTCCGGTCCCTGGCCTCACACCGGCCGCAGCGGCCGCTCCGGTCACTGCGGCGCCACCGCCCGGGAGTTGGCCGGCAACTCCGCCGACCCCGCCGATCGCCGCACCGCCCAGCAGCCCGCCGACCTCTGCCGCGCCGCCTCCGCCGCCAGGCGCAGCGCCGTTCGAGGCCGCGCCGCCACCGCCGCCTGGGGCGACCCCGTTCGAGGCCGCACCACCACCGCCCGGAGCGGCGCCCTCGCCTGCGTCGTCGACCCCACCAGCGTTTCCCCCCATCCCCGACCCCGC
>CAYFLT010000045.1:16857-39033 GCA_964344055.1 uncultured Candidatus Nemicrothrix sp.
ACCGCCGTTCACGAACCCGCTCCCGAAGACGAGCCGACCGCCGTTCACGAACCCGCTCCCGAAGACGAGCCGACCGCCGTTCACGAACCCACGCCTGGCCCGGACGAGCCGACCGCCGTTCACGAACCGGTGGCCGAACCCCCGAGCGCGACTCCACCAGTCCAACCACCACCGGCAGCTGCCAGTCCGCCGCCGGCCCCCCGACCCGGCATCGACGCCCCCCAGTGGGACGCGGCGCGCAACACCTACATCCAGTGGGATCCTCAGCTCACCGAGTGGATGGAGTGGAGCGAGTCGGCCGGCCGATGGATACCGATCAGCCAATGAACACACACCGAAACCACCTCTTCCTGTCTGCCGTTCTGACTCTGGCCTTGATTGCCGCCGCATGCGGCGACGACGGCGACGGCGACACCGCCTCTCCGACCAGTTCGTCGACGAGCACCACCACCACGACCACGACGACAAGCGAACCGCCCGAGTCGACCACGACCACCGCGACCACCACCACTACGACCACGACGACGTCGACCACAACCACCACTGAGCCTCCGACCACCACCGCAGCCCCGGCCTGCCCGGGCGATGGCGCACTACCCGCGCAGGCCGAGAACCATCAGCTGGCGGCGGGCGACGTGAACGGCGACGGGTCACTCGACACCATCCACGCGTACTCCATCGGAGACCCGACCCAGCTCGGGGCGTGGTGGCTGCAGATCTCGTTCGCCAACGGGGGCGTCGCGACCCATCAGCTCATGGACAGCGGCACCATGATCGCCGGAGCTCGACCATTCGACGGCTTCGACATCAACGGAGACGGACGCGACGAGTTCTTCGCGCGGGTCGGCGCGGGCGCGAGCGCCACCATCCTCGGCGTGTTCGACGTGGTGAACTGCACGATCAACCGCGTGACCCTCGGCGGTCAACCCACCGAGCTTGCGGCTGGGGCGAGCGTCAACAACTTCACCGGCTTCGAGTGTGTCGACATCGACAACAACGGGGCCAATGACTTCCTCGTCACCTACGCCGGCACCCGGCTCGGCACGAGCGACGAGTTCGAGGTCACCGCTGCGCAGTACCAGCTGACCAATGGCGATTTCGTGTTCATGTTCGCCGACGGGATCGGGGGCAACGTCAACGATCCCGGATTCGCCGCCATGGCGCAGGCCGGCTGCCCAGGCATCGTCCTCTGACCGAGCGGATGAGTCGACCAGGGGCCCTCGGGTCGGTCAGAGTCCGGTCTGATCGAGGACGGCAACCGACCGGAGCCGCCGCTCGAGGTGATGCTCGAGCAGGGCGGTAGCGAGTAGGTCCACTTCACCGGTGGCCGGGCTCACCGGCTCGGCGAGTACACCGGCCAGGCCGCCCCCGAGGATTCGGCGAAGGACCGACAAGGCATCGACGCTGATCGGCCGACCCCTCCGACAGTCGTGGCACAACACGCCACCGTCGGCGAGGTCGATTGCTTCAAGCCGTTCCACCGCCCCACATGACACACACTCGTCCAGCTGGGGTTGGAGGCCTTCGTGAGCCAACAACTTCAGGAAGAAGGCGGCGACGACCAGCGGCGAGTCGTCCTTGGCGAGTGTGCCGAGGGCGCGCACCAACATGACGTGCAGCGCCCGATCGGGTTCGCGGTCCTGCGCCACCTGATCGACCGCCTCGAGCATCGCCTCGGCCCGGGCGAAACGATCCGGATCGGACCGCAGGGACGGGAACTGGTCGATGGTCTCGACCTGGGTGATCGTGTCCAGATCGCCGCGGCCGCGGTAGAGCTGGATCGAGACGTGGCTCAGCGGCTCGAGCCGCGAACCGAACTTCGACTTCGTGCGCCGGATGCCCTTGGCCACGCCTCGCACCTTGCCATGGTCGAGCGTGTGGAGGCTGATGATGCGATCAGCCTCACCGAGCTTCCATGCTCGGAGCACGACCGCCTGATCCCGGTAGAGGCTCATGAGCGACCCCGATCAACCGCCGTCGACTCCACCGAAGCGCCGTTCCCGGTCCTGGAACTCACCGATCGCGTCGAACAACGCCTCTCGGCCGAACTCGGGCCACGGCGTCTCGGTGAAGAGGAACTCGCTGTACGCCAGCTCCCACAGCAGGAAGTTCGAGATGCGGCACTCCCCGGAAGTCCGGATGACGAGGTCAGGATCGGGCATCTCCGGATCGTAGAGATGGCGGGCGATCGTGCGCTCGGTGATCTTCTCCGGAGCGATTCCGGATGCCGCGATGCGGCGGACGGCATCGACGATCTCGGCCCGGCCCCCGTAGTTGAACGCGATGGTGAAGGTGAGCTTCCGGTTGCGCTTCGTGAGCTCGAGCGCTTCATCCATCCTGCGGATCAGGCGCTTGGGGACGCGCCAGTCTCGTCGTCCGACGAACCGGATCCTCACCCCACGTTCGTCGAGCTCGTCCCGGCGACGAAGCAGGATCTCCTCGTTGAAGTTGATGAGAAAACGGACCTCGTCCTTGGGACGGCGCCAGTTCTCAGTGCTGAAGGCGTAGACGGTGAGCCACTCGACACCGGCCTCGAGACATCCGTCCACCACCTCGAACAGGGAGTGTTCCCCCGCCTTGTGGCCCTCCGTACGGGGGAGTCCTCGCGCCTGGGCCCAGCGCCCGTTGCCGTCCATGACACAGGCGATGTGCCGCGGGATTCGGCTGAGATCCAGGTCGTCGAGGGCCACGTTCGGCAACCTAGCCCGGTGGCCCGCTCAGGCCGCGGTTCAGCGAGGGAGATCGGCGTAAGTTGTGGTGGACCTCGTTCAGGGACGTGACTAGAGTCACACTCATCAGCAAGGGGGAAGACTGGGCTGAGGAGCTTTCGCGGCTCCATGGAAAGGCGCGGCCACGTGCGCGCCGATACCTCCTCGCGCTCGCACTCCTGGTGACCGTGGTCGTCGTCGTGGTCGTGTTCACGCTGGCGTAGGCTCCGGCGTCAGCCAACCCGGAGTCTCGTGACCCTCCCCTCGGACTCACTCGAACAACTCGACGCAGTCACCGCGGCTCTCCCCGGCGGCGGTGAGCACCGCGAGGGCCAGCGGGAGATGGCTCGCGCCGTCGCCGCCGCGATCGAGGGCAGTGGCCACACCGTGGTCCAAGCCGGCACCGGTACGGGCAAGTCGCTGGCCTACCTGGTCCCGGTCCTGCTGTCGGGACGTCCGACCATCATCGCCACGGCCACAAAGGCCCTCCAGGACCAGCTCGCCGGCAAGGACCTTCCTTTCCTGATCGACGAGCTGGGGCTTCCAGTGGACTTCGCCGTGCTCAAGGGCCGCTCCAACTATCTCTGCCTACAGCGCCTCGACGAGGCCGACCAGGGCGACGCCGCGCTCGATCTCGAAGTCGAAGGTGAACCACTCGATCCGGCGACGATCAGCAAGCTTCGCCGATTCGCCGACGCCACCGAGGTCGGTGACCGGGCCGAGCTCGACGACATCGACGATCGTACGTGGCGGCTGGTCTCGGTCGGCCGGGACGAGTGCCCGGGGGCGAGCCGCTGTCCCCGCGGCGAGGACTGTCTCGCCGAGCGGGCCCGCCAGCGAGCGGCCGCCGCCGATGTGCTGGTGGTCAACCAGCATCTCTACGCCCTCGCCGTCATGGTCGAAGGGATCCTGCCCGAACACGAGGTGGTCGTCATCGACGAGGCCCACCAACTCGAAGACATCATGGCCGACGCCGCAGGCCGTCAGATCAGCCCCGCCCGGATCCAGACCGCTGCCCGTTCCACCGCCGCCGTCGTCGTCGAGCCCGACGCGCCGGCCGGCGCCGAAGAGGCAGCCTCCACCCTGCACGCGGCTCTCGAGCCCCTGATCGGCGACCGACTGCTCGACGGCCTCGTCGATCCCCTCGGTACGACCCTGGACCAGACCCGGACGAAGGTCGACGCGCTCCTCTCCGCTCTGCGGGCGGTTCCCGACGACGCTCCGACCGACACCCGGGCAAAGGCGATCCGGGCCCGTCAGATGGCCACGTCGCTGATCGACGACATCGACGCGGTTCGGTGGCCGATCGACAACGAGGTTCTCTGGGTGGACGGCCCCCCGAGCAACCCGAGTTTGCGCAGCACGCCGATCACCGTCAACGACGTGCTCGCCGAGAACCTCTGGGCCAACCGATCCGGTGTGCTCACGTCCGCCACCCTGCCATCGAACACCTCCGAGATACTCGGGCTTCCCGAGGCCGCGACTTCGCTCGACGTCGGCAGCCCCTTCGACTACGAGGCCAACGCCCTCCTGTACTGCCCGGTGCACCTCCCCGATCCTCGCAAGGATGGCTTCCGGGAAGCCCAGCAGGCCGAGATCGAGTCCCTGATGGTGGCGGCCGGCGGGCGAACCCTGGCGCTTTTCACCAGCTTCGCTGCCATGCGGGAGGCCGTCGAACGGCTCGATCCCCGGGTGCCCTGGCCCATCCTCATGCAAGGCGACGGGTCGAAGGCCGCACTCCTCGACGAGTTCATCTCCGACGAGGAGACCTCGCTCTTCGCCACGATGTCGTTCTGGCAGGGCGTGGACGCGCCCGGAGCAACCTGCAGCCTCGTCATCATCGACCGACTGCCGTTCCCCCGTCCGAACGATCCGGTCCTGCAGGCCCGTCGAGACCGGGCCGGTGCCGCTGCATTCCGCACCATCGATCTTCCGAAGGCCGCGACCCTTCTCGCACAAGGGGTGGGCCGGTTGATTCGTACCGGGAGCGACCGCGGCGTGGTCGCAGTGCTCGACCCGAGATTGGCGACGTCTCGCAGCTACCGATGGGATCTCGTCAACGCCCTCCCGCCCATGCGGCGGACCCGTGACCTCGCGGAGGCCGAGGCACTCCTCCGCGAGCTTCGCGACGACTCCGACTGACCCTTCGATCACCGTCTCCCGCCCGGAATCCTCCCATTTGACGGTTCCCTGCCGACGGGAGGCCTCGTGAGTGATCAGATCTGGTGGTACGCGACCCGCGCGGCCGGGCTGATGACGTGGTCGACCGCCGTCGCATCTGTGATCGTGGGACTCATCCTCGTCATCCCTCCCGTGAAGAAGCGTGTGGGTGATTGGTTCCACGACCTCCACCGCTATCTCGGCAGCGTCTCGGTCATCTTCCTCGTTGCGCACCTCGGGTCGCTCTACCTCGACTCGGTAGCGGGCTTCGGCATCCGTGAGCTCCTGATCCCGGGCGAGTCGACCTGGGAGCCGTCCGCCGCCGCATGGGGTGTCGTCGCTGCGTGGAGCCTCGTCGCCGTCCAACTCACGTCACTGGTGCGCAAGCACATCAGCGACTTCGTCTGGCGGGGTATCCATGTCGTCGCGGTCCTCACCGTCGTGGCGGGGACCTATCACGCATGGCTCGGCGGTACCGACGTCGACAATCCGATCACCTGGTCCATCGCCGGTCTCGGATCGGTGTTGGTCGTGGCCCTGATCGCGGTTCGGCTCCGTCGTACCGACGAAGGTCCGGTGGACGGCGAGGAGAGACTGTCGGACCGCGAGGCGCTGCTCACCGAGATGCGGGAGCGACTCGAGAATCTCCCGATCCCCGAGCCGCCCGCCTCGCCGCAGATCACTCTCGAGGCCGCACCGACGCTCCCCCGCCGGTCGCCGACCACCGTCGCCGCTTCGTCCCCTCTCGACGATGCGTTCCCGCCGGAACCCGGGCCGATCACGGCCGACACCGCATTCTCCAGCGACCCGTTCGCGGCGATGCCGCTGGGTGCCGACAATCCGGAACTCAGCGAGTGGGTCGGCCGCTCGACCAGCGACCCGTTCGAGCAGCCTCCGGTCGATCCGTTCCGGAACAACGCACCCGGTCCGGGCGACAACCTCGGTCTGGGCGCGCGACCCAGCGGCGACCCGTTCAGCCAGCCCCGTCCGTTCACCGAGCAGACGCCGTCGAACCCGTTCACCGAACCGACCGGGGCAAACCCCTTCCCGGAGATCGAAGCGCGGCCACCGTTCACCGAACCAGCCCCCGCGAACCCGTTCACCGACTCACCACCCGCGAACCCGTTCACCGACTCACCACCCGCGAACCCGTTCACCGAATCGGCGTCACCCGACTCGTTCGTCGAACCGGCCGTCCCCGCCCAGGATCCGTGGCCGGCCCCGTCCTCCGATGCGGCGACGCTCGGCCAGCTCCCGGTCTCGGAGCCGGCTCCGACCCATCAGCCTCCATCGCCCTATGGCAGCGAGGCCCGCCGCGTCCGACGCCGATCTCTTCGGCCCGGCCACCGACGGCGAGGAACGGATCGAGCCGGTCGACTTCCCCGAGCTGCCGCCGATCGAGCCGGGCAGCAACCCGTTCGGCCCGGTGGACCCTCCCACCAACGTGATCTCGGTGCCGGTCGAGCCCAGCCCACAACCCGGCCCTCCCCCGCTCCCCGTGAACGCCGTGGATCCGGCCACCGGAAAGCCCGACGAGGCCGCGTATTCGGCCTGGCTCGTCGTGTGGCTCGCGTACGCCGAGCGCTACGGCGAGGAGACCCCGGAGGACCCCAACCGGATCTGACCGGTCTGGCGAAGGGTCAGTAGCCGAGTTCGGCCACGGACTCGGGCCGTCGCTGCCAATTCTTCTCGACCTTGACGAACAGGTCGACAAACGCCCCTTCGGGGAGCTGTCGACGTACCGCGGTGCCCGCCTTCTTCAGGTTCTCGCCACCCTTGCCGATCACCATCGCCTTCTGTGACTCACGTTCGACGAGGATCTCGACCCGGATGTGGGGCCACTCCCACTCTGTGACTCGAGTGGCGATCGAATGAGGCAGCTCCTGGCGAGCCACAGCCAACAACTGCTCCCGGACGAGCTCGGCCACCCAGAACGCATCGGGCACATCGGTGACCATGTCGTCCGGGTAGTACTGGGGTCCTTCCGGCATTCGAGCCCGCAGGTGCTCGATCAGGGCATCGACCCCCTCACCGGTGCGACCGGAGACCGGGAACCAGGCCTCGGCATCCAGTTCGGACGTGGCCGCGAGCTGGCTGAGCACCTGATCGGGACTGGCGATGTCGGCCTTGGTGATGACCACCACCGCATCCGACGGGAGGGTTGCGGCGATGTATTGGTCACCCCGGCCGAAGGGCGCGGTGGCGTCCACCACGAAGCACACCACGTCGACCGACTGGGTGGCATCGGCTGCGGTGGCGTTGAGGCTGGTACCGAGGGCACTACGCGGCTTGTGGATCCCTGGTGTGTCGACGAATACCAGCTGGAAATCGGGCCGGGTCAACACACCGCGCACCTGGGTGCGGGTGGTCTGCGGCTTGTCGGAGACAATCGAGACCTTCTGCCCGAGAATCTGGTTGAGCAAGGTCGACTTGCCGGCGTTCGGCCGTCCCACCAAGGTGACGAAGCCGGAGCGGTACTCAGCCATCGCTCCTGCCTCCATCGCCGGGGCGGGTGAGGCGGACCCGGGTGATCCGTCGGCCCTCGACCTGTTCGACCCTGAGAAACACACCGCCGTTCTCGACCGACTCGCCGATCTCGGGGACATGGCCGAGGGTGTTGAAGATCAGTCCTCCGACGGTGTCCCAGTCGCCTTCGCTGAGCGTGGCGTCGACCAGGCCGTTGAGCTGATCGACGGGCATCCGCCCGTGGACGAGAACCTCCCCGCCGGCCAGCGGTTCGAGCAGCGGTTCCTCGTTGTCGTACTCGTCGACGATCTCGCCGACCAGCTCCTCGACGAGGTCCTCGAGCGTGACGAGGCCGGCGGTGCCGCCGTACTCGTCGATCACCACGGCGAGGTGGTGCTGACCGGCCTGCATCTCCCGCAGGAGGTCGTCGGCGTGCTTGGTCTCCGGCACGAACCGGGGTGGTCGCAGGAGGGTCTTGACGTGGCGGTCTCCCCCGCCGGCCCGCTCGGCTCGGGAGAGATCCTTGACGAGGCAGACACCGATGATGTCGTCGATGCCGTCCCCACAGACGGGGAGCCGGCTGAAGCCCTTTTCGCCGGCCAGGTCCATCACTTCGGTGACGGTGGCGTCGGCATCAGCCGTGGTCATGTCGGTGCGCGGCACCATGATCTCGCGCACGATCGTGTCGCCCAGAGCGAAGACCGACTCGATGAGATCGCGCTCTTCGTCGTCGATCGCGTCGCCCGCGGCCGCGGCTTCGGTCAGCGCGATGAGTTCGTCTTCGGAGACCACCGGGGGTCGGGCTGGTCCGGGCAACAGGACGTTGGCCACCCCGTTGAGGCCTCGGGTGAGCCAGCGCAGTGGCGCGACTCGGAGCAACGCCCGCAGCGGAGGTGCCGCGCGCCGAGCTGCGAGGTCGGGATGCAGCAGCGCCCACGACCGAGGCAGTGCCTCCGCGACGAGATAGAGCAGGAGAACCGCCACCGTCGCCCAAACCGCGATCCATGCCGAAGTGGTGCGGTCGGCCACGACGGTGACCACCACGGCCACGACGCCGACGTGGCAGGCGAGGCGCACGAGCAGGAGTGGCGCCAGGCTGTCCTGTCTGTCGTCGAGGACCGCCACCAGCGACGCGGCGCCCGGGAGACCCTCGGCGGCGAGGCCCTCGGCCCTGGCCCGACTGATCCGGGTGAGCGCGGTCTCACCCGCGGCGACGAAGGCGGCGACCACCACCAGCACGACGACGACGACCAGACCGACGACGAGGCCGCTGGTCATCGGTGGTACGCCTCGAGCAGCTCCTGCTCGAGTGCCTCCATCCGTTCCGCGTCGGCGGGCTCCATGTGGTCGAACCCAAGGGTGTGGAGTACCCCGTGCACGACCAGCAGAGCGAGTTCGTCTTCCACCGACCCGGTGTGACGACCGATGCCCGCGTGGTCGGCCGCGTTCGAGGCGGCCACTGCCGGGCAGATCACGATGTCGCCGATCATGGCCGTGGCATCGGTCGCATCAGGACCGTCGAGTGGGAATGACAACACGTCGGTGGGCCGGTCCTTCCCCATGTGCTCACGGTTGAGTTCCTCCATCTCCGCGGGCTCCACGAAGAGGAGGTTGAGTTCGCCCGCCGCCACTCCTCTGGCGCGCAGCGTCGCCGCAGCGAGCGCTTGCCAGCGGGCGAGGTCCATTTCCGTCCCGGCTTGCTCGTCGACCGCCACGACGACCGGACCGACGGGATCGGTCACTCGGTGGAGGCCTTCTCGTAGGCGTCGACGATGTCTTGCACGATGCGATGCCGGACCACGTCACGGGCACTCAGCCGGACGAACGACACCCCGTCGATGGCGCCGAGGATCGTCTCGAGACCCGAGAGGCCACTCCGGTTGTCCTGGACGTCGACCTGGGTGATGTCGCCGGTGACGACGGCCTTTGACCCGAAACCGATCCGGGTGAGGAACATCTTCATCTGCTCGGGCGTGGTGTTCTGGGCTTCGTCGAGGATGATGAACGACGCGTTCAGGGTGCGGCCCCGCATGAACGCGAGCGGTGCCACTTCCACGATGCCGCGATCGAGCAGGCGATCCATGCCCTCATGGCCGACCATGTCGTGGAGGGCGTCGTAGAGCGGGCGGAGGTAGGGGTCGACCTTCGCCATCATGTCGCCGGGGAGGAACCCGAGCCGCTCTCCGGCCTCCACCGCAGGTCGCGTGAGAATGATGCGGTCGACATCGCCAGCCTGCAGGGCCCGAACCGCCATGGCCACGGCCAACCAGGACTTCCCGGTGCCGGCGGGGCCGATGCCGAAGGTGACGACGTTCCCCTCGATCGCCTCGACATAGGTCTTCTGCCCGGTCGATTTCGGCCTGATGATACGCCCTCGGTCGGCCTTGAGGATCTCGTGGGTGAACACCGTGGAGGGTCGCTCGTCGGCGCGAACCATGTCGATCGTGCGATCGAGGGTGCGTTGATCGAGCCGTTGACCCTGCTCGGCGAGCACGACCAACTCCTCGAAGAGGGTGGCGGCGACGCCCGCGCTCGGGCCGGCCACGTGGATCTCGTTGCCGCGGACGGTGATGTCGGTGTCGGGAAACGCCTCTTCGATCCGACGGAGATGCCGATCGTGTTCCCCGAGCATTGCGCCCATGAGGTGGTTGCCGGGGACCCGGATGGTGGTGCTGGAGTCGGTCATCGTCTGACGCGATGGTACCGCTGGAGGAGGTCGAGCCGACAGGCGATTCCGTAGTCGGTACCCTCGGCGGGCGTGGACGAAGCCCCCCGACCGCCGAGCCGACCCGTCGATCTGAGCCCCAACGACCCGCTCGCCGGGCTCGCTCGCTGGACCGCGGAGGGTTCGGTCGACGCGGCGGCCCGCGCCCGGACCCGCCAGCGGTGGCTGGAACGACAGGCCGCCGAAGAGGCGTCGATCGCCGGAGTGCTGATGGATCTCGCCGAGCGGGGACGCCCGGTGGCGGTCAGTACGTCTGCGGGCCGGCGGAGTCGGGGTCCGCTGATCGCGGTCGGCGCCGACTTCGCGGTGATCCGCGAGGAGCGGTTGGGCGACGTCTTCGTGCCGCTCGGGCATCTCGCCACCGTCCGGCCGGCCCCTGGCGAGGATCCGGCAGTCGGCGACCGTCCTCTCTCGGTCGAAGTCGTGCTGGCGGAGGCACTGGTCGAACTGTCGGCAGACCGACCCGTCGTGGTGGCCTCACTCGGAGGCGAGGAGATCCGGGGTGAGCTCCGGTCGGCGGGTTTCGACGTGGCCGCGATCGCGCTCGACGGCCCCCGCCGGGACCTCGTCCACCTCAACGTGGCGGTCCTCGACCATCTCGTCGTCCTCCGCTGATCTTCGCGAAAGACCTGCGACGGGGCCGACCATCCCACCCGAGACACCGGGGACGAGGCCCGTCGTCTCACGGACGGCGGGATCGGCGCTGGCGTTCGAGGAAGCGGTAGACGTCGAGGAGGTCGATGCCGGGGAACGGGCTGAACTCTCGCTTCGAGGGCGGGAGTGCGGACAGCACATGGCTGCGCTCCGCCGCGGAGGGCCAGGCGTGGCCGGCCCACTGCTCCATAAGCATCGGATCGGGCTGGATCTCCCGCTCGCGGGCGTATTCCCGTCGCAGGGTGTCGCTGCCGCGGAATCGGTGGGCGTGCTCCGCCGGCGTACCGAGTGAGATCGAATGGGGTGAGCGGTCGGTCTCGGTCTCGATGTAGGTGGTGCAGAAGTACTCGCCGTCGTCGGTGACGGTGTACTGGCTGTGCAACAGGAAGCTCCCGGTCGCGTTCCACGCCTGACGACTCCCCCACTGCCTCGGAACCCGTTCGCCCTCGTGTCCACCGTCGGTGGACGCCGGGAATCGGATTCCGTCGTTTTCGTAGGCCTTGTCGATCACACCCTCGCTGTCGGTGCGGAGGAAGTGACAGGGGATGTCGAAATGGCGGGTGGCCAGATTGGTGAACCGGTGCGCGGCCATCTCGTAGGAGATGTAGAAGACCTCCTTGAGGTCCTCTACCGAGATGTCGGAGTGTTCATCGGCATCCCGGAGAAACTCGAGCGCCGGACCCTCGGGGGCGAGAACCGCAGCGGCGAAGTAGTTCGATTCGATGCGCTGGCGCAGATAGTCGCCGAAGTCGGTCGTCTCGGAGTGGTCGAGGGCGAAGTGTCCCAGGGTCTGGAGGACCACGCTGCGGGCCTGACGGATCCGCAGGCCGCCACGATCCGGGATGAAGATGATCTTGTCTCGCTGGTCGGTGATGCTGCGCGCCGAGCGGGGCATCTGGTTGACCCGCTCGACCCGGAATCCGACGTAGGCCGCCAGTTCGGTCAATACCCGCTCGCTGATCGGACCCGTACCGGAGTAGCCGGCAGCATCGAGCGCTCGCCGGGCCACCGCTTCGATCTCGGTGAAGTAGTTGGCGCGCTCTCGCATCTCGGCTCGCAACGCGTTGTTCGCCGCCCGGGCCCGCATGGCGAGATCGTCCTCGACCGGTACCGCCGGCTCGCCGGTGGCGTTGAGTGCCTCCCAGAGACCGACGAGGTGTTCGAGCACGTTGTCGGCCACCTTGGCCGAGGGCTTCAGATGCGGCAGCCCGAGCGCGGCGTAGCGGGGATCGGACTGGGCGCGCTCGATCGTGATCTCGAGCTCGGACCTTCGATCCGGTGCACTCGTGTCGAGGAGATCGGCCGTCGTGGTGTCGAGGGCGACCGCCAGATCGCCCACCAGGCTGAGCTTCGGCTCGACCTTGCCGTTCTCCAGTTGCGACAGATACGGCACCGGCCGACCGACCATCTCACTCAGGTCGGCGAGCGTGGCGCCCCTGCGGCGACGAGCGTGACGCACCCGTTGACCGAGTACAAGAAGATCCAGATCCTCCGACATGCACCTAACTCTGGCAGAACTTTCGGTTATCGCAAACCATTCTCCGTGATCGGGTCGAAAGTCCCGTTGTTGTTCTCGCTCAGTGCGGTGATCATTCGTTCATGGCCGCGGCGATCCATGGAACTGACATCCCGAAGGCCGAGGAGGCACAGGTGGCGGCAGAACCGGTGGTGGTCCGCGAGCACCCCGCAGTGGACGATCTGCTCACCGGCGCCACCCTGACCTTTCTCGGACGACTCCACGAACGCTTCGAGCCCACCCGCCGGCGCCTGCTCGCCGATCGGGTCGAACGCCAGGCCGCCTACGACGCCGGTGAGCGCCCTGGTTTTGCACCCGAGACCGCACACATCCGCTCCGGCCACTGGCACGTCGCCCCCGCCCCGGCTGATCTCACCAACCGCCGCACCGAGCTGACCGGACCGGTTCGTCGAGTGGCGATGGTGGAGGCGCTCAACTCCGGCGCGAGCGTCTTCATGGCCGACTTCGAGGACACCATGACGCCGACGTGGTCCAACTGCCTCGACGGACTCCAGAACCTCCGTGACGCCTACGCCGGCACCCTCTCGGCCGAGATCGACGGTGACGTCCAGACACCGGATCCCGAGGGGGCGACGCTCGTCGTCCGCACCCGAGGGCTGCACCTCGACGAGATGAACCTCACGGTCGATGGCGACCCGATCGCCGCTGCGCTGTTCGACTTCGGGGTCTGCGTCTTCCACAACGCCCACGCCGCCCTCGCCGCAGGGACCGGCCCCTACTTCTACCTCCCCAAGCTCGAGGGAGCCGGCGACGCTCGCCTGTGGGCCGAGGTGTTCGTGTGGGCCGAGGATGAACTCGGACTCCCCCGCGGCACCATCCGCGCCACCGTGCTCGTCGAGACGATCCAGGCCGCCTTCGAGATGGAGGAGATCCTCTTCGAACTCCGGGATCACATCACCGGCCTGCACACCGGGAACTGGGACTACCTCTTCAGCTTGGCCAAGGCGTTCCGGCTGGACTCCGGCTACGTCCTGCCCGCGACCAGCTCAGCGGCACCACTCCTTTCATTCGAGCGTTCACCGAGCTGCTGGTGTCGACCTGCCATCGGCGGGGCGCCCACGCGCTGGGCGGCATGTCGGGCATCATCCCGGACCCCGTCGACCCGGACCGGACCGCCGAGGGGCTGCGGAAGGTCACCGTCGACAAGCGCCGCGAAGCAGGCGATGGCTTCGACGGGACCCGCATCGCGCACCCCGCGTTGGTGGAGGTCGCGGAAGCCGAGTTCGATCGGGTGCTGAGCTACCGGCCGAACCAGATCGAGTTCCAGCGAGACGACGTCTACGTAACGGCCGGCGACCTCTTGTCGATGTCCTCGACTCGAGGGCAGCGGACCGAGGACGGACTCCGTCGAGCGATCCGAATCGCGCTCCACTACATGGGGCAGTGGTTCGCCGGCAACGGTGCGGTGGCCATCGACGACCATGTCGAGGATCTCGCGATGGCCGAGCTGTGCCGGACCCAGATCTGGCAGTGGCGCCACCATGCGGTGGAGCTCACCAACGGCGTCACCGTCGACGACGGCCTGCTACGCCGTTGCTTCGACGAGGAGCTCGATGCGCTGCGCCGCCAGCTGGGTGACCACGCGTGGAGCGAAGGCCGCTACGACGAGGCGCACTCGGTGCTCTCCGACATCACGTTCACGGACCAGCTCTGCGACTATCTCCCGCTGGTCGCCAACCCCCGGCTGTGATCGCCGGGGGTGCCTATTCCCACACCGATCTCAACAACCCCCCTTTTCAGAGAACCCCTGAAGGAGACCCAACCATGAACCCGAGCTTTGACGAGCAGGTCGCAGCCCTTGAGAAGGACTGGGCTGAGAACCCTCGCTGGAAGGGCGCCACCCGCGACTACACCGCGGCCGACGTCGTCCGCCTGCGCGGCTCGGTCACCCCCGAGCCCACTCTCGCCCGCCAGGGCGCCGAGAAGCTGTGGGACCGCGTCAACAGCATGGACTACGTCCACGCGCTGGGCACCATGACCGGCGGCCAGGCCATCAACTACGCCAAGGCCGGTCTCCCCGCCATCTACTTGTCCGGTTGGCAGGTGGCCGGTGACGCGAACCTCGCCGGCCAGGTCTACCCGGACCAGTCGCTGTACCCGGCCAACTCGGTGCCGTCGGTCGTCGCCCGGCTGAACAACGCGATGCGTCGCGCCGACCAGGTCGAGTGGAGCGAGACCGACGGCAACCCGTCGATCGACTACATGCTGCCCATCGTCGCCGACGCCGAGGCCGGATTCGGTGGCCCGCTCAACGCCTACGAGCTCATGAAGGGCATGATCGAAGCCGGTGCCGCCGGCGTGCACTGGGAGGACCAGCTCAGCTCGGCCAAGAAGTGCGGCCACATGGGCGGCAAGGTCCTCATCCCGACCCAGCAGCACATCACCACCCTGACCGCAGCCCGTCTCGCGGCGGACGTCGCCGACGTGCCGACCATCGTCCTGGCCCGCACCGACGCCCTCGCGGCGAACCTCATCACCACCGATGTCGACGAGCGTGACCAGCAGTTCCTCACCGGCGAGCGCTCGGCCGAGGGCTTCTACTACACCGAGCCCGGCATGGCGACGCCGATCATGCGGGCCCTGGCCTACGCCCCGTACGCCGATCTCATCTGGTGCGAGACCGGCACTCCGGACCTCGACGAAGCCCGCCAGTTCGCCGAGGCCGTCAAGGCCGAGTACCCGGACCAGATGCTGGCGTACAACTGCTCGCCGTCGTTCAACTGGAAGGCCCACCTCGACGACGCCACCATCGCGAAGTTCCAAAAGGAACTCGGCGCGATGGGCTACGCCTTCCAGTTCATCACCCTTGCCGGTTGGCACGCCCTGAACTACTCGGCCTTCGAGCTGGGTCGTGGCTACACCGAATCCGACATGACCGCCTACGTCGACCTCCAGGAGCGCGAGTTCGCTCGGGAGGGTGAGGGCTACACCGCCGTCAAGCATCAGCGCGAGGTCGGTGCGGGCTACTTCGACAAGATCGCCACGATCGTGTCGGGCGGCAACGCCTCGACCCTCGCCCTCGAGGGTTCCACCGAAGAAGAGCAGTTCCACTAGATCCAGCGATCTATGACACATCCGGACCACCCAGTGGTCCGGATGTGTCAGAAAAGCCGTGATGGGGCCGACAGGTTTCGGGTGATGCCCGATCTGTCGGCCCCGACGCGTTCCGCCTCTCTCTCTTCGAACTCGGAGGATCGACGGCTGGCGGTGGTCGCCGTTCTCGTCGGGCTGTTGATCGTCGCTGCGTCGCTGATCCGCCACGACGGCGACATCGCCGGGCGCACCAAGTTCGGAGCCGGGGACACCGTGGCCGAGCGAACCGCCCACGTCGAAGATGTGCTGGACCGCGAGGTGGCGACCGTCGACCTGCTGGGCCACGACGGATCCATGTTCTTCCTCCAGGCGCTCGATCCCTTCTACCTCGACGACGATCACGCCCAGCATCTCGACCGGCCCGTCTACCGGGCCCAGCGGATGCTCTTCCCGACGATCGCCGGCCTGGGGGGACTGCTTCCCGCCGAGATGATCCTCTGGACCATGGGACTCACCAACGTCGCCGCACTCGCGCTCGGAACGGTCGGCGCCGGGCGTCTGGCTCGTCGATTCGGCGGGTCGCCATGGCTGGGTCTCGCCTTCACGCTCAACCCCGGCATCGTCTTCGAGTTCGACATCTCCGGAGCGGGAATCCTGGCCTTTGCCGCGGCAATCTGGGGAACACTCGCCATCGAGGAGGGCCGCCTGCGATCGGCCATCGTGTGGTTCGCCGCCGCGGTGCTCGCCCGCGAAGTCATGCTGCTCTATCTGGCCGGCGTGTGCGTCTACCGGCTCTGGACCACGCGCCGGATCCCGTGGCTCCTCGGAGGGGTTCCCGCGCTGACCGCCGCGGCGTGGGCTGGGTACGTGCGCCTCCGGCTCGACTCCCACGATGGTGTCAACGAGGTGCAGGAATTCGGCCCTCCCTTCGGCGGCATGGCCGAATCGGTCTCGAACTGGATCGACAATCCGATCGACCTCGGCATCATTGCCGGCCTCGTGATCGTGATGCCGCTGCTCGTGATACGCGGGATCCAGAACCCCAACGCACTCGCCTGGGGCGCAATGGGGTTCATCGTGGTGGCGATCCTGTTGACCCAGCAGGTGTGGTGGCGCTTCTTCGACGTAAGCCGCGCCATCGCACCCGTGATGACCGCCTACGTGGTCACTTCGTTCAGCACGGACTCGGCTACCGAACGGCGGCGTACACGGGATGCCGACGCTTCGACTTCGTGAACACCACCTGCCACAACTGCAGTGCCCGCACCCGGAAGGCGGCGGCGGAGCCGAGCAGGTAGTAGTCCCAGGTTCGACGGAAGTGCTCGTCGTAGTGCGGGATCTCGTGCCAGCGGTCCGAGATGTTGCGGTGCCACTCCATCAACGTGCGGTCGTAGTCGGGACCGATGTTGTGGACGTCCTCGACCGACCAGACCTTCTCCGCCGCCGCCGCGATCTGGCTCAGTGACGGCAGCACTCCGCCCGGGAAGATGTGCTTGTCGAACCACGGGTCGGTGTGGGTCTTGGACTCGTTCGACCCGATCGTGTGGTGGAGCATCATCCCGTCGCCGTCGAGCAGCTGGTCGCAGCGTTCGAAGAAGGTCGGCAGGTTCCGCGGCCCGACGTGCTCCATCATCCCGACGGACACGATCCGGTCGAAGGTGCCGTCGAGATCGCGGTAGTCGGCCTGCTCGATGCGAATGGGCAGGCCCGAGGTCCGCTCCCGCGCGAGCTTGACCTGTTCGATCGCCGGCGAGATGCCGGTCACGTGCACGTCGTACCGCTCGGCCGCGAACTGGGCGAATCCGCCCCAACCGCAACCGATGTCGAGCACTCGCATCCCCCGCTCGAGTCGCAGCTTGCGGCAGATCAGATCGAGCTTGGCCTCCTGAGCGGAGTCGAGGTCGCCGGCCTCACGCCAGTAGCCGCACGAGTAGATCATCCGCTTGTCGAGCATCCGCTCGTAGAGGTCGTTGCCGATGTCGTAGTGCGCGGAGGCGTTGCGGGCGGCCCGCCTCACGGTCTGCCGGTTCGACAGCCGCGAGGCAGCCACCAGCTTCAGCAGCGCCAGACTCGGACGCACGATGTCGCGGAGGTTCGCCTCCTGGGCGGTGGCGAGGAACTCGTCGAGTTGGTTCGCGTCCCACCAGCCCTCTTGGTAGGACTCGCCGAGGCCCAACTCCCGGTCGCGGATCACTCTCCGGTAGGTCCTGTCGTCGTGAACCTGGATGTCGGCAGGCCCGTCACCTCCGACGGTGATGCCGATCCCGGCCAGCGTCTCGCATACGAACTGCTCGGCGTCCATGAGTCATCCCCCAACGTCTCGCACAGAGAGTTTCCCACCTCCCTCAGTGGTCAATCCAGTCCCATGTCAGCCTGCGGACATTCGCCGGCCGACGGGGCGATCAGCCCTGGAGATTCCTGCGGAGGATCTTGCCGGTGGTGGTGCGGGGTATCTCTTCGACCCAGTGGACGTCGCGCGGCACTTTGTGGCGAGCGAGTGATTCCTTCACGCTGTCCCGGATCGCCTTCTTGGTGAGGCTGGATCCCTCCCGCACGACGAACGCGGCGAGGCGCTGGCCGAATTCGTCGTCCTCGACACCCACGACTGCGACGTCCACCACCCCGTCCATCGCCAGGAGGTGCTCCTCCACCTCTCGCGGAAAGACGTTCTCGCCTCCGCTGACGATCATGTCGTCGGCGCGTCCGGTGACGAAGAGTCGCTCGGCGTCGTCGAGGTATCCGACGTCGCCCGACGACATCAACCCGTCGATGACTTCCTTGCCGCCTCCGCCGGTGTACTGATCGAACTGGTTGGCGTTCCCGACGAAGATCCGACCCTTGTCGCCCCGGGGAAGGGGCCCACCGTCGTCGTCGAGGATCACGACGGTGCTGCCGGGGATCACCCGTCCGGCAGTGTCGACCGCGTGCCGGAGATCGTCGGGGTCGGCGATGGTGGCGGGACCGACCTCAGTGGATCCGTACAGGTTGTAGAGGTTGTGGCCGACCCGCATGTGCCATTCCTCGGTGACCGGGCCGGGCAGCGCAGAGCCGCTCGAGGCCACGATCCGGAGATCGGTGAGCGGACCGAGATCGAGGCCCGCAGCCAGAATCCGCTGCAGCATCACGGGCACCACCGCGAGCACCGAACCTTCTGCCTCGCGTACGAGGTCCACGGTCGACTCAGGATCGAATCTCGGTCGCATGGCCATCGTCGCGCCGAGGCTGATGGCGATCGACATCTGGGCCAGCCCCCATGCGTGGAAGAGCGGCGGGGCGACGATGAAGACGTCGCCGGAGCGAACCGGCAACCGCTCGAGCAGCCCCAGCGCGGCGCCGAGGTCGGCCGGCTTCGAGTAGCGAGCTCCCTTCGGTGTGCCGGTCGTGCCGGAGGTCAACATCACCGGTGCGAGTACCTCGGGTCGTCCGAGCGAACGGCGCTTCGCACGCCCGCGCACATCGTGCAGCGTCATGCCCGCGCGTCCGTCGGCCACGATCACCGGGCCGGAGAACGACGATTCGTCGGCGAGCGGCACGAACTCCTCGTCGCACACCAGCGCCGCCGTTCCTTCACGCGCCAGCACCTCATCGAGCTGGGGAGCACCGAAGCCGGTGTTCATGTAGACGGGCCGCAGCGACGCCTTCGCAGCCCCCACGCTGGCCTCCACGAATCCACGGTGGTTCCGGCAGAGGATGGCCAGGTGATCGCCGGGCTCGAGGCCGGATTCACGAAGGCCACCGCCCAGGGCTGTGGACCGGCGGTCGAGGTCGGAGTAGCTGAGCGCTCCCCGATCGTCGATCACCGCCGCACGGCGGGGATGGCGGATCGCGGCGCCCGCCACAGCCGCTCCGAGGGTCATCCCCCACCGGGCGAACCCTGCCCCGGTGGCGGCGACCTTGATCGGATCGAGCAGCCCGGCCCGGCGGGCGACACCGAGCATCAGGCGGATGCCACGCCAGCCGCCTCGGCGAGCACCTGTACCTCGTCGAGATGGAAGTCGAGCAGATCGTCCAGATCGGGCATGAGGTCACGACACGACACGAGGCCGAAGTCGAGCGAATCGACGTAGCTCTGGACCGTGATGTTGAGCCCGACCCCTTCGGTGATGGTCGACACCGGGAAGAACCGCCGCATCCGCGCGCCGCCCATGTAGAGGGGCTGGCGGGGTCCCGGCACGTTGGAGATCACCACGTTGACCGGGAACGACCCGGCTCGATCGGCGAGATGCAGTGATCCGGCCAGGCGCGACACCTGCGCGACGATGCCGGGCATCGCCAGGTCGGCCATCTCGACGAGACTGTCGGCCGGGACGAGATCGAATTGTTCTTTGCCCCGGTTCATCGACTCGTGCACCGCGGCCACCCGAGCGAGCGGGTCGTCCAGGTGGGTCGGAATCTCGACGAAGAGCGCCGACACCCGATTGGTCCAGCGCTCGGCCTCCTCGCCCGTGCGGATCGACACCGGCACCATCGACCTCAGCGGCTGCTCGGACAACGCATCGTGCATCTTGAGGTACCGCCGTAGCGCTCCTGCCGACACCGCCATCACGACATCGTTCACGGTGGCACCGAGCGCACCCTTGATCGCTTTGACCTGGGACAGCGGCACCGAGCCGATCGAGAGTTTGCGATGGGGCCCGATAGACCGATTGAAAGGTGTGGGAGGCGCCATCACGTGAGGCCGGGTGCGTTCCCGCTCGACCGACGTAAGACCGCCGAGCCGGGACGGGAGTTGGTGCCGGATCTGGTCGATGGTCTTGGTGACGCCTCGAGCGCGCGTAGCGTCGGCGAACTGACTCACGGTGCGAAGCCCGACCCGCACGGCTCGACCGGGCGTGCGGGCGAAGTTGACCACGGACCGACCTACCAGCGAGGCGCCGGAAGGCTCGGTGTCCGCATGCCAGCTGCCGTCATCGGGCGGAATCTCGTCGCCGGCGGGGTCCGAGTCGAGCATCATCATCAACATCTCGACGCCGGAGGCGCCGTCGATGGTGGCGTGGTGGACCTTGGTGAGGATGGCGAACTGGTCGTCCTCGAGCCCCTCGATCACGTACACCTCCCACAGCGGTCGGCTGCGGTCACAGGGACGACCGACGATGCGGGCGACCTGAGTGGTGAGCTGCTCGACCGTCCCGGGTGCGGGGAGGGCGAGATGGCGAACGTGGAAGTCGAGATCGAAGTGCGGATCGTTGACCCAATACGGGTGATCGAGTCCGAACGGGACCTCCACCACTTTCCGCCGAAGCGGCTCCAGCAGGTGCAGCCGCTTCTCGAGCTGGGCGTGGAACGCCTCGTACGCGTCGAAGCCGGGATCGTCCGGCCGGTCGTAGATCACCAGGCTGCTCACGTGACCGAAGGAGGCGGCGGTCTCGATCGACAGGAACGTTGCGTCGAGACCCGTGAGCTGCTTCATGGTGGTCGCCCTTCGGTCGGCGGTGTGGCCGAGTCTAGGTCGACCCCGGTCCGCCGCTCGAAGTCACGCGGAACGCAGGTGTCGTCTCGACGGGCTTTCGGCGTCGGCGATCAGGGTCGAGTGGAGGGCATCGCGGATGAACCGCCGGACCTTGCCTTCGAATCCGAACGAGAGGTGGCTGCCCTGGTACCAACAGATCTCGGGCTCGTCCCAGTGCTCCCACAGTGACTTCACGTTGCCCGGCCGGACCCAACGGTCCGCCAGACCCGCGTAGATGAACCGACGGTCCACCGGGATTCGAGGCTCGAGGAACAGTGGGTTCACCACCCGATTCGCCCGCTCGAGCGAACGCCAACTCAACCCCCACACCTCGTACCACGGCGGCAGGAGCGGCTCGACGTTGCGCCGCATCCCCCGGACGAGGTCTGGTTCGGGCACGCCGGCGATCGCGCAGGAGAGGTCGTCTTCGAACGAGGCCGTGAGTGCAGTGAAGTAGCCGCCGAGCGAGATGCCCATGATTCCGACGGCGGGGGCTCCCTGGTCGGTCTGGATCCACGACTTGAGGCGGCGGATGTCCCACAGCCCGTTGGCCGCGGTGTGGATCAGGTTCATCACGCCGCCGAACAGGACACGGTCGCCCGAGCGGCCGTGCGCTCGGGGGCCGTGGAGCGGCTGGACTGGGAAGGCGACGTTCAGCCCGTACTTCAGATGGAGCCGCTTCGCCTCGAATGCCCACATGTCGACCGCCGGCGAGCCGGTGCGGTACCCGTTGACGCATATCAGCCACGGCCGCGGCTCGCCCTCATGGCGAAGTACCCACGCGTGTGCAGTGCGGTTGTTCTCGTAACCCAGCCAGCGTTCCCGGCCCGGCTCGTCCTCGTGGGGCTCGTAGCCGCTCTCGAATGTGAGATGCTCGAAGTGCATTCCCCAGGCCTCGTGGGGCCGCAGCTCGGGATCGTCGAGCACCGGTGGGGTGCGGTGGTAGGACGCAGCATCGTCGACCCATCCCCGCTCGTTGTACATGTCGACCGCGTCGCCGAGTTCGTCACGGAGGCGGCGACGGAAGTCCGGGTTCGGAATCCGGAAGCGACTGCTGCCGATCTCGAACTGCAGCGTCGCCTCGTCGAGGGCCCACTTCGCCGCGAGGGCCGGGGTCATGCGGAGCTTCGGGAGGTCGGGTTCACGGTGTCCGATCACCCAGTCGCGAGCGCGTCCGGCAAGGGCCGTTGGGATGCTCATTTCGGGGGACTCCCTTCGATGCAACCCAGCCTACTCAGCACCCCCGACAGGACTCGAACCTGCAACCGTCGGGGTAG
This sequence comes from uncultured Candidatus Nemicrothrix sp., assembly GCA_964344055.1. GTDB lineage: Bacteria > Actinomycetota > Acidimicrobiia > Acidimicrobiales > Aldehydirespiratoraceae > OFTM10. Next base: position 38,867 of record CAYFLT010000045.1, read on the forward strand.
AAACCCGATGCTCTATCCAGTTGAGCTACGGAGGCAAAAACAGGGTAGGCCGCACCACGGGCGACCCGGTACACTCGGTGACTCCACTGGCCCTCGGGTCAGCTTGGTGGGCGTAGCTCAGTTGGTTAGAGCGCCTGGTTGTGGTCCAGGAGGTCGGGGGTTCGAAT
>CAYFLT010000046.1:0-647 GCA_964344055.1 uncultured Candidatus Nemicrothrix sp.
CGGTCACCCACCCATCAGCAGATGTGACCAACCTGACTGCTAAGTACACCTAGCCAGTGGCCCTGCTCGCGCGAGATCGTCCTGATCCAGCGCGATATCGCCCCTCTCAGCTCCGCCCGGGAAATGCGCGTGATCGGCACCTCGCGGATTACCCCCATATCCTCACCTCGCGGAGCGTCGAGTGGCGTGTCGGCGGGGACTTCCCCGATGTTTCGGGGGTTGTCAGTCGATGTTGAGTGCGAAGGTCTCCACGGGCCGGCTGAAGCCCTTGGGTTCGAAGTCGCCTTGGCTGGTCCAGTTGAGGTCTTTGCCGGCGGTGAGCTCACGGATCACTCCTGTGGCGAGTATCTGGCCTCCGAGGGCGCGGTCACAGACGCGCGCGGCAAGCTGCACCGCCGAGCCGAACAAGTCACCATCGCGGGCGATGGGCTCGCCGGCATTGAGCCCAACCCGCACCCCGATACCTGTCCCGCCCAGAGCCGCCACGATGTCGCGGGCCGCTCGAGTGGCGCTCACCGCGGAGCCGAACCCGGCCATCACCCCGTCACCCGTGTGCTTGATCCGCACCCCACCATTGCGGTCGAGAGCCTCGTCGACCACACGATCGTGTTGATCGATGATCTCCTGGGCCCCAACATCGCCAAGCT
>CAYFLT010000046.1:703-38924 GCA_964344055.1 uncultured Candidatus Nemicrothrix sp.
AACGCCGTTGAGCCCACCAGATCGGTGAACATGATCGCCCGGAACCCGTCCTGGTCCCGATCCTGGGGAGTCGCTCCCACGAACGACACGATTCCATCGCCGAGCTCTTCCCAGTTGTCTCCCCGCAACAGGCGGGCTTTGGGCAGTGCCGCAGCCAGGCGGCGAGCTCCAACCGCAGTCAGGTCCGCAGCGTTGAAGTTGGTCTGTTGCACCACCAGAGACGGAACCTCCACCGCCCCCAGAGTGGCGTCGTCGATCACGAACCGCTGGAGCGAATCGAAATATGCGCGCAGGTACTCGGGGGAAAGATCGGACCGGAACAACGATTCGTAGTGACGAGCCAGCCGGCCACCGACACTGTTGGTCACCCGAACCACGAACCGCAGATACAGCTCCCAGTCCTGTTCGAGGACTGCCATGAGACTTCGAGCCAACGGGGTGTCTAGATACGCCGGTCCGTCAATCACTGGCTGAACGAACACCAGATGCGACACCTTCTCGGGGTAGGTCTTCGCGAACTCGATCGCTGTCACGGCCTGCTCCCACGCGCCCACCACGGCCACCGGGCCATCGGAGACCGCGTCGATCACCGCAGCGAGATCGCTGACCCCGGCCTGCGCCGAGCAGTCAATCGCCGTGCGGTCCGACCAGCCCGTGCCCCGACGGTCGCAGCACACCAACATGCACGATCCAGACACAGCTGCCACGAACCGAGCGAACGTTGGGGTGGCCTCGTCGGTGAACATCCTCACCGTCTCACCAGCGCCGCAACGGCGAACGATCAGCGGGCCGTCACCAAACCGCTAAACCCACCGACACACCATCGGCAGTTGCCGCGAACTCGACCATCCTCCAACAATCGCGCAGCACGACCCGGAACCGCTCGCTATCACTCCACATCCCGCCGCGAAACCGGCTCAACACCGACCCGGTCTAGCCGGGAGTCGCTCGTGACGCAGACCGCTCCGGATCACCCAGATCCCGAGCCAGAACGCCCCTCTCCGGAGTCGTCGAAGGGTGCGCGTGATCGGCACCTCGCGGATTACCCCCATATCCTCACCTCGCGGCTCGGCTTCCCGGCACAGGTGTTGTCGCCCCGGCGGTGTGGGCCAACTTGATTCGTCGTCTGTAGTTCGAAGCAGGCGCGACCCGGCGGCGCCTACGTTGGGGCGGGTGGAGGAGTTCGTGATCGCTCGGAACCCCGACGACGAATCGAGTCTGCCGTATCTCGTCCGGGTCCCACTACCCAGCGGCCCGGTGGTGTTGAAGGTCAAAGATGTGTGGCCTCGCACTGCCAAGATCTACTGCCATCCCTCGACCGACTGGCCCGCTGACCCCGACATCGTCGAACGGGTCGGGGTGCGTCAGTGCCGCCGCCGGGGCGCAGCCATCGATCTGGTGTTGGATCGTTCACGCGAGAACCGCTCCCAGTTCGTGTTCACCCGGGCACGGGGCCGCGACGTCGTGTTCTGGCAGTCGGCGCGCACCAACAGAAAGGCCCGACCCAACGTCACCGTTCCCACCGCCAGGGCATCTGGTCGCCGTCTGGAGATCATCGTCGATTCCCACGAGCGGTACCCGTGGAACTTCGCCGCCCAACAGGCCAGCACCGTACGCCGCAAACTGGGCGCCGGTGACTACGCGATCGAAGTTGACGGGGTCATCGCCGCGGCGATCGAACGCAAGACGTTGACCGACTTGGTGTCCACCCTGACCGGGGGCAAGCTCGGATTCCTCCTCGCCGATCTCGCAGTGCTGCCCCATGGGGCTGTGGTTGTGGAAGACCGATACTCCGCAGTGTTCAAGCTCGACTTCGTGCGTCCCGCCGTGGTGGCCGAAGGAATCGCAGAGATGGCGGTGCGGTACCCGACCGTGCCGATCCTGTTCCTCGAGACTCGCCAACTCGCTCAGGAATGGGCGTACCGGTTCTTCGGTGCAGCCATCGAGCAGCACCGCGCCGATCTCGGTGGGCAGGCTCGTGCGGAGTCCCTACCGGCCGGTGGTCCCGTTCCTGCCCCCGAGCCCACCACCCGCGAGGTCAGAGCCTGGGCAATCACCGCTGGTCTCAGCGTTTCCGATCGCGGGCGGCTACGGCCAGAGATCTGGCAGGCCTACCGGCACGCCCACAACCTCCCGACTCCTCGCGGAGATACCCGGTAACGCTGGGCAACACCGATCACCCGCTGTTCACCAATCCACTCCACCTTGCCGGGAGTGGCTGGGTTCCGGACTCGCCGGGGTGCTTACCGCAGCATCCGCCTGCGGCGACAACAGATTCCTCGGGGTCAACGCGCTCTTCGAGAGCAGTAGGGGATCAGCTGGTGTGCTCGAGCCGGTACTCACGAACCAGGCTTGGTTGCAACGAGGACGCCGCTGCCTCATCGCCGTGCAAGACGTCAGGATCGAAGTCGATCCCACCGGGGAAGCAGACCGTGCCTGCGACCCCATCGACCGAGGCGGCGCCGAACACCTCGTCGTCGTCGAGCGCCGTCAGCACTCCGGTCAGCACGCCAGCGAAGTCGAGCTCTCGGACAAGACCATCGGAGAACACGAGGCGCAGCGCCCGACCCTCGAGCACCTCGACGTGCTGTACGCGGACCAGCCCAGCCATGGGTCCAAGTCTACTGGAGCGGCTCGATCGAGCTCAGAGTGGCCGGCTCCTGGGCCAGCTCCCAGTTTGTCTGCAGCTCTGGAATGTGCTCCATGCGCCACTGCTCTACCAGCCGGATCGCGGTGCGCGGTAGCGCACCGCGTAGGACCTCACCGTCGTCGATCTTCACCAGCGCCTCATGCTCCCCGTAGATCGCATGGAAGTGAGGAGGGTTGTGGTCCACGAAGTACATGTAGATGGAGATCCCGTAGAACTCACAGAGCCGAGGCATCAGCTCAACCTAGGTCGGGAGGTCAACCAGCGGCGCCCGTCCTGGGCCGAAAGACGTAGCCAAGAACGTAGCCAGCAGCCGCGATCGGCCGATCAGCCCCCGTCGGCACATCGGCGCAGGTGGTGTGGACAGGACCGGACCAACTGGACGGTCGATACCCTGCTGACCAGGGGAAACGTCCCGAACTCGGCACGACCAGCGGGATTCTGCCGGACGATTTCGGACCTCGCCGGACGGCTTCCGGACTGCTTTGCAAGCAGGGGGTCAGGGGTTCGATTCCCCTCAGCTCCACGACGAGACGGCACCTGGCTGGGGACGACCATGCGTCCGCGAAATCGGTCGTTGCCTCCCCACCGTCACTTGCGCGACGCTCCGCCCCCGAACGCGGCCGTAGCCACATCCGCCCCCGCGCAAAATCCTCGCACGGCCACCGCGGGAGGCGGGCGCCCGGTCACGCCCTTGCGCGGAGCGACTCGCGCACCCGACACGCCAGTTCGACCAGGAGTCGCTGTTCTGGATCCTCCAGGTCGACTTCGAGGGAGTCCGAGATCCGCTCCACTCGGTATCGCGCCGTGTTGCGGTGCACGCCCAATACACGAGCGGTCAGATTGAGGTTGCGCCCGCTGTCGAGATAGACCCGCAGCGTCTCGATGGCCCGGTCGGCCTTTGCGGCGCCCAGCGCTTCGAGTGGCCCGAGGATCTCGGTGAGGACCGGTCGCACACCATCGATCTCCGCCCAGTGGACCAGGGCGCGGCTGAAACCAAGCCGATCGATGTGATGGATCTCGTTGGGCTTGGACCGTTCGCTCGCCATCCGCGCCGCCGTCGTCGCTTCGGCCACGGTCTGCGAGACACCCTCAACACCGACATGCACGCCCCCGATGCCGACATGCACCCGAACCCCGTCGATCCTCTCGACCATGGCGGCCAACAGTTCTTCGGCAGCAAGCCGCAGATCGCGGTCGAGATCAACGCCCGCGTCGGGATGACTCGCGAGCACGATGATCGACGTGTCGGTGCCTGCCCGACTCCACGACGCGCCCTCGCGGATCCGGAGCTCGGCGGCCACCAGTGTCATGAGTCGTTGCCGCAACGAGAACTCTGCGTGGCGACGGTCCGGCACCAGATCATGGCAGTCGATCCAGATGGCACCGTGGGACCCGTCGACGGGGTAGCCCGCGCGCCGCAGGCGACTCGCGGAGTCAGCAGACGTGCCGCCGTCGCCGAGGAGCAGTTCGTTGAGCAACGCGGCACGTGCCGCTTCACCTGCATAGGCGCCGGCGTCGTGGCGAAGATGCATGTCCTCGAGCGCTCGAGCCAGATGACTCCAAAGGGGCCGCAGGCCCGGCTGGTCGTCGTCGCCCGGGAGATGGAGGTACTCGCGATCGACACCGTGGATCCGGATCGCGAGGTCGGCATCGTGTCGGCGCTCCGCCACCAGTTCGGGGGTCACGCCCACCGCATCGGAGAGGGTGGCGAGCACGGGCTCGAGGTCGTCGGGCCCCTCGATGCCGTCGACGAGCGCGCACCCGATCACGAGGAGCGGATCGGCATCGCCTCCTGCGCCGGCTCGCGCCTGCTCGACCCATGCCGAGATGGTCGCGACGTCGTGGGTCGGGAGGAACTGTCCCAGCGCGATGCCTCGAGTGGTCGCGAGGCGGCGCCCGGTGATCGTCGTGTCGCAGTCGCCGGGCAGCACGATGGCTGACAACCCTTGGCCGGCACGACCCAACGCAAGATCGAAATGGTACGTTCCGACCCGATCACGCAGGGGTTCGTCGAGCACGACGATGTCGCCCCGGCCCGCCGCTGCCAGCGCATCGAACGAGCGGGCGAACACCACATGTCGCGCCGCGTTGTCGAGCAACTCATCGCCGTCGCCGAGGAACTCGACCATGGTGCGCAGGTGCGCCAACGTGACTGTCGCCACACGATCACTGTGCAACAAGCACAACTTCTCGCGCAAATTTGTCCGGATTGGCTGAAGAATCGGCCGAAGGCGCAGGCGTACGTTCGACGGTATGCACGTGGGGATCGACGAACTCGAACATCTCGCCATGGGCGCCGCGGTCTTCGGTGCAGGCGGGGGCGGCGACCCGCTCATGGGCCACCTCCTCGCCAAGCGATCGGTCCAGACCCACGGGCCGGCGCAACTGGTCCAACTCGAGGATCTCGACGACGACGCCCTGATCATCCCCGCTGCGATGGTGGGCGCCCCCACCGTGATGGCCGAGAAGTTCGCCGCCGGCGACGAAGGCGACCGACTGAGGGACGCGATGGAGCAACAGCTCGGCCGACCCGTCGCCGCCCTGTGTCTCGCCGAACTCGGCGGCCTGAACGGGGTGCTCCCCTTCATGTGGGCGGCCCGCAGCGACCTCCCCGTCGTCGACTGCGACCTGATGGGCCGAGCCTTTCCCGAGCTGCAGATGACGACGGCGGCGCTGGCTGGCATCGAGATCAGCCCATGCCTCGTCACCGACGAGCGCGGCAACATGGTGTCGTTCACGACGATCACCGCCGAGTGGAGCGAGACGCTGGTCCGGACCCTCGTCGGCGCGATGGGCGGGGCCGCCTCGCTCACGCTCTACCCGATGACGGTGGCCCAGGCGAAGACGGCCGTCGTGCCGAGATCGGTGTCGCGGGCGATCGAAGTCGGACGAGTGCTCCTCGATGCCTCGGACGACCCGGTCGGCGCGCTCTGTGCCGAGGTGGACGGGATCCGTCTCATCCAGGGGAAGGTCGTCGACGTCGACCGACAGACGGCCGACGGCTTCGCACGCGGGTCCACGACGATCGAGGGCATCGGCGCCGACGCCGGCCGCACCGTCCGGATGGAGTTCCAGAACGAGAACGCGCTGGTCATCGAGGACGGTCACGTCCGAGCCTCGGTGCCCGACATCATCACCGCGGTCGATGTGCACACCGCCCGCCCGATCGTCACCGAAGCGCTTCGCTACGGCCAGCGCGTCACGCTGATCGCGCTGCCCTGCGATCCCGTGTGGCGGACCGACAAGGCGCTGGCCGTCGTCGGTCCCCGCGCCTTCTCGTACGACATCGACTACGTGCCCGTGGAGGAACTCCATGCCTGAGCCGACACCCTCGCTCCGAATCGGCGTCGACGTCGGCGGGACCAACACCGACGCGGTCGTGCTCGACCGCGATCTGCAGCTCGTCGGCAAGGTGAAGCGCCCGACCAGTGCCGACGTCGTGACCGGCATCAGCGATGCCCTCGCCGCCGTGTTGGACGTCGCCGATGTCGCACCGAGCGAGGTCGGCCGGGTGATGCTCGGCACGACCCACGCCACCAACGCCGTCCTCGAACGCCGCGAGCTCGGACGCGTCGCCGTCATCCGGATCGCCGGTCCTGCCACCACTGCGCTTCCCCCGCTGACGATGTGGCCCGACGATCTGCGAACGGTGGTGTCGGCCGGTGAAGTGATCGTGCAGGGCGGCATCGAGTTCGACGGTTCGGAACATATGCCCCTCGACGAGGAGCAGATCCGCACGTTCGTGACGACGCTGCCGGAGCGGCCCGACGCGATCGCGATCGTCAGCTCCTTCGCGCCGGTCTCGATCGAGCACGAGGAACGGGCGGCGGCCGTGGTCGCCGAGGTGCTCGGCGACGACATGCCGATCTCGCGGAGCGGTTCGCTCGGCACGATCGGGCTCATCGAACGCGAGAACGCCACCGTGCTCAACGGTGCGCTGCTCGGCGTGGCGCAGTCGATCGTCAACGGCCTGGCCGAGGCCACCAACCGGGTCGGGATCGAGGCCAGCACCTACTTCGCCCAGAACGACGGCACCCTGATGCCGTTCGATCGGGTGTTGGAGTTCCCCGTCCTGACGATCGGGTCGGGCCCCGCCAACTCCATGCGCGGCGCGGCCCACCTGTCATCGCTCGACGAGGCGATCGTCGTCGACGTCGGCGGTACCTCGACCGACATCGGCGTCCTCAACAACGGCTTTCCACGCGAGTCGGTCGTGCCGGTCGAGATCGGTGGCGTACGCACCAACTTCCGCATGCCCGACCTCCTGGCGATCGCCCTCGGCGGCGGGACGATCGTCCGCAACGACGACGGTCTCGCCCTGGGTCCGGACAGCGTCGGCCATCGCCTCGACACCGAGGCCGAGATCTTCGGCGGCACGACGACGACCCTCAGCGACGCGGCCGTCGCCGGAGGCCGCACCTCGTTCGGCTCCACCGAACCGGGAATCCACGCCGAGCTCGCCGCCGCCGCGCTCGCGCAGGTCGACGACATGTTCGCCGACGGCATCGACCGCATGAAGCTCAGCCGTTCGCCGCGCCCGGTGATCGCCGTCGGCGGCGGCAGCGTGCTGGTGCCGAGCGAGGTCGAGGGGGCCAGCGAGGTCCTCCGACCGGACCACTTCGACGTCGCCAACGCGATCGGCGCAGCCATCGCGTCGGTCAGTGCCGATCTCGACCAACTCTTCTCGGTCGAAGGCGCCAGCCGCGAAGAGGTCATCGCAAAGGCTAAGGCCATGGCGATCGACGCCGCTGTGGCCCTCGGGGCCGACCCCGAGGCCACCGAGGTCGTCTCCCTCGAGGAGCTGACCATGGCGTACATGACCGACAACATTCTCCGCCTCCGCATCAAGGCGGCGGGGCCACTCCAATGAGCAATCGGCCGCTGGCCAGGGAAGGGGAGACATCATGACCACCAACCGACGAGCACGGAGACTCCGTCTGCTCGCGATCTTCGCGGTCTTCGCGATCATCGTCGCCGCGTGTGGCGACGATGACGACGAGCCCGCGGCGGACGATTCCTCCGCGTCCGAGTCAGAATCCGCATCGGCCTCCGAACCAGAGGAGACCGAAGACGCCGACGCCGAGCCCGAAGAGGAGGAGGCGCCGGAGGAGACGGAGGAACCGACCGAGGAGGAAGCCACCGGGACCGGCCAGATCGCGTACCTGAGCGCCAGCTCGGCCAACACGTGGCTGCAGTCGTCTCGCGCGTCGATGGACGCCGTCGCCGCCGATGCCGGACTCGAGATCGTCGAGTTCGACGCGCAGTTCGACGCCGCCCTTCAGCAGACACAGTTCCAGGACGCCATCGCGTCGGGCCAGTACGACGGCATCGTGCTCGTCTCATTGACCGGTGCCGGCTCGATCCCCGATGTCGAGGACGCACTCGACGCCGGCCTCGAAGTCGTCGTGCTGAACCAGGTCGTCGGTGAAGACCTCACCACGGTCGAGCCCCAGGTCGACGGCATCGCCGCGGCCGTATTCGAACCACCGCTCATCCGTGGTGAACGGATCGGTGATCTGACGCTGCAGGCCTGCGAGGATCGGGATCCGTGCAACGTCGTCTACTTCTACGGCATCCGCGGTGTTCCGCTCGACGAAGCGGTGCGCGCCGGATGGGACTCCGTCGTCGAGGGCTCGGCCGTGACGGTCGTAGCTGAAGCCGAGGGCCAGTACCTCGGCCCCGACGTCGGCCTGGCCGCCATGCAGGACATCCTCGTCACCACGCAGGACATCGATGTCGTCGTCGGTGCGGATCAATCGATGCAGGGCGTCGAACTGGCGCTCGACGACGCGCCGATCGACGATCTACGGATCATCGGGTTCGGCGGCAGCTCCTATGCCGTCGATGCGATCACCGACGGCCGTTGGTGGGGTGGGCTCTACGGCGCACCCGGCACCGAAGGCACCCTCGCCATGGAGGCCATGGTGGCGGCGCTCGGTGGCACCGACACCGGTGGTGTCGATCCGGCGCTGTCGGTTCCGAACGGTGGCCTGATGACGCCTGACAACATCGGCGACTTCACCGCCGAGTGGGACGGCTGATTTGAGCCAGGCCGACACCAACGGCTCTGGCACCCAACCTTCCGTCATCGAGTGCCGGGGTCTCACCAAGCGATTTGGTGGGACCACGGCACTCGCCGACGTGTCGGTCGAGTTCCGGACCGGTGAGGTCCACTCGATCGTGGGCGAGAACGGAGCCGGCAAGTCGACCCTCGGCAAGGTGATCGCCGGGGTGCACCAGCCCGACGAGGGCGTCGTCGCGATCGACGGCGCGACCGTCTCGCTGCGCACGCCCAAGCGTGCGCTCGGCCACGGGATCACGATGGTGGCCCAGGAGCTCTCGCTCGTGCCTGGCCGCTCGGTGCTCGACAACGTGTTCCTCGGGACCGAGGACACCCGGGCGGGGTTCATCGACCGACGCGCTTCGCGACGGCGCTTCGAGGCCCTGATCGAGCGGTACGCCATGCCCGTCGACCCCCAGGTGCGGGTCAGCGACCTCTCGGTTGCCGAGCAGCAGAGCGTGGAGATCCTCCGGGCGCTCGCCCGAAACGCACGATTCATCATCATGGACGAGCCCACCGCCCGGTTGTCGCACCACGAAGCGCTCGCCCTCGCCGCCAACGTCGCCGAACTCACGGCGGCGGGGGTCGGCATCATCTATGTCTCGCACTTTCTCGACGAGGTCCTGCGCATCTCCGACACCATCACCGTCATGCGCAACGGCGCGGTCGTCCGCACTGCGCCAGCGGGCATCGAGACCAAGGACTCGCTGATCGAAGGGGTCGCGGGCCGGACGCTCGATGCGACGTTCCCGACCCGGGCCCGTCCCGCGCCGGACGCCGACGTGGTCCTCGACGTCGAGGGACTCGGCCGGACCGGCGTGTTCGACGACGTGTCGTTCCAGATCCGCGCCGGTGAGATCGTCACCCTGGCCGGCTTGGTCGGTGCCGGCCGCACCGAGGTGGCCCGAGCCGTGTTCGGCGCCGACAAACCGACCGCCGGTTCGATGCGACTCGACGGCCGCCCGTTCGCGCCCACCTCACCTCAGGCGGCGATCCGAGCCGGCATCGGCATGATCCCGGAGTCTCGCCGGTCACAAGGTCTCTTCTTTCGGCGCAACGTTCGCGAGAACGTCACCGTGGCCCACCTGTCGCAGTTCTCGCAGGCCGGCGTGCTGCGCCACCGCGACGAGCGCACCGCCGCGGACATCGCAGCGACCGACGTCGAACTCCGAGGCGCGACCACCGACTCGGTGATGGACGAGCTGTCGGGTGGCAACCAGCAAAAGACGCTCTTCGCCCGCTGGATGATGTCGCCACCCCGACTCCTGATCGCCGACGAACCGACCCGCGGCGTCGACGTCGGCGCGAAGCGGGCGATCTACGAGATGCTTGCCCGGCTCGCCGCCAGCGGCATGGGTGTGCTCGTCGTGTCGTCGGAACTCGAAGAGGTGCTCGGCCTCGCCCACCGCATCCTCGTGATGCGTTCGGGCACCGTCGTCGGCGAACTCGACGGCGAGACCGCGCAGGAACACGACGTCATGCGGCTGGCATTCGGCGCCGCAGAGGAGGTTGCGTGACCACCACCGACCCGGCCACACCCGACCTCGGCGCCGGCGGCGACGACCGGCCGACGACGCGGGCTGGGGGATTCGACCTGCGCAGCGTCCGCTTCTCGGAATACGGCGTCGTCTGGGTGACCCTCGCGCTCTTCGTCCTGCTCTGGATCACCTCCGACGTCTTCTTCACCACCGCCAACCTCCGCAATGTGATCGATCAGCAGAGCCTGATCCTGATCGCCGGCTCGGCGATGACCCTGACCCTGATCGCCGGCAACTTCGACATCTCACTGTCGGCCACCCACATCACCGCGTCGATCGCCGCCGCGATGACCATGAACGCCACCGGCTCGATGAGCCTGGCGATCCTCGCCGGCGTCGGTGTCGGCATCGGCTTCGGTCTCGTCAACGGTGTCATCGTCACGTGGGTCGGCGTGAACTCGTTCATCGCCACGCTCGCGACCTCGTTCGTGTTCTTCGGGCTCGCGTTCTTGCTGAGCGACCGCAGCATCATCCGGGTCGAGGATCGCGACTTCTCGCAGCTGGCCCGCGGACGCGACTTCTTCCTGACCAATGCGTCGTGGATCGCCTTCGTCGTCGTCATCCTCTTCTCACTGCTGCTGGAACGCACGTCGTTCGGGCGCCACGTCTTCGCCGCCGGCGGCAACCCCGAGGCGGCCCGGCTCGCCGGAGTCCGCGTCAACCAGGTGGTGTTGACCACCTTCGTGCTGGCGGCGGCGAGTGCAGGACTCGCCGGCGCCTTGCTCGCGTCCCGCACGCTCACAGCCCAACCGAGCGATGACTTCTCGTTCGTGTTCTCGGTGCTCACCGCGGTGATCATCGGCGGCACATCGATCGCCGGCGGCGAGGGTGCCGTGTGGCGAACCGTCGTCGGGGCCTTCTTCATCGCGCTACTGACGAACGGCTTCAACCTGCATCAGATCGATCCCATCATCCAGCGACTCGTCCAGGGTGGGGTCATCGTCGCGGCCGTCGCCGCCGACAACTGGACACGAGGGCGGAGGACCACCTGACCATGGGGCAGTCACCAGTAAACGCTGCGACGACCCGCAGCCTCGTCGCCAGCGACGTCGGAGGTACGTTCACCGACCTGGTCGTCTTCGAGACCGGGGCCGACGGCGGCCCCGCTCGCATCCGGACCGCCAAGCGAGCGACGACACCGCCGGACTTCCACGAAGGGGTGATCGACGTGATCGACCATCTCGGTCTCGACGTGTCCAGCGTCGACTCCCACGTCCACGGCACCACGGTCGTCATCAACGCCATCACCGAACGCAAGGGCGCCACCGTCGGGCTGATCGCCACCAGCGGGTTTCGCGACACGCTCGCGATCGCCCGCGGCAATCGGCCGGACTTCTTCAACCTCGCGTACACGAAACCGGAGCCACTGGTGCCGAGGTACCTGCGTCGCGAGGTGCCCGGCCGGCTGACCTACACCGGCGAGGAGCGCGAGCCGCTCCAGCTCGACACTTTGGATCCGATCCTCGAACAGTTCGACGAGGCCGGTGTCGATGCGGTCGCCGTCGCCCTCATGCACTCGTGGGCCAATCCCGACCACGAACGGCGCGTCGTCGACGCGATCCGAGAACGGCGCCCCCAGCTCCCCGTCGTCGCGTCGAGCGGCATCACCCGAGAGTGGCGTGAGTACGAGCGCACGAGCACCGCCGTGCTGTCGGCATTCGTGCAGCCGACCGCCGCGAGCTATCTCCACCGACTCGACGACGCCCTCAAGGACCGCGGGCTCCGCACTCAGACCCTCGTGATGCAGTCCAACTGCGGACTGGCCTCGATCGACGAGGCAGCCGCGACGCCAATCACGATGATCGAGTCCGGGCCCGCCGCTGGGTTCCGCGGCGCGGCATTGCTGGGCACCCTCATCGGCGAACCCAATGTGATCGCCCTCGACATCGGAGGTACGACCGCAAAGTGCTCGCTGATCCTCGACGGCGAGACGTCGATCATCTCCGACTACTGGATCGAGCGCAGCCGCGACTCCGCCGGCTATCCCGCGCTCGTGCCCGTCGTCGACCTGGTCGAGATCGGTGCCGGCGGCGGGTCGATCGCCACCGTCGACACGTTCGGCCGCCTGACGGTGGGTCCGGAATCCGCCGGCGCATCCCCCGGCCCCGCCTCCTACGGCGCCGGTGGTGGGCACCGACGACCACCGACGCCAACCTCTGGCTCGGACGCATGTCGCGCGACGACTTCTGTGGCGGCACGATCGAACCCGACCTCGGCGCCGCCGAAGCGGCCCTGACCTCGGTGGGAGCTGCGATCGGCACCGACGCCGACGGCGCCGCCCGAGCGATCATCCGGATCGCCAACAACAACATGATCAATGCGCTCAAGCTCGTGTCGGTCAACCGCGGGCACGATCCCCGGGAGTTCGCCATGGTGGCGTTCGGCGGCGGCGGACCGCTGCACGCGACCGCACTGGCGCGAACCCTCGGCATCAGCACCGTCGTGGTGCCGGCGACGGCCTCGGTGTTCTCGGCGTGGGGCATGCTGACTTCCGACATCCGGCGCGACTACTTCGCCACCGTCCTCGCCGACGTCGACGCCGATCTCGAAGCCCAGGTGACGACCGCCATCGCAGAGATGAGCGCAAAGGCCACCGCCGAGTTCGCCGCGAGCGGCCACCCCGAGCCGACCCTCGCGTGGCATGGCCGATTCCGCTACCAGGGGCAAGAGCACGCCTGTGAGGTCGACATCGAGGTCGACGAGCTTCAGGCCAGTTCGATCGACACCCTCATCGAGCGGTTCAGCGAGGAGTACGAGGCGCAGTACACCTACCGGCTCGACACGCCGGTCGAGCTGGTCGGCCTCCACCTGGTGGCCTCCGCCGATCGCGGGATCGAGCTCCCACAGCCCGAGCCGATCGACGGCTTGATCGCCGTGGAACCGACCTCGACGCGGCAGGTCGACTTCGACGAGGACGGTGTCCACGACGCCGACATCTACACCCGCCGGGACCTCGAGCCCGGTGCGTGGTTCAACGGCCCGGCGGTCGTCGAGGGCGAGGGCACGGCCATCGTCGTTGGCCCGAACTGCCGCGCGACCGTCGACGGCTATCGCAATGTGATCGTCCGCGTGTGACCATGATCGACAGCAACATCTCCAGGAGCAGCTCGTGAGCGCGACCCTCATCCCACCGACCGGCGACGCCGACGGGTCGTCGATGTCCACGAACGCCGACGATCAGATCACCCTCGAGATCATCGCCAGCGCCATCACCGCGACCGCCGACGAGATGTTCGTCGCCCTCCGCAAGACGGCGGTGAGCTCGATCATCTACGAGGTGCTCGACATGGGCACCGCCGTCCTCGATCGAGACGGCGGGCTCGCATCGTCGGGCGCCGGCATTCCGGCGTTCGTCGGCGTGCTCGACAAGTCGTGCGCCGCCGTCCTTCGCACCTTCCCGGTCGACCAGGTGCACGAGGGCGACATCTTCTTCACCAGCGACCCGTACCACGGCGGCGTGACCCACCTGAACGACATCGTCGTGTTGATGCCGGTCTTCATCGACGACGAACTGATCGCCTGGGTGGCGAACATCGCCCACAACAGCGACGTCGGCGGCATCGCTCCGGGCTCGTCCAGCGGTGATGCGACCGAGATCTTCCAGGAGGGCCTCCGCATCCCGCCGATCAAGGTGGTGGAGGCCGGCCGAACCGTGCAGCAGGTCTTCGACATCCTCCGCCTCAACTCTCGGCTTCCTGACGCTTTGCACGGCGACCTCTGGGCGCAGATCGCGTCGGTCCGCACCGGCGAACTGCGGCTACGAGAGGTCGCCGGTCGCTACGGCGCCGACACGTTCCGCGACGCGATGCAGCACTACATCGACTACGGCGAGAAGGTGTCGCTCGCCGCGCTCGCCGACCTCCCGAAGGGCACGTTCGAGCTGACCGAGGAGATCGACGACGGGCGGGTGCTCCACTGTGCGATCACGATCACCGACGACGAGTTCATCGTCGACCTGAGCAACAACCCAGAGCAGTCGACCGCGCCGACCAACACCACCCGCGATGCCGCCGCCATCCCGGTTCAGATGGTGTTCAAGTCGCTGACCGACGCGAGCTTCATGGCCAACGCCGGCACCTTCAAACCGATCCGCCTGATCACCGAACCAGGCACGGTCTTCGATCCGATCGAGCCGGCGCCAATGGGCTTCTACTACGACCTGCTCCTGCCGCTGTACGACCTGCTCTGGCGCTGCGTCGCCCAGGTCGTACCCGAGCGGCTCGGCGCCGGACACTTCGCCTCGGTGTGTGCCACGTTCGTCGCCGGTACACACCCCGACACCGGTCGGCCATACTCGATCATCGAACCCCAAATCGGTGGGTGGGGGGCACGGACCGACGGCGACGGGAACTCGGCGATGTTCAGCGGCGTGCACGGCGAGACCTACAACTGCCCAGCCGAGATCAACGAGGCCCGCAACGGCCTGTTGGTTCGCCGGCTCGAACTCAACGAGGCCGACGGCGGCGAGGGCGAGTTCGCCGGAGGCCGGGGAATCGTGACCGAGTACGAGCTCCGCGCCGAGGACGGCAGCGCCACCCTGGCGTTCACGCGATCGAAGTACCCGCCGTGGGCACTCGACGGCGGCGAGGCGGGTTCGCCGAACTACTGCGAGATCATTCGAGCCGGCGACAGTGGCGAGCCCGAGCGACTGTCGTTCGCCGCCGGATTGCCCACCGAGCCTGGCGACGTGATCAGGATCGTCACCGGCAACGGCGGCGGTGTCGGCGATCCCAAGCGTCGCGACCGGGAGCAGGTCGCACGCGACGTTCGCGACGGGCTGGTGAGTCCCGAACGAGCGGCCGAGGTCTACGGCTTCGACGGATGACCCGGACCTACCTCGAGTTCGAACTGGTCGATGGCGGAGCCGCCATTCTGAGGGAGGTGTTCGACCGCAACCGGATCCTCGAGACCTCGGTCGCGCAGCCCGGCTGCCTGGCCGCGGAGCTGACCATCGCCGACGACACCCGAACGGCGATCGTGACCGCGCTCTGGGTGGAACCTGCTGCCTACGCCGCCTGGACCTCGCGGGCTGATCGCGGATCCCTGGGCGACGAACTCCAGCCGGCACTCAGATCGCCCATCAGTGAGGCGACGGTCGGACGCGTGTTCACCGTCGCCGAACAGAGGCACTGCGACGAGCTCTGAGCAGCTACATAGCCACCAACGCCAGGGGAACGGGTCTGCCGAACGGCGACAGCCGACCCTGCAGGACTGGCCACCGGGACGTAGCCAGAAACGTAGCCATCGATCACCGTTTGGACCACCTGACGTGCGGCGGCACACACCGAGATCAACCAGCACCCGCCGAACGCCTGACCCCCTGCCACCGAGCCGTCCACGCCTGACCGCCAGTAACCAGCCGTCACCCGCCAGTATCACCAGACGTGAACCCGACCGCTCCGAGTTGCTTTGCAAGCAGGGGGTCAGGGGTTCGATTCCCCTCAGCTCCACTACGGGACAGCCGGGAGTCGGGTCGGTGCGGAGCCGATCTACTTCGTGCTCGCGGCAACAGCCTCGGCGATGGTGACGCATCGTCGGGCGCGCTCCACGGCCTTGGCTGCGACCCCTTTGGCGATGTCGTCGGGGTCGTACTCGGCCTTGGTCTTGAGCGGCAAGAGCCGGCCGAGGTCCTTGGCGACTTCGGTACCGTCGCGGCCGGCCTGTTTCAGCAGTGCCAGTACCTGGTCGTGGTCCTCACCGGCCGCTCGCTTCCCGAGCCGCGCTCCGCACACCGCGTCGGCGGAGTTGATGGCAGCGTGGATCGCCAAGCTCGTAGCCGCGATGTACCGCTCGGACTTGAGCTCACTCGCCGCGGCATCCGCGTACTCTCGCGACTTGCTCGCGTAGGCACGGACCTGCACCGCGGAGACAGGCCTCGTCCGCGTGGGTTTAGGCAACCGTCAGTCCCTGCAGCTGTTCGATGGTCTCGCCGTAGACAACCACGCCGTCCTTCGCGATGTCGCGCCACAGCGACGCCCTACCGGCGAGTTTGCGCTGTGCCTCCCTCCGGTCGACGTCGACGACCTCGACGCGATTCCCGGTGAGATCTCTGACACTCTCGGCCCATCCTTCGACGGCCGCGAGCCAAGCACCGTCTTCTTGATCGATCTCGTCCCGCCGCACCATGACGACGTCGATATCGCTTTCTTCGTCGGCCTCGCGGCGAGCAAACGAGCCGAAGACGATCACGCTTACAGGAAGGGGGTCCAGCCCGGCAGCGGCCGTGCCCATCGTCTCGAGGGTTGTTTCTCGAGCCCGAGCGAGCTGCAGTACGGCGGCGGCTGCGAGATGCCGTCGATTGAGGACGAACAGCGACGACGGCGGAACCTCGCGACGCTCGACCAAGCCGAGCTCGACCAAACCCGGTAAGACCCGAGACGCCTGCGCGACACTCACATCGGCGAGGCGGGCCACGGTTCGGAGGTTCAGCTCTGCCGTGGTCTCGGCGAGCACGGCGAGGACCCGGCCCTGCGCCCCGGGAATCACGGCTTCGATCGGTCGCGTGAAGTCCACGGAGATAACGTAGTGGCCACACGTCATGAATGAAACACTTGTTCCCTATTTGATGCCTATCCGCCTGCTGAGCTCATCGAGCAGACGCACCCGGCCTGGTTGCAGGCAGAGAACCAGGGGTTCGATTCCCCTCAGCTCCACGACCTCTCGGTCTACAGGGTCGGGGCGACGCCGGCTGGGCGATCGGCCCCCAGATAGAGCAGTTCGCGGAGGCCGACGCCGGCCCGCCGGTGGAACTCGACCGCCACCGGGTCGAAGTCGCGCTGTGGCCGCGGGGTCAGCTCGAAGTGGCCGTGCTCGTCGGTGCCGCGCACGAGCGTGGCGAAGTCCCAGTCGACGAGCACCTGCTTGGTTCGGGTGGGCATGTACTGCAACGACAGCCCGATGCGACGATCGGCGGTGGTGTTCGGTCCCGAGCCGTGAGCCAGCCGCACGCTGTGCATCGACATCTGGCCGGGTTCGAGCGCCATCGAGACAACCTCGTGTTCGGTGACGTCGATCTGGAGCTCCTGGCCCCGCGTCAACAGGTTGTCGGGGTTGTAGGTCTCGTCGTGAGCGAGCAGTTCGCGGTGGCTCCCCGGGATGACCGACATGGCGCCCGCCGCGTCGGACGCGGGTGACAGCGCGATCCACACATTGACCAGCTCGTCGTTGTCGAGCCCCCAGTACTCGAGGTCTTGGTGCCAACCGACGTAGCTCGGCGAACCCGCCTCCTTGATCCAGAAGACCGAGTTCCAGCACAAGATGTCGGGGCCGATCAGGTCTTCGACCGCGTCGAGCAGTGTCTCGTGCCGCATGAGGTCGTCGATCCACGTCCACAGCAGATGGCACCCGGCCCGCTGGGGACCGCCGATCGGGCCGCCGGTCTCAGCCTCGTAGGCCTCGAGCTTCGCCCTCGCCGCGGCCGCCTCGGCGGCGGTGAGCAGCTCGAGCGGTGCGAGGTAGCCGCAGTCGCGATAGTGGTCGATCTGATCGTCGGTCAGGTGCTTCGGCATCGCCGCCTTCCCGTCCGCCGGGCCGCCGCTCAGGGGGTGCGGCCGGTGAAAGCGATCAGCTTGGTGACCGCGTCGGCGTCGTCGGGAACGTCGACCCGGGGTCCGAAGTGGCCGCTCTGGCGGAGCATGTCGTCCATGGGGAGCATGCCTTCGTACATGGCGGCGGCGTAGTCGGCGTCGAGCGTGGCGTCCTGGCCGGTGGCCTTCGCGAGGTCCCAGATGTGGACGAACACGTCGCCGGTGACGAAGCGCTCGGCCGCCACGCCGAGCGGCATCGGACCACCGAACATCTCACTGTCGAAGGTCTCGGTCGCGGCCTCGGGTCGATCGAGCAGAGCCTGGAACTGGTTGTTGAGTTGGGTCCACGCCGCGGCGGGATCGGTGTCGACGTCGGCCTCGACACTCACCGAGTGGCTGGTGCCCTCACCCACGAACCACGGCACCCACTCGACGAGGTGGCGGACGACATCTCGAGCCACCCAGCCGTTACACGGGGCGTCGGCGTCCCACCCGTCGGAGGCGACGCCCTCGACACGAGCGGTGAATTCGGCGGCGATACGGCGGAAGCTCTCTGCATGTTCCATGGCCCCATCATTGCCGATGTCGGGCGATCGAGCCCGGCGACGGTCGGTGCACAATGGGGATGTGACCGAGCTGCCGATCCTCGACATGACCACGTTCCGCCAAGACCCGTCGAGCGCAGAGGCGGGCGCCTTCGTCACCGACCTGCTCGCCGCTGCACACGGGCCCGGGTTCGCCTATCTGACCGGCCACGGCGTCCCTCCCTCGCTCGACGAGGCGGTGTTCACCACCGCTCGCGCCTTCTTCGACCTGCCGACCGCCGAACGTGAAGCCCTGGCCATCGAGAACTCGGCGGCGTTTCGCGGTTACACGCTGCTCGGAACCGAGGTCACGAACGGCCGTGCCGACTGGCGCGACCAGATCGACTTCGGTCCGGAGCAGGACGCTCCTCCGCCCGGTGCCCTCCCTGCGTGGCGGCGCCTCCGCGGCCCGAACCAGTGGCCCGCGTCGCTGCCCGAAATGCGCCCGGCGCTCCTCGCCTGGATGGCGGCGATGGCCGAGGTCGGACTCACGGCATTGCAGGCGCTCGCCGTGGCACTCGGGCTCGACCCGAACCACTGGGACGCCGACTTCGTGCCCGAACCCGACACCCACCTGAAGGTGATCCGCTACCCGGCCGCCGCGGCCGACGCCTCCGACCAGGGGGTCGGGCTCCACACCGACACGGGGCTCTTGACCTTCATCCTGCAAGACGACGTGGGCGGGCTCCAGGTGAAGCTCGGTGATCGGATCGTCGACGCACCTCCGATCGAGGGCGCCTACCTGATGAATCTGGGCGAGACGCTCGAGACCGCCACCGACGGCTACCTCCGGGCGACCCCGCACCGGGTCGTGAGTCCGCCATCCGGGCGCGAGCGCCTCTCGATCGCCTACTTCTTCAACCCGCGGTTCGATTCGCCGTTCGAGGCCGTCGAACTACCACCCGAGCTCGCGGCCGACGCACCCGGCGCGGCCCACGACGGTGTGGGGTTCACCGCGTTCGGCGAGAACAACCTGAAGACCCGGCTGCGTTCGCACCCCGAGGTCGCGGCCCGTCACTACGCCGACGTCGTCGGGTAGCCGCCACCCGCCGCAGCCACGTCCCAGCCTGGGACCACCCACACCGGTTGTGGTGTACTGGCACCAACGGCCCGGGAGGTTGACATGACCGTCACGACCACCAACGAGGATGCGGCGCCGACCCATCCTCGAACCAAGGACACGGCGCGCGATCGACCGGGTTCGGTCACCGACAAGCGCACGACCTACGACAGCTTCTCCGTCACGCCACTCACCCCGCATCTCGGCGCCGAGGTCGACCAGCTCGACCTGTCGCAGCCGCTCGACGAAACGCAGCTCGCCGACGTGCGGGCTGCGTTCGCCGACTGGAGCGTGCTCGTCTTCCGCGACCAGCACCTCGACCGCGAAGCCCACAAGCGGTTCGGCCGCTACTTCGGCACCCTGCACTCGCACCCGATGAACTACTCGCGCACCGGCGATCCCGAGATCCTGGTCGTGCGCACCACCGCCAACTCCGCGTACACCGCGGGCGACGGCTGGCACACCGATGTCACGTGCGACGCGATCCCGCCCATGGGTTCGGCGCTGTACATCCGCGAGACCCCCGAATGCGGCGGCGGCGACACCCTCTACGCCGACATGTACCTCGCCTACGAGATGCTGTCCGAGCCGATGCAGCAGATGCTGGAAGGGCTCACCGCGATCCACGATGGCGCGATCCCCTACGTCGGCAACTACAAGTCGACACCGCCCGAGGGCGGCTACCCGCGCAACGAGCACCCGGTGATCGCCGTCCACCCGGTCACCGGCCGCAAGATCCTCTACGTCAACAGCGGATTCACTTCCCACATCCGAGGCCTGCAGCCGTGGGAGAGCCGCAGCCTGCTCGACTCGCTCTACCGGCTCATCGCCACCACACCGCGGCTGCACTGCCGCGTCGAGTGGCAGCCCAACACGTTGACGTTCTGGGACAACCGGTGCACCCAGCACCACGCCGTCTGGGACTACTACCCGTACACCCGGTCGGGTGAGCGGGTGTCGGTGGTGGGCGACGAGCCGCCCCGCGGCGTGGCCGGCTGACCTGCCCCTCGCGTGAAGATCGGCATCCAGCTCCCCGAGGTCGAGTGGGAGGTCCCCTTCCCCGAGTACCTCGCCATGGCCAGCGCCGCAGAAGCCGTCGGGTTCGACTCGATCTGGGTCGGCGACCACCTGATCTACGACCTCCCGAGCGGTCCGCGCGGCCCGTGGGAGGCGTGGACGACCCTCGCCGCGATCGCGGCCGTCACCACCAACGTCGAGCTCGGCCCGCTCGTCGCCAGTACGAGCTTCCACGCGCCGCCGATGCTCGCCAAGCAGGCGGCCACGGTCGACGCCGTCTCCGACGGCCGGCTCATCGTCGGCTTGGGCGCCGGCTGGAATCGTCGGGAGTACGACGCCTTCGGCTTCGCCTACGACCGTCGGGTGAGCCGCTTCGAAGAGGCCTTCACGATCATCCGGTCGCTGCTGCGCGACGGCCACATCGACTTCCACGGCGAGTTCTACGACGCCGACGACTGCGTCCTCAATCCGCGTTCGCCCCGCCCTGATGGCCCGCCGCTCATGGTCGGGTCGACCGGCCCGCGGATGCTCGGGATCACGCTGCCCCACGTCGACGCGTGGAACGTCTGGTGGTCCGACTACGGCAACACGCCCGACGGGTTCGCGGCCCAGAAGGCCGAAGTCGACGCCATGGCCACAGCCCTCGGCCGCGACCCCTCCACCATCGAGGCCACGGCCGCGGTGTTCGTGCAGCTCGAAGGGGGTGGCGGTCGCCAGATGGGCGACTACGGCGCCGGTGCGACGATCGAGCCGGTCCGTGGCTCGGCCAGTGAGATCGCCGAACAGCTGGCCGCATTCGCCGCGGCGGGCGCCGACCACATCCAACTGGTGGTCGACCCGATCACCCGGGCGTCGATCGAGTGGCTCGGCGACGTGCTGGCCGCGGTTTCGCGAGACTGACCGCGCTCCGACCGACGCGAAGGATTCGCCGCCGCCCGGTCGATGAAGGGAGCACCATGACGATGCGGACCGAGAAGTTGTTGGGAAGCGAGTTTCGGAAGATCCAGCCGAAGCTCCGCATGTTCGCCAAGGCCAAAGACCCGGTGAACGAGGTCCGCTCCGACTTCGCGTCGGCGATCAAGGTGGCGCCCGAGGCGCTGGCCGCACCCCCCGAGCCGCGAGTGCACCGCAAGCCGCAGGCGGCCAAGGATCTCGAGGCGACGAGCATGCGGAAGGGGCAGGTGAGCCACACCGTCAGCGCCAGCGTGTTCATCACCCGCGACTCCGACACCGAGCCGCTACCCGACGGCATCGAGGTGACCGGCACGTCGGCCGACGGCAACCTGTTGAGCGCGACCGTCACGATGGACGGCCTCCCGGCGCTCGCGGAAACCCGGGGCGTCTCCTACGTCGAACTCGGTGAGGCCCTGCGCGCCCCCGACCCGGCGATGGGTGACGAGTCGGCCGACGCACCGACGCTCACCGACCGCCGCATCACCGAACGGGCCGGCAACCCGGTGCTGATCGGCATCGTCGATGTGGGCGGGTTCGACTTCAGCCATCCCGACTTCCTCGACGGCCACGGCAACACCCGCTGGCGGGCGATCTGGGATCAGGGCGAAGGTGGGCTGCGCGCCGCCCCTGCGGCCTTCGGCTACGGCTCGGAGATCACCCACGACCACATGAACGACGCCATCGCCGCATCGAAGCGGCCGGGCACTGCGGCCGCGCCGTGGGCGCTCGAGCCGCAGACCCAGATGGCGGCGGGCTCCCATGGCACCCACGTGGCGAGCATCGCGGCAGGCAACAAGGGCGTCAGTCGCAACGCCTACCTCGCCGGCGTCCTGATCTCACTCCCTCACGACGAGGCGACCGACCGCCGGCTCAGCTTCTACGACTCGACCCGCGTCGCCCACGCGATCGACTACCTGTTCGACCTGGCAGCGCGGATCAAGGACGAGGAAGGCCTCGACGAGCTCCCGGTGTCGGTCAACATCAGCCTCGGCACCAACGGAGGCGCCCACGACGCGTCAAACGCCATCAGCCGATGGATCGACAGCGCCTTGACCGTGCCCGGCCGCAGCGTGTGTGTCGCCGCCGGCAACGCCGGCCAGGAGAAGGCCGAGCACACCGACGACATCGGCTTCATCAACGGCCGCATCCACACCGGTGGCCAGGTCGAGGCGCGCGGGCTCAACAGCGACATCGAATGGGTGGTGGTCGGCAACGGCATCGCCGACGTGTCCGAGAACGAGCTCGAGATCTGGTACTCGGGGTCGGATCGGTTCGCCGTGTCGATCACGCCACCCGGCGGCGACACGATCGGCCCGATCGAACCGCGGGAGTACATCCAGAACCAGAAGCTCGATGACGGCAGCTTCCTCAGCGCCTACAACGAGCTGTACCACCCGGCCAACGGGCTCAACTACATCGCGGTCTACCTCAGCCCGTTCCTCGGGCAGAACCAGATCGTCGGGGTTCGGCCCGGCGTCTGGAAGATCCGGCTGCACGGACGTGAGGTGCGCGACGGCCGCTACGACGCCTGGATCGAGCGCGACGACCCGCGCCGGCGCGGCGTCGCCCCCGACCGCCAGTTCTGGAACTTCCCCTCCTTCTTCACCGAGACGTCGAACGTCGACCGGTCGTCGGTGTCGTCGCTCGCCTGCGGGCAGAGGGTGCTGTCGGTGGCGAACCTCGACGTCGCCCGCGAGAAGATCAACATCTCGAGCAGCCAGGGACCGACCCGCGACGGACGATTCAAACCCGACCTCGCCGCACCCGGCACCGACGTCGTCGCGGCCAACGGGTTCGCCGGAGCCGACGCGCCCTGGGTTGCGATGACCGGGACGAGCATGGCGAGCCCGTACGTGGCTGGCGTGGTCGGCCTGATGCTCGCCGCGGCACCCCGGCTCACCGCCGCCCAGATCTGCGGGATCATGCAACGCACCGCCCAGCCCCTCCCCGGCCGCAACTTCCAGTGGGCCGACGACAGCGGCTACGGGGTGATCAACGGCAAGGAGTGTCTCGCCGAGGCGCTCGACATCGACAAGCGATCGAAGCTGAACCCATGAGAATCAGAGTCTTCGACGGCGGCAAGGGCGACTGTCTCCTCCTCACCAGCGCGAACGACCAGCACATCCTCGTCGACGGCGGCCACGTGCCGTTCATCGGCTTCGACCACTACAGCCACGCGGTGGCCGACCGGCTCGGCGAACTGCGAGACAACGGCGAGGAACTCGATCTCGTCTGCGTCTCCCACATCGACCAGGACCACATCGGCGGTGTGCTCCGCCTGTTGCGCGACGAGCTCGCATGGCGCATCCACCAACACCAGAAGGACCAGGGCCTCGCTCCCGACGAGCCCGACAACGCCCGCCCACCGGTCATCCGCGAGATCTGGCACAACGCGTTCCACGAGCTGATCAGCCACAACCGCCGCGCCATCGCCGATGCCATCGCGGCATCGCAGGCCGCCCGGCTCGCCCTCGCCCCGACCGGAGAGGTCGACGCCGACGACGAGTTCATCGACGGTCTCGCCACCAGCATGAACGAGGCCGCCCGGGTGTCGCGCCTGATCAGCGACAACCAGCTCGGCATCCCCCTCAACGAGACGTTCGGCAAGAAGCTGGTGATGGACCGGCCCGACTCGAAAGACATGGTCCGCGGCGACTTCACGGTCTCGGTGCTCGGCCCCACCAAGGGTCAGCTCATCGCACTGCGCAAGGAGTGGAACGACTGGCTCCGCAGTGTCGACGGCAAACGCCAGATCAAACGCATCCGAGAGGACGCCGCCGAACACGAGGACGCACTCGAGAACGCCGATCTCGCCGGCTTCCTGGCCAACGCCCTCGGCCCCGCGATCGGCGACCGGACCACGGTCACCGACGAGAACGTCGCCTCGATCATCATGCTGGTGGAGGAAGGCGACCAGAACATCCTGTTGACCGGCGACGCCCGCGACGACCACATCCACGAGGCGCTCGAGCGGAGCGGCAAAACCGACGGCGGCCACATCCACCTCAACGTGCTGAAGATCCAGCACCACGGCAGCAAGAACAACTTCTCCGAAGACTTCGCCAAGAAGGTCACCGCCGACCACTACCTCTTCTGCGGCAACGGCGGCCACCACAACCCACACAAGGACGTCGTGAGGCGACTGCTCGACTCACGGCTGGGCCCGGCGTCGAAGAAGAGCCCCAACGCGCAGGTCGACCAGCCGTTCAAGCTGTGGTTCAGCGCCGACCACGAGAGCGAGAACGCCGACCCCGACCACATGCGCGAGCTCGAAGCCCTGGTGCGCGACCGCGCGCAGGCGAGCGGCGGTCAGATGACGTTCCGCTTCAACCGGGGCCGCTCCTTCGAGTTCACGCCCTAGCGGCCCGACCGGGCGGTAGGCACCGTCACCGCTGGAGGGGTGGGACCAGCTCGGTGGCCGAACCGGCCCGGTAGAGCTTTGCCGGCCGGCCCTTCGCCTGTGTTCGCAGCTCGCCGGTCGCCACGACGAACTCGTCGGTTGCGAGGACCTTGCGGTGGAAGTTGGCTGCGTCGAGTTCGTGGCCCCAGACGCACTCGTACACGGCCCGCAGCTCGCCGATCGTGAACTCGTCATCACAGAACGACGTGGCCAGGGTGGTGTACTCGAGCTTGGCGCGAGCCCGTTCGACGCCGGCGGTGACGATCTGCTGGTGATCGAACGCGAGCGTGGGCAACGATCCGATCGGCATCCACGCCGACCGCTCGCTAGCACGTTCCGCGCCGGTGTCGGCAGGTTCGGGCACCAGCGCCAGGTAGCTGACGGAAACCACACGCATTCGTGGATCGCGGCTGGGCTCGCCGAAGGTCGCGAGCTGTTCGAGATGGCTCTCGTCGACAGAGAGGCCTGTCTTCTCGGTGAGCTTGTGCTGGGCGGCGGCGGCGAGATCTTGCTCGACGCCCACGAACCCGCCCGGTAGCGCCCACTCGCCGGCGTAGGGCGCTTCGCTCCGCTCGACGAGCAGGACCTGCAGCTGGCCGTCTCGCACCGTGAGGATCACGACGTCGACCGTCACCGCGAAGGGCGGGAACGACGCCGGGTCGTAGGGGGCCATCACGGCACCGAACCTACCAACTAAATGTCAGCTTGACAATTTAAGCGTCGGTCCTTTACAGTCAGCTTGACAAGAAAGGACGGCGACATGACCTACTCCCGGTTCGATGCCCTGTTCGAACGCTTCCACTACCCCGCCGGTGAGAGCCACCTGCGGCTCCGGGCAGATGTCACCCACGTCCGCGAGCTGGTCGTCGAGGTCCGCGCCACCGGCTTCGAGACCATCGGCGAGATCCTCACTGCCGACCGACTGCTCCGGCGAAACCATGTCGACGCGACCTGGTTCGTGCCCTACTTCCCGTTCGCCCGCCACGACCGACGGATCGACCGCCACGACGGGTTCGAGCTCGAGCTGGCGCTCGGCATGGTCGAGCCGCTGGAGATCGTCATCGCCGACCCCCACAGCGACGTCGCCGGAATGCTTCCCCACATCCCCCAGAGCGACGCGGTCGCCGAGTTCCGGAGCGAGGGTCTGCTCGACGACGATCCGCTGATCGTGATCCCCGACGCGGGCGCGACCAAGAAGGCCTACGAGTGGACCGCCGACGCCGACGTGCTGCAGGCGTCGAAGCGACGCAGTCCCCACACGGGAGAACTCTCGGGCTTCGACATCGGCAGCGACGACCTCGCCGGGCGCACCTGTGTGGTCGTCGACGACATCTGCGACGGCGGCGGCACCTTCCTCGGCCTGGCCAAAGAGCTGAGGAACGCCAACGCCGGGCCCCTGCGTCTCGCGGTGACCCACGGTCTGTTCACCAAGGGCACGGCGGCACTGGCCGCCCAGTTTGACCAGATCCTCACGTTCACGTTCGCCACCGACGCGCCACCCGAAGGCGTCGTCGGCATCCCCTTCAAACGTCTCTACGAGAGAGGAACCGTGCAATGAGCACCCCACTGACCACGATCGACTTCTACAAGGCCGACCACCGCTCCCAGTACCCGAAGGGCACCGAGCTCGTCTTCTCGAACTGGACCGCCCGGGGGAGTCGCATCAAGGGCATCGACGAGGTCGTGTTCTTCGGTCTCCAGTACTACGTGCGGGAGTACCTGGTCGACCGATGGAACCGCGAGTTCTTCGATCGACCAAAGGCGGAAGTCGTCGGCCGCTACGCCCGACGGATGCACAACGCCGGCCTGCCGATCGAGCTCGACCATGTCGAGGCACTCCACGACCTCGGTCATCTCCCGCTCGAGATCCGTGCCCTACCCGAGGGCACGGCGGCGCCGATCGGCGTGCCGATGTTCGTGTTGTGGAACACCGACCCCGACTTCTTCTGGCTGACCAACTACCTGGAGACGTCGATTTCCTCGATCGTGTGGGGGCCATCGACCGCCGCGACGATCGCCCGGCGATACCGGTCGATCATCGAGCACTGGATCGCCGAAACCGGCGGTGATCCCGAGTTCATCGCCTGGCAGGGTCACGACTTCAGCTACCGCGGCATGTACGGCACCGAAGCCGCCATGCTGTCGGGGGCTGGCCACCTGCTGAGCTTCACCGGCACGGACACGGTCCCCGCGATCGACTTCCTCGAGCGGTACTACGGCGCCGACAGCGACCATGAACTCATCGGCGGTTCGGTGCCCGCGACCGAGCACAGCGTGATGAGCATGGGCACGAAGGAGAACGAACTCGAGACCTTCCACCGGCTGATCACCGACACGTACCCCGCCGGCATCGTGTCGATCGTGTCGGACACCTGGGACTACTGGAGAGTCTGGACCGAGTACATCCCCGCGTTGCGAGACGACATCCTCTCTCGCGACGGCGTGGTGACGATCCGCCCCGACAGCGGCGACCCCGTGAAGATCCTCGTCGGCGATCCCGATGCACCGGAAGGCTCCCCGGCCTGGAAGGGCTCGTTCGAGCTGGCGTGGGAGACGCTCGGCGGCACGGTGAACGAGAGGGGCTACCGCGTTCTCGACCCGCACATCAATGTGCTGTACGGCGACTCGATCACCCTCGAACGCTGTGAGGCGATCTGCGCCGGGCTGGCCGCCAAGGGCTTTGTGCCCAAGAACCTCTTCGGCATCGGCTCGTACACGTACCAGTTCAACACTCGCGACACATTCGGCTTCGCGATGAAGGCGACCGCCGGAGTGGTCGATGGGGAACTGCGCGAGATCTACAAGGATCCCGCAACCGACAACGGCACGAAGCGCTCAGCCCGCGGCCTGCTGGCCGTGACGCGATCCGCCTCCGGCGAACTCGTGCTCCACGACCGGGCGTCGTGGTCAGATGTAGCGTCGAGCGCACTCGAGCCGGTATTCCGGAATGGTGAGGTGATGAGCACCGAGACGCTGGCCGAGATCCGAGCGAGAGTGCAGGCGCCGGCCGACGGCCCGAATCGGTAAAGCCCGTCGCCGAATAGGCCGAAAGACCCACCATGAGTAGGCCGAACGACCCAGAGAACGACGCGCTCACGTCGGCGATGGAACAGCGGCGACGTCAGCACCTCTCCACCCGGTCGGCCGACCCTGGCACCGGCACCGAGCAAATCGCCGCCCGCCTCGCCGAGGCCCGGGCCCGACTGCGGGAGGAACTGATTGGTTCGGGGCCGGCACCGGCTACACGGAGAGGACGTCCGAATCCGTCCGGCGCCACGTCGTACGTTCCGTCCATGACAGGAATCGTGATCTCCGGAGTCGACCCCAACGCCCTCGCCGTCGCGCTGTCGGTCGGCGTCGACCATGGCGGCAACCCGATCGAACCGTTCATCGACGCCGACGGCGGCTGGCCGTTGCGGTGCTGCCTGTCGGACTCGTTGCCGGGCGAGCAGATCGCGATCATCGCCTGGTCGCCGTTCCCGTGGCGGGGACCGTACGCCGAGATCGGCCCGATCGTGGTGCACGCCGACGGGTGCGCCGGCCCCGGACAGCCAGGCCTGCCGGGCGCGCTCGACGAGCGGGCCATGACCCTTCGGCCGTACGGCCCCGACCACCGGATCGCCTATCACCGCGTGCGCCACATCGCGGCGGGTGAGTCGCTGATCCCCCACCTCGAGGCCTTGCTCGCTGAGGACGACGTCGAACTCGTGCACGGCCGCAACACCACCGGCGGGTGCTACGCCTTCACCGCGCACGCGGGCTGAGTTGCGCTACGGATCGATCCAGAACTGGACGTGAAACCGGGCGTCGGCGTCGGGCTCGACATGATGGTGGACGTGAGGCACGATCACCCGCCGGTGACCGGCGGCGATGACCGTGCCGTCGCCCGTCGCCTCGTCGACGAACCGAACGGTGCCTGCTTCGACCACGAGCTCGGCCCACACGGCGGTGTGATGGGCGGCTCGCAGGCCCGACGGTGTCGATGCCTGATCGAAGGTCGGGGTGCGCCGGCCGGCGATCAAGCCGGCCGGCAGCGGGGCATCGGTCATCAGGCGGCGGGCAGCCCGAACTTCGGGTACTCGTTGTCGACCATCACGACGTAGGTCCACACCCGGTAGTAGTAGTTCGACACCCGCACGACGAAGGCTCGCAAACCGGCCGGCCAGGTACCGGTGAACAACACCGCGAACCAGGCGACGATCAGGGCCCCGAACGCGGCGAGGCCGTAGACCATCAACACGATGTAGTGCGGAATGGCCAAGAAGATGTTGAGCACCTTGGCTCGCGACACTTCCTCGAGCGACGCGGGAAGCTCGAGCCGCACGGGCGGGTATGCGCCGTTGTCGGAGGTTCCCGTGTCGAAGTCGAACGGGGCATAGATCTCGCTGTGGCCGAGCAGGAAGCCCGACGCCCGGGCGTTGTACCGCTCGTACATCACCATCATCGAGTACATGCCTGCGTTGGGTTTCCCGGTGATCAGGACGACCAGCCAGTAGAGCATGAACACCACCTCGGCCACGGTCTGCAGCACCGACACGATGATGGCGTGCGGGATGTACATGACCCAGTGGACGAGTGGTCGCCAGTTCGCGACCTCGTGGGGTGAATCGACGGTGAGATACGCCGGCCGGGCAGCGGATGCGGCGGCGGTCATGGGTCCTCCTTCTCGGCCGGCGCCCGCCGGCCACCGCCACCACGGTCCCACCCGTGCGCAGCGGTCGCCACGGTCTTAGGTCCCGCCGGTCTCACCCGGTGCAGTACATGACCTGGAAGTCGCCGGTGCCGTCGTCGTGGACGAAGACCAACACCCGCACGATGCCGTCGCCATCGAGCCCAGCCCACTGCAGCGGCGCCAGTCCCTCGACCTCCACGACATCAGCGTCGATCGACGCGGCGATCTCGAGTGGCGTCCGGCCCTCGTGGGCGATGCGCCGGATCTCGTCGACCGTCGCCTCGCCCCCACAGTCGAGCGGCCCGACCTGGTGTTGGGGTGGCGGATCGGGCCAGGTGATCGTCGGCGGCGTCGAGACCGGCTCGAAGACAATGGTGTGCCCGGCCGCCTCCCAGATCATGCGGCCGCGGCTGAGCCGATAGGGCACGTCGCCCCGATCGAGGACATCGGCCAGGGCGTGCTCAACGAACATCAACGAGTCGGGCATGCAGCCCGCGGCGGTGCGAAAGAACTCCGAGACCACAAGCGTGCCCTCTTTCGCCACCAGGCGGCCACCGCCCCCGTTGCATCCGAGGTGGCCCTCGATCTCGGCACCGCCGATCTCGAGGTAGGGCGGCTCGGCCGCATTCACGCCGACCTCGACCGGTTCCCCATCGACCTCGACCACCGCCCAGATGCCGTCGACGGACGACGTGCCCTCACGGAAGAAGCCGTCGGCGCTCGCCGGCGTCTGCTCGCTGCCACACGCCACGCTCCCGAGGAGCATCACCACGACGATCAGCCACCGACCCCGCACAACCAGAACGGTAGTGCCGACCGTTCAGCCGGGGATCTCGACCTCGAGTGGATCCTCGCCCGGGGGCGTCGAACACCTCGACGAGATCGCCCCCCGCATACTTGGCCGCGTACATCGCCGCATCGGCGTTCGAGATCAGCGTCGCCGCGTCGAGATCGCCGTCGCGGGAGAAGGCAAAGCCGACGCTGGCCGTGCTCCCGCTTCGCCGGTCGGTGGTCGCGGTGACGGCGCCGGCCACGGCGCGCACCCGGTCGGCGAGCAGCCGACCGTGGTCGACCGAATCGAGATCCTCGACCAGCACGACGAACTCGTCACCGGCGAAGCGGCTCACGACATCGGCCGATCGCACGACCGCCGAGACGGCCTCGGCGACCGCACACAGCAAGGCGTCGCCGACATCGTGGCCGAAGGTGTCGTTGACGGCCTTGAAGTCGTCGAGGTCGATGAAGATGGCACCCACCAGCCCGCCGTGGCGAGCGGCGCGGGCCAACGCACGGTCGGCCGAGTCGAGCAGCAGGGCGCGGTTGGCAAGGCCGGTCAGGTCGTCGTGGCTCGCACGATGGGCGAGTTCGGCCGCCAGGCGCAGCGCCCGGTCGCGGCTGTGGGCGAGCATCAGGACCGACGCAGCGAGGACAACGGTCGCCAGGAGGCCGAGCAACCCGACCGTCCAGCGCAGGATTGCTTCGGATGGCGCCGCGTCGTCGTCGGTGATCACCAACACCCACCGCCGACCGCCGACCTCGGTCTCGAAGGTGACGTTCCGGGCCTGATCGGTGGGCGAATCGGTCCAGGTCGCGTCGCTGTCGAACAGCAGCCGGCCCTCCAACCGTTCGCCGGTGTCCTCTTGGGCGAACACGCCGGCGTCGTACACCTCGAGCTCGACGTCGCGGTCGTCGGCCAGCACGTCGTGGAACATGTCGTCGGCCCGGAACACCGAGTTGACGAATCCCTGCAGCGCGGCGCGGCGATCGGCCGGCGTGGCCTGCGGAAGGTCGTTGTCGTACACCGGCAGCAGTACGAGGAAGCCGGCCTGCTCTTCCGCGTCCTGCACCAGCGTGATCGGCTCGGTCGCCACCGCAGCGCCCGTGTCGCGAGCTTCCTCGATGGCGCGGAGCCGGGCGGGATTGCTCCCCAAGTCGAACCCGTGCGCAACCTCGTTGCCCTGCATCGGCTCGATGAAGTCGACGACGAAGTGCTCGACCGCGTCGGTGACCGGGTAGACGACGAACTCGGGATAGCCCACACCGTTCACCGACGTGTCGGCCCGGACCGATTCGGTGTAGGCGCCGAGCTCGTCGGCCGTCAGTCGTCGGGTGAACTCGAGCGCCTGGATCCCGGGGAGTCGACCGAGGATGTTCTCGATCTCGACGTAAGCGTGGAACTCCGACCGGTCGACGGTGTCGGACGCCGCGAACAGTGCCCGAAGCCCACGAAGCGTCTCCTCGTAGATCAACAGCCGCTGCTCGACGCTGGCGAGCGCTGCTTCGGCTTCGACGCGGAACTCCTGTTCCGCCTGCCGGTTCGTGTGACGATCGGCGGCGATCACACCCGCCGCGGTCGCCACGAGCCCGAAGACCAACACCGCCATCCCGAGCGCGACAGAACGACGGGCGAGGCCGGTTCGGCTGCGTCGCCCCGTCCGGCCACGGCTCACCGCTCGGTTGTTCATACACCTTCCCATCGGCACCAGCCACGGGCCAACAAGCTCCCGATCACGTTGAACGAGGTTCTTTTCGCAGATGTGACCGAGGACCCGGGCCCTCCCCGCCGCGCCCTACCGTGGAACTCGATGAGCACCGCGCGAGGCGGAGAGCACACACCGGCGAGCCGGGTGGTGGTGGTCGGCGGAGGGACCGCCGGCTGGCTGGCGGCGCTCCACGTCAGCACCGGTCTCGCCCTGCTCGGCGTCGAGCCCGAGGTCACCGTCATCGAGTCGGGAGCCATCCCCACGATCGGGGTCGGGGAGGCGACCCTTCCCAGCCTCGGCGCGACCCTCGAGTTCATCGGGTGCGACGAAGCCGAGTTCCTCGCCGCGGTCGGCGGCACCCACAAACACTCGATCCGCTTCGACCGATGGTGCACCGGCGGCCCGAGCGACACGTTCCATCATCCGTTCGGCCCGCTCGCCTCGGTCGCCGACGCGGGCGTGGCTCCAGTGGAACGCGCTGGCGGCATCGGCGCGACGGACGTCTACGGCTTCCATCTCGACGCCCGCCGGTTCGCCGACCATCTCCGCACGAAGGCTCTGCAGCGGGCCGTGCGCCACATGGTCGCCGAGGTCGTCGACGTCGTGCTCGGACCCCACGGGATCGAGCACGTCACGACGACCGACGGCAGGTCGCACACGGCCGACCTCTTCATCGACGCGACCGGCTTCGCCCGAGCACTGATCTCCCACCTCGAGCCGGGATGGGTCTCCTACCGCCGAGAACTCCCTTGCGACCGCGCCCTCACCGCCCGCCAACCGGGCCGAGCCGTGCCTCGTGATCACACGACCGCCACCGCCCATCGTGCGGGGTGGCTGTGGGAGATCGATCTCCAGCACACGACCGGGGTCAGCTTGGTCTACGCATCGGCATTCATGTCCGACGACGAAGCGGGCCGAACGTTCGTCGAGATGGTCGATCACACCGACGAGACGAGGCTCATCGAGTTCGAACCCGGCCGCCTCGATCGGCCGTGGGTGAAGAACTGTGTCGCCGTCGGACTTGCCGGCGGCTTCGTCGAGCCCCTCGAGTCGACCGGTCTCTTCCTCGTCGAGGACGCACTGTCGGCTCTGGCGAGTCGCTGGCCGACCACCGCGGTCGCGGGTTCGACGATCGACCGGTTCAACCAGCACGTCGCCGCTCGCTACGACGAGATCCGAGACTTCCTCGTGGCGCACTACTGCCTCAGCGAGCGCGACGAGCCGTTCTGGCGCCACGCCCGCGAGACGCTGACGGGGTCGGAGACGCTCCGCCACAACCTGGACCGCTGGCGTGAGCGAGTACCGGTCGAAACCGACCTCGCGGACTGGAGCCGGTTCATCTCGCGCGAGTCGTGGACCCACATCGTCGCCGGTATGGGTTGGCTCAAAAGCTGACCTTCGCGCCGAAGCGGATGAGGCGCGGGCCGAGGACCTCGACGGGTGGACCGAACGCCGAGGCGCTGACGACGCGGCGCTCCTCGAGCACGAGGTCGCTGTTGAACACGTTGAACACGTCGACCGCGAGCTCGGTGTTGACCGCGCCGACGTCGGGGGCGAACGCCATGCGGATGTCGATCACCGGGGCGCCGTCGCCGACCGGGATGAACAGCACGTCGGCGCCCTGCCGCGAGCGGGTGGGCGAGCCGGAGAACTCGACGTCGTCGTCGATGGTCTGATCGCACTCGAGGGTGGAGAGGTCGATCTCATCGAGTCCGCACTGGGCCACACCGCGCTCGTCGAGCGGGCCGCACCAGCGGGCGATGACCCGACCACCGGCATCGCAGAAGCCGGGCGGTCCGACCACGCCGACCACGGGCGGGCCGTTGCTCTCCCACAGGCAGACGGCCGAACTGCCGTCGAACGGGGTCGCCGGGTCGGGGGCGATGGCGTCGCAGGCCGACGAGCCCCGGTACTCGAAGCCGAACTTGATGTCGTGGTCGACGTCGCCCGTGCTCAGGAAGTGGTTCGGGTCGAGATGCACCGACGACTGCGGCCGCTCGGTCTCCGAGGCCAGCCGGAATCCACCCCCGATGGAGCTGTACCTCGGTGCGATCACCTGGTCGGATCCGATGATCTGCTGGTCCTCGACCTTGTAGATCGGGCTCGGGCCTTTCTGGTTCCACGCCGTCTCGGGCGGACGGGTCGCGGTGGCATTGCGGCCGGTGCGGGTCTTGTCGCCGCGGTGGAAGAAGAAGGTTGCCTCGTTCGAGTCGGTGACCACGCCACTGAGCTTCGCCGCGTAGTCGGTCAGCTCGTCGTCGTCGGGCGGGGGTGGAGTGGGCCGGTTGGCCGCCCACTTCCAGAGTGCGAACAGGAACGCGAGCAGCAGGAGCGCGGCCCCCGCGAAGAACACGGCACCGAGCCCCGAACCGTCGTCGGTCGTGGTGCTCGTGGTGGTGGCTTCGGACTCGGTGTCGTCGGTACCGGCGACCGCCGAGTCGGGGTCGTCGGCGTCGGAGGGAGGATCGGGGGCCGTGGCCGCATCGCCCTCGTCGGGGGTCGGCTCGGGTTCGGGTTCGGGCGGAGGTGGTGCGGCGATCAGGAGGTTGCCCGCCAACAGGACGAGCAACGTGGCGATGATCCCGCCCGCGACGGTGCGGAAGATGAAGCCGGGGGTGAACTGCGCCCCCCTCGTGAGGTGGGAGAACGCGGCCCAGATCAGCCCCTGGAGCGCCTCGTAGGAGACCGCCTGAGTGAGGCGATCGTGGCTGTCGCCGCGGTAGAGAAGGTTGCTCGTCGCCCCGGCCGTGTCGGTCGACGCGGGCTGGGCTTGTTCCAGCAGGGTCGCGAGGCCGGGCGCCGACACCGCGATCGCCATGATGTCGCCGGACCGGTAGTAGAAGCTCGGCAGGTCGATGGCGTCGAACGGGTGTTGGCCGTTCCACTGCCACACGTCGAGGCGCAACACATCGGTCTCGTTGTCGAACCAGGCGTTGGGGATGACGTTTGCGCCCTCCCACGTGTCGCCCGCGAACGTCGACTCCCACACGGGGAGCCCGGGGATCGTCAGCGGGAAGCCCTCGTTGATCGTGAGGTCGGAGGTGAAGTCGTAGTCGCTGTCGAAGCGCACCCAGAACAGCATCACGTCGTCGCCACCCGCGAGCTGGCTGAGCTCGGTCTGGGCGAAGGCCATGGTGTCGGTGAGTCCATGGGCCGGTGGTGTCCAGCCGGACGGGATCGTCCACAACATGGCGCCGGTTTCGACCGGATTCGCGCCCGTCGGTTCGATCACCGGCGTGCCGGTGGGGTCGTCGCCGAAGGCGTAGGGCGTGACGTCGGTGGGTTGACCCGCCACGGTCAGCACCCGCAGCGCGTCGTCGGAGAACAGGCCGAGCCCGTCCCACGACCGGTTGGGCTCGGCCGCCAACACATCGTCGACGGTCACCCCGAACTGGTCGAGCAGCGGTTGCGGGAGTTCGAAGGGTTCCTGGGCAGCCGCCGGGGTGACCGGGATCAGCGCGACGAGCAGGCCGGCCAGCACGAACTGTCGTACCCGCGTCCCCCACCAGCCCGCGTTCGACGTCGACGTCACCTTCCGGACACTACAACCGGGCCGCAGGCCAAGCCGCCGGCCCGGACTGCGCGACACAAGTACGGTTCAGCACCAGTGAACGACGCCTTCATCACCTTCCTCTCCGTGGCCGATCTCGACCGGTCGTCGGCGTTCTACGGCGACGCGCTCGGCCTGCCGCTCGTCACCGACCAGGGATCGTGCCGGATCTACAAGGTGAGCGAATCGGGGTTCCTCGGCATGTGTGTGAGCGACCGGCCGGTCGGGGCGCCCGGGCTGATCGTCACCCTGGTGCGCGACGACGTCGAGGAGCACTGCGCAGCGCTCGCCGCCGCGGGTGTCGAGTTCGAGAGCCCGCCCGCCCACAACCCGCGCTTCGGCATCACCCACGCCTTTCTGCGCGACCCCGACGAGCACCTGGTGGAGATCCAACGCTTCGACGACCCCCACTGGGGCGAGCCGCTCGAGCCCTAGGTCCGGCATCGGCGGGCCAACTAGGTTTCGATCCATGGGCTTCTCGTATCCGGTCATCAGCGCCGACTCCCACATCACCGAGCCGGGCAACACGTACACCGACCACATCGACCCGACGTGGCGTGACCGGGCGCCGAAGATCGTCCGCGACGACACCCACGGCGACATGTTCGTGATCGACGGCATGTCGCCCATCAAGCTCGGGCTCGTCGCCGCAGCCGGCCTCCAGCCGCACGAGATCAAGAGCGGTGGGCTCGTCGACGACATGCACCGCTCGGGCTGGGACCCCACCGTGCGCCTCGCCGACCAGGAGCGCGACGGCGTGTCGGCCGAGGTGCTCTACCCCACCGTCGGGATGCTGCTGTGCAACCACCCCGACGCCGACTACAAGCACGCGTGCTTCCAGGCCTACAACCGCTGGATCGCCGACTACTGCTCGGAGGCCCCCGATCGCCTGCTCGGTGCCGGCCAGACCGCGGCGCGCACGCCCGCCGACGCGATCGCCGACCTCCACGCCATCAAGCAAGCGGGCCTGCGCGGCGTGATGATGCCAGGGCTGCCGGGTGAGTCCGACTACGACCAACCCGAGTGGGATCCCTTCTGGGCTGCGGCGGCCGAGATCGGCCTCCCGATCAGCTTCCACATCCTCACCACACCTTCGGGACCCAACCGCGGGAACCGGCTCAACTGGTTCCTCACGATCGTGCGCGGCATCCAGGACGTGTTGGCCCTGCTCGTGTTCGGTGGCGTGTTCCAGCGCCATCCGACGCTGAACGTCGTGTGCGTCGAAGCCGACGCCGGGTGGGTGCCCCACTTCACCTACCGGATGGACCACGCCTACAACCGGCACCGCCACCACCTCGCGCCCGGCACCGAACTCGACCGCATGCCGTCGGAGTACTTCCTCGAGCACCTCTACCTCACGTTCCAAGACGACTGGACGGCCTTCGCCCACGCCGACGCGATGAACTGGCGCCGCCTGATGTGGGCCAACGACTTCCCGCACTCCGACTCGACGTGGCCGTGGTCGCAAGACCTGTTGACCGAACACTCCGCCACCCTCAGCGACGAACAGCGCCGGGCGATCCTCTCCGCCAACTGCGCCGAGCTGTACGGGATCGACGTCGACCAGCTGCCGGTGCTCGCCGGCTGATCGACCTCAGTCGCCTCGACGGGCGGAGGCGAGCAGGTGGGGGCCGACCCCCAGCAGCTCGGGCTCGGCCTCGGTGGCTCGCAACACCCGCATCAGGCGGTCGAGCTCCTCGTCGTCGGCGAGGCGTTCGTCGATGTCGGCGAGGAACGGCGCAACCCCCTCCACGTTGACCAGGCTGTCGACCACGAGGCCGGCCTCCTCGAACTCGGCCCGCAACCCGTCGGGGCGATGGGCGTAGCCGTTGAAGCTCCCGCGAAACAGCGGCGGGATCACGCCGGTGGATTCGATCTCGTCGACCAGCGGCCAGGCGAGTTCGGTCTGACGGTCGGCCCGCTGGAGAAGCACGGCGTCGAAGCGTGCGGCCCACGGCGTGATCGCCGCCGCGAACACCGGGCCGCCGGGCCGCACGATGCGTGCCGCTTCGCGCAACGTCTGGATCCGGTCGGCTCTATCGGGCAGGTGGTACAGCGGGCCGAGCAGGAGTACGGCGTCGACCGAGGCGTCTTCGAGATCGAGATCGCGGGCATCGCCGACCGCCGCGTCGAGCCGGGCGTGGTCGCCGTGGCGCTCGTTCACGATGTCGATGTGCAGCGGGGTGAGATCGCGCAACACGACGTGGTACCCCTCGTCGAGCAGCCAGTCGGTGTAGCGGCCGGGACCGCCCCCGATGTCGGCGGCGCGCGCCGGGGGTGCGGGCAGGGACCGACCGACGACCTCGACCGTCCGCAGGAACTCCACCCGACCGATGCCGGCGCCGAGCCGCTCGTCCTCCTCGCCCCGGTCGTAGTACGCGAGGGTCGAGGCATCGTCGACAACCGCGAAGTCGGGACGCTCGGTCATGTGGTCATGATTCCGGTCCGGCCGTTCGACCGCCAGCGAGTTTGAGGCTCAGTCGGCCCAGCGTTCGTCGAACTCCCACACGTCTTCGAACCCCATCAGCTCGTGCATCTCGGAGATCGGCAAGACGTCGGTGAGGCCGGCACTGGTGCCCGCCTCCCGAAGCTCGCGGTACACGTGCTGGAGCCGGGCGGCGGCGGACAGCAGGCCCGACGTGGGCCAGATCTGGATGGCGTAGCCCAGCGCGGGGACCGTTGCAGGGAGTGTGTAAGTGGGGTGGTCCGATCTGGTCCGCGGCGTG
>CAYFLT010000047.1:0-8193 GCA_964344055.1 uncultured Candidatus Nemicrothrix sp.
ACACCAACCAACCCCAAGCCGCATAACGACTGGACCAACTATCGGGTCCCCCTCAAGAACAGTCGACCCATCGAGGACTCACGCTCGGCCGAGACCTCGCCTGCCTGCGACATGGCCTCAGCCACTCAGACGGGTCGCGGACCCACGCTGCATCAGATCGGTCAAGGTCCCAAGCTTCCCAGAAACCAGAAACTCCCGCGGTTCCCCGCGGGAGTTGGGTGGTCGGGCTGAGAGGATTTGAACCTCCGACCTTCGGTCCCCCAGACCGACGCGCTAACCAAGCTGCGCCACAGCCCGTGAGCCAGAGATCGTACCGCACGGGTCGAACGCTCCCACCCGGGAATCGCCCCCGTTCTGTGTGCGGGAGACGACTCATACGTGTGCTGCCGCGCGGAGAACGGTCAGAAGAGCAGGAGGAGGCCCTCGAAGGCGCGCCAGACGAGGTAGCCGCCGGCGGCGGCAACTCCGACCCAGAAATGCCACGGCGTCTTCGCCGGTGTGTGGACGACGCCGGGGGTGCCTTCGAGGGGTTGGCCGCAGTCGGGGCAACGGCCGTCAGCACCGACCGAGGTCGGCGTCCAGTTCTTCTCGCAGGGCTCGCACCACGGCATCGGCCTGCAGGCTAGGTGTGACCGGGCTCAGACCCCACGCGCCATGTCGCGAGGTTCCCTCCGGCTCCGCCGGTCGAACCGGAGCGAGTGACTGCGTCGTGAGCGACAGCGAAGCTGTCGCGAAGCAGCAGCGAGTGACTGCGTCGTGAGCGACAGCGAGAATCAGTCTCGACGGATGGCCATGATGGCGGTGTCGTCGTCGATGACGCCGCCGGCGTGGTCCTTGGCGGCGTCGAGCAGAGCCTTGCAGAGGACGTCGGGCGGGGCGTTGAGTTCCCGCTCGGCGGTCTTGATGATCCGGTCCTCGCCGAACTGGGAGCCACCGGCACGGGCCTCGGCGAGGCCGTCGGTGTACATCACCACGAGATCGCCACTCTCCATCGGGATCTCGCGGGAGAAGTACTGGGCTTTCGGATCGAGCATCAGGAGCGGACCCGTCGAGCGCAGCGGCAACGCGCCCTCCTCCTGGAACAGGAAGAACGCCGGGTGCCCGGCCGACGCATAGCGAAGCGTGCCGGCCTCGGTATCGAACACGATCACCGCAGCGGAGATGAACTCTTCGTCGCGATCGCCGGCGGCCAGCTGGGCGTTGAGCTCCTCGAACGCCTGGGCGGGATCTCGGAACTGCCGGAGGAACACCCGCAGCAGGTACTTCGCCTGGAATGCCGTGATGGACGACTCGATGCCGTGCCCTGCAACGTCGCCGATCACCGCGGCCACCCGGGTCGGACCGACGCGGTGGACGTCGAAGAAGTCGCCGGCCATCAGTCCCGAGCCGGCCTGGTAGACCCGTCCGATCTCGAAGCCGCTGAAGTCTGGGACCTCTTCAGGGGCGAGGCGGGCCGCCCACGCCTTGGGAGCGAGCTGTTCCTGCTCGAGGGCCTCGCCGGCCCTCCGCTCGAGGTCGTAGCGGTTCCTGGCCATCCGCGCTTCCCGGACCGAGAGGCGGGCCCACCACAGCGACACTGCGGCGGGAATGGCCATCACACCGAACACCACGACGATCTCGGAGTTGTCGACGAACGCCGCGGCAGCGGCAGCGGGCGCCATGAGTGCGTAGACGATCGCGGCGTGGGCTTCCTTGCGGTACGCGGCGAACGCCAGAGAGTGGGCTTCGACGTCGGGGTTGAGGTCGGCCTCGATCAGGCGCACCACGCGAAGACGCAGCCGCGCGGACCGCACGTAGACGATCGCGGCAAGCAGGCACAGGAATGCGAGTCCGCTCAGGATGTAGGTGGTCACCGGTGCTCCTCCAGGGAGGTCGGTAGATGAATGGTAGCGGGGGTGGGGGGTAGCGCACCGATCAGGGTGCGATTACGCAACCGCTAGTCGCTTCTACGCCGGACCCGCAGCTTGATGGCCGTCGATCCGAGATCGAATGCCTCCCTCAGCGATCGTTCGAGGTACCTCATATAGGTCTTCGGCAGGTCGCGGTTCACAAACAAGGTAAAGGTAGGCGGGTCGGTGGCGCCCTGGGTGGCGTAGAGCACCCGGGCGCCGTGCGGCGCGGGCTGGGCCGACTGGGCGGCCCGGATCGCCTTGTTGACGTCGCGGGTGGGGATCCGGGTGCGGTAGTCCCCCACCGCGTTCTGAAGTGACGGCCACAACCGGGACACACCCTTGCCCGACAGCGCCGAGATCCGCAGGACCGGAGGGTCACCGAGGAAGTTCAGCTTCCGCTCCACCGCGATGGCGATCTTCTCGCGCTCCTCGGTGTTCAACAGCTCCCACTTGTTGAGCAGGATCACGATCGGGCAGCCGGCGGCATCGACCCGCTCGGCCAGCCGCTGGTCCTGGTGGGTGATTCCGATCGTGGCGTCGATCACGAGGAGGGCGACGTCGGACTCGTCGACTGCCTTGAGCGCCCGCACCAACGAGTAGTACTCGGTGTCCTCGTCGATCCGGGCTTTGCGACGCATGCCGGCGGTGTCGACGAAGCGGATCGGACCCTGGTCGGTTTCGACGACGGTGTCGATGGCGTCACGGGTGGTGCCGGGCCGGTCGTGCACGACGGCCCGTTCCTCTCCGATCAGGCGATTGAACAGGGTCGACTTCCCGACATTGGGACGGCCGACGAGCGCCACCGAGAACAGATCCGGATCGTCGGACAACGGGTCTACCGGCTCGTCGGTCGACTCCGCCGGCAGATGGCTGACCAGCGTGTCGAGCAGATCGCCGGTGCCCTTGCCGTGCAGCGCGCTGACCGGGAACGGGTCACCGAGGCCCAGACCCATGAACTCCCAGATGGCCGCCTCGTGACTCTGATCGTCGACCTTGTTGGCGACCACCAACACCGGGGTGTCGATCCGTCGCAGGATGAGCCCGACCCGCTCGTCCTCGGGAGTGACGCCAACCGTGCTGTCGACCACGAAGAGGACGACGTCTGCCTCCGCCATCGCCTGTTCGGACTGGGCGCTCACCTTGTCGTCGAGAGAGTCGCCGTCGGCCATCCACCCACCGGTGTCGACGAGAGTGAAGTGATGCCCCTGCCACTCGGCATCGACGGTTTTGCGGTCGCGGGTGACCCCGGGACGCTCCTCGACGATCGCCTCACGGCGTCCGAGGATGCGGTTGACCAGGGTGGACTTGCCGACGTTCGGACGGCCGACGATGGCGACAACCGGGAGACTCATCGCGGGGTGCTCCCTTCGAGGACCCGGCGCAGGGAGGCACCATCGGTACTCACGACCTCCACCGGGCGGGGCAGGTCCTCGACGGAGGTCCCGTCGAGGAACACACCCCGACTCAGACACACGTCCGGGAGGACGTAGCGGTGACCCTCCGGTTCGTCGGCGAGGACGCGGGCGATGTCCTCACCGACCATCAGACCGGTGACGCCGATGTTGCCGCCGAAGTAGTCGTTGGCGACCGGCAGTACTCGAGCATCGGTTCGACCCGAGGCCGCGACGAGCGGCTCGACCACCGGCGCGCCGAGCGGGCCCGTGAGAATGGCGACTGGCGCATCGCGGCGTGGGGTCAGGGCGACCGGAACCGCCTCGACGCCCGATGCCACGACCTGGGCGGGCGATCCCTGACGTGGTGCTCGGTATCCGTCGGCGGGTGCGCCATCGACCCAGGCGAAGAACCCTGCCCGCGGCCCAGTCGGTTGGGTGACGGACGGATCGGTGAACTCCTGTTCGAGGGTGCGCGCCATCCCGATGCCGTCCTCGTGCATCGGGAACCCCTCGTAGGTCTCCGCCGACGGGAACGGCCGATCGGCCATGAGGTAGTACTCGTCCGCCGCGAACACCATGCGTCGCCCGATCGCCAGATCGAACGCCTCCTGCCAGCTCGCAACGATGTCGACCACCCTCGCGGCCTCGGCCACCGTGTGGGC
This sequence comes from uncultured Candidatus Nemicrothrix sp., assembly GCA_964344055.1. GTDB lineage: Bacteria > Actinomycetota > Acidimicrobiia > Acidimicrobiales > Aldehydirespiratoraceae > OFTM10. The sequence continues at coordinate 3,949 of CAYFLT010000047.1, forward strand.
CCGCATTCGGGTCTCGGTGGAGTACTTGGAGATCCCGAGCGGCACCACGCACACGCTCGCGAGCTCCGGGAAGCGCTCGAGCACGCCCGCGAGTGTGTCGTCCAGGACGTCGCCGTCGTTCACCCCCGGGCACACGACGATCTGGGCATGCACCTCGATGCCGTGATCGAGGAGCTGTCGGAGCCAGCGCAACGACACCGCACCGCGGCGGTTCTTGAGGATGTCGGCGCGAGTGTCGGGATCGGTGGCGTGGATGGACACGTGCAGCGGAGAGAGGCGCTCGGTGATCACCCGCTCGAGGTCCAGCTCGGTGAACCGCGTGAGGGTGGTGAAGTTCCCGTACAGGAACGAGAGGCGGTAGTCGTCGTCCTTGAGATACAGCGACCGGCGCATCCCCTTCGGGAGTTGGTGGATGAAGCAGAACTCGCAGTGGTTGTCGCAGGTCTGCACCTTGTCGAAGACCGCGGCGTGCACTTCGGCACCGAGCGGCTCCCCATCCCGCTTGTGGACCGTGACCTCGAACGGTCGTCTCCTCGTTCGACCACCAGGTCGACGTCGGGTTCGTCGGTGAGCAGCTTCCAGCGGATGACGTCGCGTGGAACCTCGCCCGCGATGGCGAGGATCTCGTCACCGGCCCGGAGGCCGGCACGTTCGGCGGGAGACGCAGGCTCGACCGCGACGACACGGGGGCTGGACACCCCAAGAGGCTACCGGGGCCATGCCTTTGTCGACCCATGCACAGCGAACTGCTTGCCTTTCTGGTCGGTTTCATGATATTTCAATATCTGTGAGAGAGTCGAAAGTGCACGAGACAGCATGAACAACGTCACCGTGTCCCATCACGACGGCCGGGTCGTGGCCGTCAAGACCGGCGATGACGAGGAATTGACCAACCGCCTCCTCGCCGAGGCCGACCTGCTCGCTCGTCTCGACCACCCGGGTCTCGTCCAGCTGATCGACGTGGACCCCGGGCCTCCCGGCCGCCTCGTGACCGCCTTCGTCGGGCCCGACTCCTGGGATCGCTTCCCTCCCACCGAACCCCGCGACATGGTCACCGGACTGGCGAGGGTGGCCGCCATCGTTGCCGATCTGCACGACGCGGGCGTCACCCATGGTGGGCTCGCGCTCGACCACGTTCTCGTCGGCGCCGACGGTGCACCGATCCTCTGCGGGCTCGCGGACTGGACCGTGGCGGACGACGACGGCCGGCTCGCCGATGCAGTCGCCCTTGCGGGCATGGTCCGTCAGCTGGCTGCCGACCTGTCGCCACCCGACCGGAGCGACCTTCTCGGCCTGGCCGAACAACTCGACACCGGCGAGTCGCTGCGGACGATCACCCACCAGCTCGACCGACTCGACCGAACGTCGGACGGTATCGGCATGGCGGCGGCGGAACCGAGACGGATCCTGCCAGTGGCAGTCGGTGTCGGACTCCTGATCATGATCCTGACCGTGGTGTTCGTGCGGGGTGACGGTCCCGATCCGGTGCCCACGCCACCGGCAGCCCCGAGAGTCAGCGTCGCTCCGGCCCCGGTCTCGGACTCACCGGACCATCAGGTCGGGCCCGACCCCGCCAGCGTCTCCCTCACGGTTCCGGCCACGAGCACGACGACGACCGCCACCGGGGCCGGCCCGTCCCTCCCGACCGGCCCGCACCTCGACCATGATGGGCGGCGCTACGCACTGGGCGAGGCAGGCGACATCGCGGTCGTGGGTGACTGGGACTGCGACGGCGTACCAACCCCCGCGGTACTGCGACCCGGCACGGGCGAGATCGCAGTGTTCCGGGCGTGGCCGGAGCCGGACGCACCGCTGGAAGCACGAGCGTTCGCTGTCGTCGAAGGAGCCCACACGCTCGACGTCGAGGCCGGTCCGGACTGCGACCAGCTCCGGGCCCGCACCGACTCCGGATCCCGACTCATCGAAATGGAGACCTGATGCACCGCACTCTCTTCACCCGTTCGATCACCCTCGCCGCCCTGTCGGCGTTGGGGTTCGCCTTCACCCTGGTCGTGCCAGGAGCGGCACCGCCCTCCTCCGCCGCACCTTCGGCGATCGCCGAATGGTGGGACGACATCGGCACTGCCTCCGCGGCCATGGCGATATTGCGTATCGCATCCCTGGTGGCCTTCGCCTACGTCGGGCTCATCTCGATCACCGGCGCGGTCATCGGCGCGGCCAGGAGGGGCGCCGCAGCGCCGCGACTGCCCCGGTTCGTACTCCCTGCACTTCGCCGTCACCTCGCCGGCGGCGCCATCGTCGTGAGCAGCATCGCGCCGACAGCCGCGGCCGCCCAGGAGACGTCGCCATTCGTGCTCACCGACGTCGGCCCGACCCCCGCGTCAGAATCGAGCGACGGCCACGGGACACTCGAGCCGGCGTGGTTCGTCGCCGTCGATCTCCGCGCCGCTACGGTTCCGCCGGCCGCGGGCGCAACCGAGGCATCTGTCGCCGCATCCGATGTGGGCACCCGGCCCTTCTCGGAATCGACGTGGGTGGTCGCACCGGGCGACCACCTGTGGACGATCGCCGAGGAGACGCTGATCGACCACGGTCGCCAGCCCTCCACGAGAGAGGTCAGCCGCTACTGGCGGCGCGTCATCGACGCCAACCGGACGGTGGTCGGGTCCGATCCGGACCTCATTCACCCCGGACAGCAGATCCGTCTACCGGCCCCGTGAGGCCGGGCCGGTACGAGGCTCAGGGCTGGTAGCTGAGTCCGAGCTGGTCGAGCCGGGGAGCGGCTCCGTCCACTCCCGTGCCCAGGATCGCCGCCAGCGCCTGCAGGTCACTGGCGCGGATGGTGAGCACCCGCCCGTTGAAGTCCTGGCGCTGGACCTGGATCATCGTGAGATACCGGTTGAGCATCTCTGCCTCGGGACCCGAAAGCGCCTCCAGCCGGGTGAGGTCGATCGTGATCGGGTCGCCGTCGCGCCGCGACGTGCCCTCGGTGAGATCGATGACGCTCTCCGAACCGGGGCCGAGGCCGAAGCTCGGGCCGGCGTCTGGTGGAACGAGTTGGTCCACCGGAACGTTGTAGAAGCGGGCCAGGCGCTGGAGACGAGGTACCGAGATCGCCCGCTCACCTCGCTCGTAGGCACCGAGAACCGACGCCTTGAACTCCTGATTCGAAGCCGCCTCCACCTCCTGGAGAGACAACCGCTTCTGCCGCCGAATGGCGCGCAAGCGCTCGCCCACCCGCTTGCTGTATTCCTGCGTCATGTTGATTTCCGACACTGACCCCACGCCCTTTTCCAGAATTATACCCTTGTGATCCCACGTCCAGCGAGGATGTGGTGACGCACCGTGAGATCGAGACTCTAGGCCATTTGACCCATCCCCGGCAATTGGTGGAGCTCAGATGAGGTTCTCTCGTCGCGCCGCCAGCAGCGTGCCTGCGGCGATGGCAGCGCGCAAGACAGGCCCTCCCAGTCCAACTCGTGGCAATTCACACGCCGCCTCGTCCACACTCCACCCACCCTCGGGTCCGACGAGCACGAGCGGGTGATCCAGATCAGGTGCCCCGCCGCCTCTCTCCGCGAGCGCGGCTCCCGGTAGGGACGCGACCTCGGCGAACGTGGACGGCGTATGGACGACCGGAAGCCACGCTCTTCGACATTGCATGACCGCCTCGCGGGCCACCCGCCGAAACCGATCGGTGTTGCGCCCGGCTCGATCGTCGTCCCACCGCACCACGGATCGCTCGGCCCGGAACGGTCGGATGTCGTCGACACCGAGCTCGACCAGCTTCTGGACCACGAGTTCGGGGCGCCCTCCCTTGATGAGCGCGAACGCGACGCCGAGCCTCGGTTGCGGTGCAGCGACCCGGTGGAGTTCTCCACTCGGCCGAGGGCCGTCGTGCCAGCGGCACGCACACCAGCTCCCCTGGCCGTCGCCGACGGTGAGGGGATCGCCCTCGCGGAGGCGAAGCACCCGTTCGAGGTGATGACGGTCGTCGTCGGAGAGCACGGGTGAGCCGACGTCATCGACGAGCGCGTGTGGACCGTGCGATCCGTCCGGGGGCGGATCGCCGGCGGTCACGAGAAGGCCGACTTGATCCGCGAGAAGAGTCCTTGGCCGGGCTCGGCCACCTCCTCGCCGCGCAGCTCGGCGAACTTGCGGAGGAGTTCCTCCTGGTCGTCGGTGAGTTCGTCGCTGGAGAAGATGTTGAACAACCAGATGGCGATCACGACGGCGACAATGATCGTCAGCGCGCCCAGGAACGGGCCCACGCTGGACCCGGTC
>CAYFLT010000047.1:8203-29275 GCA_964344055.1 uncultured Candidatus Nemicrothrix sp.
CGGGCACGTCGACGACCACCCGGACCCGGAGATCGCCCCGGCCCCTCCCCCGGACATGAGGGACGCCCCGCCCCCGAGTCCGGAACACGGTGCCGGACTCGGTGCCGGGTGGAATCACGAGATCCTCGCTGCCGTCGAGTGTCTCGTACTCGATGTGGGTGCCGAGGGTGAGCTGGGTGAACGGCAGGTAGAGGTCGTGAACCAGATCGTCGCCGTCGCGGTGGAACACCGGATGCGGACGAACCCGGACATGAACGTAGAGATCGCCGTGCACCCCTCCGCGCGGCCCGGCCGCACCGCGGCCGGAGAGTCGCAGGGTGGATCCATCGTCGACCCCCGGAGGAACCTCGACCGCGTATGTGCGCTGCTCGATGGTGCGGCCCTGCGAATCACAGGTCGGACAGGGATGCTCGATGACGTGGCCCAGCCCGCCACACCGGCCACACGCGCTGGCGGTGACCATCTGGCCGAGGACGGATTGGCGCACCCGTCGGACCTGACCCGACCCACCACTCTCGTCGCAGGTGGCGGGTGCGGTACCGGACTCGGCACCTGAGCCGTCGCAGTCCTCACAACGGACCGCGGTGCGGACCGTGACCTCCTGGTCGCCACCGAACACGACCTCCTCGAGATCGAGGTCGATGTGGGCTTCCAGATCCTCGCCGCGAGGCGGGCCGGATGGGCCGCGACCTCCGCCGAACACTGACCCACCGCCGAAGAACGCCTCGAAGATGTCGCCGAGCCCACCGCCGAACGGATCACCGGCCCCGGGCGCGTCAGTGCCGAAACGGTCATAGCGGGAGCGGCGATCGCGGTCGGAGAGCACCTCGTAGGCGGCGCCGATCTCCTTGAAGGCGGCCTCCGCGTCGGCGTCGCCGGGATTGAGGTCAGGGTGGTACTGGCGGGCCAGCTTCTTGTACGCCCGTTTGATCTCCTCGTCCGTGGCGTCGCGCGCCACCCCGAGGGTCTCGTAGTGATCAGTCGCCATCAGCCCTCGCTCAGCGCCCGTTCCAATCGGCGACTCACCACGGCCACCGCCGAGAGTGCCTGGGAGTAATCCATCCGGGTGGGACCCAGGATGCCGATGGTGCCCTCGGCCTCACCCTCGATCGTGTAGGGGGCGAGCACGATCGAGCAGTCGGCGAGAGGCTCGACCCCGGTCTCTTCACCGATCGCCACGCGCATTCCGCGGTCGAGCACGTCGCGGATCAGTGAGACGACGACGATCTGCTCCTCGAGGATCGTGAGCACGTCCCGAACCTGTTCCACGGCCTCGAACGCGCCGGCGAGGCGGGCGGCCCCACCGACGTAGAGCTCGGCCTTGCGGCCCGCGGCGCCGAGCGCCTCGACCGCCGCCACGAGCAGGGGGTCGGTGTCGACGCCATCAACGCCGGTGGCGAGTTCGTCGAGGGTGTGCCCTTCGACCGCGACCGCCAGGCGGCGACCGGCGTCCTCCACGATCTCAGGAGTGAGCTCGGTGGCCACTTCCAAGGTGCGCTTCTCGACCACACCGTTGGAGAGCACCGCCACGACCATTGCGATGTGGCTCGAGAGATCGATCAGCTGGACCGAACGAATCCGGGCCTGCTCACCGGTCGGGCTGACGACGACCGCGGTCCAGTCGGTGAGCTGGGTGAGCAGCTCGGATGTGCGACTCATCATGAGTTCGAGTTCGCCGTGCGCGCCGGCGAAGAACTCACGAACCTGACGGTGGTCCGGGTTGGCGAGCGCGTCCTGGTCGCTGCGGAGGAGATCGACGAAGAAGCGGTATCCCTTGTCGGTGGGAATCCGGCCGGCACTGGTGTGGGGTTGGGCGAGGTAGCCCTGCTCTTCGAGCGCGACCATCTCGTTGCGCACCGTCGCCGAGGACACACCGACTCCCGGCGCCGTCGCGATGCGGCCGGAGCCCACCGGCTGGGCGGTCTCGATGTACTCCTGGACGACGGCCGAGAGAATCGCAGCCTTCCGGTCGTCGAGCATCTGGTGATCCTATCGGCGGGTGATGTCCTCGCAGGAGTCCGTGGAAGTACGGTGGCGGGCATGACGGAGACCAAGAAGCCAGGACGATTCCGGCGGTTCCTGATGTTTCTCGAGCGTGCACTCGGGGCCTCGAGCCGCCACCAGGGCGGTGCGAACCACTCGAGAGCATCGTTCGAGAGCAGCGCGTCCCAGTTCGGCAACAACTCCGGCGGCTGACGAACTACGCATCGTGGACGCCGCAGGGTTCGACTCGCAGATCACCTTCGTCTACGTGCAGGACCTCGGGCGTTCGGCGGCGTTCTATGGCGATGTCCTCGGACTCGAACTGGCCAGGGATCAAGGTGCGTGCCTCATCTTCCGCGTGACTCCTGACGCGTACCTCGGGGTGTGCGATCACCGTCCCGCCGATCCGGGCGGGATCATCCTCACGCTGGTGACCGGCAACGTCGATGGGTGGGCGAGCCGTTTGCGTGAGGAGGGTCACGAGGTCGACGGCCCCAAAGCGAACGACCGGTTCGGCATCTACCACTGCTTCGTAGAGGACCCCGACGGCCACCTGGTCGAGATCCAGAGATTCAACGACCCGCTCTGACCCGCGCTGAGTGACAAGGTCAAACGGGTGCCTGTCCCCTGCGTTTGACCTTCGCTCTGACTTCGAGTGAGGTTCGATCCGGCTTCGCCGGTCGAACCGGGGAGCTGAGTCTGCGTCGCGAGCGACACCGAAGGTGTCGCGAAGCAGCAGCGAAGATCAGTCCTCGAGTTGGAGGGCGCTGATGAAGGCTTCTTGGGGGATGTCGACGCGGCCGATCGACTTCATCCGCTTCTTGCCTTCCTTCTGCTTCTTGAGCAGCTTGTTCTTCCGGGTGACGTCGCCGCCGTAGAGCTTTGCGGTGACGTCCTTGCGGAAGGCCTTCACGGTGGTGCGGGCGATGATCTTTCCGCCGATGGCGGCCTGGATCGGCACCTCGAAGTTCTGGCGAGGGATGAGCTCCTTGAGCTTCTCGGCCATCTTGCGGCCGTAGTCGTACGCCTTGTCCTTGTGCACGATCGTGCTGAACGCGTCGACCGGTTCCCCGTGGAGCAGGATGTCGACACGAACGAGTGAGTCGACGTCGTAGCCGTCCGGCTCGTAGTCGAGGCTGGCGTAGCCCTGGGTGCGCGACTTCAGCTGGTCGAAAAAGTCGATGACGACCTCGGCCAGCGGCAGCCGGTAGTGGATCTCGACCCGCTCCGGGGACAGGTACTCCATCTTCACCATGTCGCCGCGCCGGGTCTGGCAGAGGTCCATGACGGTGCCGGTGTAGTCGGTGGGGGTGAGCACACTGGCCCGCAGGTACGGCTCGGCGATGCTGATGATCTCGGCGGCGGGCGGAAGCTCGGACGGGTTGGAGCAGACGATCTCTTCACCGTCGCCCCTGGTGACGTGATACTCCACCGACGGAGCGGTGGAGATGAGCGAGAGGTCGAACTCACGCTCGAGTCGTTCGCGCACGATCTCCATGTGCAGCAGGCCGAGGAAGCCGCAGCGGAAGCCGAAGCCGAGCGCACCGGACGTCTCTGGCTCGTAGGTGAACGAGGAGTCGTTGAGGCGGAGCTTCTCGAGCGCTTCTCGCAGATCGGAGAACTCGTCGCCGTCGATCGGGTAGAGACCCGAGAACACCATCGGCTTGGGTTCCTTGTAGCCGTGGAGCGCGTCGGTGGCGCCGTGACGATCGGTGGTGATGGTCTCACCGGAACGGGCCTCACCGACGTCCTTGATGCCGGCGATGAGGTAGCCGGTCTCGCCGGGGCCGAGCTGATCGACCGGCAGGTTGTCCGGGGTCCGGACGCCGATCTCGTCGACGTCGTGGCTGGTGCCGGCCTGCATGAACCGGAGCTTGTCCCGGTTCTTCATGACGCCGTTCACGACCCGGATCGACGACACGACGCCACGGTACTGGTCGAAGTGGGAGTCGAAGATGAGCGCCTGGAGTGGCGCGTCGGCATCACCTTCGGGGGCCGGAGTGTTGGCGATCACGGCGTCGAGGACGTCGGCGACGCCTTCGCCGGTCTTCGCGCTGATTCGCAGGATGTCGTCGGCCGGGATACCGAGCACGTTCTCGATCTCGGCGGCGTAGCGGTCGGGCTCGGCGGCCGGCAGGTCGATCTTGTTGAGGCAGGCAACGATCTCGAGATCGTTCTCCATGGCCAGATAGCAGTTCGCGAGGGTCTGCGCCTCGATGCCCTGGGCGGCATCGACCACCAGGATCACGCTCTCGCAGGCGGCGAGAGACCGGCTGACCTCGTAGCCGAAGTCGACGTGGCCCGGTGTGTCGATCAGGTTGACGACGTGATCGGCCCACTCGAGCCGGACCGACTGGAGCTTGATGGTGATCCCACGCTCGCGCTCGAGGTCCATCGAATCGAGGTACTGGGCCCGCATGTCGCGCGCGTCGACCGCTCCGGTGAGCTCGAGCATGCGATCGGCCAGGGTGGACTTCCCATGGTCGATGTGGGCGATGATCGACGTGTTGCGGATGCGATCGAGATCCATGACGTGAATGACGCTACCGATGTTCGGGTGCGATCGGAGGGTGGGTGCCGGTACCATTCCTGGTCGGCCGAAACGGGCCGGAAGTTCGCATCTCCTCCAGGTAGCAGTAGGTAGTCGTGGCCAACATCAAGTCGCAGATCAAGCGGAACCGTCAGACCCTGAAGCGCAACGCCGCCAACCGTCGGGTCCGTTCCGAGATCCACACCCGCACGAAGTCGGCCATCGCGGCCATCGACGAGGGGGCCGACGACGCCGACGAGGCGGTCAAGGCCGCCATCAAGCGCATCGACAAGGCCGCTCAGCAGGGCGTTCTCCACAAGAACAAGGCCGCCCGCAAGAAGAGCCAGCTCGCCAAGCGCCTCAACGCCCAAGGCTGAGACACCGGAGGCGGGGCCACCGTCTCACCAGGTACCCAAACAGGGGTGGCTCTCGGCCTCTGATACCCGGCTTCTACTTCAGCGTCGGCTGCTGAGGTTGGCGAGACGCGCCACGAGGACTTCGACCACCAACTCAGGCGGCCAGTCCTTGGTGCCCCGAAGAGACAAGTCGGCGTCGGCGAGGAGCTCGATCGCTCGGGCCAGCCTGTCTGTGCCCAGCTTCCGGCTCTGCTGAAGGGCCTTCTTCGCGGGAAAGGTCGATCCCTTCATCCCGAGCAGCTTCGCTGCGTCCTTCTCGTCTCTCACACCTGCCCCATCGAGACGCAACATGTTCGAGTACCGCCGGTGCAGTACTGCCATCAGTCGGAACGCCGCGCCGTTGCGGTCGGTCGGCGTGCCCGAGTACGGGATGAGCCGAGGGAGGATCGCCAGAGCCCCGGCCACGTCGCCCTTGTCGATCGCATCGTCGAGGGCCCACGGGACGGTGGCACCCTTCTCGCCGCCGAACGTGGCGATGTCGTCGGCGGTGACGGTGGCACCGTCCCCCAACGCACCTTCGAGGGTGCGGACCAGGCCGACGACGCGGCTGCGTTCCTCACCGAGCAACTCGTCGATGGCCGCGACGGCCGCCCGGTCGAACTCCAAGGTCGACGTGCCGAGACGGTCCCGCAGCCAGTCACTGCCACCCTTGCCCTTCGGGGCCGAGGTCTGCAGCACCTCGGCACCGGCCAGCTCGGCAGCCTCCTTCACCGCCTTCGGGAGTGCCGGCATCCTGTCGACCTTCGGCTCGACCCCTCGCTCCCAAACGAGGACGAGATCGGTGGTGTCGAGTGGCTCGCCGAGAAGCGCGACCAGCGGGCCGTAGTCGTCCTTCTTCGAAAACCGGCTCAGGTGGCGTCCCACGACCACTCGCCGGTCCGTCAGGAACGGTGGCGTCCGCGCCGCGTCGAGCAGACGAGCCGACTCCCAGCCACCTTCGTCGGTGCGGTACTCCGCCTCGGTCAGCGTCTCGAGCATGAGACCACGGTCGCCCGTGCCGACCAGCTCGTCGACGGCCCGGGAGACGGCCTCGCCGACGAGGATCGGATCGTCGCCGGTGATCAGTCGAATGGTCACGTCGAAGAGCTTCGCCGATGACGGAGGATCTCGCTCATCGTGTGCGCGAGCCTCCGATTGCCCTTGACGTCGTGGGCCCGGAGAATCCGACATCCCAGCGCGATCCCGAGCGCATGGGCGCCGAACGTGACCTCCCGTCGATCGTCGACTTCGGTTCCCACGGCCTCACCGAGGAAGCCCTTGTTCGAGGCCGAGAGGAACACCGGATAGCCGAGCGAAACGAGATCATCGCTGTGGTGCAACAACTCGAGGGACATCGCCGGCGTCTTGCCGAGATCGAGGCCGGCGTCGATCATGACCCGCTCCCGCGGGATCCCGGCGGCCACTGCGGACTCGGCCCGCCGACGGAGAAACTCCGTGACGTCTCGGCGTACGTTCTCGTAGACCGGCTCGGGATCCGGGATCCGGGGACCGATGCGGACATGGGTGGCGACCACCGATGCCCGGTGGGCGGCCGCCACCGTCAGATAGTCGGGGTCCGCGAAACCGCTGATGTCGTTGCCGATACACGCCCCGGCCTTCAGGGACTCCTCGAGCACCGAACTCCGCCACGTGTCGGCGGAGATGGGCAGATCGAACCGATCCCTGAGGGCTGCCACCGCAGGCACGACACGATCCATCTCCTCGGCCTCGGTGACCTCCGGCCCGGGCCCTGCCTTCACCCCGCCCACGTCGAGGAAGTCGGCGCCGTCCTCGACGAGCTGCTCGGCCTTGGTCAGGAAGTCGTCGAAGGTCCAGTACCGGCCGCCGTCGTAGAAAGAGTCGGGAGTGCGGTTGAGGATTCCCATCACCAGGGCCCGCGTCGTGATGTCGAAGCGCGTGCTGCCGAGCTCGAGGTACATCGGCGGCGACCCTATCCGGAGGATGGACCCGTGTGGTCTGCCTCCGTGGAGCCGGAGACCTCGAGCCGACCCGCGTGCTCGGTGACCGAGATGCGGAGCCCGCCGACGACGACTTCGAGCCGTTCGTGCACGGTGGTCGCACCCGGCACTCGGTGCAGCGGCGGTGCCATCACGGCGACCTCGCCATATTTGTCGTTGATGGCGATGACGGCGAAGGCGTCGGCTGCATCACCGTCGACGGCGACGATGATCTCCGGCCGCCCGACCCCTGCCGTGCGTAGTGTCTCCAGCACACCTCGAGGCGGACCCGGGCCGTCGAGGACGACGACCTCGGCGGCGTCGCCGTCGGCATGGATGGTCAGACCCTGGCCGAGTGAGGTCTCCCCTGCCGGCAGACTGGCCGCGCTGCGTACCGAGGCGGCTAGGAGGACCGACATCGCGAGGGTCGCCATGATCCTGGCCGGCCGCCGCCCGAGGACCAGAACCGCCATCGAGACCGCGATCACCGCGAGGGCACCGCGTCCGATCATCACCTGCGGTCCGCGGGCAGCCACTCCGGCGACACTCTGGATCCACCACAGCATCACGCGGGTGGGGATGTGGATCACCTCGGCCACCACCCCACCGGTCATCCCGGCCACCAGCCCGCCGGTGCAGCCCCAGACCATCACCGGGCCAGAAGCCGGCCCCGCCAAGAGATTGGCTGGCAGGGTGGCGAGCGGGAGCGGTCCGAATGTCGCCAACAGCACCGGCGACACTCCCAGCTGGGCCGAGGCCGTCGTGGCCAACGGCAGTCGGAACCAGAGCGGCCCTGGGAGTCGATCCGTCAGTCCCGGCGACAGCCAGACGATGCCCGCCGTGGCCGCGGCCGACAGCTGGAAGGCGACGACGTGGACGAGGAACGGGTCGACGAGCACGAGGCCCGCCACCGCCCACGACAGTCCACGCCGACCATCGACCGGGGTGCCGAGTGCAGCCGCACCGACGCCGACGCCCGCCATTGCCACCGCGCGGAGCACTGAGGGTTCGAAGCGAGTGAGCACCGCGAAGACCAGCAGGACCGTGATGAGAACCACCACACGGGGTCCCGGCCGAAGCACGACGACCAGTGGGCCCACGACCGCCAGCACGAACGCCACGTTCTGACCCGAGACGACGAGGAGATGCCCCAGCCCAGCCGCCCGGAAGTCGTCGGCGGTGGCGGGGGCCTGCCCCCTATCGTCGCCGATCACCATGCCCAGAAACACCGCGCGCCCGCCTCGATCGAGCGGCTCGGCGCCGCGGGTCAGCGTTCGCCGGATCGTGTTCGCGAGACGGGCCAGCGGCGCCGCCGGCGCGGTGTCGAGCACCTCGACGATCGTCACGCGGCCGACCTCGTGTCGCCACTTCGCCCAAGCGTCGTCGGCACCGACCGGTCGAAGTGCGCCGCGAACCCGGACCCGCTCTCCGGCCAGGAGGTCGTCCACCTTTCCGGCAACCGGGCCGTGGGCGCTCACCGCCACTCGCTTCCCATCGTGGCGGGCAGTGAACCGCACGCCGTACGGGCCGGCCGGCCTTGGGTCGTCGAGCAGCGTCAGCCACCCGTCGACGGGTCCGGCGGGAGGTGGGTCCAGACCGGCGAGTGCCCGCTGGCCGAGCACACTGACGAGACAGAACATGGCGACGGTCATCGGCAATGGTCGACGCACGAGGAGTACGACCGTCACGGCGCTGACCGCGACGATCACCGGCACCGGCACGAGTGCCCAGCCGGCGCCGACCCCGGCCAGCATGATCAGATGTGCCTTCACACCGTCGCCTCGTCGCGGAGCTGCTCGAGCTTGGCGGGGCCGATCCCCGGAACACCGAGGAGGTCGTCGAGTGTGGCGAATGCTCCTTCGCGATCGCGGTGATCGACGATGGCCGCGGCGAGACTCGGCCCGATACCCGTCAACGCCTCGAGGGAGGCGGCATCAGCATGGTTGATGTCGATCAGGCCGCCCGAGGCGCCGGCGCCGGCGGTTGAGTGTCCGCCCCCGCCCTCCGGCAGAACGACGGGAGGTTCCTCCTCGCCGACTCTCGGCACCCATATTCGCTGCTGGTCGGCCACCAGGAGCGCGAGGTTCAGGCGGGTACCGTCCGCGTCGGCGGTGAGCCCTCCCGCGGCCTCGATCGCGTCGATCACCCGCCCGCCTGGCCGGATCTCGTGAACTCCCTGGTCGCGGACTGCCCCGGCGACATGGACCACCAGCGGTGCGGGACGAACGGTCGTGGTGGTGGCGTCGGCGATGGCAACCGACTCGACCATGGGCAGGGTCTGCTCGACCGGCGGACCGGAAGGAGGCTGCATGGCCCACCAGGCGCCCCAGCCGGCCGCGACGACCGCCGCCACGCCGACAACGAGCGCGAACGGCGTGACGCCGAGCCGGTCGGCGAGTAGCTCGGGCGCGCGACGCCAGCTGAACTCCGGAAGTTCGGGGGACGGGTTCGCTTCCACGCGACGCTCCCGAATGGGGGTCTCGCGGGGAAGTCGAGAAGTCGAACGCTACCGCCACCGACCGATCCCACCACCCGAGACGTGGTGTCGGGCCCGCGTCGGGAGTTGTGGGCGCTCTAGGACAGCGGCGCGCGAATCGAGAAGCAACCGGGGTCAGACCCCAAGTGCAGCGCTCAGAAGAGGGCGGCGCTGAGCTTGCGGCGCCACTCGGCCGTGCGGGGGTCCTCCGGGCCGAGCACCTCGAGCAGGTCGACGAACTGCTGCCGGGCGTCGTCGTCGAGCTTCACCGTCGGCAGGAGAGCGGCCAGCTTGTCGTCGACGTCGTCGGTGTCCGCGCCGCCGGTGCGAGCCAGCGCCATGAGCCGCCGGGTCTCGGGCGTCTCCGGAATCTTCTGGAGCAGGGCCACGCCGTCGTCGGTCTGGCCCTCCTCGATGAGCTTGCCGGCCAGGGCGGTGAGCACGGCCGGGTTGTCCGGTTCCAGCTCGTACGCCCGGTTGAGCGACGGAACGTCGCCCACCTCGAGGAGCTGCTCGACCTCGGTCTGTTCCGCGGTGGGAATGAGCCGCTCCACGAACTCACGGACCTGTGCCTCGCCCTGGGCCCCCATGAAGCCGTCGACCACCTGGCCGTCCTTCAGGGCGTAGACCGCGGGAATCGACTGCACCTTGAAGGCCTGCGAAACGCCGGGATTCGCGTCGACGTCGACCTTGGCGAGTTCCACCTGACCGTTGGTCTCGCCGATGACCTTCTCGAGGATGGGCCCGAGCTGGCGGCACGGACCGCACCACTCCGCCCACAGATCGACGACCACGGGAACGGTCTTGGACCGCTCGACCACGTCGGCTTCGAATGTTGCATCAGTTACATCAGCCATCGTTCGAAGCAACGTATCGGCTGTCCGGTCGATTCCCGGCGGCGCCGACCGCAGGTCGAGGGCGTACCCTCGGAGACATGAAGGATGGCAACGGATGAGCCGGCCGGCCACGCCCGAGGATCTCTACACGCTGCTGCGAACGACGTCATTCGACGCCCCGGCCCTTCTCGTCCACTTCGAGGGTTGGATCGATGCCGGTCAGAGCGCCGCCCTGGCGGTGACGAGCATCCTCGATCAGATCGAGCCCCAGATCCTGGCCCGGTTCGAGACCGAATGGCTTCTCGACCATCGTGCCCGTCGCCCGACCATGCACGTCGTCGACGGCGTCAACGTCGGACTGGAGTGGCCGATCATCGAACTCGTCGCCGGCCACGACGCCGACGACAACGAGGTGCTCGTCCTCCACGGCGCCGAGCCCGACCACAACTGGCGATCTTTCGTCGATGCCGTGCTCGAGTTGGCGGAGCGTTTCAACGTACGGCGCATGGTCGGCCTCGGCGCCTACCCGGCTGCGGTACCCCACACCCGACCATCACGCCTCTCGGTGACCGCAGCACGGCCGGACCTGACCGACATCGGCTTCGCCAACGCCACCCTCGACGTACCCGCCGGAGTGGAATCGGCGCTCGAGCGAGCATTCGAGGCGAGGGGGGTCGATGCGCTCGGCCTCTGGGCCCAGGTTCCGCACTATGTGTCGGGCGCCCGTTACGCCGGGGCGGCCCAGGCACTGCTGGAGGGAATGGGCCAGGCGGCGGGCCTGCGGTTCGACACGACGGCCCTGACCCAGGAGTCGATCGCTACCCGCAACCGGTTGGACGCCCTGGTCCGCAGCGAGGATTCCCACGGCGAGATGCTCGCCCAACTCGAACAGCAACACGATGAGCTCACCCAGGCCGGCGAGGACCTTCCGACGTCTGACGAGCTCGCCGCTGAGGTCGAACGCTTCCTCCGCAGCCAGGACGACGACAGCGGCGAACCCGGCGGCTGAGCAGCCCCGATCGGCGGGTCAGCCCATCTCCCAGAGGGTGCCGCCGTTGAACTCCGCCACCAGCGTCGCCCCCGAGGGGGCCGAGGTCCCGCTCGGCACGAGCAGGTGCGATGTGGCCGGCACGAGTTCGATCGAGGTGTTGTCGAGCCCGACCTCCCACGCCAGCGCGGACACGAGGTTCGGCGAGGTGCCCGACAACTCGACGGTGAGATGGCTGATGGGTTCGAGGTCCGGATCGGCCAGGGCGTCACGGAGCTGACCGGCGAGCGTGCCGTCATGGAGTTGGTCGAGCGTCTCGAGCCCACTCACCACGCCCAGGGTGACCGCGACGGCGAACACCGCACCGGTCAGCAGGGTCCGACCGAACCGCCAGCCGAACCAGCCAGCCAGTCCGACCACAATCGCCACCGACGCGGCCGCTCCAGGTTCGAAGACATCGTTTCCGAACGGGGCACCGCCGACTTCCACCCCGAGCATCATCACCGGCGAGCGCGGCACCCGCCAGTTGTCGCCCGGACCGACCCATGCAGCGATCACCCCCGCCACGATCGGCACACCGACCAAGGAGACGGCCACCGTGCGCCACGGCAGCCGCGTGAGCCCCACGACCCCGGCTCCGACGAGCAGCGGCGCGAGCACTTCGACATAGCGACCGTGAAGCCACGAGTCCGCGCGGGGCACGCCGGTGAGGAACCACCCGGCCATCCCGACCACCGCGGCGAGGATCGCGAACATCAGGTAGCCGGCCGGCCGGGACCGCCACCACCAGATCGATCCGAGAACCACCAGTCCCGTTCCGGCGAGGGCGAGGTAGGCGAGCGTGCCGACGCCGTGCTGGGCCATGTCTCCGATCTCACTCAAGCCTCGACGCGAAGACAGGTCACCGACGTCGTATCGACCAGAACTGTTGAAGGCCACGGTGGCGATTGCCGCGCGGATGGGGTCCACCAGCGCGAGCAGACCGCCCCCCACGGCCAACCCTCCGACCGCGAGCCCGGGCCGGCCCCGGAACAGAGCTGCCGCGCCGGCCAAGAGCACGACCACCGTGGCGGGTCCCATCCGAGGATGGGTGGCGTACAGCGCGATCGCGGTGGCCGTGACCGCTCCCTGGCGGGCCAGAGTGGCCTCGTCGGCCAGACGGAGTACGCACAGCACCGCGACAGCGACGAGCAGGGTCAGGAGCCGTTCGGTCCACGCAATCGACGCGGTCAGCCACAGGGCTGGGAGCGCAGCACCGACCGCGGCCCCGAGGAGCGCGATCGACGGGTCGGGGCTCCGCAACCGCCGAAGGACGGCGTAGAGGACCGGCACGAGGAGGGCGCCGGCCAGCGCATTGACACCGCGGGCGTAGGCGTGAACCGCATCCTCGCCGAATCCCAGCAGCCAGGCGGGCACCGTCAGCAGCGGGTAGAGGAAGCCGTACGGCGCCTGCGCGTGGAGGGGCGCTTCGCCGCCTCCGGCCAGCGTCCGCCCCATCGACAGATAGGCGACGTCGTCGACGGCGAGGAGAGGCCCGGCCGGCGTCGTTGCCACCCAGAAGCCGATCACGAAGTACGCAGAGCTGAGGGCGAGCAGGATGCGCCGGTGAGCCAACATCGACCCGGACGCTAGAGCCATCGACCCGACCGGGGTGGGAGGGGTGCATGGGTGGCAGCGCGCGAGGGCCCTGGTACGATCGGTGCCTCAAACCCAGGGGCTATAGCTCAGTTGGTAGAGCGCTTCCATGGCATGGAAGAGGTCAGGGGTTCAATTCCCCTTAGCTCCACGATTGTGACCAGGGACTTCGCCCAGGGGCGGAGTCCTTCGTCGTTTTCAGCCCTCCACCCGCGCTCGGGCGGCGAGGAAGATCGGCACCTGGGTGTACAGCGGCTGCTGTTCGGCGAGGAGCGCGTCGGCCTCCGGCTCGCGTACCTCCTCGAGGTGGAACCCGGCACTGACCAAAGAGTTGAGGTACGTACTGAGAGTGCGGTGATGGTTGCCCGCCCGTCGCACTCCCTCCGGGTTCGACGACCGCCAGAAACGTTCACGGAAGTAGTCGGTCACGATCAACGTCGGCCGGCCTTCGTCGTCGACCCCGTTGCGCGCGCCGGGGACGAGCACACACGGATGCCCGATGACGAAGGCGAACCACCCGCCGGGTCGCAGCACCCTGGCCACCGACACGAGCGCAGCCTGCAGGTCGGGAATGTCCATCAGCGCGAGTTGGCAGGTGGCGCCGTCGACGCTGTCGTCGTCGAGCGTTCCCAGCGTCTCACCGTCATCGACCCGGTATTCGATGTTCGGCCCGACGGGTGTTCCGTGCCGGCGCGCGTTGTCGATCATCACCGGCGACGAGTCGACTCCGACCACCTGCGCCCCCCGCTCCGCCAGAAGCCTCGAGGCGATCCCTTGACCGCAGGCCACATCGACCACCCGGGCGCCGTCGACATCGGGCAACAACTCACCGAGAGTCTTCAGCGCGGTCTCGTGCGGTCCGCTCCCGCCGACGAGCAGTTCGTCGTACCAGTCCGCGATGCTCGACCACGATGGCAGGGGTTCCTCGGTCACCCGCAGATGCTCGCTGTACCTCACGACACCGTCAACCGACGCTGGGTTTACAACTGTGTTTACATCTGTAAACTCTCATCTATGACCGTTGTGTCTTCCCCGACCACGGGCGTCGCCACCCGTCTCCACCTTTCGCCACGCCAGCTGGAAACCCTTGCCGAGCTCCTCGACGCCGCCGAGGTCCAGCTTCGCACCGAAGGACCCGACGCGCTGACGCTTCGATCGGTGGCCGCGGCTGCCGGCGTCACCCACACCACCGTCTACAACTACTTCTCCTCGAAGTCCCACCTCGTGGCCGAGATGCTCCACCGCAAGCTCGAGGCACTCCCCGACCCCGACCCGAGCGAGGACCACAGCTTCGAGGATCGGGTACGGCTCGCGATCGAGGGACCGGGGCTGATGCTCCGTGACAACCCCCAACTCGCCCAGGCCGCGCTGGCCGCGCTGGTCACCTCCGATCCGGAAGTGGCCCGGCTACGCAACCAGGTCGGCGACGAACTGATCCGCCGGATCCGACTGGCCCTCGGCGACGAGGTCGACCAATCGGTCAGTGGTGCGCTGATGATCTGCCTCTCGGGCGCGCTCTTCCAGGCCGGCATGGGCTACTTCGACTGCGCCGACATCGTCGACAACGTCCTCAGTGTGGTGAGGATCCTCGACCGATGAACGCCACCAAGCTCCACCGTCTGTCCGGCACCGACGCCCTGTTCCTGTCGCTGGAAACACCCGAGTGGCACCAGCACATGGCCGGTCTCACGATTCTCGATCCCTCCACGACCGAAGGGTTCGGCTACGAGCGCTTCGTGGCCCACCTCGAAGAGCGACTGCCGCTGGCCCCCAAGTTCCGCTGGAAACTCCGGGAGACTCCGCTCAACCTCGACCGCCCGGTCTGGGTCGAGGACGAAGGCTTCGACATCGCCCGCCATGTCCGACGAATCGGTGTTCCGTCGCCGGGAAGGCCGGTCGAGCTGGCCGAGCTGATCGCCCAGCTCATGACCCGGCAGCTCAACCGACGGCATCCGCTCTGGGAGGTGTGGTACGTCGACGGACTCGCCGGCGGCCTCGTCGCGTTCGTGATGAAGATTCATCACTGCCTGATGGACGGCGTTTCAGGGGCCGCCCTCACCACGGGGGTCATGGACCTCGAACCCGACCCACCACCACGGGAGATCCCCGAGGAGACCGACTCCCCCGGGCCGGGGCCGTCCGATCTCGAACTCCTCGTCCGCAGCGTGTTGCCGAACGTACGCACCCCGTTCCGGATGAGTCGGTACATGGCCGAGGCGGCCCGGCGTGGCATCGCCCTCCTGGAGTTCAACCGCAAGTCCGACGAGGCTCCTCCCCTGACCGGCATACCGACCACCCGCTGGAACAAAGAGATCAGCGCCCGCCGCGCCATGGCGTTCGCCTCGGTCTCGCTCGAGGACGTCAAGAAGGTCAAGAACGAGTTCGACGTGAAGGTGAACGACGTCGTGCTCGCGATCTGCAGCGGCACCCTGCGCACCTACCTCGACGGTCACGGCGAACTACCAGAGAACTCACTGGTCGCCGGCGTGCCCATCTCCACCCGGGCCGAAGGGGACGACGAGTTCAACAACCAGATCGCCAACATGGTGGTGTCGCTCGCCACCGACGAACCCGATCCGGTGGCCCGATTGCGGGAGATCGCAGCGAGCAGCCGCACATCGAAGGCGATGACGAACGCCATCCGGGCTCATCAGATCCAGTCGATCGGCGAGACCGCTCCCCCGCTCATGCTCAACCTCGCGATTCGAGGGCTCGCCCGAACCGGTGCGCTGCAAGCGATGCCGACGGTCATGAACACACTCGTGTCGAATGTGCCCGGGCCCCCCTTCCCGATCTACATGGCCGGCGCCCAGGTTCGGGCGATGTTCCCCGGTTCGGTGATCACCGAGACCATGGGCCTGAACATCACGGTGCTGTCGTACCTGGACCACATCGATTTCGGTCTGTCTGCTGACCCTGAGCTGATCCCCGACCTGTGGGACATTGCCGACGGGATTCCCGCGGCGCTCGCCGATCTCCTGAAGGCGGCGAAACTCGGCAAACCCACCACCTTCTCCGACCCGTTCCGACCCGCCGAAGGGGCGAACTGATGCCTGACCGATCCCTTTCCCCCGCCACGAAGTTCCTGGCCGCCTCGGCGGCAGGCGCCGCGAACACGTTCAACGCGATCCGCCCGGTGAGCCGCACTGGCAATCTGTCGATGCCGTCGTTCTTCGCCGGCTGGCTCACCTCCGAGCTTCCGCTCCACACGATCGCGCTGCAGGTGGCCGGCACCGCAGCGGTCGGAATACGCCACGGATTCCGATCGCGCCAGGCCAAAGCGGCCCTCGCACTGAACGCGGCGTCGTGGGCGGCGCTGGCCAACGTCCATCGCCAGGCCGGCCGGGCCCACGAGCCGCTCGACCGCGCCCTCATCACGGCGGGGATCGATCCTGCCGGTGTGACCCAGCCGCCGGCCGCCCAGGTCGCCAACCCCTTCCTCAACGGACGCAACCGCTACCTCCGGGCGGAGAACGTCCAATACAGCGAGGAAGCCGGCAAGCGCAATCGCCTCGACATCTGGGCGCCACCCGATCTCGCCGGCGATGCGAACGCACCGGTACTCCTCCAGGTCCACGGTGGTGGCTGGGTGATCGGCGAGAAGGAACAGCAGGGCCGTCCGCTCATGACCCAGATGTGTGACCAAGGCTGGGTGAGCGTGGCGATCAACTACCGCCTCAGCCCCCGGGCCACCTGGCCCGACCACGTCGTCGACGTGAAGAAGGCCATCACGTGGATCCGCGAGAACATCGCCGACTACGGAGGAGACCCCGATTACATCGCCATCACCGGCGGCTCCGCCGGGGGACACCTGTGTTCGCTCGCCGCGCTGACACCCAACGAGCCTGCGTTCCAACCGGGCTTCGAGGACGCTGACACGTCGATCCAGGCGGCCGTGCCGTTCTACGGCGTCTACGACTTCCGCAATCGCGATGGCTCGGGACGAGACGACATGAAGGACTACATGGAGAAGCTCGTCCTCAAAGTCTCCGAAGCCGACGCGCCCGACGTCTGGGACGAGGCATCGCCCGTGTGTCACACCAACGTCGATGCACCACCGTTCCTCGTCATCCACGGCACCAACGACAGCCTCGCCCCGGTTGAGGCAGCCCGCTCGTTCGTTTCCCGCCTCGAGTCCGTCTCCAGTCAGCCGGTCATCTACGCCGAGCTGCCGGGAACCCAGCACGCCTTCGAGGTCTTCGGCTCGGTCCGCACTCACCACACGGTCCGCTCCGTCGGCCGATTCCTCGATCACGTCCATCAGAAGCACGCCGGCCATGGCCGTGCCCCCACGATCCCGAAGGGAGCGTGACCTGCGATGAGTGAAGCCACCGCAGAACGCGTCATCACCGACCCCTACCCACGGCGCGGTCCGATTCCGATCCGCGACCTGCCGTCGAAGCCGCGCGCCCTCGCCTCGGCCGCCCGCCGGGCCCAACTCCGAGCGCTGCGGTTCGGATGGAACGCCACGATGCACCAACGGGCGCGCCGCTATGCCCGCCACGACCTCCCCACGCCCCACTGGAACCCATTGCGCACCGCCCACGCGGTCCTCGACGAACTCGCGATGATGTACTTCGCGGTCTTCTCGGACCAGATGCCGGCCGAGGACTTCATCCGGGTCGAGCAGGAGGTCGACGATCTCCTGGAGCTCTGGGACCGTATCGGTGTCCGGGCCGCTACCCGTGGATCTACGACGAGGTCAACGCCTAAGTCCGGGTCAATCTGCTCCGCCACGACGACGGCGCTCGGCCGTGGGTGGTGCTCATCCACGGCGCCGACATGGGCCGCCCCTACGACGGTCGCATCCTGCGAGCCCGCTACTTCCACGAGGAACTCGGCCTCAACGTGGCGATGCCCGTCCTGCCCGGCCACGGTCACCGGGGTGGCGGACACCGGACCCGCGCCCAGTTCCCGAGCGACGACCACGTCAACAACGTCCACGGACTCACCCAGGCCGTGTGGGATGTACGTCGCACGATCGCCTGGATTCGCACCCAGGACCCCACCGCCATTGGCGTCTACGGGTTCTCACTCGGCGGGTGCGTCGCGAGCCTGCTCGCATGCACCGAGTCCGATCTCGATGCCCTCGTCATGGGCTGTCCCGCGGCCGATCTCACCGACCTCGTCCGGATCAACTACCCCCAACCGATCCGGGAACAACCTCGGATGCACCGCCTCGTCACCCGCGCGGCACAGGCTGCCGCGCCGGTCACTGCGTTCCAGCTGGAGCCCGCCCTGCCGGTCGAGCGCATGGCCATCGTGTCCGCCTTCGCCGATCGACTCGCCGATCCGATCCTCCAGGTCGGCCGGCTCTGGCACCACCTCGGCCAGCCCGAGAAACGGTCGCTCGATACTGGCCACATCAGCTTCTTCATGGGGAGCAAGTGGGCCGAGGTCGTCGGTGACATGCTCGTTCGACGCGGCGTGGGCGAGTACCGCTAGGGGTCAGGCGGGATCAGCCAGGAGATAGGCCCCGGAGACGCCGGCACCCATTCCGAACCCGCAGTCCCAGCGCTCGTCGAGGTAGTCGACGAATGCGAAACCGTCGTAGACCACGATCTCGAAGGCGCACTCCTCCATCCACTCGATGCCGGCCCCGTCGAAAACGGCCCGGTTCCCCTCGAGCACCAGCTTGGTCGACTCCAGGTAGGCCAGGTTGTACGACGGCGCCCCACGGTGGTTCTCGAATTCGACGGTGACCGAGTCGGCGATGACGTGGCTCAGCGACATCCGACCCGCCGCGCCACAGCAGTCTTCGTCGTCGCCGTACGGCTTGAACTGGTATCCGTAGGTTCCGGGACGGACCAGCGGATCGAAGACGTTCCCCTGTGGATCGATCCCGACGAAACGCATCGTCAACGACAGGTCATCCCAGTGACCGTCGGGAATCGAACCGTCCCCCGGGTAGGTGAAGCTCAGGGTTCCGGTGACCCTCCCGTTCGGATCGAACTCGTGCAGCACGTAGAAGTCCGAATCTGCCAGCCTCGTGCCGAGGATGGTGATCGGCTCGCCGACCGAGTCATAGGCGAGCTCGCCCCGTAGATGAAGCCCCTGCTGGGCCAACGACAGGGTGAAGCCGATGTCCCCGTCGATCACCCCTTCCCAGTTCGTCCGCTTCCCCTCGGGCGCGAGGGCTCTGGACGGAGCCGGCGGGGTCGTCGAGGGCGGAACCGTCGTGGGAGGCGTACTGGTCGACGTCGTCGACGGCAGAGATGTCGAGGAGGTCACCGGCGATGAGCTGTCCGTCGCTGGAGCTTCCGACGACGTCGACGACGTCGATGTCGTGCTCGTGCTGCTCGAGACGGCCGGCCCGGTCTCCGACGAGTTCCCCGGGGAGCAGGCGGTGAGAACGCACGAGGCGGACAACACCGCGGCGCGGATCAGTGATCTCATCACGGCTCCGGTCGGCGATGGCCGGTCGTTTCTGAGCGCTGGTCACGCGGCGCGGCCGTGGGCGGGCCGAGATCTCGATCTCCACGTGGTGTGTTGCTCAGAAGTAGGTCTCGGCCACCGCCGTGAGCCACTCCCGGCCCTCGTCCGCGGGTCTCGACGGCCCGGTGATCGCGGTGTGTGTGATGCCGATCTCGGCGAACTCGGCCAGTGCCTCCCGATGACGCTCGACGTCGCCCGTCGGGTCCTCCTGGAACCCGTCGCCGTGATACGTGAGTACGAACGACAGACTCTCTGCCCGCTCGCCTGCCATCTCCTTGACCTCGTCGATCAGCTCGCGGAGGCCTCGGAGTCCTCCGACCGACGGGGTCCGGGTCGTCGCCAGCAGGGCGTCGGATCCGAGCATCGGCATCCAGCCGTCGCCGCGCTCCGCCACCCGGCGACGGGAGAGCCGGGAGTTGCCGCCGATCCACACCGGGATCCGCCGCCCGGGTGCAGGCAGGGCCTGGATCCCCTTGGCGTGGAAGTCGGAACCCTCGTAGTCGAAGGGTTCACCCGACCAGTGGAGGTGCATGACGTCGAGGGCCTCGTCGAATCGCACATTGCGGGCATCGAAGTCGACGCCGAGCGCGCGGAACTCGCCCTTGAGATAGCCGGTGCCCGCGCCGAGGACGAAGCGACCCTCGGACAGGAGGTCGACGGTGGCGGCCGACTTCGCGAGGAGAAGCGGGTTCCGATACGGCACCACCGTGAGGTAGGTCAACAAGAGGATGCGTTCGGTGCAGGCGGCGGCGTGACCGAGCGCGACGAACGGATCCAAGGTCTGATGGCCACCGGCTTCCAACCAGCGCGAGCCGGGAGCCGGGTGATCGGTCAGCGCGAACCCGTCCCACCCGGCCGATTCGGCCGCGGCGGCCATGGCGCCGATGCCGCCCGCTTCCAGCATCGATCCGGCGGTGCCGTGACGGTCCGGGTACTGGTAGATGAATCGCATCGGAAGAGTCGTCGTTTCTCTGAGCCGCGGGCTCAGTCCACGCCCATCACGGTCGGCATCGCCTCGATCATCGCCTCGAGGACCTCATCGAGGGCGGGGCCGGCCGAACCGAGCTCGGTGGCGAGGCGGAGATCCTTCTGCCCGATCGCACTGAGTCGCTCGAGCGAACGGCGGAAGTCCCCTTCGATGTCTTCGGTAGGAACGGCCAACAGTCCGAGGTACTGCTCGGTGAGCCTGCCCAGCTGGCCGATGTGGCGCCAGGCTTCGACCAGACCGTCGGTGTCGCCGCCAGCCCCTTCGACCACGCGAAATGCGGATCGAGCGGCAGCCTGCTGCAGGTACGCCATCACGTTGACGCCGATCTTCAACGCTGCACCCGCGCCGACCGGTCCGCCGTCGACGACCTTGTCGGCGTAGACGTCGAGCAGCCCCCGAACCTGGCCGGACATCTCGGCCGAGCCCCCCACGAGCAGGACGGACTCGCCGAGTCTGGCCGCGTCGGGTCCACCGGCGATGCAGGCGTCGAAAACCGGCACTCCCCAGTCGGCCGCGGTCCGAGCCGCAGCGGTGATGCTGTCGGGGTGAATGGTCGAGTGGATGAGAACCGTCAGTGCGGCGTGCGCCCCGTCGACGATCCCGCTGTCACCTGTGAGGACCGATTCGACATGAGGCGCGGCCGGGACACAGATGCTGACGACCTCGCTCGATGCGGCGACCTCGGCGGCCGACTCCTTCGCGATGGCTCCGGAGGCCACAGCTCGATCCACCGCGGTCCTGTCGAGGTCGAAGACGTGGACCTCGAGACCCGCGTTCAAATCGCGGCGGGAGCACCAGTTTAATAAAATCAAAGGAGAGTGGTAATTATGGACATTTACACAGAGATT
>CAYFLT010000047.1:29285-32936 GCA_964344055.1 uncultured Candidatus Nemicrothrix sp.
CCCATCATGCCGAGTCCTATGTAGCCGACCGCGGTCACGTCATGGCTCCGCTCTCCGGCCGGCTGACCCGACCGGAGCGCCCGGTGTGAACGAGATCGGGAGCTTCTCCCATCCCGTCACGTTGCTGCTGTGGAAGCGGACCTTCCGGTCGTGATCGACCTCGTAGTCGCCCAGCCGATGGTGGATCTGCTCGAGCGCCACCCTCCCCTCCATCCGAGCGAGAGCCGCGCCGAGGCAGAAGTGAGCCCCGTGGCCGAAGCTCAGGATCCGGTCGGGGCGCCGATGGATGTCGAACACCTCCGCCGTCGGTCCGAACTCGCGATGGTCGTGGTTGGCGGCACCGATGTGAAGGAGCACCGAGTCGCCTTCCCGCATCCGCCGCCCGTGACGCTCGATGTCGCGGGTGAGCGTGCGACACATGTACTGGGTCGAGTTGTGGAACCTGAGGACCTCCTCGACCGCACCGCCGGTGAGTGCCGGGTCGGCCACGAGTCGGGCTCGCTGGTCACCATGGCGCGAGAGGATCTCCACCGCGTTCGCCACCATCTTGGTGGTGGTCTCGTGGCCGGCGATGACGAAGAGCAGGCAGAAGCCGAGGAGCTCTTCCTCGGTCAATCGGCGACCGTCGATCTCCAGGCCGAGGAGCTCGTTGATGAGGCCGGCGCCGGCTCCGTTGCGGCGAGCAGGGAGGTCGGCGATGAAGTACTCGAGCAGTTCGAAGATCCCCTCGACCGCCTCCTTGGGCATGCTCGGGACTCCGTCTTCGCGGATCAGCAGCTTGTCCGCGTACCGACGCAGTTCGGGTCGATCCGACGCCGGGATGCCCAGCATGACGGAGATCACGTCCATCGGGAACGGTCCCGTCAGCTCGGACACGAGGTCACACTCGCCCCGCTCGATCACCTGGTCGATGTAGCCATCGACGACGGCTCGGATCTCGCCCTCCAACTCGGCCATCCGCCGATAGGTGAAGCCGGGGCTGACCAGCTGGCGAAGTGCCGTGTGCTCGGGAGGGTCGACCATGATCAGCATCTTGAACGACATCTCTCCCGCGCCCCGCTGTTCGAGCGAGACACCGCCCTCTGACGAGAACGTGGCGTGGTCCCGAAAGCCGTCGAGCACGTCGTCGAACCGGCTCAGGGTCCAGAACTCCAGCTCGTCGTTCCAGTGCGCGGGGGCCTCGTCGCGGAGCCGTCGATAGGTGACGTAGGGGTCGTCGTGGACGGCGAAGGAATACGGGTTGTACTCGACGTCAGCTGAGGCCGGCATGTCGTGATCCTAGGATCCAGACCATGAGCGACACCGACCGGGAAGAAACGTCTGCCGAGCCGACTGCCTTCGAGAGGGGCCAGGCCAAGGTCGCGGAGGTCTACGCGGGGGCGGTGACACCTCTACCCGAGGGCACCATGCCGTTCTACGACGTGATGATGCGGTCGCTGTTCGCAGAGGTCTGGGATCGCGACGTGATGTCGATACGAGACCGACGGCTCCTGTTGATGGGCGCGATCGCCGCTCAGGGCAAGACCGACATCTTCGTCCTCCAGGCCCGCTCCGCATTGAAGCGGGGGGAGCTCACCGCCGAAGAGCTGCGTGAGTGCCTGGTGGTGTTGGCGCCCTACGCCGGATATCCGAATGTCGCCAGCCTCCTGGGTCCCGTCGAGGAGGCGATCGGTGCGTCGGATGCGCACGACGGTGAGTCGGACGGGTCCTGACCGGATGGTGCTCGGACGTGCAATCAGACGACGATCTGGTGTGGGATATCGGGGTTGATCCAAGGAGCTGACATGACCGCATCGACGTCTTTGTGGGAACTCATCGAGCAGGCCGCCGATCGCTGGCCCGACGAACCGATGCTGATCTCGCGCCAGGGCGACTCGGCGACGTTCGGCGAATACAAGTCGAGGGTCGAGACGATGGCGGCTGGACTCGCCGAGCTGGGGATCGGAACCGGCGACGTCGTGTCGTGGATCCTCCCGACATGGGTCGACACCGTCGTGTTGGCCGGTGCCCTGTCGCGCCTCGGCGCGGTCCAGAACCCGATCATCGGGATCTATCGCCATCGGGAGGTCGGCTTCTGCGCCAACCAGACCGGCGCGAGCTACCTCATCTCGCCCGGGGTGTTCGGCGGGTACGACTTCGCCACGATGGCGAAGGAGGTTTCAGCCGACATCGAAGGCCTGCAACCGCTGGTGGTGGAGCCTGGGGGCTTCCCCACCGGCGATCCGGGTTCGCTTCCGGCGTTCGTCTCGCCGGCGGCCGATGACGTCCGGTGGGTCTGCTACACGTCGGGCACCACGGCCGACCCGAAGGGTGCGAGGCATTCCGATGCCACCGTCGGAGCTTTCACCGACCCGCTGGGCGACCGTCTCGACGTCCAGCCCGGCGATCGGTACACGCTCACGTTCCCGTTCCCGCACATCGGCGGCATCGGTCTGCTGTTCATGGCCCTGCAGAAGGGGTGTACGCACCTCCTCGACGAGACGGTCGACCCGCAGGCCACGATCATGTTCCTGTCCGAACAGGACTGCACCCACGCCGGTACTGGCACGCCCTTCTATCTGATGTATCTGGCTATCCAGGACAGCCTGGACCGCCCGCTCTTCCCGAACCTGAAGGTCTGCCCCGGCGGTGGGGCGCCGATTCCACCGGCCCTGCATCGCCGGGTGGTCGAAGAGCTCGGTGGCGTGGGGGTCGCCTCGGGGTGGGGTCTGACCGAAGCCCCGGTGCTCACCAATCTCAGCACCACCGATCCCGACGAGAAGCTCGCCAACTCCGAGGGTCGCGCCATGCCCGGCGTCGATCTGATCGCAGTAGCCGGCGACGGGTCGCTGTGCCCGCCGGGGACCGAAGGCGAACTGCGGGCGAAGGGCCCCCAGGTGATGCTGGGCTACATGGATGCCGCCCTCGACGAGGAGGCCTTCGACGACAACGGCTACTACCGCACCGGTGATCTCGGCATCATCGATGCCGACGGTTATGTCACGATCACCGGCCGCCTGAAGGACATCATCATCCGGCACGGCGAGAACATCTCGGCGAAGGAGGTCGAGGACATCCTCTTCGGCCTCGACGAGGTAGCCGACGCGGCAGTGATCGGTCTCCCGAGTGAGCGCACCGGCGAGATGGTGTGTGCGGTGGTCGTTCCCGCCGAAGGTGCCGAGGTCACTCTCGATGGGTTGAGTGCCGCCCTCGGAGCGGCCGGCTTGCGCAAGCAGGCCACGCCCGAGCGCCTCGAGATCGTCGACGCACTCCCCCGCAACCCCGCCGGCAAGATCCTCAAGCGCGACCTCCAGGACCACTACACCGACTGACCTGACAGGGTTTTGGTGTCAGGTACCAAAACCCTGCCAGGTTCCAGGACCCGGTCAAGTCCGGAGCCGGGCTGCGATTCCCGACACGACGACGTCGAGGTCGAATCTCCACGAATCCGCGCCGCCGACCATCGCCACCGAGTCCAAGGCTTGGGCCATCTCCGGCGAGGGCGCCCCCTCTCCGAGCACCGACTCGAGAGGGCCGGTGACACTCGGCTGAGCGGCGGGGCCGGCCGTGCAGGCAACCCGCAGGACCAGCCAGAGCGCATAGCCGGCCTCGGCGGGGCTCGACCCGGCGGCGGTGAGGAGCTTCAGCCCGTGATCGGCAACTCGCAACGCG